>NZ_JAFCWC010000001.1:0-659205 GCF_049897365.1 Brevundimonas sp. DC300-4
ATCCACCACCATCCGGACCGCTCGCTCGCGAACCTCGGGTGAGAACTTGTTCGTCGTCTTGCTTGTCATGGCCTCTTCCTCTCAGGAGTTAAGGCCTCCGGCAAACCCGGGGCGGTTCAATGGTGCCGCTCGCTCGGATCGAACACGCGACCCCCGCGGTACGAATGAGCACTAAGCCTGGAACCACTCCAGCTTGGGAATGGGGATAGACTGGGATTTGCGCGCTTTCGCCCGCTTACGCCATCCGATCCTGCTGAGAGAAGTGGTGCCGCTTAGGTGACTCGAACACCTGACCCCCGCATTACGAATGCGTGGGACCGGTTGTTGTAGCCGTACCTGAATCACCCCGTCTGGAATCGGAACCATCCCAGTCCTTGGTCACCAAGCTGCCAGGTTCGGCCGGTACTCGCCCGCCAGGGCGTTGAGTGCGTCGGCGAACGCATCGACCTGATCGTCGTGTGCCCCTGAGGGGAACACGGCAAGTTCGTCGAGGAAGGCAGTGTTCCAAGAACCAGAGACCAGCTTTACATTGCCCGCCTGCGCCTGGACGGCTGCGGGTTCTGCGCGGGTGGTCTTGGAGCCGGTGACTGGCGTGGCTCGGACGCTGTAACCGGCCAATGCCCGGATCAGGGCACCGGCCTGGGCCTTGCCGGCCTGTCCGGGGTCCTGGGGCAGTTCGATGCGCGTCGGTCTTCCGTCCCCTGCGGCCATGTCCAGGATCAGACGCTGCACCTCCATGGGAGTGCCGCGTATGCGAGCGGCGTGCTGGATGTAGAATATCCCCTGGCGGCACTTCGCCATCTTGAGACCGACCGTCCAGTCCGGGTTGCGGCCGGCGGTCGCCACGCTTGCGGCCAAGTCCCAGGCGCGCACGAACGTGCAGCCGTCGGGAACTGCAGCGACCATGTCGAACCATTCGGGCTTGAACATCCCGCCGTCGCGTGGCGCGGGCCGCTGCTGATACTGGGAGGCCCAGGCGTAAGGGCCCTTGTCGCGCTTGAGCGCCTCGACGGTGTCGGCAGGGAAGCGTTTGGGGAACAGCAGCTCGCCATCCTCGCTTCGTGGATCGACGAATCCGATACTCGTCCGGCAGCGACGATCCGGCTCGAACGCCATGGGCAGTTTGAGATGCTCATAGCCCATGTCCCCGGCCAGGATGGCGCCGGCGACGTCGCGCTCGTGAAGCCGCTGCATGATCACGACGATAGCCGAGGCAGAGGGGTTGTTGAGGCGATCGACGATGGCTTCCTTGAATGTGGTGACCGCCGCCTCGCGGGCCGTGACGCTCTCGGCGGTGTCGACGGAATGAGGATCGTCGATGATCACCCGGTCGGCCCTCGCACCGGTGGTCGAGCCGAAGCTGCGGCCCTCGCGTACACCCGAGCGGGTGTTCTCGAAGCGGAGTTTGGCATTCTGGTCGCCGGTCAGGATGACGTGGTCGCCCCAGAGGCGGGCGTACCAGTCACTGGTCACCAGCCGTCTCATCTTCAACGCGTCACGAGTGACGTTGGCCTCGCTGAACGAGGTGGTCAGATAACGCAGGCCGGGCCGCCCCAGCGGACCCCATTCCCAAGCTGGCCAGAACACCGAGACCGCGAGGGATTTCATCATCCCGGGCGGGATCGTCACCAGCAGGCGCAGTATCCGCCCGTCAGTTACGGCTTCGAGGTGATCGCAGAGCGCCTCAAGCACCCAGCCGCCCACGAACGGCGTCGAGGGCTCAAGCACTGGCCAGGCTTCGCGGATGAAGCCGTAGAGGCTGGAGCAGCGGTCCCGAACCTCGGCGTCTATGACGCGGCCGAGTAGGAGGGTCTGTCGGCGTGCCGCTGCATCCAGGGCCCGGCCCAGGCCTGGCGGATGCCGGTGGGGCAAGGCCAGGGTCATTCCGCAGTATCCGGCGCGCCGATGACGAAGTGCCGGCGCAGGACCAGGGCTGCATGATCAGCCGTGGCGGAGGCGTCGGTGATGACGGCGGGGTCGAGCTTCAGTCGTCCGCTGTCGGATCGCTGGACCAGACCCATGGCCAGCAATCCCATGACGATGGCATGGGCATCGACGAAGGGTGACAGCCGGTCCTGATCAAAGGCTTCCGCCTCTTCGGTGTCCTGGCCATGGCTCATGGCGATCCGCAGGTAGTCGCGGATGGATTGCGGGTCGCCGCCCATCGCCTTGTTGGACAGCTGCAGCAGCACCGCCTCGGTCGCCGGCACCCGGCGTCGTTTGCCGTCGAGGCGAACGCTGACCTTGCGCGATAGGACCTTGTCGAGGCTCGAGCGGATCGCCACCGTGCCGCGTGGGCGGCCCGAAGGGTTGCCGGAGACGCCAGGTGCAAAGCGGCTGGCGCGGGGAGGGCGGCCGTAGCCGACCGGGTCGTCCATTCCATCCTCAGCCATGCGAGACCGCCTCGCTCCCGGCGGTCGGGGCACCGACGGTTTCCAGCGCGGCGCGCATCCGCTCGAATGACGCGCCCTTGCTCTCAAGAATAGCGGAGCGTCCGGTCATGGCGCTCCAGCGCTCGATGGCGACATCGACATAACCGGGCTCATACTCCACCGCATGACATCGCCGCCCGGTCCGCTCGGCCGCCAGCAGGGTGGTGCCGGATCCGAGGAAGGCGTCCAGCACACGCTCTCCCTTCCTCGACACATCACACAGGGCGTCGGCCACCATGGCCACCGGCTTGACGGTCGGATGCAGCGCCAGGTCTTCTCGCCTCGACCCCCGCATGCTGTTGGCGGAGGCATAGTCCCAGACATTGGTGCGGTTGCGCCCATGACGGCCAAGCTCGACGGCGTTGAACGCGGGCGACGTGCCCACGCGATAGACGAACACCAGTTCATGTCGGGACCGGTAAAGACTGCCCATGCCGGCATTGGACTTGTTCCAGACGCAGATGTTCAGCCGCGCGCCATAGACCTGCTCTCCAGCCGCGGCCAGCTCGGCCACGTGACGGTGATCCATGCACACGAAGTGGACGGCGCCGTCGCGCGATACGGCTACGCAGGCCCCGAGCGCCTCGGCCAAGAACGCGGTGAACTCCGTCGGAGACATCTCGCCGGACGCCATGGCGAACTCGGCGTGGCGTCCCTTGCCAACGGCATTGCCGTCGATGACGACATTATATGGAGGGTCAAGGAACGCGACATCAGCGGTCTGTCCGCCCATGGCCGCAGCCAGCACCTCGGGTTCGCGACAATCGCCACAGGCGATGCGGTGATCGCCGAGGATCCAGACGTCTCCCGGCCGGGTCACTGGGATAGCGGGCGTGGACGGCACGACCTCGTCATCGACGTCGCGCAGGCTTGAGGTCAGGACATCGATTTCTCCACTGGCAAAGCCGGTGAGCTCCAGGTCGAATTCCAGCTCGCCCAGCGCCTCAAGCTCTATTTGCAGCACATCGACGTTCCAGCCGGCGTTCAGCGCGATCTTGTTGTCTGCCAGGCGCAGGGCTCTGGTCTGCGCCTCGCTCAGCCCGGAAAGAACGATAGTCGGGACCTCGGCCAGCCCCAGCGATTTAGCCGCCAGCAAGCGACCATGGCCGGCGATGACGCTGCCACTCTCGTCCACCAGCACCGGGTTGGTGAACCCGTAGGCCGTGATGCTGGCGGCGATCTGGGCCACCTGCTTCTTCGAGTGGGTGCGGGCGTTGTTTATGTAGGGGATCAGGTCGGCTGGTGCGCGCGGGGTGATGATCGGCGGGGACGCAGGGTAGTGGACTGCAGTCATGGCACTGTTCCTCGAAAGGATAGGCTCGTCATCCGACGATCCGGGTTGGACTCAGGGTTCTGAGGTCTGTAGGATATCACAAATAATACAGTATCCAAAATCGGCTACTATTAGACATAGTAATCTCTATGCTGTCGGTTAATCCTTGTCCGCTCAATCCTTCGGTGATTTGTAGATTCCACTCGACTGTCGCCGGCAACGAAGCATTGGTCAGTCACGGCCCGCGACGCGGGCTCTCCTCGGTACCGGCGCATTCCGCGCTGATGACGAGGACTGACCATGACCACATCAGGCAAGACCGCCCACGCCGTAAACACCGTGAGTGCGACGCCCCGCGTAAAGCGCGTCGCCCGGCGGACAGTACCTGCACCTCAAACCCAGACCGGCCAGGCTGACACGGCGCAATCTGCCGACCCTGGACCGTCCGCAGATAAGCCCAAGCCGCCGTCCGGCAAACTCGGCATTGTCGTCGGCCTGTTGCGACGTCCGGAAGGCGCGACCGTATCCCAGCTCAGCGCGGCAACCGACTGGCAGCCGCACTCGGTGCGCGGGGCCATGGCCGGAGCGCTGAAGAAGAAGCACGGCCTGAGCATCGTCTCCGAGCCTGCCGAGGGTGGCCGGGTTTACCGCCTCGCGGCTGCGGCTGCGGACGCGGCCTGATGCAGCGCGAGGCGATTAACGCCGAGGTCCGGGGCCTTGTGGCCCTGGACCTCGAAGGCTTGCGGGCGGCCTGGCGGGCGCGGTTTGGTCGCCCGCCGCGCCTGCGCTCGATCGAGGTGCTCAGCCTGATGCTGGCCTGGCGTATCCAGGCCGAGGCGTTCGGTGGGCTGGACGCGACCACACGACGGCGCATCAAGACGGGATCGACGCCACGGGGCATGGGCGCCACCGTCGCGCCCGGAACGGTGATCACCCGCGACTTCCGCGGCGTGACCCACCAGGTCGTCGCCATCGACGGCGGCTTCCAGTGGCAGGGCCAGACCTTCACCAACCTGTCGGCGGTCGCCTTCGCCATGACGGGCGCCAAGCGCAGCGGCCAGCTGTTCTTTGGCCTGAAAGGGCCGGTTAAGCGTGGCTAAAGAAAAGCTGCGCTGCGCCATCTACACCCGAAAATCCTCTGAGGAAGGGCTGGAGCAGGACTACAACTCGCTGCACGCGCAGCGAGACGCCTGCGAAGCCTATGTTAAGAGCCAGGTCGGAGAGGGGTGGACCACCCTGAAGACTGCCTACGACGACGGCGGAATATCGGGCGGGACCATGGAGCGCGATGGGCTGAAGCAGCTGCTGGCCGACATCGTCGCCAAAAAGATCGATGTGGTCGTGGTCTACAAGGTCGATCGCCTGACCCGGTCGCTGGGAGACTTCGCCCGCATCGTCGAGGTGTTCGACCAGCACGGGGTCTCGTTCGTCTCGGTGACCCAGTCGTTCAACACCACCACCTCCATGGGACGGCTGACCCTGAACGTACTGCTGTCGTTCGCCCAGTTCGAGCGCGAGGTCACCGGCGAGCGCATCAGGGACAAGATCGCCCAGTCAAAGGCCAAGGGGATGTGGATGGGCGGCACGCCGCCGCTGGGCTACGATCCGAAGGGCCGGGCGCTGGAGGTCAACGAGACCGAGGCCGTGCTGGTCCGCCACATCTTCGACCGCTACCTGGCCCTGCAGTCTGTTGGCCTGCTGTGGGCCGAGCTGAATGCCGAGGGCCGTCTCTCCAAGGCCTGGACCACCACCAAGGGCCGGGCCATGGGCGGGCTGCCGTTCGATCGCGGGGCGATCAGCCACATCCTCAAGAACCCGACCTACATCGGCATGATCCCGCACAAGGCGCTGGTCCATCCCGGGAACCATGCGCCCATTGTTGAGCGCGATGTGTTTGATCGCGTCCAGGCCGAGCTCAAGCTGCGCACCCGCCGCATCGTCCTCAACCAGTCCAGGCCCGATCACACGGCCATGCTCAAGGGCCGACTGTTCGACATGGACGGGGTGGCGATGACGCCGACCACGGCGAGAGGCAAGAGTGGCCAGATCTTCCGCTACTACGTCTCCTCCACCGTGCAGCGGAACCGCCCCACGCCCGGAAGCCCGGACGCCATCCGACGCGTCCCGGCCATCGCCCTGGAGAGCGTCATCCGCCAGATGGCGGCACGTCTGCTGCCCGGCCATGACGACGCCGCCGATCGCATCGTGCGCGTCGAGATACACCCGCGTGCCATCCACCTCGCCTTCAACCTTAAAACCATGGCGCCCACCGCGCGCCAGGCTGAACTGATGTCAGAGGCCATCGCCACCCGTCTCGATCCGGACGAGAGCTGGATCGCCGAAGAAGGCCGCTGGTGGCTGAGGGCCAGACGCCGCATGCAGTTCCGGGGCGGCAAGATCCATATCACGGCCGGCGGCGTCCTGCCGTTCCGCTTCGACCCGGTCCTGGCCCGGGGACTGCGCAAGGCCCACGCCATTCTCGATGCTAGCACCGATGCTCACGGCTACGTCTCCAAGACACCCGACGACGCCTATGAGCGCATCCTGATCCGCATGGCCTTCCTCGCTCCCGACCTCCAGGGCGCGATCATCGCCGGGACCCAGCCCGCCGGACTCACGCTCGAGGCGCTGCGATACCGGCCTCTGCCGCTCTGCTGGGACGACCAGCACCAGGCGCTTGCCACCGCTACCTGATCCGGCCAGATAATACCCTGATACCGGCGCGGACATTCCCTGTTCGGTTGTCGGGAATTCCCTGCTTGCAGCAGCGGCTGCTTGAAATCGCATGACTCCATCGCCAGTGAGGGAGGGGGTTTGCGCGGGAGCCAACGGAAAACGACCCCGAAAACAGGCTGAAAAAGTCCCTGTTCTTTCCCTGTTAGCAGGGAAACTCCACCGGATCTTCGACGCGCAGAGACAGCCGCGCCACAAGAGGGCGGAATGCGCGAAAATCACCCCCGGATATTAGGGACGAGTACAGGGAACAGGCCGTATTACAGGGCCCTTTCCGGACAGGTTTACGGGGATTTTATTAAGCGTTTTCAGGGTTATAGGCGGTGGCGGAGAGGGTGGGATTCGAACCCACGGTACCCGTAAAGGCACGCCGCATTTCGAGTGCGGTACATTCGACCACTCTGCCACCTCTCCGCGGGGCCGTAGGACGCTCGGTCGAAAGCGAGCGGCTTCTCTAATGGGGTCGGGGCCGGGCCGCAAGCGGGCGCGGACGATTTTCCGGATGTGGAGGATCTAGCGCAGGGCTGGCAGGGCGAGGCCGGGGGCCTGGCCGTCGCGCGGGCCGGCGCCGGTGAAGCGAAAGAGCTCGGCCGGGCGGCCTCCGGTCCCAGGGGACAGGCGGCCGGTGGGCTCGACCAGGCCGGTGCGTTCCACGCCGCGGCGGAAGTTCTGCTTGTGCAGGTTCAGGCCGACGACGGCCTCGGCAGCGGCCTGGAGCGCGGACAGGGTGAAGGTCGCGGGGGTCAGTTCGAAAAGGACCGGGCGGTACCGCAGCTTGCTGCGCAGCCGGCCCAGGCCGGTGGCGAGGATGCGGCGGTGATCGGAGGCCATCTGGCGGTCGAACAGGTCCAGCGGGGAGGCGTCGTCGCGGTCGCGCGCGGCCTCGGCGACCAGACCGGCCTCATAGAGGAGTTCGTAGCGTTCCAGCACGCGGGTCTCGTCCCAGCGGACGGAGGCGGACGGTGCGAACAGGGCTTCGATCCGGTCGACCCGGCGGGAATCGCCGCCGGCCCAGGTCGTCAAGCTGTTGACCATGTCGGTGGTCAGTTTGGTGGCGGGCGCACGGCGATCCTCCCACGGGAAGATTTCCAGCGCCGGGATCCAGCGGGCCCCGGACGGGGCCATGTCCACGGCCTCGGCGGTCAGGGCCAGATAGCCGACCGAGACTTCACGCTGGCGGTCGGGACCGGGGGTGGGGCGCGGCGCGGCGCGGCCTGCGTCGCCGAAGGTGTAGAGCTGTTCGACGAAGCCGAGGCCGAAGCCGGTCTGGGCGGTCACGAACGATCGCAGGGCCCGCTCGAAGGTGCGGTCCCCGGCCGGGTCGAACGGGCCGAACGGCAGGGCCAGTTCACTCTCCGGCGTCTCTGTGGTCAGGATGCAGAGGCGACCCGAGCGCAGCGCCATGACGACGGCGGACAGGCCGATGCGGACCCCGTGCTCGCCGCCCCAGGACATGGCGCTATTCCCTGTGCCAGGCCTCGGCGGCGGGCAGGATGCCCACGGCCTCGGCGAGGATGCGGTAGCGCTCCAGATAGTGCTGCTGGGCGACCGGAGCGGGCAGGGGATCGATGATCAGGTCATAGCCGGGTGGCGGTGGGCCGAAGAAACCGAGGGCTTCCTTCGCGCTGAACCCGGCCAACTGAGTGGCCTCGAAGAAGGCGCAGGCCTTGTCCGCGCTCTTGATCAGCTTCTTGATCCGGACTGGCGTCTTGGGCGGCAGGCCGAAGCGGACGTGGATGGCGTCTTCCAGCCGAGCCTCGAACGACTTGTAGCTGACGCCGAGCGCCGCCTTGAAGGGCGAGATCATGTCGCCGATGACGTATTCGGAGGCGTCATGGAGCAGGGCGGCGAGCCGCCATCTGGGCTCCAGACCCGGCTTGATGTGGGCGGCGATCTCCTCGACGACGCAGGAGTGCTGGGCGACGGAGAAGGCGTGCTCGCCGATGGTCTGGCCATTCCAGCGGGCGACGCGGGCCAGGCCGTGGGCGATATCCTCGATCTCGATGTCGAATGGCGAGGGATCCAGCAGGTCCAGGCGGCGGCCGGACAACATGCGCTGCCAGGCGCGCGGCGCCGGGGTCCTGGATGCACGAGGGGAGGGCGGAACGGCCAAGGCGGGTGATCCAATCGGCGAACGGCAGGTCAGGTGACCCATCCGGACTGCGGGATCAAGCTTGGGCGCGTTATTCGCCGACGTTCAGCGCGACCAGATCCTTGGCGGAATCGAACACGCCGTCGCTGTCGCGGTCCTTGGCGCGCACCGTGGCGATGACGATCGGACCGCCGACGGGGCCTCGCGCTTCAAAGCCGACCAGCCTCCAGCCCTCGTCGGCGGGCGTCCGGTCGGTCAGCATATAGGTGCGGCGCGTGGCCTCGCCGGGGGCGCGGGTGCGGATTTCCGCCGCGTCGTCGTGGGCCTGGACGCTCACGCTCTCGTCGGACGAGCTGATGTCCACCCTCTGGCTGCTGTCGTCCGCGTTGATGGAGAAGCCGCCGAAACGAACGCTGGCCTTGTCGCCCTCGGCGTCGACGCTCATCCCGGGCAGACGGACGCGGGCGCGGTCGCCCTCGGCGTCAATGGCCATGCCGGGAGCGCGGACGTGGGCGCTGTCGGCCGCCGAAGCGGCAGCGTCCGCCTCGACCGCCGCAACATCAGCGGCCACCGCCGCGACATCGGCCTGGACCCGGGCGTCATCGGCCGCGGACTGGGCGCGGGCCGCGTCGGCGGATGCGCGAAGTTCGGCGGTCGTGTGCGGCATGTCGGCGGCCAGGGTCGTCTCGAAGCGCTGCAGGACCGCATCGGCGGTCTGGTCCCTCAGGGTGACGAGTTGCAGTGTGACCTCGGCGCCGCGCGGGCCGCTGTAGAGGCAGGTGGCGCCGCCGGCGTGGGCCGTCCCCTTGCGGGTCAGGACGCCGATGGTCTCCGGGCACTGAAGGGTGTCGATGACCTTCAGCACCCCCTTGGGGCCGGAATCGGTCGTGGTCGTGGAGATGCGCACGGATTCGCCGTCGCAGGCTGCCGTCATCAGGCTAGCGGTGCAGATGGTGGCGAGAAGCAGTCGCATCAACAGGTTCCTCTTCAGGCCTTCATCTTGAACAGTGGCCGGCACTATTCCAGTGAAATCGCGGTAATCGATCTGACGATATCTGTTCGTCACATGTCAGGAATGGGCCGTATCTCAAGCGCCGGGACGTGAGCCTTCGCGACGATTGAGGAAGGCCAGCCGCTCGAACAGATGCACATCCTGTTCGTTCTTCAGCAGGGCGCCGTGAAGCGGCGGGATCAGCTTGTTGGGGCTGGTCTCGCGCAGGGTCTCGAGCTGGACGTCGTCGACCATCAACAGCTTCAGCCAGTCCAGCAGTTCGGAGGTCGACGGCTTCTTCTTCAGGCCGGGCGTGTCGCGGATCTCGTAGAAGGTCTTCAGCGCCTCGGACACCAGCCGGGGTTTGATGCCGGGGAAGTGCACCGCGATGATCGCCTTCATCGTCTCGTCGTCGGGGAAGCGGATGTAGTGGAAGAAGCAGCGGCGCAGGAAGGCGTCGGGCAGTTCCTTCTCGTTGTTCGAGGTGATGACCACGATCGGCCGGACCTCGGCGCGGATGGTCTCGCCCGTCTCCTGGACGAAGAACTCCATCCGGTCGAGTTCCTGCAGCAGGTCGTTGGGGAACTCGATGTCGGCCTTGTCGATCTCGTCGATCAACAGGATCGGGCGGACGGGGGAGGTGAAGGCCTCCCACAGCTTGCCAGGCTTCAGGTAGTTGCGGACGTCGTGGACCCGTTCCTCGCCCAGCTGGCTGTCACGGAGGCGGCTGACGGCGTCGTATTCATAGAGGCCGTTGTGGGCCTTGGTCGTCGATTTGATGTGCCAGGTGATCAGCGGGGCGTTCAACGCCCTGGCCATCTCGTAGGCGAGGACGGTCTTGCCGGTGCCGGGCTCGCCCTTGATCAACAGGGGCCGTTCGAGGGCGACGGCGGCGTTGACCGCGATCTTGAGGTCCTGGGTGGCGATATAGTTCGAGGTGCCCTCGAACCGGTCGGTCGGCCGCGTCATCGGATGCTCCGTGGGTTCGGACCACGACTAGCCGATGGCGCGGCCGGTTAACAACGATCAGTTTCAGTTGATCCGTTTGGCCGAGACCGGGTCGCTGGCCGGGAAGGTTTCTTCCACGCCTTCGTCGAGGAGGGCTTCCTGGCGATCTTCGGCGTCGCCGTTTTTCTCGTTCAACTGGTCGGGCTTGCCTTCCAGACGCTCTGCGGAGCGGGCGTGCGGGGTGTCGGTATCAAGGTCGGGATCGCGCGGCCTTCCGGTGCCGTGGGGGGCGTCGGTCATTTTTCGTCTCCTACAGGGCCGTAGCCCAGGTCCTCGATATCGTCGTCGGACAGGGTCCTGGCCTCCCAGTGGGCTGCGCTGGCCTGCGCGCCCTGCACGTCCTCCATCAGGCCGGCATAGACCAGCTCCACCTCGCCCTGCCCGGGCTCGTCCGCGCCGAGGTCCGTCTCATTGATACGGGTTCCGTCGGCGCCGTACTGGGCGTCCGCCTCAGGGTCGACCCCATCGGCGCCGAGCGCGTCCTCGAGATTCTGATCGTCCTCGTCGAACTCCTCCTCGTCCGCGTCGCCATCGGCGAAGGTGACGTCGAGCACTTCTGGCATTTCCTCGAACGTCTTGAACTCGTTGGTGACGCCGCCGGTCTCCGAGGCGTCGTTGTTGTCTTCGTCGAAGACTTCGGACTGATCCTGATCGTCCAAATCTGGCATGGCCGCCTCCCTGTGTGAGAGATCAACGCCGTGGCTTTGCCGTGCGTTCCGTCCGGAGAGTCTGGACGAATTTCAGGATGACGAAACGGACGAAACGACTGGTCTGGTGAGGGAAATCAGAGGCTTGCGGCCAGTCGGTCTGCCCGGCGGACAGGATTACCGGAATTGGCGGTCCGGACGGCGTTACGGATTGTCAAAGACTGTTTGGGGGATAGTGTACGACAGGTTTGAGGGGAGCCTGCGATAAAGGCTCTAAATTGAGCCGGGGGTTGTTTTCAGAGACGAATTCGGACGATCCGTTGATGGGTATTGCCTTGTCGTCATTAAAAACCGTGCATGAGCGCGAAGGCGGGGAGGCACGAAAATCCAGTTACGTTACGTGAGCTCCCTCTTCCCCATGGGAAAGGGCAGGAGGTCAGCCCACCTCTGCCTCCAGCGCCGCCCGCACTGCCGCGATCGCCCTCGGCCAGCCATCGAAGCCGCCGGTCGCGAAGGTGCGGACGCGCGGATAGAAGGGGTAGCGGTCTGTGTTCAGCAGGTGCCAGTCGTCCGCAGCATGGATCAGCCAGGTCCGCGCTCCGGTCGCCGCCGCCAGGTTGGTGCCGGCGATGCCGGGACCGATGACGAGGTCCAGCGCGTTGGATAGGGCGGCAAGGTCGTCCAGGTCGTCCTTCAGATTGATCGGCGGGGTCCAGATCTTCACCCCGGCGGCTTCGGCGGCGGCGAGATCCTCGGTCACGTCACCGCACTGCAGGTTGACCATGACGCAGCCGGGCGTGGTCAGGACCGGCTCCCAGCGCTCGAAGCTGGAGAAGTAGCGGGCGCGCACGCCGGTGAGAACGAGGCTCTTCCAGTGCAGGCCGATCTTCAGGCCCGGGCCAAGCGCTTCCAGTTCGCTCTTCCAGTGGGCAACCCGCGCGGGGTCGGGCGTCAGATAGCCGTCGCGGTCCGGGAAGGCGGCCAGGCTCTGGCGATAGACGGCGCTGAGGCTGGCCATCGGTGTCCAGCAGTCGGCCTTGCCGTCAGTCTCCGCGACCTCCTCCATGAAGGGGCAGTAGCGGGTCAGGCGGCCCTCGATCCGTACCGCCCGGTGCCCGCCGACCACGGCGGTCGGGAGGGAGCGCTGGTATAGATCGACCAGGCGGGGTTCGACGGCGATGAAGACCTTGCCCTCCGGGCCGACCGCTTCGATCACGTCGGGCAGGCAGGTCCCGAACACCATCTCGTCGGCGATGCCCTGTTCGCCAACAACAAGAAGCCGCTTGCCGCGAATGTCCTCGGTCTCCGGATCCCACCGTGCAGCATCCACCACGACGTGCATCGCCTCGGGCATTTCCGGATCCAGCCGGACTTCGTAGGCGTCGAACCCCTCCTTGAGCCGGCCCAGGCCCATCAGGGTCATGGCCCGCGCCATCCGCATCATGGCGTGCTCGTAGGGGGTCTCGGCGCCCTTCAGGGCTTCATCCAGATCGTCCAGAGCCTCTGCAGGCCGACCCAGTGGCTGGAGGACGTTGGCGCGATTGTAGCGCGCCTTGGCGAAGGCCGGGTCGATCCGCAGCGCCTCATCGAAGAAGGTCAGGGATTCCTTCATCTGGCCCTGGTCGCTGAGGACCGTACCGAGCGTGTTCCACAGCGTCGGATTGGTCTGCTCGATCTGGATCAGTTCTCGCAGGGCGTCGATGGCTTCCTGGTAGCGTTTCTGGTCGCGCAGGACGCAGGCCAGGTTGTTGGTGCCCTCGATATGGCCGGGTTCGATCAGCAGGAATTTCCGCAGCAGCTTCTCTGCGATGTCGAGGTGGCCGAGACGCTGGGCGAGGCGGGCCAGATCGTGGGCGATGTTCGCATCCTCGGGCCGGATGCGGAGCGCCGCGTCGTAGGCGTTCAGCGCTTCGGACAGGTGACCGGCCTTCTCACGGCAGATCGCCAGGACGTGCCAGGCCAGACCGTTCCTTTCATCCGTCTGGAGGATCGCCAGGCAGCGGCGCGCGCCGGCGTCATAGTCGCCGACCCGGATCGAGGCGAGGGCCGCCTTCAGCGATTCGATCGTCTTCTTCTGAGCCTTGAGGGTGGATCCCTTGCGGTCGGCGAGCGCGTGCGACAGGCGCCTGATCGCGGCGGGGGAGGCGGCGTCGCCGGCCGATCCCTGGGCCATCGGCATATGACCCAGGGCCAGTTCGGAGGGCGAGGGATCGACGACGGGCATGGCGGGTCTCGGCGCGGGAGAAGGGCTGATAAGGGGCAATACGGCCGCGCTCTAGAACACATGGTTAACTACGGCTGTTTAGCCTGCGTCAGTCACCGCCCGGCTATGTCGGAATCAAGCGGATGCAGGAGGGCGCCGATGCCGTTGAAACTTTCCTTGAAGCCGGGGGAGAAATTCGTCCTGAACGGAGCCGTCGTGCAGAACGGCGACCGACGCGGCGTGCTGATTCTGCAGAACAAGGCCTCGGTCCTGCGCGAGAAGGACATCATGCAGCTGGAGGACGTCACCACGCCCGCCAAGCGCATCTATTTCCCGGTCATGATGATGTACCTGGACGAAAGCTCCGCACCCAAGGTCTACGACGAGTTCGTCACCCGCCTGACCGAGTTCATGAGCGCCACGCGCAACCCGGCCGTCATGGTCGACTGCGTCGCGGCGTCGAAGCACGTGATGGCGCGCGAATACTACAAGGCCCTGATGAGCGCGCGGAAGATCGTCGACTACGAGGAAAGCCTGACCTGATGTTGAAGGCCTATGCCCAGGCGTCGACGCGTACCGAGACGCCGCGCGAGATGGAATACCGCCTGTTCGGACAGGTCACGCGCGCGCTGATGCACGCCGCAACCGTCGACATGAGCGACGTGAAGACCCGCATCGACGCCCTGGACTGGAACCGTCGCCTCTGGTCGGTTCTGGCCACCGACTGCTCCGATTCCGACAACCAGCTGAACAATCCGCTGAAGGCCCAGATCATCTCGATCAGCCTGTTCGTCGGCCGCCATTCCTCGGCCGTCATGCGCGGCGAAGAGGATTTCGAGCCCCTGATCGATATCAACCGTTCGATCATGCAGGGCCTGGCCCCGCAGGCTACGCCCGCGCCCTAGAGCCTGATCGGCGAAGGTGGAATCGCTTCGCGATTCCTCTGATGCCGTGAATAAGGCTCCAGATCCAGGTGAGAGCATGATTCACGCTTCATGTCGGACCCGCGAAGCGGGTACACCAGAAACGATCATGCTCCAGGACGCGTTCGGGTCGGCAAAGTAGGGCGCTGACTGGCGGGAAATTGCCGGGCGCCGCGAAGGCCGGATAACTTTCCCAATCCTTTCAATCTGATCGGCCCGGCGCGGTCCTTGCGAGACCGCGCGCAGGACCAGAACCGGTTCAACGGCCAGAAGGCCGCTCCCCCGACCAGAATGGAAGGACTCTACCATGGCCAACTCGGTCAATACGAACCTTGGCGCGCTCGTCGCGCTGCAGAACCTGAACGCCACCAACGCCGATCTGGCGATGACCCAGACCCGGATTAACACCGGGAAAAAGGTCTCCAGCGCCAAGGACAACGGGGCCATCTGGGCGATCGCCCAGGGTCAACGGGCCGACATCGGCGCCCTGGGGGCGGTGAAATCCTCGCTCGACCGCGGCATATCGGCGGTGGACGTGGGACTGGCGGCCGGCGAGAGCATCTCGGATCTCTTGCTGCAACTGAAGGAGAAGGCACTGGCGGCGACTGACAAGTCGCTGACGACGGCATCAAGGAAGGCGCTGAACGAGGACTTCAAGTCCATCCGCGACCAGATCAACACGGTTGCCGGAAACGCCGACTTCAACGGGATCAACCTCTTGAAGACCGGCGCGACCGGCTTCCAGGCTCTGGCCAACGCGGCGGGCACGAGCTCGCTGACTGTCACCCCCGAGGTGCTGTCGCTGGGTTCGACGAACGTCACCGTTGCGACGACCACGACCATCGGCACCTCGACCCTGGCCGCCACGGCTCTGGGTCTGGTGAACGCCTCGATCGACAACGTGTCCTCCGCGCTCGCGCGTCTGGGCACCAAGTCGAAGGCTCTGGAGACCCACCGCACCTTCGTCGGGAAACTGACGGACGCACTGGAATCCGGGGTGGGCAATCTGGTGGATGCCGACCTGGCGAAGGAAAGCGCCAAGCTCCAGTCGCTGCAGACGAAGCAGCAACTCGGGGTCCAGGCGCTGGGCATCGCCAACCAGGCGCCTCAAATCCTGCTGTCGCTGTTCAGAAGCTGAGTAAGCGTACAGGACGCCGGGGATTTCGCTCCCCGGCGTTTTGCTTTTCGGAGCGCCATCGCCCGGCTTGGCGAGCCTCACTGATCGAGCGTGGGTTGGGTCGTCTCTCGCTGCTTGAGCGTGGCGATCACGAAATGCGGAGGGGGGCTTTGCGAAAGCTCCGAACCACCCCTACCTTCAACCTCCCTGTTCAACAGTCGAAAGGAGGTGATCAAGTGATCTCATTGTCCCAAACCCGTACGGTGACCGAAGCTTGGTCCTCTTGCGAGGTCCGGGCCTGATCCTTTCAGGCTGCTAAGGTCCGACCGTAACGCGGTCAGACAATGAGGCCCGCCGGATTCGTCCGGCGGGCCTTTTTGTTTGCCTGTGTCGCTCTACCGCTCGACGCGCGGCGTCTCGCTGCCTGAGCTAGGAGAAGAGCCCCTGGACCCCGTGGCCCACGCTCAGGAACCAGCCGGCGCTGGCGAGGAACAGGCGGGAGATCAGCTCCCAGGCGGCCCAGACGAAGATGCAGAAGCCGGCGACGCCCAGCCAGGCGACGCCGATCAGGACCCCGTCACGCTGCATCAGGCCGAAGCCGAACAGGGCCACGAACAGGGACGGGAACAGGTTGCCGCCGAAGATCGGTAGCATGACGATGAGAGTCAGCAAGGTCGTGACGACCCCGATCACGACCTCGGCGATTTCGCTGCTCATGAAATCGAGCCTCGGTCTGGACAGTCTCTCCACGAACTGGAGCGGCTTGCGCACCTTGCCGATGGTGGCGCGATAGTTCTCACGCGGCAGGCTGGATTTCAGCGCCCATCGGGGCATCCAGAGCTGATCGCGGCGAATGACCAGCTGCAGGCAGATCAGCAGCATGGGCGCGCCAAGGATCGTGGTCGAGCCGGGGATGGGGGAGGCGATGGCGTTGATCAGGCCGAAGAAGACCATCAGGGCACCGAAGCCCCGCTCTCCGAAGGCGTTCACCAGCTCGCCGAGATAGAGCTTCGGATCGTCCTTGGCCCCGATGTCGTCGAGCACCCGGGAGAAGGGCCGGTGGTCGCTCTGAAAATCGTAGTCGGGCATCAGAGATGGGCTCGGCGAGGGGTTATGACGATCTATGCACGCAGGCGACGAACCGCCACTTAACATTCCGAAAGAACTAGACGATCCGACCGAACCAATCGAACCCGGCGGTGAAGCCTGCGACGACAAGGGTCCAGGCGAGGATGAGGACGGCCACCGTGACGCCTGTCATGATCCAGCCCAGCAGTACCGCCAGGCCGTCCCGCTGCATGATGCCGAGAGAGAAGAAGCCGATCGCCACGGCCGGGATCAGGTTTCCTCCAAAGACGGGCAGGACGAGTATGGCGGACAGGCACAGGCAGGCGAGGCCGATCAGGCCCTGACCCAGACGCCCGGTCAGGAAATACAGACGCGGCCGCGACAGGGCCTCCGAGAAGCGGATGATCTTCATCAGCCGGCCACTGAGGGTGCGGAACCTGTCCCGCTTGACCGACGCCCCTCCGAGCCATCGGGGCAGCCACAGCCTGTCCCGGCCCCAGGCCAGCTCTGCGGACAGGAACAGCAGGGGCGCACCGGTCAGTGTCGTGCCGCCGGGCGGCCAGGGCAGCATGTTGACGATGGCGAACAGCAGCATGACGGCGCCGAAGGCCCGTTCGCCGAACGCCTCGACGATCTCGCCGAGATGCAGCCTCTCTCCGCCGTGCGCGCCCATCCGCTCCAGCGTATCGGAGAAGCGGCGGGGGCGGCCGGTCGAGGTCTCCGTCAGGCTCATGAGGCGACCTTAGAGCCCGAAGGCGACGGTTTCGAGCGGATCAATTGCGGCGCCTGGCCGACAGGGCTGCGCCGGCGGCCGTTTGCCGGGCTGCGGATTTGGCGGGGATGAGTGCGTCTTCTTCCCCGGAAGGAAGTCGACGCCAGCAAGGGAGGTTCCCGCCTAGCGGATCTGGTGGACCTCGACGTCCGCCGACACCCGGTCCCAGTTTCGATCGGCCGTAAGAACCGGCAGTGACAAGGTGGCGGCCAGAGCCAGACAGGCGCGGTCTCCCAGCGGCAGACCTGCGGTCCTCGTCTTCTCCCGCAACAGTCCGGCGCGGACAGCCGTCTGTGCGTCGAATGGGACTACGGTCAGCCCGAGCGCCTCGACCATTGAGAGGGCCTGCCGGTCCGAAAACTCAAGGTCGAGCAATCGGGTTCCCACTTCTGTCAGATTGACCGAGCTGATCAGCCGGCCGGCGCGCAGATCCGCCAACCGCTCACCGCCCGTTTCGCCCTTCAATGCCGCCAGCACCACCGAGGCGTCGATGACCGCCCTATTCACGCGCGGGTTCGGCGCGCCGATCGGCGATGAACTTTCCAACGACATCCATGTCGGCCGGTACGCGTTGTGCGAACATCTTGCGAGCACGGGCGAGGGCGTCGGACGCGGATGTTACGTTCACCGATCCCGCTGTCTTCACGAAAACGAGTTGATCGCCGGATGCGAAGCCCAGCTCGTGAACCAGCTGAGGCGTCAGGACGGCAGATCCGCCCGGGCCGACATTCACCGCCCAGCGACCGTCGCCGAGATCGTGTGCCGCAAGCTGATGATCGAACTCAACGGCCATCTCTGACAGGCCCAGAAGCGCCGCAGCCGAGACCTCGCCGTTGGTCGCGTCTTCGATACGCTTCGCCAATGTAATCGACGGTCTTCGCTGGCCGCTGCGAATAGAACTGAGGGTTCCAGCGCCGAGCCCCAATCGTCTTGCAAGCTCGGCCTGCCTGCCGCGCCTGCGTGAGAGATACTGGTCGAGGTTTGCCACTTGCGAACTAAAGGCTTGCCAAAGTTTGCGCGCAACTTACGACCCCAGCAGCTCCCGTCCGATCAGGAACCGCCGGATCTCGTTGGTGCCGGCGCCGATGTCGTACAGCTTCGCGTCGCGGACCAGCCGCTCGACGGGCCATTCCTTGGTGTAGCCGGCGCCGCCGAGGGCCTGGACGGCCTCCAGCGAGACCTTCACCGCGTTCTCGGAGGCGAGGAGGATGGCGCCGGCGGCGTCATAGCGGGTGGTCTTGCCGGCGTCGCAAGCCCTGGCGACGGCGTAGACATAGGTTCTGGCCGAGTTCAGGGCGACATACATGTCGGCCACCTTGGCCTGCATCAGCTGGAAGGAGCCGATGGCCTTGCCGAACTGTTTCCGCTCGCGAACGTAGGGCAGGACGACGTCCAGCGCCGCCTGCATGATGCCCAGCGGACCCGCCGCCAGCACCGCCCGCTCGTAGTCCAGGCCGCTCATCAGCACGCCGGCGCCGCCGCCGACGGGGCCCATGACATTCTCTTCCGGGACCTCGCAGTCCTCGAACACCAGTTCGGCGGTGTCCGAGCCGCGCATGCCCATCTTGTCCAGCTTCTTGGAGACGCTGAAGCCTTTCATGCCCTTCTCGATCAGGAAGGCGGTGACGCCGCCATTGCCCTCGCCGGTACGGGCGTAGACGACGAGCGTCTCGGCGTGCGGGGCGTTGGTGATCCAGAATTTCGTGCCGTTGAGGACGTAGCGATCGCCGTCCTTACGGGCCTGGGTGCGCATCGACATGACGTCGGAGCCCGATCCGGCCTCGGACATGGCCAGGGAGCCGACGTGTTTGCCGCTGATCAGCTTGGGCAGGTATCTGCGCTTCTGCGCGTCGCTGCCCCAGCGGCGGATCTGGTTGACACAGAGGTTGGAGTGGGCCCCGTAGCTGAGGCCGATCGAGGCGGAGGCGCGGGAGACTTCTTCCATCGCCACGACGTGCTCGAGGTAGCCCATGCCGAGGCCGCCGTCCTCTTCGGGAACGGTGATACCGTGCAGACCCAGCTCGCCCATCTCGGGCCACAGGTCGCGGGCGAAGGTGTTGGTCTCGTCAATCTCGGCGGCCCTAGGGGCCAGGCGGTCGGCGGCCCAGCGGGCCGTGGTCTCGCGGATCATGTCGGCGTTCTCGCCGAGGCCGAATTCCATTGATTGGGGTGCGTTCGGAATGCTCATGGCGAGCGGCGTAGCACGATCCCTACCGGGGTGGGGAGGGGGTCTCAGTCCCCGCCGGGCAGACCGAAGCGACGGTAGAGGTTGATCGACGACACGCCGACGCAAGCCAGGCCGATCAGGGCCAGGACCCAGCCGATCAGGGTCAGTTCGTTGCCGCCGGACTGTTCCGCCGCGCGGCGGAAGGCCGCCATTGAGGCGCCGAACGAGACCAGGCCCACGCCGCCCATGAAGATGAAGGGGCCGGTCTCGCTCCAGTCGAAACGGGCCGGAGCCTCCATCTCGATTTCGTGGCGCATGATCGAGCCGCCGCCATGGGTCAGGGTCAGGTCGTCGCCGAACAGATTGCTATCCGAGGCGTCAGGTGCGCCGCGTTGCTCGGGCGTCCACAGGGGACGTTCCATGGCGGGTTCGAGCGCATCCTCCAGCGGGGTCAGCACCAGTTCGGCGACCGGGGCCGGATTGACGACGACGGTTTCGACCGGAACAGCCGACAACTCGGCGATCGCCGCGATTTGATCGTTGTAGGGTGCGGTCTCTACAGCCTCGGGCACGGTCGTTTCGACCGCAGGCTCGGTCTTGCGGACCTCGGGCCCGGTGGGTTCCTCGCGGACCGTCGCCGCCTGCAGGAAGGGCAGGGGGCCGATCATCACGGAGCTGTAGGGCGCGTAACGGGTCGCGTTCAGGATCACGGTATCGACGACCGGCGCGGGGGTGGACGTCGGCTCCGGGGCGGTCCCGGTCTCGACCTTGGGAGCGGTTTCGATATCCGGTTCGGGAGCCAGTTGTTCGTCGCTCGGCGGCTCACCAGTCGGCTCCGGCGAGACGGCATCCGTCTCGGGCGGATCAGCGGCCGAAGGGTTGTCGTTGGAGGGCGCCGGCGGCGCATCGGTCTCGACAATGCGCGCGGTCGATTCGCCCAGCAGGGCGGCGACGGCGGCGGCCCGCGGGTCGACCGGAGCGGAGACGTCCCCGCCGGCGCCCGGGACCGGCTCGGGTCCGCTCAGGGCTTCGGTCCGGGACTCGACCTTCGGCTCGTCGAAGGGAACGACGATGGCGGGAAGAGGCAGGGGGGCGGACAGCAGGTCGGACAGAGCGACCGGCGTCAAAGGGTTGGCCACGAACAGGGCACGCTCGGCGGCGCGGCGGCGCAGGGCGGTCTCCGGCAGGGCGGGCTCGGGCCAGCCCATCATGGCGTCAGCAGCCTCGCCGGGCGCGCCGGCGTTGAGCCGCTGGCGGACGTCGGAACCGGCGAAACGATCGACGCCGACCGAGAAGGCGAAGCTCACGAGGGCGTCGAACTGATGCTGGTTCAGGTCGCCGGGGACAGCCTCATTGACCGACGCCTCGACGGGCAGGAGGTCGTAGCGCAGCAGCAGTTCGGCGTCGGATTCCGACACCGAGGCGCCCTCGCGGGCTGACAGGGTGTGGCCGTAGCCGATGATCCAGCCGCCTTCGGCGCGCTGGATCGCCCGGGGCCGGAAACCCTCGAAACTCTTGATCAGCACGATCCCCTCGCGGGAGACCTTGAGATTCTGCCTGGCTGCGTCGGACACCGGTAATGACCCAAATCGAGACAGGGCGCGGTCGCCCCACGGGGGAGGGAGCAAGGGTCGCGCCGTTCGACTTCGTTCTTACAACAGGACGATGGTCGCGAGGCCCAGGAAGATCAGGAACCCGAAGAAATCGGTCGTCGCCGTGACGAAAACGGCGGACGAGACAGCCGGGTCGAACTTCAGCTTGGACAGGGTCAATGGCGTCAGGACTCCGACAGTCGCGGCGACGACCAGGTTCAGCACCATGGCCGTGCCGATGACCAGTCCGATCTTCCAGTCCTCGTCCCGGAACCATAGCGCCGTGGCCAGGCCGATCAGCGGGGCGAGGATCAAGCCGTTGGCCAGGCCCACGACCAGTTCGCGCATGAAGGTCCTGGGCGCGTTCGAGCTGTTCAGTTCGCGCGTCGCCAAGGCCCGTACGGTCACCGTCAGCGCCTGCGTCCCTGCGTTACCCCCGATGGCCGAGACGATCGGCATGAGAATGGCCAGGGCGACGATCTGCTGGATGGTGCCTTCGAACCAGCCGATGACGCTGGCGCCGATGACGGCGGTGATCAGGTTGATGGCCAGCCAGGGCACGCGGCCGCGCACGATCTCGGTGACGGAAGACCCGCGATCCTCGTCCTGAACACCGGCGAGGCGGAGGATGTCCTCGCGGTTCTCTTCCTGGATGATGTTGACGATGTCATCGACGGTGATCTGACCGACCAGACGGCCAGCCGCATCGACGACCGGCGCCGAGATCAGGTGATATTTCTCGAAGACATAGGCGACCTCTTCCTGGTCGGTGTCGGCGGCGATGGCGTTCACCGACTCCATCAGGTCCGACAGCTTCACGGTCCGCGCGGCGCGCAACAGGCCGCTGATGGGGATGCCGCCGACCGGGCGGTTAAGCGGATCGACGACATAGATGTCGAAGAACAGCTCGGGCAGGTCCTCACCCTGGGCCCGGACGTGATCGATGGTGTCGCCGACGCTCCAGAACAGGGGTGCGGCCATGACCTCGCGCTGCATCAGGCGGCCGGCGGAGTCCTCCGCATAGCCCAGCGAGCTTTCGATCGCGGCGCGGTCGGTCGCCGGCATGGCGGCCAGCACCTTCTCGCGCTGGTCATCCTCCAGGTCCTCGACAACGGCGGCGGCGTCGTCGGAATCCAGTTCCTGCAGCGCTTCGGCCAGCGTGCCCGGGGCGACGCGTTCCAGCACCTCTTCGCGGATGCCGTCGTCGAGCTCCGGCAAGGTCTCGGCCAGCAGTTCGGGCGGCAGCCACAGGACCACGACGCCACGATGCTCGGCGGTCAGGAAACCCATCAGGTCCGCGACGTCTGCGGGGTGCAGGTCTTCCAGCAGGGAACGCAGCCGTATCCCGTCGCCGTCGTCGGCGGCATCGACCACCTTCTCCACGAAGGACGCTGTCAGGACATAGTCCTCGTCCAGCGCCTCGTGGTCTTCGTTGACGTCGGGATCGAGAGTGGCGGTTCGTTCGCTCACGCGGGGGCCTCCCTCTCTCGATGTGAATCAGCCTGGTAGTGCCGGATTCTTAGTCCCTAGTCTGATGGTGCGGTCGAGAAGACTCGAACTTCCACGGGTTGCCCCACAGCGACCTCAACGCTGCGCGTCTACCAATTCCGCCACGACCGCTCGCATCGGAGGGGGGCTGATAGCGGAGAGATAAAGCGGCGTCTAGGCCGAGCCGGCCATGAAGTCGTAGAGGTCGGCGGGGCGGGTGACGGTGATGGCGATCCGGTCTTCGCGAATTTCGATCTGGCCGCGGGCGACGGGGTGGTTGTTGGCGAGGATCCAGACCTCGTCGTGTTCGGAGGCGTCGAGCGGAATCACGGCGCCACGGCCCATCTTCAGGAGCTGGGACATAGGCAGCACGGAGCGGCCCAGCACGATGGACAGCTCGACATCGACGGCTTCGATCTGGCTCAAGGGATCTCCGGATACGCTGGAGGGTACTGGCGGCGGAACTTGCATTGGCGGCCCTCACGCTCACATTGAGGCCATCATGCTTGCCGAGCCGTTAAGCGCCGCCGTTTCCTCGCTGATCCGCCCCGACGGTCGTCCCGTCGAATGGGTGATCGAGCCCGGCTATGTTCCCTACGAGGACGCTGTCGCCGAGATGGAGGCCCGCGTCACCCTGATCGCAGCCGGCGAGGCGGCCGAGCGGGTCTGGCTGCTCGAGCATCCGCCGCTCTATACGGCGGGCGTTTCGGCGAAGGACGACGACCTGATCGATGTCGGGCGCTTCCCGGTCCACCGGACGGGGCGGGGCGGGCAGTTCACCTATCATGGGCCGGGCCAGAGGGTGGCCTATGTCATGCTGGACCTGAACCAGCGGGGCAGGGACGTGCGCGGCTTCGTGCGCGGTCTGGAGCAATGGCTGATCGGGGCGCTCGGCGAGCTCGGCGTCGCGGCCGATGTGCGCGAGGGACGGGTCGGGGTCTGGGTCGTCCCTGATAGCCGCTCCCCGTCTTCGCGGATGACAAGCGGAGAGGCCAAGATCGCCGCGATCGGCGTCAAGGTCAGGAAATGGGTCAGCTTCCACGGCATCAGCCTGAACGTCGAGCCCGATCTGGATCATTTCAGCGGCATTGTGCCATGCGGAATCGCCGAGCACGGGGTGACCAGTCTGCGGGACCTGGGCGTGCCCGGGACGATGGACGAAGCGGATGCGGCGCTGAAGACAAGTTTCGTCCGTGTCTTCGGAGTGGTCGAAAATGACGCTGCCGCCGACATGCGCTCTTAACGTTGAAGCTGTATTCTGACGCTGGTCAGGGTTGAGTCGCGTGAGGGGGGCTGCATGGATGGAATGATGGCGGTGTTCGCGCCTCAGACGCGCCCTGTGGCCGGCGCCGAACTGTCGACGTTCTTCGACGTCACCCTGGACATGCTGGTCATCCGCGACCTGGACGGCACGATCCTGAAGGTCAGCAGGTCGTGGGAAACCCATCTCGGCTGGCGCGCCGAGGAGCTGGAAGGGACGCAATTGCTGCGTCTGGTCCACCCGGATGACCTGCCGGCGACGCGAGAGAGCGTGGTCGAGGTGGAAAACCGCGTGGCCGGCGATCCCGTCCTGGGCCAGGTCAACCGCTACCGGCACCGAAACGGCGGCTATCGCACCCTGGAATGGCGCGCCCACCGGTTCGACGACCGGATCTACGGCGTGGCCCGCGAAGTCACCGACCGGGTCGCAGCCGATCAGGCCTTGATCGAGGCCAAGACCGCGGCCGAGGCAGCCAGCCGGGCCAAGTCCGATTTCCTGGCCAATATGAGCCATGAGATCCGCACCCCGCTGAACGGGGTCATCGGGATCGTCGATTCCCTGCGCCGCACGGAATTGAGCCCCGAACAGCGCGAGATGGTCGACCTGATCCAGGGCGCCGGGGTGACGCTGGAGCGGCTGGTTTCAGACATCCTGGACGTGTCCAAGATCGAGGCCGGCCAGTTGGACTTCGAATCCCGCCAGTTCGATCTTGGCGAGGCCCTGGCCGGGATCATCGACCTGTCGCACAATCGCGCCGCCGAAAAGGGGCTGATGTTCGAGGAACGCCAAGGCTCTGGCGCGCGCGGCGTCTTCATGGGCGACAGCACCCGCATCGGCCAGATCATCAACAACCTGTTGTCCAACGCGGTCAAGTTTACCTCCGAGGGTTCTGTCACCGTCGACTGGGATGTGAGCGGCGACGAGGTCGGCGAGGGCGTCCTGACCTTCATCGTGTCCGACACCGGCGTAGGGTTCGACGCTGCTACAGGCGCGACCCTGTTCCAGCGATTCAACCAGGCCGACACCTCCATCACCCGGCGGTTCGGCGGCACGGGACTGGGCCTGTCTATCTGCCGGTCCCTGGCCGAGTTGATGGGCGGGGTGGTCGAGGCGCGGTCCTGTCCTGGCGAGGGCTCGACCTTCACCCTGACCCTGCCCTTGCAGCGCGTGGTGGCGCTCGAGGAGTACGACGGCCTGGCCGCCCCGGTCGCAACGGGGCCGGTTCCCCTCTATCTGCCCGAGCGGTCGCTGCGGGTCCTGCTGGCCGAGGACCATCCGACCAACCAGCGGGTGGTTCAGCTGATCCTGGGCTCGGCGGGGGCGGAGGTGGTCACAGTCGAGAACGGCGCCCTGGCCGTGGAGGCCGTGGCGCGGTCGCGCTTCGACGTCATCCTGATGGACATGCAGATGCCGGTCATGGACGGCCTGACCGCGACCCGCGCGATCCGCATGGCCGAGCGTGGTGGGCTGCGGACCCCGATTATTATGCTGAGCGCCAACGCCATGGCCCAGCACCGCTATGAGGCGCTGGCGGCGGGGGCGGACCTGCACGTGGCCAAGCCGGTGACGGCGGCGAGCCTGCTGGCCGGGATCGCCCAGGCGGTGGTGGAGTAGGGGGCGGTGAGCGGTCTCGCCCAATGTCCGACGGGGGTGGGTCACGTTGAAGAAGCCCGGCGACGCGATCAAATGTCTCCGGCGCTCAGGTTGTTGTAGGTATTTCTACATATTCTGGAATTGTGATTTTTACAGGAAATGGAAAGCATCATTTCTTGATGAACAAAAAAAGTCTCCAAGACCGATTTCAAATCGGCGAAACGGCAGCCCTAACCCTCGCCATATTGATTGTCGTTGCTTCACTGATCTTCCTGCTCTGGCGAGCTGCAGTTGGCGTTGACGAGATTGCAGACTCCTCGGAACGAGAACTGATGCGGAACGGCCTCGCTGCGAGAAGCGCGGAACTGCGAGCTGCCGTGGTGCCACAGGCCAATTGGGACGGCGCAGTTGCGAATCTCGATCAGAACTTCGACCCCGTATGGGCGGCGGCGAACGTCGGGACCTTCCTGACCCAGACCAGCGGATTCGATCTGGTCTCCGTGCTGGACAGTCGTGAAACAGTCGTGTTCTCGCGTGACAAGGACGGACCGGCATCGCCCGCCGTCGAGACCGCGCTCGCGGCGCACGCAATCCCCCTGATTTCCGAAATCAGACGGCGGGAAATCCAACGTGGCCCGTTCCGGCTGGAGCCAGGAAACACGCGGATGATTTCGTCGCCGATCCAGGCGTCAGCGGTCAGCCAGATCGCCGGGGCGCCTTATATCGTGGTTGCAACCTTGGTGCGGCCGGATTTTGGAACAGCGCTGCCGGGTGACCTTGCGCCAGTCATAGTCACCGCAGAGGCGATCGATTCGTCATTCATCGGCGTTCTTGCGGATCGATACGATTTGCAAGACGCCCAGATCGTGCCGATTGCAACTCCGTTGCCTTCCGACAAAGTAACGATCACGATCGACGATCAAAATGGTCAGCCGTTTCTCTCGTTAAGATGGACCTCACATCGTCCTGCGATCCATTTTATTTCTATTACATGGCCGTATATCGTAGCGTTTGTAACCATAAGCGCAGCTGCGATTTTTTACTTCAGCCTGGTGGCCCGGCGGTCGCAGCGGAGTTTGAAGGTTGCGCTCGCTGCCGCAGAACAAGCCAGTCGGTCCAAATCAGAATTTCTGGCTTCGATGAGCCACGAAATAAGAACGCCTCTGAATGGCGTGATCGTATCGCTTCATCTTTTGAAGACTGAACCTTTAACATCAGAAGGGAAAAAGTTGCTCGAGGCGGCGTCGAGTTCGGGAGAGCTTGTCAATTCCGTCATCAACGACATTCTCGACTTCAGCAAGATCGAGGCGGGCAAGATGTCACTCTCGCCCGAGACCACCGATATCAAGCGCCTTGTTCAGTTGATTGCCGCCACCTTCGAACCCCAGTGTCTGAAGAAGGGGCTCGCGTTCCGCTGTCGCATAGATCCTTTGGTAGGGGAGGCGCACCTGGATCCTCTAAGACTGAATCAATGCCTTTTCAATCTGATCGGGAATGCTGTCAAGTTCACACCAGAGGGGCATGTCGAGATGATCGTCACTTCCGTCGAACGTGATGAGGGGCGAGTCCTTTGCTTCGATGTCTCGGATACGGGCATTGGTATTTCGACAGAGGCCCAGGCTGGTCTGTTTCAGCGGTTCGAACAGGCCGACAGATCAACGACGAGAACCTTTGGTGGCACAGGCCTTGGCCTGGCGATCACGCGAAAGATCGCCGAACAGATGGGCGGGGGTGTCCACCTGGTGAGTGAAGCGGGCAAGGGCTCGACGTTTCATCTCGAAATTCCTGCTCCGCACTGCGGACCACAGCAAGCGACGGAAGCCCAGGACGCCGGCGACAGTCTGCTCGACGGGACCCGTGTTCTTGTGGTCGATGACAATACGACCAATCTGCTGATCGCCTCGACCCTGCTCCGGCGCATGGGTGCGGTGGTGGAGACAGCGCAGAGTGGGCCAGAATCCATCGAAATGGCGTTGAACGCCCGTTTCGATGTCATCCTGATGGATATCCAGATGCCGGAAATGGATGGGCTGGAGACGACCCGCCGAATGCGAGATCTGGCTGGACGCATCGGGCGTGTTCCCGTCATTGCGCTGACTGCGAATGTGCTCGACTCTCATCGGGCGGAATACATGGCGGCGGGCATGGACGGAGTGGTCGGCAAGCCAATCTCGCCAGCGCTTCTGTTGCAGGAAATCCTGTTGATTGGGGCGGCCGAACGAGCAACCGTCTCCGCAGCCTGATCGACATCCGGCTTCAGCGCGCGCCGGGCTCACGGTTTCGGGGGCCTGGCGTTGGGGTTGGTGCCCGCCGATCAGGCTCTATCGGCGCTGCCGACCGCCGGGGGGGGGGAATCGGTCTCACCTCGCCAGCCGACTCGACGACATCGCTTACCCGTCGAATTTCGGCATCGCCTGTGTCCGTCCATCTGAAGCCGGCATGGCAAGGCCTGATAGACCTCGCCGCTCAGAGTGGAAAAGCGACGTCCACGACAAGTCCCGTTGGCTCCCAGGATCGGGTGATGGTTCCTTTGATCTGAGCCACGACGCTGGCTTTCAGAGACGAGCCAAACCCTTCCCGCGTGGGCGCCACGACCTGCGGGCCCCCGGTTTCGCGCCACTCAAGCATCACTTGTTGCTCCTTGACAGTCCAGGTGACCGACACGCGCCCACCGACCCGGCTACAGGCTCCGTACTTGTTCGCATTCGTCGCCAGCTCATGGAGCAGCATGCTGATCGGCTGAACCTGCTGTGGCGACAGGGCGACCTCGGGACCTTCGAATTCGGTAGCTTCCCTGGGGCAGAGGGCCTCCAATTCCTCCCTCACGACATCTTCGAGTCGGCCCCCTTCCCATCGACGACTGGCCAGGGACGTCTGCGCGCGCGCTAGGGCGTTGATCCTGCCCACGAGGATTTCCTTGTAGGATTCCAGATCGTCGGCACGTGTAAGGCGTGTGAGCGAATGCACGATCGATAGGACGTTTCGCGCGCGGTGATCGACCTCGTGCATCAGGAGCCTTCGGGCCTCCTCGTTGCGCTTCTCCTCGCTGATGTCGCGCGCCTCGATAATCGTACCGACGACCCTGGCTTCGTCGTTTCGGATCGGGCTGGCGGTGAAGGCGACGGGGTAAAACGAACCGTTCTTGTGAATGAAAACCTCTTCCCCCTGCGTCCCGGCGTTTTCAGGGAAAGCCCGGTCGATAGCGCATTCTGAAAGCGGGAAAGGCCGTCCGTCCGGGTAGGTATGATGGATCACATCATGAAGCGGGCGTCCGGTCGCCTCGGCAAAGGCATGACCCGTGAGTTTTTCGGCGGCCTTGTTCATGAACGTGCACTGTTGACTCTCGTCCATGACGAAGACGGACATGGTGGTGTTGTCCAGGATCGCATCAAGCCGACGAGCAAGCGCGCGGGTTTCCTGCTCCAGACGACGGTGCGCGGTGATGTCCTGAATCGCTGCGTAAAAGACGCAATCGCCCTCCTCTTCAAAGAGTTGAAGCTGGACGGCCACATTGTAGTCGGTGCCGTCCTTGCGGCGATGAATCGTCTCAAAGTCCAGACGTTCGATCTCTCCCGAAAAAAGCGGGCGGATCATGGACAGGAAATCGGCCCTGCCTATCTCTGGTTTCAAGTCCCAAGGCGTCAACGCGGAGAGTTCAGCGCTGGTATAGCCAAGATTTTCCCGCGCGCCTCTGTTGACGAGCAGAAGCGTGAAATCGTTAGCCGAGAATATATAGACTTCGCTTGTCGCCTCTTCGACGATCCGTCCCAGACGCTCGCTGGTGACGCCGATGTTATAAGTCATATTCTGACGTTCCGCAGGCTAGGCTATGCACACTTGCCAATACGTAGATAACCGATCGCCCGGCGGCAATATGGTCATGGCTCCAGCCGAAATGGGCCGATCACGGCTGGCCACGGGACTTTTTCACAGTATCCGTCGGAAGCGAACATCGCATCATGGCGACGGCTGCGGGGCTGAGAGCGACCTCCCGCTCGCGAAGCCATACCCTTTTTGACATGCCGGGCGCAGCGCGGAGGAGTCCCGGAGCGGCGGCGATGAGTCAGCCGTGTGCGCGACAGGTTGGCTGCTGTGCGCCGCCTAGTTCCGGCTCTCCGGCGCGAAAGCGCTTTCGCCCGGACTGACGAAAGGGGGCCAGGCGCCCGTTCGTTGGAAGCCTATCCGAACTCGACCAGTACATCGTCCGCCGCGACCGGGTCGCCGGCCTTGGCGCCGACAGCTTTCACCACCCCGTCCCGCTCCGCCTTGAGGATGTTCTGCATCTTCATGGCCTCGATGACGGCGACGGTCTCGCCGGCCTTGACCTCCTGGCCGACTGTCACGGCGATGGAGACGACGAGGCCGGGCATGGGGGACTGGATCAGTTTAGAGGTGTCGGCGGCCTGTTTCTCGGGCAGGCGGGCGAAGAGCTCGGCCATGCGCGGAGTGAGAACGCGGACGCGGGCTTTGGTGGCGCCGGTGCGGATCTGGAAGCCGTCGGCGATGCGGGCGACCTCGGCGGTATACGGCGCGTCGTCGAGGACGGCGCGGAACTGGGCCTGGCCCGGGCGCCAGTCGATTTCGTTGAGCTGGAGGGCGCGGTCTTCGCCGGCGAGGTCGAGCGTCAGGGCCTCTTCCTCGTCATAGCCCAGGGTGACGCCGTGCGCGTCGCGGTCGATGAGGACGATCCAGTCTGTGCGGTCGGATGGGTCGCCGGACTGTTCGCTGATGATCTCGTTCATCGCGGCGGCCGTGGCGATCAGGATGTCGATCCGGCGGCGGTCGGGAGCGGCGCCTTTGAAGCCGTCGGGGAACTCGTCCTTGATGTAGGAGGTCGAGAGCTGGCCCGACTTGAAGCGGTCCTGGTCCATGACAGCGGCCAGGAAGGGGACATTGTGGCCGACGCCCTGCAGGTGGGTGTCCTCCAGCGCCCTGGCCATGCCCTCGACGGCGCCCAGGCGGGTCGGGGCCCAGGTGTTCAGCTTGGCGATCATGGGATCGTAGAACATGGAGATCTCGTCGCCCTCGCGGACGCCGGAATCATTGCGGACCGTGTAGGTCCCGATGGGGCTGTCGTGCTCGCCCTCTTCCGGCTGGTCGTAGTGGACCAGGCGGCCGATGGAGGGAAGGAAGCCGCGATAGGGGTCCTCGGCGTAGATGCGGCTCTCGATGGCCCAGCCGTTGATCTTCAGGTCGTCCTGACCGAAGGACATGGTCTCTCCGGCGGCGGAGCGGATCATCTGTTCGACCAGGTCGACGCCGGTAATCAGTTCGGTGACCGGGTGTTCGACCTGGAGCCGGGTGTTCATCTCCAGGAAGAAGAAGCTGCGGTCTTGTCCCGCCACGAACTCCACCGTGCCGGCCGAGTCGTAGTTCACCGCGCGGGCCAGGGCGATCGCCTGTTCGGACATGGCTTTCCGCGTCGCGTCGTCCAGCAGAGGAGACGGCGCCTCCTCGATGACCTTCTGGTTGCGGCGCTGGATCGAGCACTCGCGGTCGAACAGGGAGACGATGTTGCCGTGTTTGTCGCCCAGGACCTGGATCTCGATGTGGCGAGGGTCGATGATGAACTTTTCCAGGAAGACGCGGTCGTCTCCGAATGCGGTCAGGGCCTCGGCCTTCACGGCGGAGAAGCCCTCGACCATGTCGGCGTCGGAGTGGGCGACGCGGATACCCTTGCCGCCGCCGCCGGCACTCGCCTTGATCATGACCGGATAGCCGATCTCGTTGGCGATCTGGACGGCATGCTCGTCGGACTCGATCAGCCCCATGTAGCCGGGGACCGTCGAGACGCCGGCGGCGTGCGCGAACTTCTTGGACGTGATCTTGTCGCCCATGGCCTCGATGGCGTGGGAGTTGGGACCGATGAAGGCGATGCCCTCGGCCTCCAGTCGGCGGGCGAAGACGGGGTTTTCGCTGAGGAAGCCGAAGCCCGGATGGACCGCCTCGGCGCCCGAACGGCGCACGGCCTCGACGATCTTGTCCTGGACCAGATAGCTCTCGGCGGCGGGGGAGGGGCCGATGTGGATGGCCTCGTCGGCCATCTCGACGGCCATGGAGCCGGCGTCGGCGTCGGAGTGGACCACGACGGTCCGGATGCCCATGCGGCGAGCGGTCTTGATGATCCGGACGGCGATCTCGCCCCGGTTCGCGATCAGGATCTTGGAAAACATGAAGCGGTTCGTAGGCGGGCGCTGCGGGCGTGTAAACGGCGGGATACAGGCTCGCCCGTCGGGCGAAGCGTCACAAGGCTGCCGTTCTGGGTTGGCAAGGTCGGGGTGTATCGGCTTTAACTCGCGGCCGAACCATTCGCATCCCCCGCCTGGAGTTCGTTTATGACCCGCTTTCTGACCGCCGTTTCGGCGGCCGCCTTCCTGCTTGTCGCGGGGACCGCCACCGCGCAGGATTTCCGCGCCCTGGCCCGCACCGACCTGCAGGCGGCGCATGACGCGCTGCGTGACAACCACCCCGCCGCCGTCATCCCCGGCGCGGCCGGAGACACCTTCCGCAGCTGGATTGACGCCGGTCTGGCCGACGCCAACGGCCGGATTGGCCAGGTCAACTCGGGCGACGCCCACGCCTATCTGATGCGCTACTACGCCGGCGGCTTCCGCGATTCGAACATCGCCATCACGCCGTCGTTCGAAGGCCTGGGCCCGTATTTCGGCATCAGCTGGACGGGGATCACCACCGGCTGGCGCAACGGCCGCTATGAAGTGACCTATGTGAAACAGGGCGTGCGCAACGCGCCGCGCATCGGCGACATCGTCGTCAGCTGCAACCTGACGCCCATCGAAGAGTACGCTCGCGCCAAGCTCGACAAGTGGGAAGGCAACCTAGACACCGAGGCTGGTCGCGTTACCTCGGCGCCGTATCTGCTGTGGAACCGCAACAACCCGTTCGCGGCGGGCACGCCCTCGACCTGCGAATTCAAGCGCGGTGATCGCGGTCGTCCGCGCGCCGCCGAATTGCGCCCCATGCCGCTGGTCGCCGGCGACCTCGAAGCCGCCTATCGCGCCACCGTCTATATGCCGCCCGCGACACCGCTGAACGTCGAGACCGTCAACGGCCGTCCGTGGGTGCACGTCCATTCGTTCGCCGACAGCGCCGGCTGGGATGCCTTCAACTCGCTGGTCGAAGGCCAGGCGGGCGCGCTGCGGGCTCCGGCCGGCTTCGTGCTGGACCTGCGGGCGGCGCGAGGTTCCTCGGCCTACACGTCGACGGCGCGCGGCTATGGGCTGGCCAACCGCATCTGGACCCCTGAGTTCACCGTCAGCCGCCAGCCGGCTGCCGGCGAGATCACCTATCGCGCCACCCCAGGCAACCGCACCTGGTACGCCGAGACCCTGGGCCGGATGCAGGCCGATCCGCGCTTCGTCCAGGAAGCCGCGCCGGTGATCGCCCAGACGCAGGAAATCGTCGCCGCCTTCGACACGGCCATCGCCGCCGGTCAGCAGACCTTCACCCTGGCCGGACGCGCCGCCGTCGCCGACACGGGCGCGGCAAACCCCGTTCAGGGCCCGGTCGTGGTTCTGGTGGACGCAGGCTGCTCGGGCGGTTGCCTGGACACGCTGGACCTGCTGACGCGCCTGCCGAACGTGCGCCTCGTCGGCTCGACCACGGCTACGGACACCATCTTCATCGAACCGACCGTCGCTCGCCTGCCGTCCAACTACTCGGACCTGAGCTATGGCCACAAGGCCTGGACCAGCCGCCAGCGCGCTAACAACCAGCCATTCACCCCGGCGCAGGGGCTGACCTACACCGGAAACCCGGCGGACGAGAACGCCGTGCGGACCTGGGTGGGGACGCTGTTCGGCGGCTGATTCAGGCTGAACGACCGAGATCAGGCCGGGCGGGGGAAACCTCGCCCGGCCTTTTCTTTTGCGGCATGGTCGTCTCCCTCCCCGTTCGGGGAAGGGGGTCGCATAGCGACCGGATGGGGCGGCAGAGCGATCCGGACACACGACAGCGGGGATTTCCCTTGCCGCCCCCACCCGGTCTCTGCTTCCCTTCGACCACTCTGCCCCGAGGGGGAGGGAGAAGACCGGGCCCTCTTGGAACCCTGGGTAACGGTTCCCATTTCCCGTCCATGACCGACATCACCGATACCCGTCCGAACCTGTCCGCCGCTGGATACGACCTGACGCCGCCCAGTGAGGGCCAGCGCGTGGCGCTGGAGGCCGATCTGAACGCCGAGGAGAAGCGGGTCCTGCTGTCGCACGGCACCGAGGCGCCGTTCTGTGGCGTGCTGCTGGGCGAGAAGCGGGCGGGGGTGTTCGTCTGCCGTGAGTGCGGCCTGCCGCTGTTCAAGGCGACGACCAAGTTCGAGAGCGGCACGGGCTGGCCGAGCTTCACCCAGCCGGTCAGCGAGGATCACATCACGGCGATCGAGGACCGCGCCTATGGCATGGTGCGCGTCGAGACGACCTGCGCCCGCTGTGGCAGCCACCAGGGGCATGTGTTCCCGGACGGCCCGCCGCCGACCGGCCTGCGCTACTGCATCAACTCTGTGGCCCTGTCGTTCGTGGAGGAGGGCCGGCCTCTGCCCGACCCGCTGGGGCGCGGCGACGGGGTGGCGTGATCGCCTCAACCAAGATGGGGCTGAAACTTCACCATCACGGTCCGGCCTCAATCCGCGTTAGGATAGTCGCCAGTCCGGAGTCCCGCCCATGCTGATCGCTCTCGCCCTGGCCGCCATCCTCGCGCCCGAGGATCCTGACGGCGTGGTGACCACGGCTCCGCGCGGAGCCGGCGCGGTGATGGTGGGGGCCGAGGCGCCGACCACCGACGCGCGGCCCGAGGCGGCCCAGGTGGTCGCCGTGGCCCCTCACAATCTGACCACGCGCGACCAGATCGACCGCTGGGTCGCCGCCCGTGCGCCCGAATCGGAGCCGTTCGCTGTGGCCTCGGGCCCGCAGGACGACCGCAAGATGCACGGCTTCGTCAGCGGCTCGATCGGGACGAACGATTATTCCTCCGTGTCGGTCGGCGTATCCCTGCCGATCGGCGAGAACGGCCGGCTGGACCTGGCCTACAGTCAGACGAAGAACGGCTATGGCTATCCGGGTTACGGCTACGGCGCCTACGGCTATCCGGGCGAATACGGCTATGGGGATGTTGGCTATGGCTATGGCTCGCGGATCCGGCCCTATGGCGTCTATGATTCGCTCTACGGCTCGCAGGGCCGTTCGCGGTCGATGTCGATCGGCTTCAGTTGGGATGAGGACAAGGGGCGGCGCGATCGGGCGCCCTCCCTGACCGCCGAGGACTGAGAGCCAACCGCCTGCACGCACGGCGTGGACTGAAAACCAAAAAGGCCCGGTCTCGCGACCGGGCCTTATCGTTTCGGAATGGTGCCGCCGGGGGGAATCGAACCCACGACCTCAGCCTTACCAAGGATGCGCTCTACCACTGAGCTACGGCGGCCTGTTCCGAGGAAGCGGCCGTATAGCCACTCAACTGCCGGGGGGGAAGCCCATTTTCCCTTGCCCCGAAACTTTTCCCGAGGCTGAGTGAAGTCATGACCAAGCCGCCCGAGTCCTCGACGCCGACGTCCGCCGATGCGACGCCGCCCGCGCTCCGGACGCCGGCAGAGATCGAACGGGCCGAACGCACGGTACGGCTCGCTAGGGCGCTGCGGGACAATCTGAGGCGACGCAAGGCAGTTCAGCCGAAGCGTGACAGGCCGGAGAACTAGGGTGGTTTCCCTCTCCCGCCGGCAGAGGGCGCGCGGTCCCTGGAGAATGGTCACGGTTGGTGACAGGCCCTTTCGCGACACGGGGCGACCGCGCTAGATAGCCGGCTCGCCGGGCCCTCCTTTTTCCCTGCGGACGTTCAGGGACGACATGGACAGCATCACGGTTCACGGCAACGGTCCGCTTCACGGCTCGATTCCGGTCAGCGGCGCCAAGAACTCGGCCATCAAGCTGATGGCGGCGTCGATCCTGACCGACCAGACACTGCTGCTGACAAACATGCCGCGGCTGGCGGACACGAAATTCCTCGGCCGGCTGCTGCAGCAGTTCGGCATCACAGTGACCGAGAACGGCTATGGCGCCGATCAGGAAACCCTGTTTGACGCCAGGGAAATCACGTCGAGCTTTGCGCCCTACGATCTGGTTCGCCAGATGCGGGCGTCGTTCAACGTCCTGGGCCCGCTGCTGGCGCGCACGGGGCATGCCAAGGTGTCCCTGCCGGGCGGCTGCACCATCGGGGCGCGGCCGGTCGACCTGCATATCGACGCCCTGACCCGTCTGGGGGCGCTGATCGAGCTGGACGAGGGCTATGTCTCCGCCACGGCGCCCAGGGGGCTGATCGGTGCCGAGATCGAGTTTCCGTTCGTCTCGGTCGGCGCGACCGAACACACGCTGATGGCGGCGACCTTGGCGCGGGGAACGACGGTCCTGAGGCGGGCGGCGCGGGAGCCGGAAATCGGCGACCTCGCCCGCTGTCTGGTGATGATGGGCGCGAAGATCGAGGGGATCGACACCGACACCCTGACGATCGAGGGCGTGACCTCGCTGAACGGCGGCGAATGGTCGGTCATTCCCGACCGGATCGAGATGGGCTCCTACGCCTGCGCCGCCGCTATGGCCGGGGGCGAGGTGCGGCTGACCCGGAGCCGGCCGGAGCTGATCACGGCCCTGACCGACCGGATGGTCGAGGCGGGCGTCGAGATCATCCCGACCGAGGACGGGGTGATCGTGAAGCGCGATCCGGCGCAGCGGCTAAAGGCCGTCAATGTGGCGACCGAGGTCTATCCGGGGTTCGCCACCGACCTGCAGGCCCAGTTCATGGCCCTGATGACCACGGCCGACGGTGTCAGCGTCATCCACGAGAACATTTTCGAGAACCGGTTCATGCACGCGCCCGAGCTGATGCGTCTGGGTGCCGAAATTTCGGTCCACGCGGGCGAAGCGCATGTCACGGGTGTCGAGAAACTAAAGGGTGCGCCGGTCATGGCGACGGACCTTAGAGCCTCCGTCAGCCTGGTCATCGCGGGTCTGGTCGCGGAAGGTGAAACCAATATCGGTCGGGTTTATCATCTGGATCGCGGGTTCGAGCGTTTGGAAGAGAAGCTCGGCGCATGCGGGGCGGACATCCGGCGGGTCAAAGGCCCGCCCGTGGAAGGACCGGGCGATGACCACTGAAGCCCTCGAATGGGACGCGCAGGAGGCGATCCGCACCCAGAGCGGCGGCGCCAATGAGCCCCTGCGGCTGCTGGCCGAGGACGGCGAGGACCTGGCGATCATTTCGGCGGCGCTGCAGGACGCGATCCTGAGGCCGGCCGACATCGTCTGGGAAAAGGGCGCGAGGCGGCTGACGATCGAGCTGAGCCGGTTCTGCTGGGAGTGCGGCGGGACGCGTGTGAGGGCCGCGATGCAGTTCGGCGACGTGCTCGCGGTCAAGAGCCGGGGCCTGCCGAGGCTGCCCGACGCGCCGCTTGAACTGCTGGCGATCCACTTCTTCGAGGGTGAGGCGCCGGGCGGTCGGGCCATTTTGATGTTCGCCGGCGGCGGGGACCTGAGGGTCGACGTCGAATGCCTGGACGCGGTGGTGACCGATCTTTCGGAACGCTGGCCCGCCCGGGTCGCCCCGACTCACCTGGACGCGCCCTCGGCAGGGATGGAGCCGTGAGCGATCATCGCCTGGCCTCCGTCGATCTGGACGAGGTGACCCTGCCGTCGGCGACGGCGGAGATCGAGCACGAGCGCCGCGTCGCCATCTTCGACCTGATCGAGAAGAACTCGTTCGAGCCCGAAGGGTCGGAAGGCGGACCCTATGGCCTGAAGCTGTCGCTGCAGGACAACCGGCTGGTCTTCGACATCACCGGGGTGGATTACACGCGGACCTATGCCCTGAGCCTGACGCCGCTGAAGAGCGTGCTGAAGGACTATCTGATGATCTGCGACAGCTATTACGAGGCGCTGCGCGGGTCGTCGGCCAGCCAGATCGAGGCCGTCGACATGGGCCGGCGGGGGCTGCACAACGAAGGCGCCGAACTGCTGAAAGCCCGGCTGGACGGCAAGGTCCAGATCGACCACGAGACGGCGCGACGGCTGTTTACGCTGGTGTGCGCGTTGTATCGGCGGGGTTGAACTCGACTAGCCGCCGGTTTTGGTGCATTAGCGCCGACTTCTTACGGCTCGCGCTTTCGTCCGGCGCGGGCCTTGATTCGTATTCAAGGGCGCGAGAGGCCGCATGGCTAAGGAAGAACTGCTCGAGTTTCCCGGTACGGTCAGCGAACTGTTGCCGAATGCCACGTTCCGCGTGACGCTCGAGAACGATCACGAAATCATCGCCCACACCGCCGGCAAGATGCGCAAGAACCGCATCCGCGTGCTGGCCGGGGACAAGGTCCTGGTCGAGATGACGCCCTATGACCTGACCAAGGGCCGCATCACCTATCGCTTCAAATAAGGACGGGGCTGCATGGCCCGTGCTGAACTGGTGCTGGCCTCGGCCAGCCCGCGCCGCATCGAATTGCTGGCGCTGATCGGGATCACCCCCGATCGTATCGATCCCGCTGACATCGACGAGACGCCGCTGAAGGACGAGACGCCTTCGCGGCTGGCCGTGCGGCTGGCCCGGACCAAGGCGCAGGCCGTCGCGGCGCGGGCGCCCGACGCCGTCGTCCTGGCCGCCGATACGGTGGTGGCCGTGGGGCGCCGGCTGCTGGAGAAACCCGCCGATGCGGTTGAGGCCGAGAAATTCCTGCGCCTGATGTCGGGACGGAATCACCGGGTCTTCACCGGGGTGGCTGTGGCCGCAGGCGAGACCGTAAGGCACCGGGTCGTGGACACGAGGGTAGCCATCAAGCGGCTGTCGGACTCCGAGATCGCGGACTACGTCGCCGGGGGCGACTGGAAGGGCAAGGCCGGGGGCTATGGTATCCAGGGGCCGGCGGCCGCCTTCGTGCTGAAGATCATCGGCAGTCATCCGGCGGTGATGGGCCTGCCCCTGCCGGAGACGGTCAACCTGCTGGCGGGCGCCGGCTGGCGCAGATGAGCGAGGTCGAGACCTTTCTGGACGACACGCCGGGCGAGGTCCGGGGCGTCGTGGCGCGGGACGGCCGGTTCGAACGCCTGCTTATCCAGCGAGAAGACGATCCGCCTCAGCATCGGCTGGGCGCGCGTAGCGTCGGGCGGGTAATCGAGGCCGATGCCGCCTTCCGCGCCGCATTCATCGACCTGGGATGCGAAGGCCCGTCCGGGTTCCTGCCGCTCGGCAAGGGCGAAGGCCTGAACGCCGGCGAAATTGTCGAGGTCGAGGTGACGGCGGAACGGCGCGAAGCCAAGGGGCCGGCGCTGAAGCGGCTCGGCGCGGGGGAGGGGGAGGGGAAACCCCGGCTGATTGCGCCCGGACCAGATGTCATCGAGCGGCTGCGCTGCGCTGCCACCGGGGTCGAGCCGATTCGGGGCGTGGCGGCGATCCAGGCCAGTTGGGACGCCGAGGAAGAGGCGCTGGGGTCGGGGGAGGTCTTCGCCGAATGGGCGCTGGACCTCGCGGTGCAGAGGATGCGGGCGCTGATCGCAGTGGACATAGACTATACACACCTGCCGGGACGCGATGCGCGCAAGGGGCGGGCGCAGGCCAATCGACAGGGTCTGAACCAGGCGGCGCGGATGATCCGGCTGAGCGGCTGGGGCGGGCTGGTCGCCGTCGATCTGGTGGGAACGACGCTGGATCCGGCGCAGGTCACGGAGATGGCGAAGACGGCCTTCGCCGGCGACGACGCGACGCTGGGGCCCCTGAGCCGGTTCGGCCTGCTGCAACTGGCCCTGCCGTGGCGGACGCGGCCGGTGGAAGAGATCTTGCTGGAAGCGGGCGGACGGCGGTCCGTCACCACGCGGGCGATCGATGTCGCGCGATCCCTGAGGCACGCCATGTTGTCCGACACCTCCACGCCGCGCTTCACCGCCCGATGCAGCCCGGACGAGGCCGCCGCAGCCGCGCCGTTGATCGCGCGGCTTGGACCCCGTGCGGCGCTGAAGGCGGACGCCGTCCTCGCGGCCGGGCGTTTCATGGTCGAGGAGGGCTGAACCAATGGCGACCTGTCCGATCTGCCGCAAGAATCCGGCCGCCGAGGCCTACAGGCCTTTCTGTTCGAAGCGCTGCGCCGACGTGGACCTGCAGCGCTGGCTGGTGGGGTCCTACGTCCTGCCGGACACGGGCGAGGGCGTCCCCGACGCCGATCCCGAAAACGAAGACTGATCTCCGCTCGATCCTGCTCTGGACACCCCGTTTCGGCTCGCCTATAGACCCGCCTCTCGCGTTTTGACGCGTGGCCTGGATAGCTCAGCTGGTAGAGCAATGGATTGAAAATCCATGTGTCGGTGGTTCGAACCCGCCTCCAGGCACCATCCTTCCCAAGCGGAAGAGCCGACCATTCCCAAACGTAAGGCTTCGATGCCGTTTCGGCATGGCGGGGTCGATTAACCTAACGCCGAAATGCAGCAGTGGTAAGACATTGCGGGGATTCGGCCCGGGGGCTCGCCCGCGGGGCGAAAAGCACCTCTGAAGCCTTGACGCTCTGTTATCGGTTCGCCAAAGGAGCTTGACCGCTTTCTTTGCGTGAGCGGCCGAACGCCCGCCGGGCCTCGTGCTCCAAGGCTTCGACCAACCCGCTGATGGTGCTCTCGAGCAACCGGATGCGACAGAAGGCGTTCCGCAGTTGGCCATCCGGCCGATCGGCGGGACACAACCGATTTCATAGAGGGCGGAGCGCCCCTGACGCGCTCCGATCCTGGGTTCCACGAGTCAGACCAAAAAAGCAGGAACTGGCGACACATGATTAAGACCAACACCCTTCTCGCCCTGGCCGGCGCCGCCGTCCTGATGGCGGGCTCGCCGGCTCTGGCGCAAGCCCCGGCAGCCCCTGACGCGACTGCGGCTCCTGCCGCCGCTGCTGCCGCTCCGGCCGCCGCCACCCCGGCCCCGGCCGCTCCCGTCGCTGAAGCCGATCCGGAATCGGTCGGCGATGCGGTCTCGGGCGGACACGGCGGCGACATCACGCCGATCTCCATGTTCATGGAAGCCGGCATCGTCGTTAAGATCGTCATGATCGGCCTGCTGCTGGCCTCGATCTTCTCCTGGACCCTGCTGCTCATCAAGCTGATCGAGTTCGGCGGTCTGAACCGCAAGACCGACCAGTTCCTGGAAGCCTTCCGCGGCGCCCGCACGATCGCTGACATGCGTCGGGTCGCCACCGCCGACGAGTTCGACGGCAACCCGCTGGCCGACATGGCCGCCGCGGCCACCGAAGAAATCGAACTGTCCCGTCAGGCGGGTCTGAATGTCCACGGCGACCACAGCGATTCGGCTCTGCTGCGCGCTCAACAAGCCGTTGCCGCCGTTCAGGCCGGCCTCGCCGCCCGCCTCTCGGGCGGTCAGCAGTTCCTCGCCTCGACCGGTTCGACCGGCCCGTTCGTGGGTCTGTTCGGCACCGTCTACGGCATCATGAACTCCTTCATCGGTATCGCCCAGTCGAACACGACCAACCTGGCCGTCGTCGCCCCGGGTATCGCCGAGGCCCTGCTCGCCACCGGTATCGGCCTGTTCGCCGCTATCCCGGCCGTTATCTTCTATAACTACTTCAACACCCGCATCTCGGCGTACGGCACGCGCTCGGACGGCTTCAACGCCGAACTGGTCAACGCCATCTCGCGTCAACTCGACAAGGGAGCGTAAGACGGATGGCCGCCAAACTTTCAGGCGGCGGCGGCGGCAAGTATAACGTCGAGCAGCAGAGCGACATCAACGTCACGCCATTCGTTGATATCATGCTGGTTCTCCTCATCATCTTCATGGTGGCGGCACCTCTCGCCACCGTGTCGGTCGAGGTGAAGCTGCCGACGGCCGTGGCCCCGCCGCAGGAGAATCCTCCCAAGCCGGTGTTCATCTCCATCCAGAACGATGGTGACGTCTTCATCGGCGACGGACGCAGCAGCCCCGAACAGCTTGGGGACGATCTGCGGCGCCTGATCCGCACGCGTAACCCGGAAGAAGAACGTATCTTCATCCGTGGCGACCAGCAGACCCGGTATGGCGACTTCATGCAGGTCATGAACGCCCTGCAGGACAACGGCTTCTACAGCGTCGCCCTGGTCGGCGAAGACAACTCGACGCCGCCGGGAGGTTGACGATGACAGACACACCCGTTGAGTATCATCGCAGCCGCTATGACGCCCCTCGCAAGAAGGGTTTCATGGGGGTCTCCCCTGGCGTTTGGCTGATCGCCTTGTCGACCGTTACGGTCCTCTTCGCGATCATGATCTTCTACTTGCAGAAGACCAAGTTCGAGCTGCGCATCCAGGAGTATTCGGACGACGCCGTGGACGTCGAGATCGTCGAACCGATCCCGCCGCCCCCGCCGCCCCCGCCGCCTCCGCCACCGCCGGACACCCCGCCGCCGCCCAAGCTGCAGGTCCGTCCGCCGGTGATCAACACCCTGGCGCCTCCGCCGCCGATCACGCTTCCGATCGAGCCGACGAAGAAGGAAGACCGGGTCGAGTATCGGGGTCCGCCCGTGATCGTCCCCGGACCTCCGCCGCCGCCGGCTCCGCCGGCTCCGGTTCGTCCGCCGGTGATCACGAACCCGAGCTGGGCCTCGCAGCCCCGCCCGAGCTATCCGGATCGTGCTCTCGAGCGCGGTCTGTCGGGCAGCGCCGATCTGAGCTGCACCGTCAACCCGAACGGCAGCGTCTCCGGATGCTCGATCGTCTCGGAAACGCCGTCGGGCGCCGGCTTCGGTCGCGCTGCTCTGGCTGCGGCCCGCAGTGCCCGTCTGTCGCCCCGTTCGGTCGATGGCGTGGCCACCGGGGGTACGGTTCGCTTCACCGTCAGGTTCAACCTGCCGGACTAGAACATGGCCCGGAAACGGACCAGCGAATGCGCCCCGAGGGAGACCTCGGGGCGTTTTTCGTTGCCGGATAGGCTAGAGGCGCCGAAGCGGTCTTGATCGTCGTCTCCCGCGACGCTAGACACGCGCCTCGCGTCGCCCCTCCCACGGTCCGATCTTCGATCGGCCGACATTCGGGGGGGCCGCTGCGCCGCCTTAGCTCAGTTGGTTAGAGCGCCGGTTTGTGGAACCGGAGGTCCTCAGTTCAAGCCTGAGAGGCGGTACCATTCTTTCTCAATGAAATCAGTTGCTTCCCCTTCTGGGGGCTTTGCCGATTCCATGTTGGGATGCTCTGGGGCCTCGCTGGGGCCTCGCTCCGGTCCATTCTGGGGCCTCGCAGTCACCCTTTTCCCACTGATTCTGGGGCCTTGGACGGGTTAGCTCGCAGCCGGGCCAGCCGTTCCATGACCTGCTTATAGCGCCGGGTCTGGGGCCAATCCTTGAGCCACCGTCCACGCGAGATCGCCACGCCGTAGGAATGCTGGCGGTAGGCCCACTCGTCCCAGCAATGGTTGGCGAGGTGGCGCTGGGCCGTGGCGGTCAGGGGCTGGCCCTCGACGCTCTGCCCCTCGACCCACGAGCCGTCCGCTTGCAGCCCCATCACACTGCCTCCTTCTGCCGGTGGAGCGCAGACCCTGCGCCTAGGCGCTTGGGCAGGCCTGCGAGGGCGTGACGGGTCAGGGCGACCCGTTCGGCCAGATTGAGCACAGTGAAGGCGTGCTGGTCGGCCGTCAGGGCAGCGGCGTCGATTGATCCCACGACTTCTGCGCGGGAGCCGCTGCGGACCAGAAGGAAGGCCGGGGCGGGCGTGCAGGCGAGGGGGCCGTCTGCGACTTGGCTCGCCGCTGCGCCCGCTTCTGGCAGGGGCAGGCCCTGAGCCGCTAGAGCGGCCAAAATGGACAGGCGCACCCCGTCCCGCTCGGACAAGAGGTGGGGCAGGCCCTTGGTCGCGGGAGCGTCGCTCTGGGGGTCAACGCGGAAGTGCTTGGCGGTGCGCCATGCCGTGGCCGTGGCGGTGTTTACGCCCAGCCGCTCTGCGACCTCGGAGAACAGGTATTGCGGGGTGGGGTCTAGGTGGTCTGTCATGGTCGCCTCATGTGATTGCATGGACCGACTAACGCCAGATTTGGCCGGGTGGAAACAACTATGATTGAGTGCCATGGATGACGGCGAGCTTTGCCGCTGTCGGTCGAACCAACGGCATTGCGCTTGAAAAGATCATCGACACAAGCGAGGTTTGAGTGCCGGTTCCCAGTTACGAAGTCCTGATGTTGCCGGTGCTGCGTTTGATCGCGGGCGGTGCGCAAAACGTGGCTGAATGCGTCCCGTCTATAAAAGCAGAGTTCGGCATTAGCGATGAAGAGGCTGAAGAGATAATTCCCAGCGGGGGCCTGACTGTCCTTCAGAGCCGAACGCACTGGGCCAGAACATACCTGTCAAAGGCGGGGCTGCTCGAGTCGCCCAAGAGGAACCACCACGTAATCACTGAAGCGGGCCGAAAGTTTCTGGCAACAAATCCGACCACCATATCCAATAAGACGCTGGACCAGTTTGAAGGCTTTAAGGATTGGCGCAGCCAGAGCGCGACTGGCGATGACGGCATAGCGACCAACGCCGTTTCACCCGTGATTGATGACAGCCAGACGCCGCAAGATGCGATGGAATCGGCCAATGCAATGCTCACGTCCGCCCTGCGGGATGAACTGCTAGGTCTCTTGCAGGAGATCACCCCGCAACGGTTCGAGCGGCTGATCCTCGATCTGCTCAGCGCGATGGGCTATGGGGGTGGCGACGTCGCCAACGGGCAGATGACCAAAGCCTCCGGTGACGGTGGGATCGACGGCATAGTCAACGAGGACGCGCTCGGTCTGGACGCGGTTTACATTCAAGCCAAAAAATATGCGCCTGAGAACAAGATCAGCCGCCCCGACATTCAAAAGTTCGTCGGTTCTCTGACCGGCGAGGGGGCGACCAAAGGCGTGTTTGTCACGACCTCAGATTTCTCAAAAGAGGCGAGGGAATATCTGAATAAAGTTCAGCATCGGATTGTTCTAATAAACGGGCAAATGTTGGCGCAGTTGATGATCCAGCATGGTGTGGGCGTGCGAGCGCGGACGACCTACATCGTCAGAAGTGTCGATGAGGACTACTTCTCCGACCTCTCGACAAAGCCCCTTTGAAGTCGCTCGTAAGCGCACTGGTTTGTGAGGGCCACCTTGCTAGCCACGGATGACTCGATTGCCTAAGTTGAACATTGGGTACTGGGGGCAACCATGACGGCCGAAAATGGCGATGATCTGCGGTCGGAGATGCGCGCAAACGCAAACGCCCATGCCGAGGCAAGCGTCTACACTTTGAATAACCCCTACCTGACTGCGTTCGAGAAGGCGCAGGTCGAAGCGATCTACCAGTTCCCAATCGGCGTGATGGGCTTCAGCTTCGGGGCTTTGGCGCTGTTTGGCGAGCAGTCGCTCTATTTCGCCTACCTCAACTCGTCTTTCCACGGCTTCCTCGCGTGGGTGGTTGCCCGCTACAAGCCGGGCAATCTCGTGCCGCCGCTAGGCTTCATCACTGGTGGATGGGTGATGACGATCATCAACTTGGCCCTCGCGGGCTACGCCCTGTATTTGGAACGTTGGGGAGTGGCAGCGTTTATGGGCTTGAGCGCCTTTGGGATCACTTCGGCAGTGATGCTGCCCTTGTGGCTCTGGCACCTCGACGAGCGAAGGTTGCCTGCTGGGCAGCGGATGCACGCCAAATATCTGATTGCCAAACGCAGGTGGGGAATGTCGTTCCCATTTGAGGCTCGCAGGCCTGTTTGAACAAGATGCGGCCCCCAGCACCAGCGCCAACTTAGCTGGGGGCCGACTTACGCGACGGTCGAAAGGCAAAGCCCCGCCGCGATCTTTGACGGGGTTAAGCCCCGATCTGGAGGAAGCGAACCGCATTGGGGTCTTGGAGACCGCCCCCGACGCGCTTTGTGGTGTAGAACTGGGTGTAGGGCTTATTCGTATAGGGGTCTCTCAGCACTCGGATGCCCGCTCGATCGTTAATTACGTAAGCCCGGCGGAAGTTGCCGAACGCGATGGGCAGAGCCCCGGCACCGATGGCTGGCATGGTGTCGTCGATGACGACCTCGTAGCCCAGCAGGGTTGCCGGCTGACCTGAGACATAAGTTTCACGCCACAGATAGTTGCCGTCGCCGTCTTTCATCTTGGCGATGACCGCCGCTGTGGTCGACGCCATCAACCACTTAGCCCCGGTGCGGTAGCGGAGGGGGTGGCCGTAGATGAAGTCGATCAGGCTGTCCGGCGTGCCGAGTGCCGCGGCCGCGCCGCTCGGAACAACGGCGATGGCACCACCGGGGTGGGTCGCCGCATTGATGCCACCGGCTGCATAGGTCAGGAGCCCGGTTGGCTTGTTGATGCCGTCGCCGTTGATGAAAGCCAGACCTTCTTGTCGGGCGAACTCGTCTGCAACCTGATCTGCCAGCCACTGCTCGATGGGGAAGTCGGCGTCATCCAACAGCTGGCCCGTGATGGCGGGGTTTGAGTAAATTTCCCCGTGGGTGAAGTTGACCGGCAAGAGTGTCGGCGTCGTGGTTTGGGGACGGACGGCGGTCTCACCCACCCATGCTGAGCCGGGGGCATCAGGGCCGCGCCACAAGGTCGAGTAGCCCCGAACAGTGGTCTGGACGACGGTGGCGAGCTGACGCATCGGACTGAGAGGCGTGAGGGTCTGACCGATGCGGCGGTCCCATTCGACGGGAGCCGTGTAGCCGCCGCTGTTGTCGTTGCCGACGGACATTGCAGCTTGGATTTGACCCCGGCGACCGGTGGCGTTGGCTGCTTTGACCTGGTCCTCGCCGGCACCCGTCCGCATCCAGCCCGCGTAGAGGCCGGTATATTCAGGGTCCGGGGCGATGGCCGGGCGACCGCCGCCGTTCATGTCCCCAGCGGCGGATCGGACGTTCATGTCGCTGAGACCGGCTTCCAGACCGTCGATGCGGGCGTTGAGGCGGGTGCTGTGATCGACGAACGAGGCGTTCAACTGCCGGATCATGTCGGCAGGGGTGGCGTTGGCGCGGGGCGAACCCATTAGGGCGCGGGGCGCGGTGGCGAAATTGAGAGCGGACTTCATCTTCTTCTCCAGAAAGAGGGCGACCGGGCCTTGGCGTTTCTGATCAGAGACCGGGCGTGGGAGCGGGAGACGTGCGGGCAGAGCTGGATCTCGCAGTCGCGGAGGGTCGCGGCGGTCGTCAGCGCGGCGAGAACCGGGCATGAGCGGCGCAGCATTGTTCCCTCTGAGACGGTGAGCCGATCTTGGTCACGTCGAGCGGGCGGCGTCGCAGAGTCCGTCATGCGACAGGGGCGGCCAGAGTCCGTCATGGACACCCTTGTTCCGGGGGTGAGTCTCGTTCTGCCGGACATCGGGATCAACAACTTCCGTGGCTGGGCGGCGCTTTAGCCGTGTCTATGTCGTCGGCCAGATCGCGCAGGGCGTTGGCGGTGACGGCGGGGGTGTCGCGGGCGGCAGCGACGGTCAGGCCGGCAGCCGTGAAGGCTTGGGCCAGCGGCTCGATCGGCAGGCCTTTGGCGGTCCAGTTCTTGAGGCACATGGCCGTGAAACGGATGGCGAGCTCGGTGTGGTCGGTCATGTGCGCTCCTTGAAGCGGAACCTCGCGCCGGGCCGGGCGTGGGCTATGCCGGAAAGGCGTCTGCGTTCTCCGACGGTCAGCAGGTCGTAGCGGTCCAGAAACTGGAGGTCGGTCTCGCCGGGCAGGCGGTCCTTGGGGGCGTCGTATTTGAAGAACACGGCAGGGCGCTCGCCGGGCCGGTCCCGGCTCCATTCGCGCAAGATTTCGTAGCGGTGGGTCTGCCAAAGCTCCTCAGTGATTGGTGATCCGTCCTGGCATTGATCGGCTTCCAGCGAGGCGAAGACGTGCCGCAGAGTGGGGCAGCGCCGCCGCCAGTCGTCGGGACCTATGTTTCCGGTGAGGTAGTCCCACTCGAAAGGCGTCAGGGGTCGTATTGCCCGGTTGAAGGTGGACCTCTCCCTGCTAATCATCATCGTCCTCGGGGCCGGGGAAGGTGTCGCGGCTGACGAACTTGTTGAACTTGGGTTCTGACGGGGCCTTGATCGACTGACGGGCGAGTGGGTCCAGACCCAGCCGTGACCCCAGCGAAACCATCTTCATGGCCGTTTCCATCTGGACGCGGACCAGTGGGTTCAGCGCGGGCTCGCCGTTGCGGTTCGTGACCGTGATCGACGGCGCGGCGTTCAGGGCGATGGTGGCCCGGTCGTGGAGGGCGACGATCTCGCAGTAGGCCATGAGCAGGTCGCTGTCGCAGCAGTTCCAGACGCCAGCGGGCATGTATTTCACGAGCCGGTCCCAGATGGCGCGGGTCTCGGCCCGGAGGGTCCGGGTGGGCGTCGGTGGCCCGCCGATTTTGAGTGCGTCGTCCTTGATCGCTCGCTTGCCGGGGTTGCCCTCAATCAGGCGGAGGGCAACGGGTTTGGGGGGTCTGCCTCTAGTTCCCATGGGATAGTTCTCCAAATGATGCGGAAATCGCGGGCGTGTTTTCTTTTGGCCCGCGCCGGACCGAGAGCTGGGTCCCTGAAACTTTCAATGCGGGGGAGGGGGTCGCGGCGGCTGCGGCGCTTGCGGCGGCTGAATGCTCTTTGACGTGCAGGCTACGGGACAAAGGCAGGAGAGGGCGCGACGGGCTACAGCCCATAAACGGATCAAGCGCCGCAGCCGCCGCAGCCGCCGCAGCCGCCGCAGAATGAGCGAGGCTGTTCACCCGACCCATCAGAACGACCCTCCAGAACCATGGCCCATGGCCCGTTGAGCAGCTCGCTTCGCGTCGGGTTTGAGGGCGATGCCTTCCCAGCATCGATCGCCGCGCCCGCGCTTGGTGGGGACGAGGCCATGGCGCTTCATCGCGTCACCGAAGGTGCGGGTGTTCGGCGCAGCGCCCCCAGTGTCATCGCTGAAGGCTACCCACGAAGCGAACAGCACCTTCGACAGCTCGAACGTCTGGGCCCGAGCGCCACGCTCGCGGGTCGGCTCCAGCTCGCACTCGTCCTCCAGCCATTGGCTGAACACGTCCTGATCCGCGAAGTAGGATTCTGTGGCCGCGACCACGCCAGCAGGCGGGCTCAGGCCGACCTGCTGCCACTCTAAACAGCCCTCGATGGCCCACCGCAGTATGCCCGGCCATTCCGCTTCCAGCTTGTCGCGGAGATACGGGTCTTTGCGGTTGTCAGGCGGCGTGTAGGCGAAGGGGATAAAGTTGAAGCGGCGCTTGATCGCGGCATCCACGGTGTTCAGCACCGGGGCCACGTTCCCCATGATCAGGAGCTTGAAGACGGGCGAGAACGAGAAGAAGTCCTGGCGCATGAAGCGGGCCTTGATGGCGTCGCCACCCGTGACCTGTTTGATCCGCGCCTCGGCCCACTGTTGCCCCTCTTCAGTCTCTGAAGCGGTGACCAGCCTCGCGCCATTCAGGTCCGCCAACTCAGTCGGGTGGGACTCAAATTTCTTGGCCGTGAACGAGCTCATGGGGGCCGGGGTGGCGTAGTCACCCATCAGACCCTGAAGCGTCTCGACGAATGTGGACTTGCCGTTCTTGCCCGGCCCATGGGCGAAGAACAGCGCGTGTTCCCGCGTCTCGCCGGTCAGCATGTAGCCAGCCATACGGCGCAGGAACGCGACCATCTCTGCGTCGTCGCACATCGCCTCATTCAGGAACTGATGCCACCGGGGGCAGTCGGCCTTTTCGGCAGGGGCAACCGTTGTGGCGCGGGTGATGAAGTCGTCCGGGTTGGCGTCATGCAGCAGACCGGTGCGGAGATCGACAGTGCCGCCCGGCGTGCCCAGCATCATGGGGTCGGGGTTCATCTGTGCAGCGGTCAGAGCCAGCGCCGGGTCAGCCGCAGCAAAGGCCAGCACAGCCCTAGCGAACGAAACACTGCGGTAACGCGCACCGTCAGCGCCCATATCGGCGGCCAAATCTCGATTGTGGTGACGGGCCAGGTCGAGGGACTGGTTCATGTCCTCCGCCCGCCAGCGGTGGCCGTCCCAGAGGTGCGGCCCGATCGGGTGCACGAAACGGATGCGCTCAGACATCTGCCGCGCAAAGATCTCGGCTGCCTCGTCCTCAGTGATCTGGACATCGTCATCACCGCGCCCGCGTCGGCGCTGCTGCGGCTGGCGATCATTGGCGGGAGTCTGCGGCCCCGGCACCCAGACAGGGGCGGCCAGCGCCCGAGCGGCCAAGGCGTCGGCGTCGTGGTCCGGATCAGCAGCGAGCCAGTCAGACACATCGGCCTTCGGCGCTAGCTCGGGGAACCCGACAACTCGGATTTCGGCCGCAATGCCGCTGAGGCTATGGGCGACCCGCTCCCCATGGTCTCGACCAATCTGATCGTTGTCGGTCAGGATGCAGACGCGGCGACCGGCGAAGTGAGGGGCAAGCTCGGCAGTCCATTTGCCGGGGCTAGCGCCTTCTGAGTTCGTGGTGGCGATCAGGCCCAGCGCGGCAACATTGTCCGCGTCTTTCTCACCTTCGGTCACATAGACAACGGCGTCCTGCGGAGCGGCCAGCAACTCGGGCAGTCGGTAGGGGACCTTCGGGCCTGATGGTTTACGCTTCTCCCATTTCTCGCCGGTCCAATAATTTTGCCAGATGGCTTTGCTCGGCCATTTGGTGACGCGCAGATACGGCTCGCCGTCTGCGGTTTCATAGACATAGACGCCCGGCTCTGGGAGGCTCAGTTGCTCGCGGACCCACGCCCGAACCTCGTCCTCGTCGTCACCATCAGAATGGCACTTGAGCCGGAAGCCCTCGGGGTGATCTTCGGTCAGCAGAATGCCTGCTGAAGCGTCCATTGACGAATGGCCGGGGGAGGAAAAGTTGATCCACCCCTGTGCCGACTCCTTGCCCCCCAAGGCCACAGCGACGTCCCTCGGGCTGAGGCTGGCCGCCGTGAGGACGGCAGAGCTGGGCTGGCCGGTCGAGCGCCCATGGTCAGCGCGACGAAACTCGGGGTGCCGCTGCTCCATGAAGCGGTCCATGCCACTCATCACACACCTGTTCGGTTGAAGGGCGGGCGGGAGCGGACAGACACGCGGACCAGTTCAATGCCGAGGTGGAGGGTCCACGCCAGCAGGGCGACCAGCGCCAGGATCAGAAGCAGGCGCTCCATCTATGCGTCCGCCTCGTCCGAGCGCCACGCGTCAGCGACTGCGCGGGCGTTGATCCACGCGTTCACTTCGGACTCAACCCAAGCCACGCTCTTGCCGAACTGTTTGCGCGGGGGCGGGAACTGCCCGTCCTTGGCTTTGCGCCAGAGGGTGATCTTGGAAATGCCGACGCGCTCACAAACAACATCGGCCTTGATCAGGCGGATGATCGGCTCGGCAGCATCGACGGCTTGCACATCGGCTTTCATCGTCGTCTCCATCTTGTTTCCTGATCGGTTCAGGAAGCTTGTGAAGACGTTCTCGGTGATTTCGGGATCTGAAACCCCGGCCTATAAATACAAAGAGGCCAATTCAAGAAAAAAAGACCCGGCTGGTGAGGCCGGGTCTTCATTTATATTTTCAGCATTAGTTCGTTGCCAGAGATGGAATTGTGCCAGTGGTAGGAAATTCTGCCATCACCAGTCGAGACCTCAGCATCTGGCCCAAAAGTAGCAATCTCTCTGATCAGAGCGCGGAACAAGTAGTCCTCTCTTTTCTCAAAGCCTTCGATATCAGCCGGGATTTTCGTGCGTGCCTTGGGGGTCATTGTGCGGTCCTCGTGTTCGAGTCGCCGTCAGCAGCGACAACCCCTCAAAACCATAGGCCCAATGCCATTTCCCCGGCCTGTTATTCGGGGATCAGCTTTTCTGGGCGGCGGCCATTGGTCTTGGCGCGGTGAGTCAGAATGTCATCGACTGATACGTCCAACTTGCCCTTGCCCTTGACCCCATCATGGTCCCAGCGAGCGGCGGCAATCTCTTCGGCGGTGACCTGGCCCTCGGTCGTGTGCCGGTTCTTCCGGCCATAGGCCTGCTGCCAGAGCTGCCGAATGCGGTCCACGTCGTGAGAGGCAACGGCAAGATAGGTCAGGCGGCCAAGGGATTTGGGATCGACGGACGGTCTGCCCCGGCCCCTCTTCACCGGCACAACCGGCCCCGGCCCCGGCACGGTGACTGCAAGGTCAGCGAACAGGGTGCCGTCGTCAGCCGCACCGACACGGGCTAAGTCCAGCCGGTCAAGCTGGGCCAAAACCCACGCGGTCATGACGGCGGGTGGGGCGTCCCACGGAGGCGGGGGAGGGTCAGCCATGCGCCGCCTCCCTCAGACTGTGGACGTTATCGGGCCGGGGACGCTCGCCTACGATCTCCAGCAGGAGCGCGGCCCATGCGTCCAGCGCGCGGCGCTTCTCCGCGACATAAGTATTGGTGTCATAGACCGACATGGACACCATCGCCCCGCCGCCAGCGTCAGTGTGGTTCAGCACCCGCGACCGGATCATGGGCGAAATGCTCAGGCGCTCCGACGTCATGAGGGTGGCCCCTGTGCGGCGCAGGTCGTGGACAGTGGGCATATTCTCGCCCGTCATGCCGATCAGGGGCCGCACATCCCGGTAAGCATGGCTGACGGAGTTGCTGAGAATGGCCTTGGTGCGACCGCCCGACCGGCTGGCGAAGATCGGCACGTCCTTAGCGCCGGTGTCACCGATCAAAGTCAGGGCCTCTTCGATCAGGGTCACGGCGCGGGGCGACAGGGGCACGAGGTGCGGCTTGCCGTTCTTGGTGCGCTCGCTCGGAAGGAGCCAAGTCCGCTGGGCCAGGTCGATCTCTGACCGCATCATGCCCGCCACCTCCCCGCGTCTCTGGAGCGTGAGGGCGACCAGCTGGAGGGCAATCGCCACCGACCGCGTGACACCGGCCTCCGCCAGCGTGCCGGGGTCTTCCAGCCCTGTCCAAAGGGCCTTCAACTCGTCGTCGGTCCACGTCCGGGCTCTGGGCTTCTCGATGGCGGGCGGGTCGATGTGGAGTGCCGGGTTCAGCACGACCTTGCCGACGTCCTCCTTGAGCGCAAAGTTATAGACCTGACGGATCACGGCGTGGGTCCGGTTGGCCTGAGAGGTGATGCCCTTGGCGGTCATCTTGCGGAGGAGGGTCTTCACGTGGGCCTTGGTCACGTCCTCCGGCCGCATACCGCCGATGGCGGGCCGCACGTTCCGGCGCAGGATATTCTTCTCATCGTCCAAGGTGCGGGGACGCTTCACCTTCTTCATGGGCTTCCACTCGCCGCTGGCGCAGGCCGCCAGATAGGTGTCGGCCAGATCGTCAAAGGTCTTAATGGGGTCGGCCTTGCGTTCGGCCTGTTCACGCAGCTTGTCGGCAGCCGGGTCGCCGCCGTCCTCGACCGCTCCGGCTAGCAGTCGGGCCTTGGCGCGGGCCTTTTCCAGCGACGTGTTCGGGAAGGTGCCCAGCGCCAGCCGGGTCTGCTTCTCGTTGGCCCTGTAGCGGAAGACCCAGGACTTGGTGCCCTTGGGGGTGATCCGCAGGGCAAGGCCGGTGACGAGGGCGTCGTAAAGCTCGATGCGTTTTCCGGGCTCGCCTTTGGCGCTCGCGCAGTTCCGGTCGGTCAATTTCATCACGGGCATAGGGGGTCTCCACGGCCTCAAAAACAATCTGGGGCCTCGCTGGGGCCTCGGGCAACGAAAGATCAGGTGATTTCCTGATGTTTCTCGTCGCAACTACCTTCGCTCGTAAATGCCCGCAAACAAACAGTTTTCTTCGGGAAAACCAAGCGGGGACTGGGTTTTGGGGAGTGGCTGAAAACCCTTTGTGGAACCGGAGGTCCTCAGTTCAAGCCTGAGAGGCGGTACCATTCCTTCACAGCATCGATGGGTTCGGAACGCGGACCTGCAGGTCCGCCTGCGCCGCGAAATGCGGACCTGAAGGTCCGCTCTCCCAATCAGGCCACGGCCGGTTCTGACTCGCTCTGGTCCAGGGGCGAGGCCGTCACGTCGGCGCGCTGGCGGAGGGTCTCGATCGGCCCTTCCAGCTTCGCCAGGGCCTTGACCGCAGCCGCATGGCCGGCCGCGACTACAGGGTCGTAAACCTTCCAGTCGCGGATGTCGGAGCCGTCGGGTTCGGGCAGGATCAACAGATCCGTGTCGGCTCGCGAACTCTCCATGTCGGCGTCCGTGGTGATGGTCGCCGAGCGCATGAGCACCGAGACGATCGGCGGGCCCTTCTTCCAGGCTCCGGAGACGATCCAGCGCCACCAGGATGGCGGGTTGGCCAGGGTCGCGGGATCGACGCCGCGGGTCTGGGACATGTCGACGCCGATGATCGGGCCCGCATTCATCTGGCGCATGACGTCGGTGGGGAAGTTCTTGATCACGGCGCCGTCGACCAGCACCTGGCCGTCGATGACGACTGGCGGCATGACCCCGGGGATGGAGATGGAGGCGCGCATGGCCCGGCGCAGCAGGCCCCGACGGTGCACCTCGATCCGGCCGCTCGTCAGGTTCGACGAGACGGCGAAGAAGGGCAGGGGCATGTCGGCGATGTCGATCTCGCCATAGGCGTCCTGAAGCAGGCGGGCGACCTTGCCGGCGCGGGTCATGGCGATGATCGGGAAGGCGAGGTCCGACAGGGGATCGGAGCGGACAAAGGCGGTCCGGATGCGGGCGTCCAGCTCCTCGTCGGTCCAGCCCAGGGCGGGGCCGGCGGCGATGACGGCGCCCATGGATGAACCGCCCAGAAAGTCGAACCGCACCCCAGCCTCATGCAGGGCGCTGACGGCGCCGATATGGGCATAGGCGCGGGCGCCGCCGCCGGACAGGACCAGACCCACGGCCCGCCCGGTGATGATCCGGGCGATACGGGCGGCGTCCGCCGCGTCGCCCTCGATCGCGTGGAACCAGCGGCCGGGGTTGATGGCGTCCAGCCAGACGGCTGTGTTGGCCGGGCGGCGCATGCGGGGGTCGCGCAGCAGGATCAGGTCGGTGAACTGCTGCAGGCCGTGGGCGGTGCGGATCGGGATGTTGGCCGGCGGCGCTGTCAGGGCGTCTCCGATGAGGAATAATCGATCGACCTGACGCGCGCAGAGATTGGCCCAGGACGGCTCATCCAGTTCGGCGACGTAGAGGACGAAGTCGTGGCTGTCCTCCATGCGCGAGAACCATTCGGAAACCGAGGACAGGGCTGAGTGGTCGATGACCTGGCAGGTGTGGCCCTGGGCCTCGACGGCGGCGGCGAGGCGGTCGACGAAGGGGCGGATGGGGCGGCCACGCACCGAGATGAAGCCGAAGACACTGGGTTCGGTGACGCCCGGCGCGCGCTCGCGGGCCCGGCGCAGCATCAGCCGGGACAGCTCGATCATGACGTCGGGGTGGGTGCGGACGGCCTCGAAGAAGACGTCGCGCGGGAGGGCCAGGATCTCGGAATCGCGCAGGGCGACGACGCTGGCCGAATGCGGCGTACCGGCGATCAGGGCCATTTCGCCGACCGGCTCCCCGGGCTTAATGACGCCGAGGAACCGGGGCGGCTGATCCTCGTCCTGACGGAAGACGCCGAGGCGGCCGGACCGAACCAGATAGAGGCTGTCTGGCTCGTCCCCGGCCGAGAAGAGCAGTTCTCCGCCGGTCAGGGCGAACCAGCTGGCCCTGGTGTTCTGATCCTCGAAAACCCGCGCCAGCGCCGCTTCCAGATTGTCGTTGCGGGAAGGGCTCATGCGGGTGTCGTCGCCGTGGCTGGCGGCCGGTCAACGCCCGGCCGGCTGACCTGGATTAACGGCGGATTGGGGGGAGGGGCAAGGGGCGACCTGTCTCCTCCCACCAGGGGGAGGGGCCTCGCGTAGCGAAGGGGTGGGGGCGGCATAGCGATGCGGACACGCAGCTTTAGGTTTTGCCTTGCCGCCCCACCCGGTCTCCGCTGCGTTTCGAGCACCCTCCCCCCGAGGGGGAGGGAGAATCAGATCCGTCGGATTACCGCCGCCTTGCCGTGAACAGGTCGCCGAGCCGGTCGGGGGCGCCTTCGATCCGCTCCAGATGCGGGTATTTCAGGCCCTCGTGATAGTCGAAGGCCACGGTGCGGTAGCGGGTTCCGTCGCGGACGATGAGTTCTATCTTCTGGTCGGCGCCCTTGGCGGCGGTAACGGCGGCGCGAAGGGTGGCGGCGGAGGCGACCTCGCCGTTGACGGCGATGATCTGCATGCCGATCGCCAGCCCCTGTCCGAAGGCAGGGCTGTTCCACTGGACGCTCGAGAGGGTGTTGTCGGCGCCGGTCATGAAGCCGAGCGAATAGATGAAGTCGTTGCGGCCGTACTCGGCCCAGAGCGTCTTCTGATAGTCGCTCATCGTGTCGGTATAGACGAGGCGGTAGCCGCCGCGCGTTAGACTATCCAGCGGCGCGCCCGGGCCGTGGCCGTCGAGACGGGTGCGCAGGAAGGTCGCCCAGTCGTGTTCCATGACGCCGTTGAGCGTCTCGACGACCGTTTCGAAGGTGTAGGGGTTTGCGTCGTAATTCCCCTCCTGGACGCCGAAGAAGGCACGGGCGAAGTCGTCGAGCGACTTGCGGCCGTTGGTCTGCTCGCGGATCAGGGTGTCGGCGTCGAGCCAGATCAGCTGGCCCTCGACATAGTAGTCCTCGCTGCGCTGCCAGGACCGCCAGCCGATCGGGCGGCGCTGGGAGACAATCGGGTCGTTGACCGTGTCCTGCATCGCCCGCCATTCGCGACCGACGGTGTTGTCATAGGTGGCGGCGTCCATAGCCAGGGCGTCCAGCGCCTGTTGGCGGCTATGCAGGCCCGAGCGGGCGGCCAGAACCTTGCCCCAGAACTGGGTCTGGCCCTCGTAGACCCACAGAAGTTCGTTCTGCATGGGCAGGTTGAAGTTGGCGACATCCTGGCCCGCCGGGCGGCGGTACTTGCCGTCCCAGGAGTGGGTGTATTCGTGGGCCAGCAGGTCGCGGTCGCCGAGCTTGCTGTCCCAGTCGGTGAAGAAGCCCGGATCGACGCTGTTCTCCGACGACCGGTGATGCTCCAGCCCGATGCCGCCCATCCGATCGGTCATGGCGACGAGGAAATCATAGTGGTCGTACTGGCGTGTGCCGAACAGGCGGTCGGCCTGGACGACCAGGGTGCGCAGGATGCCGATCTGTTCGTCTGTCGGGGCGATGTTTTCGTCGGCGTCGGCGACGATGTTGAGGAGGACGGGCGAACGGCCGCCGGGATCGAGGTCGATCTGGCGATAGTGGTCGCCGACGAACATCGGGCTGTCCACGAGAACGTCGAGCGGGACGGGCTGGAAGGTGGTGGTGGCGCCGGTCGAGCTGTCGGGGCGGAGAGCCGTGCCGTATTCCCAGCCTTCGGGAAGGGTGACGCCGGCCTGGATGGTGATGTTCCGGTGGAAGCGGCCGGCGGGGTAGAGCAGCATCTTCTCCCACTGGATGTTGAGCATCTCGGCCGTCATGGTGATGCGGCCCTGGGCCCCGGTTGTCGGCGACAGGTGCTGGAACTCGGCCACCAGTTCGGTGGCGCCCGCCGGAACGACGATGTGGAAGGCGTAGGGGCTGAGCGCATCCCGCACCCATTCGATGCGCTGGCCGCCGGCCGTGAAGGTCAGGCCGGCGAGCTGGGTCACCGGGCCGACCGGGCCATGGTTGCCGGGCAGCCATTCCGGAAAGAACAGGGTCATCGGGCCGGCGGCCTCGACCGGAATGGTCTCGCGCACGCGATAGATGCGGCGGTTCAGGTCCGTGGCGTCGACGTCGAGGCGGACGACGCCGGGCCAGGCGCGATCGACGACGGCGGGGATGGGCTGGGGCGTCGGAGGCGTCTGGAGCGCCGTCTGGGCGAAGGTCGGCGAGGCCGAGGCGAGGAGGAGGGCCGCGAAACAGGCGGAGACGGCGAGACGCTTCATGATGCTGGGAATCCGGAGATGAACAGGCGGGCACATGAGCGCCGGGTGCGACAGTCCGTCAAGCGGCGCCTTGTCTTCAAATCCTTGCATCCCCGCCTTCGCGGGGATGCAAGGGGAATTATCGTGAGCCTCGAGTCAGTTGGCCTACTTCACTTCCAGCAGTTCGACCTTGAACAGCAGGGTCGAGTTGGGCGGCAGTTCGTCGCCGCCGACCCAGCGGGCGCCGTAGCCGAGGTCGGCGGGGATGGCGAAATGGAAGGTCTCGCCGACCCGCATCAGGGCGACTCCCTCGGTCCAGCCCTTGATGACCCGGTTCAGCGGGAATTCGGCCGGTTCGCCCCGGTCGTATGAGGAGTCGAACTTGCGGCCGTCAATGAAGGTCCCCTCGTAGTGGACCCGGACGGTCGAGGTCTCGGTCGGTTGGGCACCCTCGGGGTGGGCGGTGCCTTCACGGAAGTACTGGAGGCCGGTGGCCGTGGTGGTCCAGCCGCGACGGGCGCCGTTCCAGGCCAGGTAGGCGGCCTGACCGGCTTCGTACTCGGCGGGCGTCGAGTGGACGGTCGGGTCGACCACGGCGACAGGCTCCGGCGCGGTGGCGCAGGCGGCGAGGGCGGCAGCAGCGACGAAGATGGGGATGATTTTCATGGAGCGACGCTAGCAGTCGAAAAAGCTCTTGCGAAGATGCCGGAAATCGGAGTGCGGGCCTTTATTTCGCCTGAGAAGCGCGTATATGTCCGCGTTCCGCAACACTCCCCATGAGTCTGCGCGAAAGCGCCGAGGCCCGGTCCGTCGCCCTCCGACCGAGCGAAGGCGTGGCTCCTTACCCAGGGAGCTCACCAGATTTCAGGCCTCCTGACCGCGAAAGCGCGTCGAGGGTGGAGGCCGAAACCGATTGTCACGGCGTGCCGCTCGCACCGCCGTGGCTGCTGCATTTTGCGCGTGGTCTCCCCCCGGATCCGCGAATGGGAAAACAGAATGACTGACGTCCTGAACGGTCTCACCATCAATGGTCAGATCGCATCGGCCACGACCTTCACCGGCAAGAAGCGCATCCGCAAGTCCTTCGGGCGTATCCCGGAAGCGGTGGCCATGCCGAACCTGATCGAGGTTCAGCGCGCCTCCTATGAGCAGTTCCTGCAGCGTGAGGTCCGTCCGGGCGTCCGCAAGGAGCAGGGCATCGAGGCGGTCTTCAAGTCGGTCTTCCCGATCAAGGACTTCAACGAACGCGCCGTGCTGGAATACGTGTCCTACGAGTTCGAGGACCCCAAGTACGATGTCGAGGAGTGCATCCAGCGCGACATGACCTATGCCGCGCCGCTGAAGGTCAAGCTGCGTCTGATCGTGTTTGAGGCGGACGAGGAAACCGGCGCGCGCTCGGTCAAGGACATCAAGGAACAGGACGTCTACATGGGGGACATCCCCCTGATGACGGACAAGGGGACCTTCATCGTCAACGGCACCGAGCGGGTGATCGTTTCGCAGATGCACCGCTCGCCGGGCGTCTTCTTCGACCACGACAAGGGCAAGACCCACTCGTCGGGCAAGCTGCTGTTCGCCGCCCGCGTGATCCCGTACCGCGGTTCGTGGCTCGACTTCGAGTTCGACGCCAAGGACGTGGTGTTCGTGCGCATCGACCGTCGCCGCAAACTGCCGGCGACCACCTTCCTCTATGCCCTGGGCATGGACGGCGAGGAGATCCTGCGCACCTTCTACGAGACCGTTCCCTACGAGAAGCGCGGCGAAGGCTGGGTCACCCCCTACAAGGCGGATCGCTGGAAGGGCGTGAAGCCCGAGTTCGACCTGGTCGATGCCGACACCGGCGAGATCGTCGCCTCGGCCGGCCAGAAGATCTCGGCCCGTGCGGCCAAGAAGCTGGGCGACACGACCAAGTCGCTGTCGCTGGCGGCTGACGCCCTGGTGACCCGCTACCTGGCCGCCGACGCCGTCAACTACGAGACCGGCGAAATCTACGCCGAGGCCGGTGACGAGCTCGACGCTCCGATCATCGAGCTGCTCGAAGAGCGTGGCTTCACCACCATCGACGTGCTGGACATCGACCACGTGACGGTCGGCGCCTACATGCGCAACACTTTGCGTGTGGACAAGAACACCGGCCGCGACGATGCGCTGTTCGACGTCTATCGCGTCATGCGTCCGGGCGAGCCGCCGACCACGGAAGCCGCGGAAGCCATGTTCAACTCGCTGTTCTTCGACAGCGAACGTTACGACCTGTCGGCCGTCGGCCGGGTCAAGATGAACATGCGTCTGGAAACGCCGGAAGTGTCCGACGAGACCCGCGTCCTGCAGAAGGACGACGTGCTGAAAGTCCTGCAGATCCTCGTCGGCCTGAAAGACGGCCGCGGCGAGATCGACGACATCGACAACCTCGGCAACCGTCGGGTCCGTTCGGTCGGCGAACTGCTGGAAAACCAGTACCGCGTTGGCCTGCTGCGCATGGAACGCGCCATCAAGGAGCGCATGTCGTCGGTCGATATTGACACGGTAATGCCGCACGACCTGATCAACGCCAAGCCGGCCGCGGCCTCGGTGCGTGAATTCTTCGGCTCGTCGCAGCTGTCGCAGTTCATGGACCAGACGAACCCGTTGTCGGAAATCACCCACAAGCGTCGCCTTTCGGCGCTTGGCCCTGGCGGTCTGACGCGCGAGCGCGCCGGCTTCGAAGTGCGCGACGTGCACCCGACCCACTACGGCCGCATCTGCCCGATCGAAACGCCGGAAGGCCCGAATATCGGCCTGATCAACTCGCTGGCCACCCACGCCCGGGTGAACAAGTACGGCTTCATCGAGAGCCCGTACCGTCGCGTGAAGGACGGCAAGGCCCTGGACGAGGTGGTCTACATCTCGGCCATGGAGGAGTCGAAATACACGATCGCCCAGGCCAACATTCAGCTGAAGGACGGCATGATCGTCGAGGAGCTGGTCCCGGGCCGGATCAACGGCGACTCCCAGCTGCTGATCCGCGCTGACGTGGACATGATGGACGTGTCGCCGAAACAGGTCGTCTCGGTCGCCGCCGCCCTGATCCCGTTCCTGGAAAACGATGACGCCAACCGGGCCCTGATGGGCGCGAACATGCAGCGTCAGGCCGTGCCTCTGGTGCAGTCGGACGCGCCTCTGGTCGGCACGGGCATGGAAGCCGTCGTGGCCCGCGACTCGGGCGCCGTGGTCGTGGCTCGCCGCGACGGTGTTGTCGAACAGATCGACGGCACCCGGATTGTGGTCCGTGCGACCAACGAACAGGATGCCAGCCGTTCGGGCGTCGACATCTATCGCCTGTCGAAGTTCCAGCGCTCCAACCAGTCGACCTGCATCAACCAGCGCCCGATCGTGCGTGTGGGCGATGAGGTGAAGGTCGGCGACGTGATTGCCGACGGTCCCTCAACGGACCTGGGCGAACTGGCCCTGGGCCGGAACGCGCTCGTCGCGTTCATGCCCTGGAATGGCTACAACTTCGAAGACTCGATCCTGATCTCGGAACGCATCGTGCGCGACGACGTCTTCACCTCGATCCACCTCGAGGAGTTCGAGGTGATGGCGCGCGATACGAAGCTCGGGCCGGAAGAAATCACCCGCGACATCCCGAACGTCGGCGAGGAAGCCCTGCGCAACCTCGACGAGGCCGGCATCGTGGCCATCGGCGCCGAGGTCCAGCCCGGCGACATCCTGGTCGGCAAGGTGACGCCGAAGGGCGAAAGCCCGATGACCCCGGAAGAGAAGCTGCTGCGCGCCATCTTCGGCGAGAAGGCTTCGGACGTCCGCGACACCTCGCTGCGTCTGCCGCCCGGCGTCGCCGGCACTATCGTCGACGTGCGCGTGTTCAACCGTCACGGCGTCGACAAGGACGAACGCGCCATGTCGATCGAGCGCGACGAGATCGAGCGCCTGGGCAAGGATCGCGACGACGAACTCGCGATCCTGGAACGCAACGTCTACGGCCGCCTGCGTCCGCTGGTCCTGAACAAGAACGCCGTCTCGGGTCCCAAGGGCCTGGGCCGCGGTGAAGTCACTGAAGCCAAGCTGGGCGAGCTGTCGCGCGGCCTGTGGTGGCAGATCGCCCTCGACGACGAGAAGGCGATGGGCGAGCTGGAGCAGATGAAGAAGTCGTTCGAGGACGCCCGCAAGGCGCTCGACCGTCGCTTCGAGGACAAGGTCGAGAAGCTGCAGCGCGGCGACGAGCTGCCCCCCGGCGTGATGAAGATGGTCAAGGTGTTCGTGGCCGTGAAGCGCAAGCTTCAGCCCGGGGACAAGATGGCCGGTCGTCACGGCAACAAGGGCGTCATCTCCAAGATCCTGCCGATCGAGGACATGCCGCACCTGGAAGACGGGACCTCGGTCGACGTCGTTCTGAACCCGCTGGGCGTGCCCTCGCGCATGAACATCGGCCAGATCTTCGAAACCCACCTCGGTTGGGCGGCTGCGGGCCTTGGCAAGCAGATCGCTGGCCTGTTGGAAGCCTGGCAGGGCGGCGGCCAGAAGCAGGCGCTGATCGAGTATCTGACCGGCATCTACGGCGAAGACACCCCCCTGCCGCAGGAAGAGCACGAGCTGATCGAGCTGGCGCAGAACCTGTCGAAGGGGGTTCCGTTCGCGACGCCCGTATTCGACGGCGCGCACATCTCGGACATCGAGGACCTGCTCGAGAAGGCTGGTCTGGAGCGTTCGGGTCAGTCGATCGTCTATGACGGTACGACCGGCGAGCAGTTCAAGCGTCCGGTCACGGTCGGCTACATCTACATGCTGAAGCTGCACCACCTGGTCGACGACAAGATCCACGCCCGCTCCATCGGTCCGTACTCCCTGGTCACCCAGCAACCGCTGGGCGGCAAGGCGCAGTTCGGCGGTCAGCGCTTCGGGGAGATGGAGGTCTGGGCTCTGGAAGCCTACGGCGCCGCCTACACCCTGCAGGAAATGCTGACGGTGAAGTCCGACGACGTGGCCGGCCGGACCAAGGTCTACGAGGCCATCGTGCGCGGCGACGACAGCTTCGAGGCGGGCATTCCCGAGAGCTTCAACGTTCTCATCAAGGAAATGCGCTCGCTGGGTCTGAACGTGGAGCTGGAGAACAGCTGACCGGCCGAATAATCCCTCCTCGCGCAAGCGGGGAGGGACGGTCCCTCCGCTCTCTCCATCTCTCGAATTTTACGCGGCCCCCGCCGCAGAAGGAAACAAGATGAACCAGGAAGTCCTGAACATCTTCAACGCGGTCCCGGTCACCCCGACCTTCGACCAGATCAAGATCGCCCTGGCCTCGCCGGAAAAGATCCGCTCGTGGTCGTTCGGCGAGATCAAGAAGCCCGAGACGATAAACTATCGCACGTTCAAGCCCGAGCGTGACGGCCTGTTCTGCGCCCGTATCTTTGGTCCGACCAAGGACTATGAATGCCTGTGCGGCAAGTACAAGCGCATGAAATACAAGGGCATTATCTGCGAGAAGTGCGGCGTGGAGGTCACCCTGGCCCGCGTCCGGCGCGAGCGGATGGGCCATATCGAACTGGCCTCTCCGGTCGCCCACATCTGGTTCCTGAAGTCGCTGCCGTCGCGCATCTCGCTGATGCTGGACATGGCGCTGAAGGACGTGGAGCGCGTGCTCTACTTCGAGAACTACATCGTCACCGAGCCGGGTCTGACCCCGCTGAAGCAGAACCAGCTTCTGACGGAAGACGAGTTCTATCGCTACCAGGACGAGTTCGGCGATGACGGCTTCACCGCCGAGATCGGCGCCGAGGCCGTGCGCAACCTGCTGATGGGCATCGACCTGCATTCGGAGGCCGAGCGCCACCGCGGCGAGCTGGCCGACAGCCCGTCGGAAGTGAAGGCCAAGAAGGCCTCCAAGCGCCTGAAGCTGATCGAGGCCTTCCTCGAATCCGGCAACAAGCCCGAGTGGATGATCCTGACGGTCGTGCCGGTCATCCCGCCGGAACTGCGTCCGCTGGTGCCGCTGGACGGCGGCCGCTTCGCCACCTCCGACCTGAACGACCTGTATCGCCGGGTCATCAACCGCAACAACCGCCTCAAGCGGCTGATCGAGCTGCGCGCGCCTGACATCATCATCCGCAACGAAAAGCGGATGCTGCAGGAATCGGTCGACGCCCTGTTCGACAACGGCCGTCGTGGTCGCGTCATCACGGGCGCCAACAAGCGTCCGCTGAAGTCGCTGGCCGACATGCTGAAGGGCAAGCAGGGCCGCTTCCGCCAGAACCTTCTGGGCAAGCGCGTCGACTACTCCGGCCGTTCGGTCATCGTCGTGGGCCCGGATCTGAAGCTACACGAGTGCGGCCTGCCCAAGAAGATGGCGCTCGAGCTGTTCAAGCCGTTCATCTATGCGCGCCTGGACGCCAAGGGCCTGTCGGGCACCGTCAAACAGTCCAAGCGCATGGTCGAGCGCGAACAGCCCCAGGTGTGGGACATCCTCGAAGAGGTGATCCGCGAGCACCCGGTGATGCTGAACCGCGCGCCGACGCTTCACCGTCTGGGCATCCAGGCGTTCGAGCCCAAGCTGATCGAGGGCAAGGCCATCCAGCTTCACCCGCTGGTCTGCGCCGCGTTCAACGCCGACTTCGACGGCGACCAGATGGCCGTGCACGTCCCGCTGAGCCTCGAGGCCCAGTTGGAAGCGCGCGTGCTGATGATGTCGACCAACAACATCCTGTCGCCGGCCAACGGCAAGCCGATCATCGTGCCGTCGCAGGACATCGTCCTGGGTCTGTACTATCTGTCGCTGGTCAAGGACGGTGAGCCGGGCGAAGGCAAGCTGTTCGCCAACATCGGCGAGATCGACGCGGCGCTGGACGCCGCCGTGGTGACCCTGCACACCCGCATCAAGGCGCGCTGGAGCGAACAGGACGCCGAAGGCAACGAGATCACCAAGGTGATCGACACAACGCCGGGCCGCATGAAGCTGGGCGCGCTGCTGCCGCAGAACCCGAACGTCGGCTACCGCCTGCTCGAGAAGAACCTCACCAAGAAGGAAATCGGCAACCTGATCGACGTGGTCTATCGCCACTGCGGTCAGAAGGCGACGGTGATCTTCGCCGACCAGATGATGGGTCTGGGCTTCAAGGAAGCCGCCAAGGCCGGCATTTCGTTCGGCAAGGACGACATCGTGATCCCGGCCAAGAAGGTCGAGATCGTCGCCGCCACGCGCACCCTGGTCGAGGAGTACGAGCAACAGTACGCCGACGGCCTGATCACCAAGGGCGAAAAGTACAACAAGGTCGTTGACGCCTGGGCCAAGGCCACCGACCGGGTCGCCGACGAGATGATGGGCGAGATCGCGCAACCGCGCGTCCTGGCCTCGGGTCGTACCGCCGAGATCAACTCGGTCTATATGATGGCCAACTCCGGCGCCCGCGGTTCGCAGGCCCAGATGAAGCAGCTCGGCGGGATGCGCGGCCTGATGGCCAAGCCGTCCGGCGAGATAATCGAGACCCCGATCGTCTCGAACTTCAAGGAAGGCCTGACCGTCCTCGAATACTTCAACTCCACCCACGGCGCCCGCAAGGGTCTGGCCGACACCGCGCTGAAGACCGCCAACTCGGGTTATCTGACCCGTCGTCTGGTGGACGTGGCGCAGGACTCGATCGTCACCGAGGAAGACTGCGGTTCAACGCGGGGCATCACCCTGCGCGCCGTGGTCGAGGGCGGCGACGTCCTGGTCTCGCTGGGTCAACGCGTCCTGGGCCGCTACAACGCCGAGGACATCAAGGAGCCGGGCACCGATAACGTCCTGTTCCCCGCCGACACCTATCTGGTGGAGGACATCGTCGAGGTCATCGACCGCGAGGGTGTCCAGTCCATCAAGGTCCGTTCGGCCCTGACCTGCGAGGCCGAAGCCGGCATCTGCGGCATGTGCTACGGCCGTGACCTGGCGCGCGGCACCAACGTCAACATCGGCGAAGCGGTCGGCGTCATTGCGGCGCAGTCCATCGGCGAGCCGGGCACCCAGCTGACGATGCGGACGTTCCACATCGGCGGCACGGCCCAGGTGGCGGAAACCTCGTTCTACGAGGCGACCAACGCCGGCGTCGTCAAGGTCGTCGGCCCCACCGTCACCGGCGCCCACGGCGATCTGGTCTCGATGAGCCGCAACGTTGTCGTCACCGTCATGGTCGATGGCAAGGACCGTGAAAGCTACAAGATCCCCTACGGCGGCCGCCTGCGCGTCAAGGAAGGCTCCGAGGTCAAGAAGAACCAGCGTCTGGCGGAGTGGGACCCCTACACCACCCCGATCATCACCGAAGTCGGTGGCTCCGTTCGCTTCGAGGATCTGGTCGAAGGTCTGTCCTTCAAGGAAGAGACCGACGAAGCGACGGGCATCGCCCAGCGCGTCGTCATCGACTGGCGCGCCTCGCCGCGCGGTTCGGACCTGCGTCCGGCCATGGGCATCACCAAGGGCGATGAGTTCGCCAAGCTGGCCTCGGGCTCCGACGCCCGGTACCTGCTGCCGGTGGGGGCCATCCTGTCGGTCGCCAACGGCGACGAGGTCAAGCCCGGCGAGATCCTGGCCCGTATCCCGACCGAGGGCGCCAAGACGCGCGACATCACCGGCGGTCTGCCGCGGGTGGCCGAGCTGTTCGAAGCCCGTCGTCCCAAGGACTGCGCGGTCATCGCCGAGATGGACGGTCGCGTCGAATTCGGTCGCGACTACAAGAACAAGCGTCGCATCAAGATCACGCCGGAACTGAACGCCGATGGCGAACAAGGTGAACCGGTCGAGTTCCTGATCCCCAAGGGCAAGCACATCTCCGTCCATGACGGCGATCTGATCCAGAAGGGCGACTACATCATCGACGGCAACCCCGATCCGCACGATCTGCTGCGTATTCAGGGCGTCGAGGCGCTGGCCGAGTATCTCGTGAACGAAGTGCAGGAGGTCTATCGACTGCAGGGCGTGCCGATCAACGACAAGCACATCGAGGTGATCGTTCGCCAGATGCTGCAGAAGGTCGAGATCCTCGACTCGGGCGAAACTACCCTGATCCGTGGTGACACGGTCGAGGTGGCCGAGGCCGTGCTCGAGAACGAGAAGGTCGAGAAGCGTGGGGGCCGGATCGCCACCACCCAGCCCGTCCTGCTCGGCATCACCAAGGCATCGCTGCAGACCCGCAGCTTCATCTCGGCGGCGTCCTTCCAGGAGACCACCCGCGTCCTCACCGACGCCTCGGTCCACGGCAAGAAGGACATGCTGGAAGGCCTGAAGGAGAACGTCATCGTCGGCCGACTGATCCCGGCCGGTACGGGCGCCTATCTGCGCAGCCTGCAGAAGATCGCCAACGAGCGTGACGCCCTGCTGACCTCGACGCGCGAAGCCGCCGTCGAGCCCCTGCCTGCGGAACTGCAACTGGAGCTGGCCGAGAGCGAGTGATCGCTCTCGCAAGCTGAAGACTGAAGAGGGCGGCTCCGGAGACGGAGCCGCCCTTTTCGCATCCAGAGTTGACGGCTTTGCGGGCAATGGAGACGATTGCGGCGTGGAGACGATGGCGGCGTGGCGGGGAGATGCTGATGCTGGATTTTGTCATCACCTATCTGTCGTCCAGAGAGGGAAAGACGGTCGCAGCCATCCTGGCGGTCAGCCTGATGGTTTCGATCGTGGCGTCCAGCGCCAACCTCATGATCGATGTGGGCGCCGCAGCGCACGACTCCTTCTGCCCGGACCACGGCTGGGCCATTTAAGGGGCCGTCGGCTACTCCATCTTGCGGTTGTTTCGCAGGCGCTCGTCCGTCATCTCGAAGCCGGGCCGCAGGTGGGCGCCGGCACAGGTGCTGCGCAGGTTGCCGCCCGGGCAGTCGGGGCTGGACATGACGATGCCGACGCCGGAGCGGGCTCCGCGCAGGGAATCATGGGCGGCGAGGGCTGCCGCGCCGTCGCGGGCGAACTGGGCGTCGCGGCGCTGTTCCGAGGGCGTCAGGGTGCGCGGGCCGAGCGGGCCGGCGCGGCCGGCGGCCGTGTTGAAGCGGTCGTCGCAGAGTTGCTGTTCGGAGGCGGACAGCCGGCCGTCCATCGTCCGGCAGCCGCCCGCCCCGGTGCGCATCGAACGGCCGACGGCGGCCGCCATCCCCTCGGGCGTCACCTGCCAGGGGTCGGCGGAGGCTGGGGGAGGTCCGACGAGGGGGCTGGCGCCGATTCGCGGAACGGGGGCGGTGGGGCGGTCCTCATCCTGGTCCTCACGCATGCGGTCGCGGGCGACGGACGGCACGGCCTCGCCGAGGACCGGGACCGTTTCACGGGCGGCGGCGCTGGCGGGCGTCGGCTCGCGCACCGTTTCGCCCTCGAGGAGGGGGCGAGGCTCCATCTCGACGAAGATCGGGATGTTCGGGGCCTCTGTGACCGGCGGATCGCCCGCGAACAGGCCGATGGCCAGCGGCGTCAGGACGAGCGCGTGAAACGCGACCGAGGCCGCCAGCACCGCGGCGCGGCGACGGTCGGCGGGCGAGCGCCAGGGCGCGATACTCAGGCCGGCGTTCGACACACATCCTCCCCGTGGGTCCAGCCACGCTGACGGGCGACCGTGGCCGGAACAGGGCGTCCCGGACAGGCGCGCCGCGCCTTCCGGGATGACAAGCTCACGAGATGATGGTCCAGGGCGAGAGCGGACGAACGGTGGCGCAGGCTGGCGTGCCGTCCTTGCCCCGGCCGGGGAGTGTGGCTGCGATGATGGCGCCAGGCTTCAACAGGCCCGATGGAATGTCGTGGACGTCAATCTTGGCGCGGCGGCTGACCTGGACAAGGCCGGGGGGCAGGCCCTCCATCGAACCGCCGACGGCGATGTAGACGAACCGGCGCGTCGGCCCCTCGCGGCGCACGAAGGTTCCGCCGAGTTTGCCGTCCGGCCGGAGATCCACAGGCATGTCGAAGGTCAGGGGCGCATCGGTCGACAGGCGGATGTCATGCGGCGCGTTCTTCGCATCCTGACGCCAGTAGTGCAGCCCGGGGACCGGATCGGCGATGGTCAGGCGCAGGGTCAGGGTCTCAGTCATGACTGACCAGATGGGCTCCGCGCACCATGCGGACAAACGGGAGGGGCCGGTCCGTCCCGGATCGTCGCTGCGCACCGTCCGCGATGACAATCCGTTCGGCGACCTCGGCCAGGACAAAGCGGGTGATGGAGGGCAGGTCCAGGGCGCGGGCCTCGTCCAGCGGGAGCCAGGCGATCTCGTCCAGTTCACCGGATCCGGTGGTCGGTTCGGGGGCCAGCAGCGTCGAGGCGTCGGCCATGAAGAAGCGGGCGTCGAAGCGGCGGGTGCGGCCGGGCGGGGTGATGGCGCGGGCGATGTAGGACAGGGCCGCGAGGTCGGGCAGGGCGCCGGCCTGGCGAAACTCGCGCCAAGGTCCGGCGACGGAGGCGGACGGAGCGGACCGGCCGAGGATCAGGCCGGTCTCCTCGAAGGTCTCGCGCACGGCGGTCAGGCACAGGGCGCGGGCGCGATGCGGCGCCAGTTCGGCTTCGAGACGGGCGCGGGTGGGGCCGGAGGGTTCAGCGCCCGCAGCCGCGGTGAAGTCGGCGCGGTCGATGCGGCCGCCGGGGAAGACCCATTTGGACGCCATGAAGACATGGCCCGGCGCGCGGCGGCCCATGAGCACCTGGGGCCTCTTGCCGCTCCGGACCAGGATCAGGGTGGCGGCGTCCTTGGGGCGCTGGCGCGGATCAGCCGCTCGGGGGGCGTCGCGGAGGTCCTGGGCGGCATCGAAGGGCTGGAGGGGCGACGGCATCGAAAACCGATGCCACGGGGGCGCCGGCAAGGAAAGCGTGACCGCCGTCGGGTCAGCCGAGGAAGCGGCCGATTCGGACGAGCGTTCCGCCGGGGTCGCTGAGAGAGAACTCATAGGTTCCCCAGAGGCGGGCGTGCGGCCCCTGCGGTTCCAGGATCAGGTCCCGGACCCGGTCGGCGACGGCGTCCACGTCCTCGACATAGAGGTAGGGGCCCATCGGATTGTCCTCCGGACGGCCGGGCCAGCCGGGTGTGGACCTCAGGTGGATGCGGCAGCCGCTGTTTTCGGCGAGCCGGCGGTAGCCGCCGTGGTCGCTGACCACCTCGAACCCCAGCCGACGGTAGAAGGCTTCGCTGGCGTCGATGTCGTGGGCGGGCACGATGGCCGCCGCGTGATGCTGTTCCATCATTCGGCCTCTCCGTCGGGGCGGGCGAGGATCATCGTCGCGGCGACGGCCAGCGACCAGAGGGCGAATGCGGCCATGGCGGCGACCGCCACCTGCAGGTCGAAGCCGCCGTCCGTCGTCGTGTGCCAGAGGGCGAGGCCGAGAATCACGACGCCCAGCGCCGCCGCCACGCGACCTGCAAAGGACCGGTGCCAGAGCCCGGGAGACCATGTCGCGGCGCCTAGAGCGACCAGGACCGTGCCGAGGGCGTCGAGGCTTTGATTGAGCGCCCACAGGGTGTGTCCGCCGGCCTCGCGGACGGCGGGGTCTGAGGTCGACGCCAGCAGTCGTCCGGTCGCGAACCCGTTGACCAACGCCGCCCCGGCCAGGGCCAGCAAGCCCGCGCCGAGGAGAAGCGCGCCGGTGCGGGTCAGGATGCGGGTTTCGTCGAGTTGTCGCTTCACGCCATCGAGCCCGATCGCGAGGGCCAGGAGGCAGCCGATCATGGCGGCGTGAACAAAGCCATTGCTCCAGTCGCTGAGGAACTGTCCGTCGTCGTGTGTAGTCGAGAGCGAGGTCGGATGGTGCAACATCAGGACGAGGGCGAGTCCGGTCGCTGCGGCGATGATGGCGCCGTCAGCGCGGGTCTGGTTGGCGGTCATGTGAGTTCCCCGTTTCAGAGGATCTCTGTGCCGGGAGCGCACGAGCCAGGCGACGGACGAAGCCGGACAGAGTCCGTTAACGGACGAACCCGGGCAAAAGTCCGGAACGAGGGGCGGTTACGGGCTGAACCCGGGCGGGCGATCCGCTAGGGTCGGGCATGACCCTTGCGGCCGAGGACCTTGACCGGCGTAGCCAGCGGACCCGCCGGGCGGTGTTCGACGCCTTCACGCGGCTGGTCTTCTCGCGTCGCTACGGCGCCATCCGGACGTCGGACCTGATCGAGGAGGCGGGTGTCGGGCGCTCGACCTTCTATGAGCATTTCCGCAACAAGGACGACGTGATGGTCTGGGCCATCGACCCGATCTTCGCGCCCCTTGCCGAGGCGGCGGCCGGTCAGGCGAGCCTGCCCCGGTTGCGGTTCGTGCTGGACCACCTGTGGGAACGCCGGGCCTTGGCGCGGGTCATGTTCGAGCCGCCGCTGGCCGCGAAGCTGCAGCGCAAACTGGCGGGGATGATCGAGGCAAGACTGGGAGACGGGCAGGACGGAGACATCCCTTCGGCCATGGCCGCAGCAGCCTCGGCGGCGTCGCAGCTGGCCTTGCTCAGGGTGTGGCTGGGCGGCGAGGCCCCGTGCGCGCAGACGGTACTGGCACAGCGGCTGGCGGAGAGGCGATGATGGCACAGACTTATAAGCGGCAGCTGTCTGGAGGAAGCAACGACACGCTGACCGTGGCCGCGCTGGCGGTTCTGGCGGCGATCACGGTGACGGTGGCGCACGAAGCGGTCGGGCACGGGAGCGTGTGTCTGGCGGTCGGCGGGCGGGTGACCTTGCTGACCACGTCGCTGTTCCGGTGCGACGTTCCTTCGTTTCTGATCGATCTGAGCGGGCCGTTTACCAGTCTGGCCGTGGCGGCCGTTGCGGCGCTCGCGGCCACGGTGACGCGGGAGACCCGACCGGGGCTAACGCTCTATCTGGTGCTGGTCGCGGCCATGGCCGGGTTCTGGGAGGGGGCCTATCTGGTGCAGGCCGTGCTGACCCGGCATGGCGACCTGTATTCCGTCTGGACCGGGCTGGCCGGCGAGGCGACTGTCGCGGTTCGGGTCGGCGGCGCGGCTGTCGGGGCGGCGATCTATCTGGCGACTGTCGTGTTCGCGTCGCGGATGCTGGCGGGAACACTCGTCGAGCCCCGCAAGGCGGCGCGGACGGCCTGGGCCGCCGCGACGGTCGCGACGGTGGCGGCCGCTCTGATTTATCGCGGCGGGGTCGGCGAGAATCTTATCAATACGATGCTGGAGATCGGGGCGGCGTCCTTGCCGTTGCTGCTCATTCCCCGCAGGGCGAACGGCGCCGCGACGGCGAGACCGATCCGCCGGAGCGTGCCGGTGATCGGTCTCGCCGCCATGGCCTGGCTGGGGTTCGCCCTGACGATGGGGCTAGGGATCGTCGGCTAGCGCCGCTTGCCCTTGCGGACGCCTTTCGGCGTGCCGCCGCGCGGAGGCTTGGGGCCGCCGGGACGGCCGACGCCGCGCTTGGGTGGGCTGTTGCCGCCCGTGCCGGGACCGCGTCCGCGCATGCCGAGGCGAGGGGCGGGGGCGTTGGGATCGCGGGGTTCGGCGTCGCTGAGCATCTCGAAAAGGAGTCCGCCGGTAATGGGGGTGGCCTCCTTCAGCTTGACCTCGACGGTGCGGCCGAGGGTGTAGCGCTGGCCGCTGCGTTCTCCGACCAGGGCATGGGCGCGGTCGTCGTGGGTGAAGTATTCGTTGCCCAGTGACGAGACGGGCACGAGGCCGTCGGCGCCGGTTTCGTCCAGGCGGACGAACAGGCCGAAGCGGGTCACGCCGGTAATGCGCCCGGTGAAGGTCGCGCCGACGCGGTCCTCCAGGAAGGCGGCGATGTAGCGATCCATGGCGTCGCGCTCGGCGGCCATTGAGCGGCGCTCGGTCAGGGTGACCTGATCGGCGATTGCGGGCAGTTCGGCGATCTCGCGATCCGTCAGGCCGTCGCTGCCGAGGTTCAGCGCGCGGATCAGGCCCCGGTGCACGATCAGGTCGGAGTAGCGCCTGATCGGTGAGGTGAAGTGTGCATAACGGTCAAGGTTGAGTCCGAAGTGGCCGACGTTGTCGGGCGAATAGATGGCCTGCATCTGGGAGCGCAGGACGACCTCGTTGACCACTTCGGCGTGGGGGCCGTCGCGGGTTTCGTCGAGCAGCTTGTTGAACCGCTTGGTCGTCGGGGCCTCGCCCTTGTTCCACGGCTTGCCGATGGTCGAGAGGAAGTCGGCGAGGTTGAAGACCTTCTCCTGGCTGGGCGTGTCGTGGACGCGGAAGATGAGGGGGGTCTTCTTGGCCTCCAGGGTCTCGGCCGCGCAGACGTTGGCCTGGACCATCATCTCCTCGATCAGGCGGTGGGCCTCCAGCGAGACCCGCTTCTCGATCGAGGCGATGCCGCCGTCGGGCGCCATGCGGATGCGGCGTTCGGCCGAGTCGATCTGCAGGGGCGCGCGCTTCAGCCGGCCCTTCAGCATGGTGTGGTAGGCGTTCCAGAGCGGATACAGGATGGTGTCCATGATCGGACCGGTCGTGTCGTCGGTTCCGCCGCCGTTCTCGAGGCCGTCTATGGCGGCCTGGGCCTGTTCGTAGCTGAGCTTGGCGTGGCTGCGCATCAGGCCGCGGTGGAATTTGTGGCCCAGTTTGCGGCCGTCCTTGTCGAAGACCATGCGCACGGCGAGGGTGGCGCGGTTCTCGCCTTCCTTGAGGCTGCACAGGCCGTTCGACAGCCGCTCGGGCAGCATGGGCTCGACGCGGTCGGGGAAATAGGTCGAGTTGCCCTTGGTACGGGCCTCGCGGTCCAGGCTGGTGTTGGGGCGGACGTAGGCGGCGACGTCGGCGATGGCGACCCAGACGACCCAGCCGCCTTCGTTCTTCGGCTCGTCGTCGCGCTGGGCGAAGACGGCGTCGTCATGGTCGCGGGCATCAGCGGGGTCGATGGTGACGAAGGGGATGTCGCGCAGGTCGTCGCGGCCCTTCAGCGTCGGCAGGTCCTGGTTTTCGGCCTCCTGTTCCACGGCTTCCGAGAAGCCCATGGGCACGCCGTGAGTGTGAATCGCGATCAGGGAGGCGGCGCGGGGGTCGTCCTCGCGGCCGACGGTCTCCAGGATCTTGCCGCGCTTGTGGCCATAGCGCTGGTCGGACTTCTCGATGGCGGCGACCACGAGGTCGCCGTCGCGCAGATCGCCGGCGAGGATCTGCGGAATGATCAGGACGTCCTTCGAGCGGCGGTCGACGGGCTCGACGCGGGTCTCCTTGTTCGACTTGCGGATGACGCCGAGGACGCGGTTGTTGTTGGTGTCGAGCTTCTTGATCAGCCGGGCTTCCCAGCCGTTCGGGCCATGCTCGAACTTCGCCAGGACACGGTCGCCGAGGCCGGGGGCCGGGCCGGGCTTGCCCTTGTCGGGAATGAGGAGGGCCTTGGGCGCGTCTGCCGAGGCCTCGACCATGCGGACATAGAGTTCGCCGTCGATGTCTTTTTCAACCACGTCGGCGACGCCGACGGGGGGCAGGGCGCCAGCTTCGGAGAAGCCCTTCTTGCCACGTTTGCCGAGCTTGCCGTCCGATTCGAGGCCTCGGATCATTTCGCGCAGGCGGCGGCGATCCTCGCCCTTCAGGCCGAAGTGGCGGGCGATATCGCCCTTTTCCGCACTGCCGGCGTCGCGCAGGAAGGTGAGCAGGGTGGCCTCGTCCGGCAATCCGGCGGCGGGTTTTCTGGGTGTTTTGGTCATTGAGTTCCTATGTAGGGCGCTTCGCGTAAAAGGGCGAAATCTTGCGCCGCTTGACCGGATGAAGTCGGGCGATCAGCTTCCGCCGCGCCCGTCCGTCCCGGAGTTATTCTGAATGTCTTCCCTGCCGCTGTCCGAAAACCCGACCCTGAGCGCGCCGACCGGCTCGCTGCTGGACCTGATCGGCAAGACGCCGATGGTGGAGGTCACGCGGATCGACACCGGGCCCTGCCGGCTGTTCCTGAAGCTTGAGGCGCAGAACCCCGGCGGGTCGATCAAGGACCGCATCGCGCTGTCGATGATCGCAGCGGCGGAGGCGGAAGGGTGGTTGAAGCCCGGCGGCACCATCGTCGAGGCGACGGCCGGAAACACGGGCCTGGCGCTCACTCTCGTGGGTCAGGCCAGGGGTTACAAGGTGTTGCTGGTCATCCCTGACAAGATGTCCAAGGAAAAAATCCAGCATCTGAGGGCCATGGGGGCCGATGTGCGCCTGACGCGGTCGGACGTCGATCACGGCCACCCGGAATACTACACCGACATGGCGGAACGGCTGGCGCAGCAGATTCCGGGTGGGTTCTTCGTCAACCAGTTCGCCAACGCGGCCAACTCCGAGGCGCACGTCAGGACGACGGGGCCGGAGATCTGGGAACAGATGGGCCACGACATCGACGCCTATGTCGCCGGCATCGGCTCCGGCGGCACGATCACAGGGGTGGCCCAGTACCTGAAGAGCCAGGGGTCGGCGGCCGAGATCATTCTGGCCGATCCGGTCGGGTCGGTGCTGGCGGGCATCGTCAACGACGGCGTGCCGAGCCCGGAAGGCAGCTACACTGTCGAAGGTATCGGCCAGAACTTCGTGCCGGACACGGCGGACATGAACCTGATCGACAAGGCCTATTCAATCCCGGACGCCGAGGCTGTGGCGACGGTGCGCGAGCTGCTGCTGAAAGAAGGCATCCTGGCGGGATCGTCGTCAGGGACGCTGATCGCGGCGGCCCTGCGCTGGTGTCGGGAACAGACCGAGCCGAAGCGCTGCGTGACCTTCGTCTGCGATACGGGCGCGAAATATCTGTCCAAGGTCTACAACGACGCCTGGCTGGCTGATCAGGGGCTGGGCGAGCGGGAGCTGCATGGCGACCTGTCGGACCTGATCTCGCGCAAATACGAGAAGGGCGACGTGGTCACGGCCGGGCCGACCGACACTCTGGACACCGCCTTCAAGCGGATGCGCGGGGCGGACGTGTCGCAACTGCCGATCATTCAGGACGGGCGCCTGGTTGGCATTCTGGACGAGAGCGATCTGGTTCACGTGATGAACACCGACGAGATCACGCGCAAGGAGCGGTTCGCCAAGCCGGTGTCCTCGGCCATGACGCGCGATCTGGACACGGTGCAGGTCAGTGAGCCTCTGGACGCCCTGATCCCCCTGTTCGACCGCGACCGGGTTGCGATTGTGCTGGACGGCGAAAAGTTCGTCGGCCTGATCGCGCGCGTCGATCTGATCAACCACCTCAGCCTGAACCGGTAGGACCATGGCCGAACTCAAGAACAGTCAGGGTTTTTCAACCCGCGCCATCCATGCCGGTCAGCGGCCGGATCCGACCACCGGCGCGGTGATGACGCCGATCTACGCCACCTCGACCTACGCCCAGGAAAGCCCGGGGGTGAACAAGGGCTATGAGTATGCGCGGGGTAAGAACCCGACGCGCGAGGCCTTCGAGGCCTGCATCAACGACCTGGAGGGCGGGGTCCAGGCCTTCGGCTTCGGCTCCGGCATGGCGGCGACCTCGACGGCGCTGGAGCTGCTGGACGCGGGTTCGCACATCGTCACCGGCGACGACCTGTACGGCGGGTCGTGGCGTTTATTCGAGCGGGTGCGGCGGCGCTCGATGGGGCTGGACTTCGCCTATGTCGACATGGCCGATCTGACCAAGGTCGAGGCGGCGATCACGCCGAAGACGAAGATGATCTGGGCCGAGACGCCCACCAATCCGCTGATGAAGCTGGCGGACATCGCGGGGCTGTCGGTCATCGCGAAGAAGCACGGCCTGTTGCTGGTCGTGGACAACACCTTCGCCACGCCGTGGAGCCAGAGGCCGCTGAGCCTGGGCGCCGATGTGGTCATGCATTCGGCGACCAAATACCTGAATGGCCACTCCGACATTATCGGCGGGGTTCTGGTGGCGGGGTCTGAAGAGGTCGCGAAGGAACTTAAGTTTCTCCAGAACTCCATCGGCGGAGTCATGGGGCCATTCGACGCCTTCCTGGCCAACCGGGGGCTGAAGACCCTGGGCCTGCGCATGAAGGCGCATAACGAGAACGCCCTGGCGATCGCCCGCTGGCTGGAAGATCGCATCGGCCGGCCGGGCGGTGGCGTGGCCAGGGTCATCTATCCGGGTCTGATCAGCCATCCGCAGCACGATCTGGCGACGCACCAGATGAACGGACGCTACGGGGGCATGGTCACGGTGATCATCGACGGCGATCTGGCGCGGACCAAACAGGTGCTCGAGCGGGTTCAGGTCTTCACCCTGGCGGAGTCGCTGGGCGGGGTCGAAAGCCTGGTCAACCACCCGGCCATCATGACTCATGCCTCTGTGCCCAAGGAGGTCCGCGAGGCGGGGGGGGTGACAGAGAACCTGATCCGCCTGTCGGTGGGAGTCGAGGACCTGGACGACTTGATCGCCGACCTGGACCAGGCGCTGGCCTGAAACGACCGGCCTGAAACGACCATTTCGAAACTACAGAGGGCGGCCTGCAAGGGCCGCCCTCTGCTTTTGCAGGCAGACTTTAGCCCTTGGGAAGAAGCACGGTGTCGATCACGTGGATCACGCCATTGGTGCAGGCGATATCGGCCGAGACAACCTTGGAGCCGTTTACGGTGACGCCATCAGTGCCGTCGACGTCAAGCGTCTCGCCGTTGACCGAGGCCGGGCTGAGGGTCTTGCCCGAGATGTCGGCGGCATGGACGGCGCCGGACAGGACGTGGAGCGTCAGGATCGCCGTCAGCTTGTCCTTGTTCTCGGGCTTGACCAGATCCTCGACGGTGCCGGCGGGCAGTTTGGCGAAGGCGTCGTCGGAGGGGGCAAAGACGGTGAACGGGCCTGCGCCCTTAAGGGTCTCGACCAGGCCTGCGGCCGTGACGGCGGCGACGAGGGTCGTGAACGAGCCAGCGGCGACGGCAGTGTCGACGATGTCGTGAGTTTCGGTGGTCATGTTACGTTCCTGATTGATAGAGATCAGGAAGTGGGCGGACATTCCATGAATGCAATAGACGTGCGGCAAAGTGACCATGCGACACTGTCGTTGTTATGTATAGGCGCGATGTGCGGAGGTGTGATTACAACACCTCCGCACCCGGACACTATTTTGGCAGGGAGACGGCGTCGGTGACGTGGATCACGCCGTTTGACTGGAACACGTCGGCCTGGGTCACGGTGGCGACGCCGCCGTTCTCGTCGGTCAGGATGACCGAACCCCCGCGCAGCGAGGCGGTCAGGATGTCACCCGAGACGGTGGTGATGGCAGCCGATCCACCGCCCGCCTGGATGAGGGCGATGACATCGGCGGCGGTCACGCGGCCGGCGATGACGTGATAGGTCAGGATCTTGGTCAGGGTCGCCTTGTTGGCGGGCTGGATCAGGGTCTCGACCGTGCCGGCGGGGAGGGCGGCGAAGGCGGCGTCGGTCGGGGCGAAGACGGTGAAGGGGCCGGGGCCCGACAGGGTCTCGACCAGGCCGGCGGCGGTGACGGCGGCCACGAGGGTGGTGTGGATCGGCGAGGCGACGGCGTTCTCGACGATGGTCTTGTTGGCATACATGGCAGCGCCGCCGACGGTGACGGTCGACTGGCTCATGCCGCCGTGATGATCGGCGAAGGCCGCGGGGGCGGCGACGAGCAGGGCGGCGGCCGAGACGGCGCCGGCGAGGGCGGAGAGCTTCATGAGTCGTTTCCTGACAATGGGATCGCCTTGTTGGGATCGTCACAGAGACGGTCACGGCGCCGGTCCGGATGCGAGGGCAGCGCGGCGCGCGTCAAGCCGCCGCAGGTGTCGCACCCGTCGGCGCGACCGTGGTGCAAGGGCGCTGCCCCCCCTAGAAGCTGACCAGGACCGAGGCCACCAGGGCGTCCTCGTACTGGCTCCCCTGATCCTGCGCGTCCGTGCCGTGCCAACGCAGGTCGAGCGCGGTCGTATCGGTCAGGGCCCAGGCGACGCCGGCGTTCCAGCCGGTGTAGTCGGGAGCGTTGTTCTGTTCGCGCAGGCCCAGGGTGACGCTGGCCTTCAGGCGATCGGCGAGGGGGAAGCGGACGCGGCCCTCGACCCAGGTGGAGGCCCGGGTCGAACCCAGGCCGTCCGGCGAATGTTCGACGCGGAAGCGCGCATCGACTGCGCCGAAATCCTTGATGACGTCGAACTGATATTCCCAGGCCGCGTCGTCATGACCCGCGACGGCGCCGAGCCGCCACTTGTGCGAGGCGGAGGTGTCGAAATCGAACCCGAGCGCCGAATACTGCCAGCCGGCCTCCATCTCGGTCTCGACCGATGAGCCGGAGGAGTCGATCGTCTCGAACTCCGCATCCGCATAAAAGCCGTTGGCGCCGTTCCACTGGACGTCCCCGAAGACGTAGGGGTCAGAGCCGCTCTTGGAGGCCCCCTTGGAGCGGTTGTCGGTGCCGGCCCCAATCTCGAACGACCAGTGCGACGCGCGTTCCGGACGGTAGCGCGCGGTGTCCCTGTCCTGCGCCGCCACAGCGTTTGGCAAGCCCCCGGCAAGAACGAGAAGACAGAGGAAAATGCGGATCATCCGCCTATGATCTAGGCGACGCCGACCTTCCTGGCGAATTGATCTGTGGCCAGGGCGTATTCCGACCGCAGCCGCGCCACCAGTTCGGCCGCCGGGATGACGTCGTGGATCGTGCCGGCGCCCTGGCCGGCGGACCAGACGGTCTTCCAGGCCTTGGCCTCGTCGCCCATGTCGAGCTTGTGCTCGGGCAGCGACTTCGGGTCGATGCCGTTGGCCTGAAGCGACTTGGTCATGAAGTTGGCCGGGATGCCGGAGACGGCGGGGGTGTGGACGATGTCCGTCGCGCCCGACTCGATGATCATCTCCTTGTAGGCCTCGGGAGCCATGGCCTCGGTCGTGTTGATGAAGCGGGTGCCCATATAGGCGAAATCGGCGCCCAGCATCAGGGCGGCGGCGACATCCTGGCCGTTCGACAGGCAGCCCGACAAGATGATGGTGCCCTCGAAGAACTCGCGCACCTCGTTGACGAGGGCGAAGGGGTTGATGATGCCCGCGTGGCCGCCGGCGCCGTTGGCGACCAGGATCAGGCCGTCGACGCCGGACTCTGCGGCCTTCCTGGCGTGGCGGACGTTGGCGATGTCGTGGAAGACCACGCCGCCGTAGCCGTGCACCGCATCAACCACGTCGCGCACGGCCCCCAGCGAGGTGATGATCAGCGGCACCTCATGCTCGACCGAGACCATCATGTCGGCCATCAGGCGCGGGTTGGTCGGGTGGACGATGTGGTTGACGCCGTAGGCGGCGGCGTCGGGGTTCAGGCGCGACTTGATCTCGACCAGCCACTCGGCATAGCCCTCGGACGTGCGGGCGTTCAGCGAGGGGAAGGTGCCGATCACCCCGTTGTTGCAGCACTCGACCACCAGATCCGGCCCTGAGACCAGGAACATCGGCGCCTCGATGACCGGCAGGACGAGGCCCTTCTGCAGGGAGGCGGGGATGGCCATGGCGTTCGCTCCGTTTCGTTTGGCTACGCTTAGCGGGGTGTCGCGGGGGAAGGCAAATGTCGGCTGCGCGTGGGGCGGCACGCTCGACATTTGCACTCGGAGAGCATCGGGTGCAAGAGTCCAGATCGGGCAGAAGGTCTGTTTAATGCTCTGATTTAACAGGATTATGTTCTGGATTAAGTTTTGCACTTCGAGTGCAACGCGACGCTTCGAGTCCAGTCAGATCGCGCGGCCGAAGGCGCGATGAGGAAAAATCGGGTGCCGCCGTCGCTGGATGTCCCGGCCGCGTCACTCTGCCGATGCGGGTCGCGGGGAGGAGACAGAAGGCCGGTGTCGCGTTAAATCCCGCCTCATGACCACCGACACCTCCGGCCTCTCCCAGCTCGGCCAGCACATCATCCAGCCGACCTCGCCCGAGACGGCGGTGCTGGAGAGGGTGCCCAACCCGCATGCCGACACCCTGTATCTGGCCCGGTTCACGGCGCCGGAGTTCACGTCGCTGTGCCCGGTGACGGCCCAGCCGGACTTCGCCCATATCGTCATCGACTATGCGCCGGGCGACTGGCTGATCGAGTCCAAGTCGCTGAAGATGTACCTGACCGCCTTCCGCAACCACGGCGCCTTCCACGAAGACTGCACCGTGGCCATCGGCAAGCGGATCGCCGATTTGCTGGATCCGCGCTGGCTGCGGATCGGCGGCTACTGGTATCCGCGCGGGGGTATTCCGATCGACGTCTTCTGGCAGACGGGAACCCCGCCCGAGGGCCTGTGGCTGCCCGACCAGGGCGTGCCGACCTATCGCGGACGAGGGTAGGTCAGGTCGGGCGCGCCGTTCGCCGGCGGCGCTGCCGCAAGCGGGTCCAGGCGATCGTGAGGACAGTCGTCGCCAGCAGGGCGGCGCCCAGTCCGTCCCACACACCGTCGGCCAGCAAGGCGCCGACAAGGCCGATCAGGCTCAGCCCGGCCAGCGCCAGCGGTGCGCCGAAGATGGAGCCCAGGGAAAGCGCGCTGCGCATCAGCGCGTCCGCCGTTTCTTCGTCAGCCACAGATAGAGGCCTGACCCGAGGATGATGATGGTCGCGAGGTCCAGCAGGGCCCAGACGATCTTGAGCCAGAGGCCGCCGTAGTCGCCGAAATGCAGCGGCTGCGACAGGGACAAGGCCTTCACATACCAGGGCGAGGCGGCGACGGCGGCGAGTTCGCCGGTGCGGACGTCGATCAGGGCCGGGGTGGTCAGATGGGTCGTCAGCGGCGTGTCGCCGTGGAAGAAGACAGCATAGTGGTGGTCGGTCGAGAACTCCGTGCCGGGGAAGGCGACGAACTGCAGGGTGCGGCCGGGCAGGGCTGCCCTGGCCCGCTCCACGGCGGCGTCCAGCGAGGCCCATTCGCCGGGGGCCGCGGAGGCGTCCTGGGCGGCGGTCAGACCGGCCAGCGCCGTGTCCTTCCAATAGGCGAGGATGGGGGTCGCCAGAGCGTTGACCACCCCGGTCGCGCCGACGACCAGCACCCAGGCGACGGTGACGATCCCCAGCAGATTGTGCCAGTCCAGCCAGCGGGTGCGGGCGGCTTTTTCCAGCCTGAGCGTGCCGAACGGCGCCCGTCGCATGAAGGGGGCGTAAAGCACGACGCCGGAGACCACGGCCACGATCAACAGCAACCCCATGCCGCCGAGGAACAACATGCCTGGCAGGCCGAGGAAAATGTCGGTGTGGAGTTGAAGCAGAAACTCCATCACCGGATGGCCGGCGACCGGCGGGGCCGGGTCGCCGTTGGTCCGGTCGACAGGCTGGAAATTGAACTGGCCGGCGGGGCCGTCGGGAGCGCGGCTGGTGACATTCACCACCGGCCGGTCCTCGTCAAAGCTCATGAAGGCGGGGACGTCGCCTGGATGGCGCGACAGGGCGACGGCCAGAACCTGATCCAGGTTCAGGCCGTCGCCTTCGGGGTTCGCCGGGGCCCAGGCCTCGTCCAACAGCCAGTGTTCCAGCTCATGGGTGAACACCAGCGGCAGGCCAGTGATGCAAAGCATCAGCAGGAAGGCGGTCGAGACCAGGCTCGACCATTTGTGGACCCAGGACCAGAGGCGGATCGTGCGGGTCTTCATCCGGTTCAGAAATCCGTCGAAAGCGACAGCCTGAGAGTGCGGGGCGCGCCCAGCGTCAGATAGTTGGCGCCCGGATAGCCGCCGACGGCCACCCAATGATCCTCGTTGGCGAGATTCTCGACCCGGGCACGCACAGTGACCGGACGGCCGGCGACGTCGGCGGCGTAGCGGAGGCCGGCGTCGAAGCGGGTCCAACTGTCCAGCTCGACGGTATTGGCGGCGTCGACCGGCTGTTCGCCGGTGTAGACGAGGCGGCCCTCGAGGGTCAGTCCGGGGACCTGCGGCAGGTCCCATTCGACATTGACGTTGCCCTGGAATTCCGGCGTGCCGATGGGACGGTTTCCGTCGAAAGCGCCGCCCGCCGAGCGGGTTACCTCGGCGTCCAGCCAGGTCCAGCCGCCGAGGACCCGCAGGCCGTCTCGGGGCTCGCCGAAGTAGGCGATCTCCAGGCCGGTGTTCTCCTGCTCGCCATTGGCCGCGAAAACGCCGTTCTCGACATAGGCGCTGGCCAGGGTGCTCCGAAACAGGCTGACGCTCCCGCCGAAGCGACCGACGTCATACTTCATGCCGACCTCTACCTGTTCGCCCCGGAAGGGATCGAGCGCCTCTCCCGCGTTGGTGACGGGCACGCCGCCGCTGAGGGCCGGCGCGATCTGGCCGGGGATCAGCGCCTCGGCGTAGTTGGCGTAGAGCGAGATCTGCTCGATGGGCCTGTAGACGACGGCGAAGACCGGAGTGACCGCGTTGCCCTCGTATGCCGAGAGGGGCGCGCCGGTGTTGTAGTCATAGGTGCGCGTCTCGATCTTCTGATACCGGGCGCCGGCGGTGATCCGCAGCCGCCCGTCCATGAAGGCCATCATGTCGGCGAGGGCGAGGCTGGCGTTGTCGACCCGCTCGGTCACATTGGGGGCCGACAGGTCGCCGCCGACGAAGAAGGTGGCAGCGGGCGGGGCGACGGCGAGGGGCGCGTACAGGTTGCCGGCGAAGCCGGCGAAGCTGGAGAAGGCGTAGGCGTTACGCGATTTCGACTGGACCTGTGAGGCCGAGGCCACGAGGGTGTGGCCGACGGGGCCGGTGGCGAGGCGGGCGCGGAGGCCGGCGTCGGCGGACCAGACTGTGTCTTCGCGCGCATTGTCGAAGCGATAGGTGCTCAGGGTACCGTCGGGTTGGGTCGTGGGGTTGGCCAGCACTTTGGCCTCTACGCCCTGACGCCCGCCGATGGCGGCCCAGGCCGAGACCGTGTCGGTCAGATCGAACTCACCGCGGGCGACCCCGAACAACTGTTCCTCGTCTGTATAGGTCCAGGGCTGGGCGAAATTACCAGCGGCGGACGGCGCGCCGGGGACAGCGCCGGTCGGGGTCACGGTCGGGCGGGGGGCGTCGATATGGTGATCCTGATATCCGATATCCGCCGAGACGCGGGCGCGGTCGCCACGGCGGTCGAGACCGAGGCTGATCACGGTCAGTTGGCGGTCCTCGCCCCCGACACCGGCCTCGCCGTCGCGCCGGGCGATGTTGAAGCGTCCGCCCCAGTCTCCGTCGGCGCCGAAGCGACGGGCCAGGTCGGCGGCCAGATAGAGTTCACTCTCGCCGTCGATGCCCGCCGTGAGACGGTTCAGCGGCGCGTCCGGCGCGCGCTTGGGCGTCAGGTTGATGGCGCCGCCGACGCCGCTGCCGCCAGGTGCCGCGCCGTTCAGGAAGGCCGTGGCGCCGTGAAAGACCTCGACCCGCTCGAGGAATTCCGCGGCCACGAACTGGCGCGGCAGAATGCCGTACAGGCCGTTGTACGTCATGTCGTCGGAGAACACCGGGAAGCCGCGGATGACATACAGCTCCTGGAAATTACCGAAGCCCTTGGATACGCGCACGGCCGGATCGTTCTGCAGCACGTCGCCGACGCTGCGGGCCTGCTGGTTGCGGACCAGCGCCTCGGTATAGCTGGTCGAGGCGAAGGGGGTGTCCATGACATTCAGCGCCCCGAACAGGCCGACACGGCCGCCGCGCGCGATCTGACCCCCGGCGTAGGGCGAGGTCAGGGTCACCTGGGAACCCGTGACGATGACTTCGTCGAGCTGGGCCGTGGCCTCCTGGGCGAGGGCCGGGTCGCCGAGCAGCAGGGTGCAACAGGAGGCGAGCAGGGCGGATCGAAGCATGGGAAGGCTTTCAGCGAATTGAGAACGCGTCGCAATATACGAGACGAACCTTGCCATCAAGCGAAACACGCGGGCGGGGTGAGGCGCGTCGACGCGGCCAACCAGGCGTAAGGGCTTTTGGTGCAATTTCCAGGCGGCGGCGCAAGAGCCATCGGCCTAGTCTGATGAGATGCCAGATTCCCTTCGCCTGCCGCTGGAAAGCCTGGGTCGTCAATGGCTGGAACGGCTGCAGACGGACGCCGACCGCCGCCCCGCCACCCGCTTCGCTTTCGCCTTCCTGATGTTCGGGATCAAACAGGCCTGGGCCTGTCTGTTCGGAGGGGCGATGCTGGGGCTGATCCTGCTGACCTTCCTGTTCTGGCCCGACGACAGCCCGGTGTCGCGCTATGACTTTCTGGTCATCGGGGCGGTGCTGATCCAGGCCGCCATGCTGGTCCTGAAGCTGGAGAGCTGGGCCGAGGCGCGGGTGATCTTGCTGTTCCACATTGCCGGCACGATCATGGAGCTGTTCAAGACCGCCCACGGGTCGTGGATCTATCCGGAGGACTCGGTGCTGCGGATCGGGGCCGTGCCGCTGTTCTCGGGCTTCATGTATGCGGCGGTAGGCTCCTACATCGCGCGGGTGCAGCGCATCTTCCATATCCGCGTGCGCGGTTATCCACCGGTGTGGTCGACCTGGGTGCTGGCGGCAGCGATCTACGTCAACTTCTTCGCCCATCACTGGCTGCCGGACATCCGGCTCGCCTTGTTCGTGGCGACGGCCCTGCTGTTCGGGCGAGGATGGTTCTGGTTCACGGCGAACCGGACGCGGCTGAAGATGCCCTTGCTGGTGGGGTATTTCCTGGTCGCCCTGTTCATCTGGTTCGCGGAGAACCTGGGCACCCTCGGGCGCGCCTGGGCCTATCCGGGTCAGGAGGCGGGGTGGGAGATGGTTTCGCTGGCCAAGCTGGGCAGCTGGTATCTGTTGATGATCATCTCGGTGGTGCTGGTGTCGCTGGTCCACCGCCCGGAGGAGGAGCCGCGATGAGCGATGGATGGGCGGAATCGGCGGATGCCTGGGTCGCGTCCCAGGGGGACGAGGGCGACTTCGGGCGGCGCTGGGTCATGGATGCACCGATGCTGGAACGGGTCCGGCTGAGGCCGTATGCCCGCGCGCTGGACGTCGGCTGTGGCGAGGGACGGTTCTGCCGGATGCTGAAGGCCGAGGGGGTGGCGGCGGTCGGGATCGATCCGACCGTGGGCCTGATCGACCATGCGCGCAGGCTGGATCCCGAGGGAGATTATCGCGTGGAGGCGGCCGAGGCCCTGGGGTTCGACGATGGGGTGTTCGACCTTGTGGTCAGTTATCTGTCGTTGATCGATATCCCGGATGTGCGGGCCGCGATCGCGGAGATGACGCGGATGCTGGCGCCGGGCGGGAGGCTGTTGATCGCCAATCTGGCGGGGTACAACTCGGCCGCCGACGCCAACGACCTGGGGTGGGTCACCCTGCCGGACGGGCGGCGGGCCCATGCGATGGACGACTATCTGGAGGAGAAGGCCGGCTGGATCGCCTGGAAGGGCATCCGGATCCAGAACTGGCACCGGCCGCTGAGCACCTATATGGCGCTGCTGCTGGAGCAGGGGCTGACCCTGACCCATTTCGCCGAGCCGCCCGCGCACGGGGGCCATCCGGTGCGACAGGCCCACTACAACCGCGTACCCTGGTTCATGATGATGGAGTGGACGAAGCCGCCCGTCAGCTCTGCGTCAGGCTGAGCACATTGCCATCGGGGTCAGCGAAGAAGGCCACCTTCGCGCTGCCGCCAGGGGCGGTCCAGACGCCCGTCTCGTCCTGACCCATGCCTGGATAGATGATCATGACCACGCCCCTGGCCGTCAGGTCGGCGACGGTCGCGGCGATGTCAGCGACCTGCCAGCCGAGCACCGGATGAGGGGCTGCGGCATGATCGGGCACATGGGTAATCCGCAAGCTCGCGCCGTTCAGATCGAATACGGCCGCGAAGCCGTCGTCGGTCAGAAACGGGAGGCCCAGGGTGTCGCGGTAGAAGGCGTCGGACACGGCCCGGTCGCGCGTCAGGACGAAGGTGATGGCCGTTGCAGACGAGGGCAGGCTCATGGCCGGATCTCCTTTTCTGGACGCGTCAACATAACACGGTTCATGGACGATGTTGCGTGATCGCTGTCAGGTCCGGACGGTCGCGTTCCAGCAGGGGCTCGACTGCGGTGCCGAGGTGGATGAAGCCGGCGACCTTCTCGTCTTCGCCCACGCCGAACAGGGGCAGGGCGTCGGCGTCGTAGCTGTACCAGTCGGTGATCCAGCTTGAGGCGAAGCCGAAGGCGGAGGCGGCATGCTCCAGGTTCATGCAGACGGCGCCTGCGCTCAGCTGCTGTTCCCAGACGGGTTTCGATGCGGGCGCTGCCGTCGAGATCACGAGCACAGTGGTCGGGGCGGCGGTCAGTTTGGCGAGGACGGCCCGGGCCTTGGACGGCAGACCCTTGGCGACGGCCATGGCGCCGAGCGTCTCCGCGATCACGGCGCGGCTGGCCGGACCCATGACGACGAACCGCCATGGGAAGAGCTTGCCATGGTCGGGCGAGCGGGCGGCCAGGGTCAGGATGTCGGCGACCTGCCCGGCGTCAGGTCCGGGCGCAGTCAAGGCCTGGGCCGGAGCCGAGCGGCGGGTGGCCAGGCGGGCCAGCATCTCGGGTGACGGGGTCGGCGAGGGGAGGGGGGCGCCGAGATCGACGGGGGGAGGCAGTGTCATGCCGGGAAGCTAGGCGTTCGACCCATGCGGCGCCATATGCCCGTGATGAGCGACTCTTGCGACGACTTCGATGCCGGCCGGCCCCTGCCTTCGTGGGACGTGAACCCGCCCGCGCGGCCGGGGTGGAAGAGCGACGGCGACGCGACGGTGTTCGAGAACCCGTGGCTGACCCTGACCTCGCATCCGGCGACGGCGCCGACCGGGGCGGCGGCGACCTATGTCGTCATGCGGCCGAAGAACCTTTCTGTCGGGGTTCTGCCGATTCATTCGGACGGGACGGTGACCCTGGTCGGCCAGGCGCGGTTCGCCTTGGCCAACTATTCCTGGGAGATGCCGGAGGGCGGGGCGCCGTTCAACGAAGATCCGCTGGACGGGGTCAAGCGCGAACTGGCCGAGGAAGCCGGCCTGGCGGCGAAGTCCTGGCGCGAGGTGCTGAGAATGGAGATGTCGAACTCAATCACCGACGAGCGGGCCATCGCCTGGCTGGCCTGGGACCTGTCTGAGGTCGACACTGCGCCGGATCCGACCGAGGTGATCGCCATGGCGCGGGTGCCTTTCATGACCCTGATGCACGAGATCGACCGGGGCGCGGTGCGCGACACCTTTACGGTGGCGACGGCGCTGAGGGCCTACCATATGGCGAAGCAATCCCTGATCCCCGGCTGGCTGGCGCACGCCATGCTCACCCGGGTATGATGGGGCGGATGGAGCCGGTGATGCCCAAGCTTGAAGTCGTCGCGTCGCAGGACAGCGTGTGGAACCAGCTGCGGTCCTCCGCCGAGGCCGCCGCGCGCGAGGAGCCGCATCTGGCGTCGCTGCTGAACGCCGTGATCCTTTCGCACCACGACCTGGTGGCGGCGCTGAGTTTCCAGATCGCCAGGAAGCTGGGCGACGAGGAACTGCGCGCCATGACTGTGCGCGAGGTCTGCCTGTCGGCGTTCCAGGCCGATGCAACCATTGTGGCGGCGGCGGAGGCGGACTTGCAGGCCGTGGCCGAGCGCGATCCGGCGATCAAGACGCTCTTGCAGCCGTTCCTGTACTTCAAGGGTTTCCAGGCGCTTCAGGCGTCCCGGGTCGCGCACTGGCTGTGGACGGAGGGACGCGAGACCCTGGCCTTCCACTTCCAGAGCCGGATCTCCGAGCTGTTCCAGATCGACATCCACCCGGGCGCGCAGCTCGGCTCCGGCCTGTTCCTGGATCACGGCACGGGCATCGTCATCGGCGAGACGGCCGTGGTCGGCGACCAGGTGTCGATGCTGCACGGTGTGACCCTGGGCGGCACGGGCGCCGAGCGGGGCGACCGCCATCCGAAGATCGGCAAGGGCGTGCTGCTGGGCGCCGGGGCAAAGGTGCTGGGCAATATCGTGGTCGGCGACTACGCCAAGGTGGCTTCGGGGTCGGTGGTGCTGAAGCCGGTACCCGCGGGCTGCACCGTGGCCGGTGTTCCGGCGCGGCTGGTCAACTGCCCCACTGCGGCGGAGCCGGCCCGGACGATGGACCATACCCTGGCCGACATCGTCTATGATTTCGTGATCTGAGCCGAGTGTCTCTTCCCTGCGCCGCAGGCGTGGGGAGGTGGCTCGTAGCGAAGCGACGAGACGGAGGGGTTCTTCGCGGCGACAAGAACCCCTTCGTCAGCTCGGAAGAACTCGCTGCCACCTCACCATTTGCTGCGCGAACAGGGAGGAGACGTGACAGGCCGATCCAGCTTCTCTAGGGTCCGCGCCTTCAATCCAGACCACCGAGGCCCGCCGTGAACGAAGCAGACATGAAGCGCATCGAGACGCACCTGAAGCGCACCTTCAACACCGGCGGCATCATCGTGAAGCCCCGTGCGAAGGTGAACGATTCGGCCGAGGTCTATGTCGGTGACGAGTTCATCGGTGTCGTGTTCGACGACGAGGACGAGGACGGCAGCTTCATGTTCGAGATGGCGATCCTGGCCGAGGATCTGCCCGCCGACTGACCCGGCGCCGGATACCAGACACGAAAACGCCGGGCGGTGCGAACCGCCCGGCGTTTGTCGTTTCAGGCCACAGGCTTCTAGCGCTTGCCAAAGATCGCGTCGGCCAACTTGTCGAAGAAGCCCTTCTTCGGCGCGGGAGCCGCAGGCTTGGCAGCAGGGGCAGCGGCGGCCGGGGACACGGCGGGCTTCGCGGCGGGAGCCGGAGCGACGACCTGCTTGGCAGCCGGTGCGACGGCGGCCGGCTTGGCGGCGGGAGCGACAGCTTTCGCGGCCGGAGCCGTCGTAGCGGCCTTCGGAGCAGCCTTGGCGGCGGGCTTCTTCCCAGCCGCTTTCGGAGCGGCCTTGGCTGGAGCCTTCGCGACGGCAGGCTTGGCAGCGGGTTTGGCGGCAGCCTTGGGAGCGCCGGCCTTGACCGTGGTCTTCGGGGCGGCGGCCTTGGCGGCGGGCTTTGCCGCAGGCTTCGCAGCCGGCTTGGCGGCGGACTTCACAGCCACCTTCGGAGCCGGCTTGGCGGCCGGGGCGGCCTTCACCGCTACGGGCTTGGCGGCGACGGCGGGCTTTGCTGCAGCGGGCTTGGCCGTTTTCGCAGTCGACTTCGCGGCTGCTTTAGGCTTGGAAGCGGCGGACGCTTTGGGCGACGCAGTAGACGGTGACTTGGCCATGTATTCCCCGACCCCTCGGTTGGAACGATTGCGTCCGGTGCGTGAGAGCACAGGCGCAAACTCAATAGTATCGATTCGCAATGATACCGGTGTTTGAATAAATGTCCCACAATCCCGTCCAGATAATCGCGCGCGGGTCTCGCGCCGCCGCCGAAGCGGCCGCCGAAGCCATTGATTCCGACTTCCTGCTGGAAGGCGCGACCTATTCCATTCTCGAGGAAGACGAGGATCGCGACATCTGGCGCATCGACGCCTTCCCGACTTCGGAGGAAGAGGTCGAGGCCCTGATTGCGCGACTGGCCGAGCATCCCGGCGTGACGGTGAAGGTCGAGCCCCTGGCCGACGCCGACTGGCTGGCCATGTCGCTGTCAGGCCTGCCGCCCGTGCGGGCCGGACGGTTCTTCGTCTATGGCGCCCACGATCAGGGACGGGTGCCGCCCAATGCCGTGAATCTGAAGATCGACGCGGGCGCGGCCTTCGGGACCGGGCACCACGGCACGACGGTCGGCTGTCTGGTCGCCTACGACGAACTGCTGAAGCGCGAACGGTTCGAGAAGGTGCTGGACGTCGGCTGTGGAACGGGCGTGCTGGCCATCGCGGCGGCGCGAACGGGCGCGGCTCTGGCCGTCGGCACCGACATCGACGCGCCTTCGGTGCGGATCGCCAATGAGAACGCGAAGCTGAACCAGGCCAATGCCCGCTTCGTCCACGCCTCGGGCCTGAACGACATGAAGGTGCGGGCCGGCGCGCCCTATGACCTGGTGTTCGCGAACATTCTGGCTCCGCCGCTGGTCGCCCTGTCGCAGGACATCAAGATGAGCCTGCGGATCGGCGGGGTGGCGATCCTGAGCGGGCTGCTGCGGACACAGGAGCGGCGGGTTTCGGCCGCCTATCTGTCGCGCGGATTCCGGCTGGAACGACGGATCCATCGCGATGCGTGGAGCGCCCTGGTGCTGAGGCGGATGGCATAAGCGGAACTCCGACGAAGCGAAGCCGTTCTGCTGACTTAATGGAGGGATTTCCCGTGAGCCAGTACGACCCGAATATCGACCCCAATGCCAGGATCGAGCGCATCGTTGTGACCGAGCCTGTCTACAGCGAGACGGTCGTCGTGCAGCGCGAGTCGAGCACAGGCTGGTGGATTGCCGGCGGACTGGCTGCCGCCGTCCTGATCGCCGTGCTGTGGGTCCTGTCATCGGGGGGGCGCGACGACGAGACCGAGGTCCTGCTGGCCCAGGCCCAGGCGGACGCCGTTGCCGCCCAGGCGCGCGCGGATCAGGCGGTGGTCCAGGGTCAAATCGCCGGCGCCCAGCAGAGCGTCGACATCGCCCGGATGGATGCTGCGCGCGCCCAGGCCGAGGCGGCTCGCGCCACCAGTCAGGCGCGCTCCGACATGGCCCGCGCCGCCAGCCAACCGGCGCCCGTGATCATCACCGTCCCGGCCGCGCAGCCCGCGCCCACTTCGGGTTCGGCAGTAATCACAAGCACGTCGCCGCAGAACTGATCGTCTCCTGCATCTCCCTCCCCTTCATGGGGAGGGAGATGCTATGGCGATTTTCATGCGCCAGTCCTTCGATGAAACCACCTCGCCGTCCTTCGGGGCGAAACACCTTCCGCTCGTTCGCGCCGCGATGGCGCAGCAGGGGTTGGACGGCTTCCTGGTCCCGCACGAGGACGAGCATCAGAACGAATACCTGCCTGCCGCCAATGACCGTCTGGGATGGCTGACCGGTTTCACCGGTTCGGCCGGCGCGGGCGTGGTGATGAAGGACACGGCCGCCGTCTTCGCCGACGGTCGCTACACGGTGCAGGTCCGGGCCCAAGTCGATGCCGACCTGTTCGAGATCCTCGACCTCGTTGACGGCGGTGTCCCCGCCTACCTCGAGCGTGCGCCGAAGGGGGCCGTGATCGGCTACGATCCGCGCCTGCACAGCCCCGATGCCCTGGCCACGCTCAAGCGAGCGGCGGCCAAGGCCGGGGCCAGCCTGAAGCCCGTCGACAACAATCCGGTGGACGCCGCCTGGGCCGAGGCGCGCCCGGCCCAGCCCGCCGCTCCCGTCGTGCCGCACGAAGACCGCTATTCGGGCGAGTCGAGTGCGTCGAAGCGGAGAAGGATAGCGGAAGCGGTCGCCGCAGCCGGAGCCGACGCCGTGGTCCTGACCGCGCCCTCGTCGATCGCCTGGCTGTTCAATGTGCGGGGCGGGGACGTGATCCGCTCGCCCCTGCCGCTGGCCCAGGCGATCCTGGCGGCCAATGGGACGGCGATGCTGTTCCTCGACCCTGCCAAGGTGACCAACGAACTGCCGGGCTGGGTGGGCGACGACGTGACCCTGATGGCCCCGGGCGAACTGGGGCAGGCGCTGGAGGGGATGAAGGGGTTCAAGGTCCTGATCGATCCCGCCCAGTCTTCGGCCTGGTATTTCGACCGGCTGGATCTGGTCGGGGCGACCGTGGTTCGGGGGGTGGACCCGTGCGCCCTGCCGCGCGCGGCCAAGAACGCGGTCGAGATCGAAGGCTCACGTCAGGCCCACATCCGCGACGGCGCGGCGCTGTCGCGGTTCCTGCACTGGGTCGATACGGTCGCACAGGTCGAACTGCCGGACGAGCGCGGCGTGGTCGAGGCGCTGGAGCGGTTCCGCGAGGAGACTGGGGCGCTGAAGGACCTCAGCTTCGACACCATCGCCGGTGTCGGGCCGAATGCGGCGCTGCCGCACTACAAGCCCGTCACCCGCACGATCCGCAAGATGGAGCCGGGCTCGCTGCTGCTCGTCGACGGCGGCGGACAGTATCTCGACGGCACCACCGATGTGACCCGGACCATGGCCATCGGCGAGCCCTCGTCCGACCAGCGCCGCATGTTCACCCTGGTGCTGAAGGCCCACATCGCCATGGCCGTGATCCGCTTCCCCGTCGGGACGTCGGGGCACCAGCTCGACGCGCTCGCCCGCGCGCCGATGTGGATGGCGGGCCACGACTACGACCACGGCACGGGTCACGGCGTCGGCTCCTATCTGGGCGTGCACGAAGGGCCGCAGCGGATCGCCAAGGCGGTCAACAGTCAGCCCCTGCTGACCGGCATGATCCTGTCCAATGAGCCCGGCTACTACCGCGTGGGCCACTGGGGCATCCGCATCGAGACGCTGCAGGTCGTGACGGCGCCCGAGCCCATCCCCGGCGGCGAGCGGCCGATGCACGGCTTCGAGCAACTGACTTTCGCCCCGCTGGACAGAAAGCTGATCGATGTCGCGGCCCTGACCACCGACGAGCGGGCCTATGTCGACGCCTATCACGCCGAGACCCTGGCCAAGGTCGGGCCGCTGTTGGACGGCGAGGCGAAGGCTTGGCTCGGAGGGCAGTGCGCCCCGCTTTGAGGGGATTCGGCGGTGTGGTAGAAGCGGTTCTACCATGCTGAATATCAAGAACCCCGAGCGCATGAACTGGCCGTCGAGGTCGCCGTCCGAACGGGCGGGAGCCTGACCGACGCTGTCATTCACGCGTTGGAGGAGCGATTGGAGCGCACGCCGGCGGTGAAGCGCGATAAGGCGTCTATGGAGACGATCCTGGCCCTTCTCGACGAAATGCGCAGTCACCTCCCGCCGGAATTCTTCGAGGAAGAAGATCCGTCGGCCTTCCTGTATGATCCGGAAACCGGTTTGCCGGCGTGATCGTCGATACGTCGGCGCTCGTCGCGGTTTTGACTGCACAGCCGGAACGGATGGCGTTTCTCCGTCTGCTGCGAGCAGATTCAGAAGTGAAGGTGTCAGCCGTAACCTTCTTCAAGTTCGGGATGGTAGTGGATCGGTGGAAAGAGCCGCTCGTGTCTCGCGGCGTTGAGCCACTGCTGTCGCTGATCGAAGCCGAGATCGTTGCTGTGTCCGCGGATACGGCGCGATCGGCCCGGGAGGCGTATGCCACGTTCGGAAAAGGCAACCATCCGGCGAAGCTGAACTTCGGTGACTGCTTCGCCTATGCCCTCGCCAAACAGACCGGCGAGTCTCTGCTGTTCAAGGGTGACGACTTCGCACAGACGGATGTCGTTTCGGCGGTCTGACCTTGCGGATCGGCAGGGCGGCGCCGACGTACCGGTTTCACCCCCCTCAGGAGATCGCCCCATGAAGACCCGTCGTCTCGGACCGCACGGTCCCGAAGTTTCGGCTATCGGCCTGGGGTGCATGGGGATGGCGTCCTTCTATGGCGCGCCGTCGGACGAGGGACAGGCGACGGCGGTGATCCATCGCGCGCTGGAGCTGGGGATCACCTTCTTCGATACGGCCGAGATGTACGGCCCCCACACCAACGAGATCCAGGTCGGTAAGGCGCTGGCGGATCGTCGCGACAAGGCCTTCGTCGCGACCAAGTTCGGCATCGGCTACAACGCCGACCGCACGGCCCTGAAGGTCGACGGATCGCCTGCCAATGTGCGCCGCGCCATCGAAGGCAGCCTGACCCGTCTGGGGATGGACCATGTCGATCTCTACTATCTGCACCGCGTCGACGCGGACACGCCGATCGAGGAGACGGTCGGGGCGATGGCTGAGCTGGTGAAGGAAGGGAAGGTCCGTTTCCTGGGGCTGTCCGAGGCCGCGCCGGAGACGATCCGCAAGGCGCACGCGACCCATCCGATCACCGCCCTGCAGACGGAGTATTCGCTGTGGAGCCGCGAGCCGGAGGACGAGATCCTGTTGACCGTGCGCGAACTGGGCATCGGCTTCGTGCCCTACAGCCCCCTTGGGCGCGGCTTCCTGTCCGGCGACATCAAGTCGATCGAAGACCTGGAAGAGGGCGATTTCCGCCGTACGAATCCGCGCTTCATGGGCGAGAATTTCCAGAAGAACCTGAACCTGGTCGAGGCGATCAAGGGCATCGCCGACGACCGCGGCGTCACGGCGGCCCAGCTGGCGCTGGCCTGGGTGTTGGCCCAGGGAGACGAGATCGTGCCGATTCCGGGGACGCGACGCATTGCGACGCTGGAACAGAACGCGGCGGCCGCGGGCATCACGCTGACAGCCGAGGATGTCGAGGCGATCGAGGCCGTGTTCCCGAAGGATGCCGCCTCGGGTCACCGCTATGCCGAGGCCGCCCGCAGCGCGTTGAACCGGTGAGACAACGTCCTTCTCCCCTTGTGGGAGAAGGTGGCAGCCGAAGGCTTACGGATGAGGGGTCGTACCGACGACCGGGATAGGCGGGACGAGCGCTGACCATTCATATCAGCGTGACCCCTCATCCGACCTCGCTTCGCTCGGCCACCTTCTCCCGCAAGGGGAGAAGGATCACGAAATCAACGCCAGCCACTCGTCCTCAGTGAGGACGGCGACGCCGTGCTTCTGCGCCTCGGCCAGCTTGGAGCCCGCGCCGGGTCCGGCGACGAGATAGTCGGTCTTCTTCGACACAGAGCCGGAGACCTTGGCGCCGAGACTTTCGGCACGGGCCTTGGCCTCGTCGCGGGTGAAGCGTTCGAGCGAGCCGGTGAAGACGACGGTCTTGCCGGCGACGGGGGTATCGGCCTTCGGGCGTTCGGCGTCCTCGATGGTGGTCAGTTCGGCGACGAGGGCGTCGACGACCTCACGATTGTGCGGCTCGTGGAAGAACTCGGCGACAGCGCGGGCGGCGACCGGGCCGACGCCGGCGATCCCGGCGATGTCCCCAAGTGTCATCGACGGACCTTCCTCGCGGGCGACGCGTGCCAGTTCGACGATGCTGGCCCAGTCGGTGGTCATCTCGGACAGGGCCCGGCGGGCAGGCGCGGCGACGCCGAGGAAGGCGAGGGCCAGCTTCTGGTCCAGCGGCGCCTCGGGCCAGGGATCGGCGGGCGACAGAACCGCCGAAGCCATGACGGACAGGGTGCGGGCGGAGACGCCATGGCCCTCGGCCAGCTGCGTCCATTCGGGTGAGGGGATGCCGGAGGCGGCCTCAAGCGCGGCGGCGTGGAAGCTTTTCCAGTCGCCGAAATGGCGGGCCAGCAGCAGGGAGGTCTGGTCGCCGATGTCGCGGATGCCGAGTCCGAACAGCAGCCGCTCCAGCGCGACCGTGCGGCGGGCGTCGATGCCGGCGACGAGGTTCCTCACGCTGGTCTCCCCATAGCCGTCCTCGGCGTGGAGGGCGTCGAGCTTTTCCGCATCGCGCGCGAGGCGGAAGATGTCGGCAGGCTCGTGGATCCAGCCCCGCTCGTGGAAGGCGGTCAGCTGTTTCTCGCCCAGACCTTCGATGTCGAAGGCGCGGCGGGAGACAAAATGCTTGAGCCGTTCGACCAGCTGGGCGGCGCAGATCAGCCCGCCGGTGCAACGACGGCGAACCTCGCCCTCGGGCCGCGCGGCCTCCGAACCGCAGACCGGGCAGTGGGTCGGGAAGACGTAGGGGAGGGCGTCGGCGGGGCGTTTGTCGGCGACGACCGAGACGATCTGCGGGATGACGTCGCCGGCGCGTTGCAGGACCACGGTGTCGCCGATGCGCACGTCCTTGCGCGCGATCTCGTCCTCGTTGTGCAGGGTGGCGTTACGGACCACGACGCCGCCGACGGTGACGGGGGCGAGGCGGGCGACGGGGGTGAGGGAGCCGGTGCGCCCGACCTGGATGTCGATGCCTTCCAGCACGGTGGTCGCCTGTTGCGCCGGGAATTTGTGCGCGATGGCCCAGCGGGGGCTGCGGGAGACGAAGCCGAGGCGGTGCTGCCAGTCCAGGCGGTCAACCTTGTAGACCACGCCGTCGATGTCATAGCCGAGCTGGGCGCGATCGGTTTCTAGGCCGTGATAGACGCCGACCAGTCCATCGGCGCCCTCGACGCGGGTCGAGCGCGGATTGACCGGGAAGCCCCAGGTCTCGAACCTCTCCAGCGCCTCGGCCTGCGTTGCGGCGAAGGGCTTGGAGGTCTCGCCCCAGGCGTAGGCGAAGAAGCTCAAGGGGCGCCGGGCCGTCACCGACGGGTCGATCTGGCGCAGCGATCCAGCGGAGAAGTTGCGGGGGTTGGCGTAGGTGCGGCGGCCGGCCGCCTCGGCCTCCGCGTTGAAGGCGGCGAAGGCGTCGTTGGGGGCATAGACCTCGCCGCGCACCTCGATCAGGGCGGGCCAGCCGGAGCCCTTCAGACGGTGGGGAATGTCGGCGATGGTCTTCAGATTGGCGGTGATGTCCTCGCCCGCCCGACCGTCGCCGCGGGTCGCGCCCTGGACCAGAATGCCGTTTTCGTAGCGCAGGTTCGCGCTGAGACCGTCGATCTTGGGTTCGGCGACGAAGGCGATAACCTCATCCGGGGGCAGATTGAGGAAGCGCGCGATGCGGGCGACGAAATCGGTGACGTCACCGTCGTCGAAAGCATTGTCGAGGGACAGCATGGGCACGCCATGCCGCACCTCGGCGAACTGGCTGGAGACGGGGGCGCCGACCCTCCTTGAGGGTGAGTCCTCGCGGACCAGGGCGGGGAAGCGCGTCTCGATGGCCAGGTTGCGGCCGCGCAGGGCGTCGTAGTCGGCGTCGGAGATTTCGGGCGCCGCCTCGGCGTAGAGGGCGTCGTGGCGCGCTATTCCGGCGGCGAGCCGGGCCAACTCGGCCTCGGCTTCGGCTGCGGTCAGGGATTCGACGGTCGGTTCGGCCATGGCGCTTTTAGTGACGATCCGTGCGGAGACTTCAACCCTCACCGTGCACCCCGGCGGGGCGCACGGTGAGGGTGGATGACACGAATTTAAGCGGACGCGTCCATCCCGGGCCGCTATGCCGAAAGCGAAACATCCAGAGATTCCGCATGTCCCGTTCCCTTCGCGCCCTCGCACTGTCGTCCGTCGCCGTGCTGATCCTGTCCGGCTGTGCGGGCATGACCGAGACGCAGCGGGCACCCGAGACGTCTGCCGACGCCGCCGCGACGCCGATCTCGTACGACCAGCTGATGGCCGATGTGCGCATCCTGTCGGCGGATGACATGGAAGGGCGCGATACGGGCGCGCCCGGCGGCGAGCGGGCGCGGGCCTATATCGTGTCGCGGTTCGAGGCTTTGGGCGTCGCCGCTCCGCCGATGGGCCGGCTGCAGCCGTTCGCGGCGCAGGGCCGCACCCGCGAGGGGCCGAAAACCTTCAACGGCGTCAACATCATGGGCCTGATCGAGGGGACGAGGGTTCCGGATCGCTACATCGTCATCACCGCTCACTATGACCACGTCGGCTCGAACGGCGGCCAGATTTACAACGGCGCAGACGACAACGCCTCGGGCGTAGCGACCATGCTGGAGATCGCCGATCAGCTGAAGGCTTCGGCTCCGGAACACAGCGTCATCTTCGTCGCCTTCGACGGCGAGGAGCGGGGCCTGTTGGGCGCCAAACATTTCGTCCAGGCGCCGCCTGTGCCGCTGTCGTCGATCGCCATGAACCTGAACTTCGACATGATCGCCCGTGCCGAAACGGACGGGAAGCTGTGGGTCACGGGTACATACCAGCACCCGACGTTCCGGCCGATCCTGGAGACCATCCCGGCGAATGGCGCCGTGTCGCTGGCCTTCGGCAAGGACACGCCGCAGGACACCGGTGAGAACAACTGGGTCGAGGCCTCGGATCAGGGCGCCTTCTTCGCGGCCGAGGTGCCGTTCCTGTACCTGGGCGTCGACTACCATCCCGACTATCACCGCCCCTCCGATGACTTCGAGCGGATCACGCCGTCGGTGTTCCAGAGTGCGGCCGAACTGTCGGTCTCGGCGTTCCGGGCGCTGGATCAGGGCCTGGATCGCTGATCGCGAGAGAGTTTCAGCCGCAAAGATAGTTCTTGCGCGAACTCGCGCATCGGCGTTTCCGTCTGCTGAGAACACAGGGGGCTGGAAACGACTATGACAACGGTGAGTACCGACGCGTTCGATCTTCAACGAATCCAGAAGATCCGGAAATGGGCCATCGGCCTGTGCCTGCTGGCGGTCGTTGTTCTGGCGATGTTCACCTCCACCTGGTGGGGGGAGGGTCCGATCAGTGAAGCCGTGGAGTCGGTCGGCCTCGGCGCCATCGTTCTGAGCATTGTCGGCCGCGCCTGGTGTTCGCTCTACATCGGCGGACGCAAGAAGGCGGAGGTGGTCTCCACCGGTCCGTATTCGCTCAGCCGAAATCCGCTCTATGTCTTCAGCTATGCCGGCGCCTTCGGTGTCGGGGCTCAGACCGGCAGCATGACGATCGCCGCGCTGTTCGTGTTGATTGCCGTCGTGGTCTTCCACTTCACCATCGCGCAGGAAGAGGCTTGGCTGTCGGCGGAGTTCGGCGAGTCATACAAGGCCTATATGGCCCGGACTCCGCGCTGCGGACCCGACTTCTCCAAATGGCGCGACGAGGAGAACCTCAACATCAAGCCGCGCTTCTTCCTGACCACGATCCGGGACGGACTGGTGTTCCTGCTGGCCATTCCGGTCTTCGAAGGCGTGGACATGGCGCAGGCTGTGGGATGGCTGCCGGTCCTGCTGCGCCTTCCTTGAGCAGAGCCGCCATGCGCACGATTGTTCTGCTGACCGCCGTGGGCCTGACGCTGGCCGGCTGCGACCTGGTCAATGCACCGTCAAGGCCGGCGGGGCCGGGCGGCGAGGCGCCGGCGACCGCGCCTGCCCGCGGCGGCGCCTTCGCCCACAGTCAAACCGAGGACCTGTCCGGCTATTATCAGGTCGGCGAGGCCCAGGTCGGCCCAGGTGATTTTGCGCTGATGCATCTGTTCATCGGTCAGGCGCAGGCGTTCACCGACTGGGAGGAGGGCAAACGGTCCGCGACCTTCGCCCCGGTGATGCTGGAGTTCCTGGCGCCCGGCGAGACGACCGAGCGGGTTCTGCCCGACAGCTATTCGGTCAGCGATAGCCGTATCCGCATGACGGGGACGAGCGCGGATGGCGACCGCGTCACCTTCGACGGCCAGCTAAACGCCGGGACGCTGGCGACCGCACGCCGCAATCTGGGCGGGGCGGAAGAGCCGTCGATCACGGCGACACTCCGGATTGGCGACCAGAGCTTCTCGGGCGTGAAGCTGCATTGGTACGGCGGCGACTGACGGATTGTGGTCTCCTCCCTGTCGCGTAGCGATGGGGAGGTGGCAGCGAGCGCTTGCGAGCTGACGGAGGGGTTCCGCGTGCCGCAAGAACCCCTCCACCGCTTCGCGGTCCACCTCCCCATTCCCCAAGCGGCGAAAGGGGAGGTGACGAACAAGTCTTTAGTTGACGGTCGCCTTGACGATCTTGCCGGGGGCGCGGGGCGGCTCGCCCTTGGGCAGGGCGTCGACGTGTTCCATGCCCTCGATGACCTGCCCCCAGACCGTATACTGGCCGTCCAGGAAGCCGGCGTCGTCGAAGACGATGAAGAACTGGCTGTTGGCGGTGTCCGGCTGGTTCGTGCGGGCCATCGAGCAAACGCCGCGCACGTGCGGCTCTTTCGAGAACTCGGCTTTCAGGTTGGGCTTTTTGGAGCCCGAGGTGCCGGTGCCCGTCGGATCGCCGCCCTGGGCCATGAAGCCGGGGATGACGCGGTGGAAGACGACGCCGTCGTAGAAGCCGTCGCTCGCCAGTTCGGTGATGCGGGCCACGTGGCCGGGCGCCAGGTCGGGGCGCAGCTTGATGACGACGTCACCGGTTTCGAGGGTCAGGGTCAGGGTCTGGTCGGCCATGTGGCGCTCCATTTTCGGATGATTGGAGGGGGTCATAGCCCCTGAGGGCCGTGGGCGCTATGTGGGAGCGATGAGTGACGACGAAAAGCCCACATCTCCGCCTGTCGAGCCTGCGCGCCGCCGCATGGTCCGTCCGCCCACCGGCGGTACGGCCGCCGGCCGCGGCATGGGCGGCAAGATCAAGACTGCCGAGAAGAAGTCGATCTCGTCCATCGAGTGGATCAAGCGTCAGCTGGCCGATCCCTGGTCCGAAAAGGCGCGCGCCGAAGGCTGGCGCAGCCGGGCGGCGTTCAAGTTCAGCGAGATCGACGACCGCTTTCGTCTGGTCAAGAAGGGCTCCCGGGTCATCGATCTGGGCGCAGCGCCGGGCGGCTGGATCCAGGTCTGCGTCAATCGCGGTGCGGCATCGGTGGTCGGCGTCGATCTGCTGCCGATCGAGCCGATCCCCGGTTCGATCCTGATCCAGGCCGATTTCACCGAACCCGGCGTGGACCGGCAGCTGCTCGAAGCCCTTGGCGGACCGCCCGATCTGGTGCTGTCGGACATGGCGCACAACACGGTCGGGCACCGCCAGACGGACCACCTGAAGATCATCGCCCTGATCGAGATCGCCTCGGAATTCGCCATCCGGACACTTAGGCCCGGCGGGTCTTTCGTGACGAAGAACTTCCAGGGCGGGGACGCCGGCCACGTTCTGGCCGACCTGCGCGCCAACTTCCAGGACGTGAAATACGTCAAGCCCGCCGCCAGCCGGAAGGGCTCGTCGGAGGTCTATCTGGTGGCATTGAACAAGAAGTGAGCGAGGCCGGGGTCCGCGCTGCGTTCGCCGGACAGGCGGCCATCTGCACGTCGCGGGTTGCGACCGGTTGGCCTGATCAGGCGGCCTGGAGCGCCCGGCGGGCTTCGCGGACAGCCCAGATGCGGTCGTGTACGGCGAAGAAGACCATCTGGACCAGGGGCTCGATAACCCCGACCGTCAGGGCGATGCGCCAGTTCTGCGTAATGGCGAAGGCCACCGTCACCGCGACCACGAAATGCATCACGCCATAGGTTACGGTCTTGACCGCGATCTTCCTGAACGAGGGCAGGGCGTGGCTGTGGCCGTGATGGCCGTGGGTGCGGGACTGTTCCTCGGCGTTCATGACGTCGAGGCGGGCAGTGAAGGCCTCGGCCGTCTCTTCGATATTGCTGCCCATGCGACGGCGCTCGATCCGGTGCCAGACCCGATCGTGGAAGGAATAGGCGATGGTCTGGAAGAAGGGTTCGACCACGCCGATGGCCAGGGCCAAGCGCCAGTCTCGGGTGATGGCGAAGGCCACCAGCATGGCGACGACGAGGTGCATCACGCCATAGGAGGCGATCTTGAGCGCGAGGCTCCGGACGGATCTGGCGAGATTGACGACCATCAGGTCCCTAAATGTTAGCTCTGGCTGAAAGTTTCAAGCTCGGCTGAAAAAAGTTACGAATGTGACGAATGGCCGGATGCAGGTCGTCATGGTTGACTTCGCACCCGCGAGAGAGGATAGGCGGCCCGCAAAACGGAGACTCCCATGGAGATTCGCGAAGGGCTCACCTTCGACGATGTTTTGCTTGAACCCGGTCCGTCAGAGATCATGCCCGCCGACGCGGACGTCTCGACCCGGCTCACCCGCGACATCAGGCTGAACATCCCGCTGACCTCGTCCGCCATGGACACGGTCACCGAAAGCCGGCTGGCCATCGCCATGGCCCAGGCCGGCGGTCTGGGCATCCTCCACCGCAACATGACCGTGCAGCAACAGGCCGATCAGGTCCGCGAGGTGAAGCGGTTCGAGAGCGGCATGGTCATCAACCCGGTGACGATCCGCCCCGAGACGACCTTGGGCGAGGTTCGCCAGATTGTGGCGGCCCGCAAGATCAGTGGCTTCCCGGTCGTGGATGCGACCGGCAAGCTGGTCGGAATCCTGACCAATCGCGACATGCGGTTCGACACCGATCCGACCCGTACCGCCGCCCAGCTCATGACCACGGGCGATCTGGTCACCGTGCGCGAAGGCGCCGGGCGCGACGAGGCGCGGCAACTGCTGCGAGACCGCAAGATCGAGCGGGTCATCGTCGTGGACGAGGACTATCGGGCCACTGGCCTGATCACGATGAAGGACATCGAGAAGGCCCAGGCCCACCCGCACGCCGCCAAGGACGAACAGGGCCGCCTGCTGGTCGGCGCGGCCTCGACCGTCGGGGACGCAGGCTATGAACGGGCCATGGCCCTGGCCGATGCGGGTTGCGACGTGGTGGTCATCGACACCGCCCACGGACACTCGGCCCAGGTGGCGCGGGTTGTTGAACGCATCAAGCGCGAGAACAACCGGCTGCAGATCATCGCCGGCAACATCGCCACCTACGATGCGGCGCGCGCGTTGATCGACGCGGGCGCCGATGCGGTCAAGGTCGGCATCGGTCCGGGCAGCATCTGCACCACCCGCATCGTCGCCGGTGTCGGCGTGCCTCAGCTGACGGCCATCATCGACGCGGTCCGGGCGGCGAAGGACTCCGGCGCACCTGTCATCGCCGACGGCGGGATCAAATACTCGGGCGACCTGGCCAAGGCCATCGCGGCCGGCGCCTCTGTCGCCATGATGGGCTCGATGTTCGCGGGCACCGACGAGAGCCCGGGCGAGGTCTTCCTGTACCAGGGCCGCAGCTACAAGTCGTACCGCGGCATGGGCTCGGTGGGGGCCATGGGGGCCGGCTCGGCCGACCGCTACTTCCAGAAGGAAGTCGAGGACACCCAGAAGCTGGTGCCCGAGGGCATCGAGGGCCAGACTCCCTACAAGGGTCCGATCGCGCCGGTTCTGCACCAGATGGTCGGGGGACTGCGCGCCGCCATGGGCTATGTGGGCGCCGCCACCATCGCGGACTTCCAGGAGAAGGCGCGGTTCGTGCGCATCACCGGCGCGGGCCTGCGCGAAAGCCATGTCCACGACGTGATGATCACGCGTGAGGCGCCGAACTATCGACAGGGGTAGCAGATGTTCAACATGACGCCCGAACTGACCTATGCGGCCCTGATCATCCTGCTGGCGGTGGTGCAGATCTTTCTGCCCGCCACGGGCCGGACGCTGCAGCACGGGCCCAAGTGGAACGCCGGGCCGCGCGACGCGGACGTTCCACCGTCCAACGTCATCACCGGCCGGCTGGAGCGGGCGCAGGCCAATCTGTACGAAACCCTGCCGCTGTTCCTCGGCGCCGTCCTGATCGCCCATATCGCGGGCGAGGACGGATTTCTGACGTACTGGGGCGCTACCCTCTATTTCTGGGCCCGCGTCGTCTATGTCCCGTTGTACGCCTTCGGCGTGACGGGCGTTCGCAGCCTCGCCTTCCTCGCATCGCTCGCCGGTCTCCTGATGATCGTCGCTGCCCTGTTCATCTGAAAGTTTAAGTGACCCCAGCCGCTCGCCTCGCCGCCGCCGCCGCCATCATCGACCGCATCAGCGCGGGCAAGGCCCCGGCCGAGGCCGTCCTGAAGACCTGGGGGACCGAGAACCGCTATGCCGGGTCCAAGGACCGCCGGGCCATCGCCGACCAGGTCTACAAGGTCACGCGCGCGCGGGGTCGCCTGGTCTGGGCCATGGGCGGGCGCGAGGACGGGCGCGCCCTGGTCATCGGCGCGCTGAGCCTGATCGACGGTCTGTCGGTCGAGGAGATCGAGGCCCTGCACTCCGGCGACGGCTACGGGCCCAAGCCCCTGTCGAAACAGGAACGCAGCCGCATCAGCCTGACCGACGACGGGGCGCCCGCCTGGGCGCTCGCCGGCCTGCCCGAGTTCGTGGTCGAGGACTTCAAGAACACCTTCGGCGACCGCTGGGCCGAGGAGGCCGCCGGGCTGATGGTGCCACGCGCCCCGATCGACCTGCGCGTCAACGCCGCCAAGGCCACGGTCGACGAGGTCATCGCCGAACTGCGCGAGGCGGGCCTGGCGCCGGAACGCACGCCCTGGTCGGCCTGGGGCCTGCGCCTCTCGGCCGAGCCGCCGCCCAACGTCCAGGCGCTGGAAGCCTTTAAGGCCGGGCGGATCGAGATCCAGGACGAGGGCAGCCAGATCACCTGCTGGCTGGCCGGCGTCGAACCCGGCATGACCGTCGTCGACTATTGCGCCGGGGGCGGGGGCAAGACCCTGGGTCTGGCGATGCAGGGGCTGGCCGTCGGCGCCTCACGCGTCGAGGCCGCGCCGCCCGAGCCCGAACGCATCTGGACTCCGACCGGCTGGGTCGATGCGCCCAAAGCGAAGCCCAAACCTGCGACGATCGCCAGGGCCGATGGCCGGCTGATCGCTTGCGACGTGGTGCAGAAGCGGCTCGACAACATCCGGCCCCGCCTGGCGCGCGCTGGCGTCGAGGCGGAGCTGATCCATCTTGGTCCCAACGGCGGCGGCGTCGAGGACATCGTCGGCATCGCCGATGTCGTCTTCGTCGACGCGCCCTGCACCGGCTCCGGCACGTGGCGTCGTCGGCCCGAGGACGCCTGGCGTCTGAAGCCCGAAGAGGTCGACCGGATGCACTCGCTGCAGATGGCCATCCTGGCCCGCGCGGCCAAGCTGGTGAAGCCAGGCGGGCGTCTGGTCTATGTGACCTGCTCCATGCTGCGGGTCGAGAACGAGGCCACGCTGGACCACTTCGAAGAGGATCATCCGTCGTTCGCCCCGATCGCGATCACCGAAGGCCTGGCGTCGTCATCCTTCACCGACGCGGGCCGCAACAAACTGGCCGAATTGGCCGGCGGCGGACATCGTCTGCGCCTTTCCCCGGCCACGGCTGACACCGATGGCTTCTTCGCCGCGATCTACGAACGGACCGCTTGATGCTGAAATCGCCTTTGCTGCTCGGTCTCGCCGTCGTTGGCCTGTGCGCCGCGCCCGCCTTCGCCCAGAGCGATGACGAGATCGATGCCCGGCTGTCGGCCCGCTACGACCGCTGCCTGAACGTCGCCGAGACCACGGTCGAGATGGTCAAGTGCAACACGGACGAACTGGTCGGTCGCGACGCCGATCTGAACCGCGTCTACCGGACGCTGATGGCGCAATCGAACGCCTCGGCCGCCGCCGGCTTCCGCCGCTCGCAGCGGGCCTGGCTGTCCACGCGCGACAGCGACTGCGCCGCCGAAGCGGGCCAGGGTTCGATCGCCCGCGTGAACATGGCCCAGTGCGTCCTGCGCAAGACCGTTGAACGCACCCTGTGGCTCGAGGCGAGGGTCGCTGGTTGAGCGCTGAGAAGACCACGCCCTGGGATCTGACGGCTTTCGGCCCGCTGACAGCCCTGTGCGTCATGGCGGCCCGGGCCGAGTACGGCCCGGCGTTGAAGGCGCGGATTAGGCCCCTGATCACCGGCGTCGGACCGGTCGAGGCGGCGGTCGAGACCACGATCGCCCTGGCGATGCTGGAGCGGGAAGGGCGGTTGCCTGACCTCATCCTCTCCCTCGGTTCGGCGGGGTCACAGACGCTGCAACACGGCCGTGTCTACTGGGTGGACGAGGTCGCCTATCGCGACATGGACGCCTCGGCGATCGGCTTCCCCAGGGGCGTCACCCCCTTCCTCGACGAACCCGCCGTCCTGACCCTGGCCAGCGGACCGGCGGGTCAGCCCTATGCCCGCCTCGCGACCGGCGGCAGCGTCGTCACCGGCGAGGCCTATGACGACATTGATGCCGACATGGTCGATATGGAGACCTATGCCGTCGTCCGCGCCGCTGCGAAGTTCGACGTGCCGGTCATGGGCCTGCGCGGCATTTCGGACGGCAAGGCCGACCTGACCGGCCTGTCCGACTGGACCGATACCCTGTCGGTGATCGACGAAGGGCTGGCCGAGGCGCTGGACCTGCTGAAAGCCGAATTCGAACGCCTGACCGCCCCCCTTCCCGAGGAGACGCCATGACTGCCGCCGCCGATCACCAGAAAGTCCTGATCGTCGATTTCGGCAGCCAGGTGACGCAGCTAATCGCGCGCCGCCTGCGCGAGGCCCGCGTCTATTGCGAGATTCATCCCTACGCCAAGGCGGAGGCCGCCCTGGCCGCCATGAGCCCGGCGGCCATCATCCTGTCCGGTGGTCCCGAGAGCGTCCACGAGGAGGGCAGCCCGCGCGCGCCCCAGGCCGTGTTTGAGGCCGGCGTGCCCGTGCTGGGCATCTGCTACGGCGAGATGACCATGTGCGAGCAGCTGGGCGGCAAGGTCGAGGGCGGCCATCACCGCGAGTTCGGCCGCGCCGGGATCACCGTTTCCAAATCCTCGCCTCTGCTGGCCGGTCTCGCCCCGGTCGGCGAGGACGAGACGGTCTGGATGAGCCACGGCGACAAGATCGTCGCCATTCCCCAGGGCTTCGACGTCGTCGCGACCTCGGCCGGAAGCCCCTACGCCGTGATCGCCGATGAGACCCGCCGCTTCTACGGCGTCCAGTTCCACCCCGAGGTCATGCACACGCCGCGCGGCGCGACCATGCTGAAGAACTTCACCCATGGCATCGCCGGGCTGAAGGGCGACTGGACCATGGCCGCCTATCGCGATGAGAAGATCGCCCAGATCCGCAAACAGGTCGGCTCGGCCAAGGTCGTCTGCGGCCTGTCGGGCGGGGTCGATAGCTCCGTCGCAGCCGTCCTGATCCACGAGGCCATCGGCGACCAGCTGACCTGCGTCTTCGTCGACACCGGCCTGTTGCGCAAGGACGAGGCCACCCAGGTCACGGCTCTGTTCAGGGAGCATTACAACATTCCCCTGATCCACGTTGATGCGTCGAAGGAATTCCTCGGCGAGCTGGCCGGCGTCTCGGACCCCGAGACCAAGCGCAAAATCATCGGCCGGGTCTTCATCGAGATCTTTGACCGCGAGGCCGGCAAGATCGAGGGCGCCGAATTCCTCGCCCAGGGCACCCTCTATCCGGATGTGATCGAGAGCGTCTCGTCGTCCAGTGGCAAGGCCCACGTGATCAAGAGCCACCACAATGTCGGCGGCCTGCCCGACTTCATGAAGCTGAAGCTGGTCGAGCCCTTGCGCGAACTGTTCAAGGATGAGGTCCGCGCCCTGGGCCGCGAACTGGGCCTGACCGACGCCTTCGTCGGCCGACACCCTTTCCCGGGACCGGGTCTGGCCATCCGCATTCCCGGCGAGATCACGCCCGAGGCCGTCGCGACCCTGCAACAGGCCGACGCCATCTATCTGGACGAGATCCGCAAGGCCGGCCTCTACGACAAGATCTGGCAGGCCTTCGCTGTCCTGCTGCCGGTCAAGACCGTCGGCGTCATGGGCGACGCCCGCACCTACGAAAAAGTCCTGGCCCTGCGCGCGGTCTCGTCCACCGACGGCATGACCGCCGACTTCTTCGAATTCCCCTGGGACGTCCTGGGCAAGTGCGCGACGCGGATCGTCAACGAAGTGCGGGGTGTGAACCGCGTCGTCTACGACGTGACCTCCAAGCCCCCCGGCACGATCGAGTGGGAATGATTCAGGGCTTCCGGAGCCTTTCGGCGCCACTTCCGATTTTCCCTCTAAATTACTGACCTAAAACATAAATATGTTCTCCGTCTCTCGGTACGTTTCGAGGGGTAGCGAACCCGCCTGTCGGTCTGCCGGGCGGTCTTGGGTCCATTGCCTCAGCCAGGCCGTCCAGCGAGGGCTCGCGGCGGTCATTGGCTCCTCCGATTGAAGGGAAGGCGGGGAAACCCGCGGCGCGGCGTGCCCTCTGGACGAGGCGGGCGGCCGTGGACGAGGCTGTAGAGGGCCGGAAGAACCAGCAGGGTGAGGATCGTCGAGGAGAGGATCCCGCCGATAACGACCGTGGCCAGAGGGCGCTGGACCTCGGCGCCGGCCCCGACGTTCAGGGCCATGGGGACGAAGCCGAGACTGGCGACTAGGGCAGTCATCAACACCGGGCGAAGACGGGTCAACGCCCCCTCCCGGATGGCCTCGTCGAGCGGCTTGCCCTCGGCGATCAGGCTGCGGATGAAGGTGACCATCACGACGCCGTTGAGAACCGCGACCCCGGACAGGGCGATGAAGCCGACGCCCGCCGAAATCGACAGCGGCAGGCCGCGCATCATCAGGGCCGCCACGCCCCCGGTCAGCGCCAGAGGAACGCCGGAGAAGACGATGGCCGAGTCCTTCACCGACCGGAACAGGGCGAACAGCAGGCCGAAGATCAGCAGCAGCACCGCAGGCACGACCAGCTGGAGTCGCTTGGCCGCCGAGATCAGCTGCTCGAATGTGCCGCCATAGGTGACCCAATAGCCGGAGGGGAGCGTGACCTCGGCCTCGACCCGATCCTGGACCTCCCCGACGAACGAGCCCAGATCGCGGTCGCGGACGTTTGCCGTGGTTACGATGCGGCGTTTGCCGTTTTCGCGACTGATCTGGTTCGGTCCCGAGGTCAGTTCGATGGTCGCGACCTCATTCAGGGGCACGAACTGCCGCGGCTGTCCCTCGCCCGCCGGGAGCGGGATCTGGAGACGACCGATGGCGTCGGTGTCGGCGCGCAGACGTTCGGGCAGACGGACGACGACGTCGAAGCGGCGGTCGCCCTCGAAGATCTGTCCGGCGGTGGTGCCGCCCATCGAGGTCGAGATCACCGACTGGACGTCGTTGATGCTCAGTCCCAGACGCGCCATGGCGGGCCGGTTGGGCGTGATCTGAAGCACCGGCAGGCCGGTGATCTGTTCGGTCTGAGGATCGGCGGCCCCGGCGACCGAGGCCACGATGGTCTCGATCTCGCCCCCTAGCCGCAGGAGTTCGTCCAGGTCGTCGCCATAGACCTTGATGGCGACATCGGCCCGCACACCGCTCAGCAGTTCGTTGAACCGCATCTGGATCGGCTGTGTGAACTCATACTTGCTGCCGGGGATCTCGTTTACGGCCGCTTCCATCTCGGCGACGAGATCGCCGCGAGCCTTCCTGGGGTCTGGCCAGTCCTTCCTGTCCTTCAGCATGATGAATGTGTCGGCAACTGACGGCGGCACGGGATCGGTGGCGACCTCGGCGGTGCCGATCTTGGCCACGACCCGCTCGACCTCGGGGAAGCGGGCGATGCGCGCCTCCAGAGCGGTCTGCATCTGCACGGCCTGCGTCAGGCTGGTGCCGGGGATGCGCAGGGCGTGCATGGCGATGTCGCCCTCGTCCAGATTGGGCACGAACTCCGAGCCCATCCTCGACGCCCCGAACCCGGCGATCAGCACGAGGACGACCGCGATGCCGATCATCAGAGTGCGGGCCTTGAGCGCGAAGTCGAGCGCCGGCTGATAGCCGACCCGTGCCCAGCGCATCAGGAAACTGTCCTTCTCCTCGACCTTGCCGGTGACGAACATGGCGACGGCGGCCGGCACGAAGGTCAGGGACAGAAGCAGCGCCGCCGTCAGGGCGATGACCACGGTGATGGCCATGGGATGGAAGGTCTTTCCCTCCACCCCGGTCAAAGCAAAGATCGGCACATAAACCAGGGTAATGATCATCACCCCGAACAGCGACGGTCGGATCACCTCTCTGGAGGCGGTCGCCGCGAGGTCGAACCGCTCCTCGCGGGTCAGGATGCGACCCAGGCGATGCTGGGCCTCGCCGTAACGGCGCAGGCAATTCTCGACGATGATGACGGCCCCATCGACGATCAGGCCGAAGTCGAGGGCGCCGAGGCTCATCAGATTGCCCGACGTCCCGGTGCGAACCATGCCGGTGATGGTCATCAGCATGGTGATCGGAATGACCGCAGCCGTGATCAGGGCCGCACGGATATTGCCGAGCAGCAGAAACAGCACGACGATGACCAGCAGGGCGCCCTCGACAAGGTTCTTCTCGACGGTGTGAATCGCGCGTTCGACCAGTTCGGTGCGGTCGTAGACAGGGGTGGCGACCACCCCTGCCGGCAAGGCTTTGGATGCTTCCTCCAGGCTGGCGGCGGCGGCCTGGGCGACGATGCGGCTGTTCTCACCGGCCAGCATCAGGACGGTGGCGAGCACCGTCTCCTTGCCGTTCTCGGTCGCGGCGCCCGTGCGCAGTTCCTGGCCCATGCCGATGTCGGCGACGTCCAGAACGCGGATCGGAACCCCGCCGCGCGTGGCGATCACGATGTTGCCCAGGTCTTCGGTCGTCGAGGCCTGACCAGGAACGCGGATCAGATACTGTTCTCCGAAGCGTTCGACATAGCCAGCGCCGACGTTGGCGTTGTTGTTGTTCAGCGCCTCGACCACCTCGGCCATGGTCACGCCGTAGGCCGCAAGCCGCTGGGGATCGGGCGTGACGTGATACTGGCGCTCGTAGCCGCCGACGGTGTTGACTTCGGTCACGCCGCGCGTGTTGCGAAGCTGGGGCCGGATGACCCAGTCCTGGAGGGTACGCAGGTCCTCGGACGTCCAGGGCTGGCCGTCGGGACGACGCGCGCCCGGTTCGGCCTCGACCGTATACATGAAAATTTCCCCGAGGCCGGTGGCGATGGGGCCGAGTTCAGGGATGACGCCCGGCGGAAGCTGGCCCAGCGCGCTTTGCAGGCGCTCGTTCACCAGCTGGCGAGCGAAATAGATGTCGGTGCCGTCGTCGAAGATGACGGTGACCTGGCTCAGCCCGTAGCGGGAGACCGAGCGGGTGTATTGCAGGCCCGGCACGCCCGCCACGGCCGTTTCGACCGGGAAGGTGATGCGCTGTTCGGCCTCGAGCGGCGAATAGCCGGGGGCCTCGGTGTTGATCTGAATCTGGACGTTGGTGATGTCCGGGGTGGCGTCGATCGGCAGCCGCTGGAAACTCCAGACGCCGACGGCGCAGGCCGCGAGGACCAGCCCCATGACCCCCCATCGAAAGCGGATCGACAGGGCGATGATGCGTTCAAGCATGGTTCTGGCGCCCTCTAGTGGTCATGGCTCGCGCCGGACTTCTCGATGTCCGCGCGAATGAGGAAGGCGCCGTCCACGACGTATTCGGTTCCGGGTTCGAGCCCGCCCAGCACCTCGGTCCACTCGTCGGTCCTTCGACCCAGTTCGAGCATCCGCACCTCATAGGTGTTGCCGACCTTGGCGTAGACGACGGTGAAGTCGCGGAAGGGCTGCAGCGCCTTGGTCTGGACCGCCAGAGGCACGGCGCCCTCGCCGACCTGGACCGTCCCCTGCACCCCCAGACCGGGCCGCCAGACACCGCCCTGATAGGCCAGATCGACATGGGCGATGAGTGTCTGGCTCATCGGATCAGAGCCGGGCAGGATGGTTTCGATGACGCCATTGAAGCGGTGATCGCCCGCCAGGCTGGTGACCTCGACGCGCTGGCCGATGCGCACGCGCTCGGCGTCGCGCGGATAGAGAGCAAACTCGGCGTGTAGACGCGACGGATCGCCGATCACCAGCATCGGCTCGCCGCCCGCGCCGGTGATGGCCCCCGCGTTGACGTTCTTGGCCATGATGACGCCCGAGATGGGCGCGGTAACGGAATAGGTCTGGAGGCTCTCGCTCGACTCGACGCGCGCCAGAACCTGGCCACGCGAGACGCGCTGACCCAGTTCGACGCTCATCGCCATCACCCGGCCTGGATAACGGGCGAACACATCGCTCTGACCCTCGGGGGTGATTTCCACCCGACCGCTGAGGGGCAGGGATTCGCCCAGGACCGCCGAACCGGCACGCTGTGTCGTGACGCCCCCGGCGCGAGCCGCGTCGGCGGTGATGATTGTGCGCCCCTCATAGGACGGATAGGTCCAGGTCGATCGCTTGCCGTTCTGCGTCGCCGCGACCGCCACGTCGAAGGAGTGCGGTTCGGAGACCACGCCGGGGCTGGCGAGATAGTCCTCGGTGGGTATGAAGTTGAATCGATCGACCTTCGGCCCGAGCCGCGTCAGGGCGATGGTCGCCTGGACCTGACGCGGGTCCAGCGGCCTGTCCTTGAAGTAGGGATACAGCCGGAACAGCGGCTCGGGGCCTTCCTCGAAGATGGTGATCTCCAGGGCGAAGTCACCGTCGCGCAGCATCCGGCCCCGGTGAGGACCGCGCTCATAGTCCGCCGCAGCGGTCTCGCCTTCGGCCTTCCCGGCGGGCGCACCCTGGCCGCAGGCCGAGACGCCGGCGGCGAGCACCATCAGGGACACGGCGATCAGGCGCCGCGAAACGAGGGGAGGGGTCATGGCTGGATCTCCAGGCCGAGCAGGCCGGCGTGCGCGCCTGTCAGCCGGTCAAGGCGGGCGCGGTCGGCGTGAAATTGTTCGAGCACAGCCACTCGGCGCGCCCGGGTTTCGAGCAGGGCCGCATGTGCGGCCATGACGTCGTTGTAGGTGAAGCCGCCACGGGCGAACCCTTCCTGGACGAGCGACACCGCGCGTTCGGCCTGCGGCAGGGTTTCCTCGGCGATGCGGCGGGCCTCATTGGCCCGGGCCAGGAGTTGCACCTGCAGCCGGGCGATCTCGCGTTCGCGGTCGATCCGGAAGGCCTCGAGATCGGCCTGGTAGGCCGTGCCCTCGGCGCGGGCGCGGTCGATGGCGCCCTGGTTCCGGTCATGGCGCTGCAGCGGAATGGAGCCGCCGAACACCAGGGACAGATCATTGTCCCAGATGTGCCTCACGCCCAAGCTCACGGTCGGATCCGGAATGGCCCGGGCTTCCTCGACCCGCACACGGGCGTCGGCGATCCCTCGCTGGGCCAGGAAGACGTCGAAGTCGGCCTGGGCGGCCTCGCCGGCCGCTACCCGCGACGCACGGGTGTCTTCGAAAGCGGCCGGACCGACCTCGAAGTCGGCGGGGCCGTCCCAGAATTTGGCCAGGCTGATCCTGGCGATCCGGACCGAGATCTCGGCCTCGTCGAAATCGATCTGCGCCTGCGCCAGTTCGGCCTCCGCCCTCGCGCCCGCGAACAGCGGATCACGGGCGGCGTCGACCCGGCGCTGCACCTCGCCCTGGAACCGTTCCGCGAGGACCAGCCGTTCGCGGGCGATTTCCAGCTGTGCCTCGGAAGTCAGCACCTCGGTCCAGGCGCGTTGCACGGTTTCGAGCCGGTCGAGTTGACGGACACGGGCAGTGGCGAGGACCAACACGCCTTCGCCCCGCGCCAGATCGACCCGCGCCGGTCGGTCCCCGCCTCGCTCGAGCTGCTGTTCGTAGCTGAACGTCGTCTCGGTGCGGCCGAGGATGTCGCCGCTGCCGAGGGTCGGCAGGTTCTCGACCATCAGGCCGAGCGTCGGGTTGGGGCGAACATCCGCCTGACGGACGCCGGCCTCCGCGGCGCGGGATCGGGCCTCAAGACCGGCCCTTGCGGGATCGGCGGCAGCGGCGCGACGGAGCGCCTCTTCAAGATGAAGTGACCGCACAGACGCACCGGCAAGGGAGTCGGGCGTCGCTTGGGCGAAAGCCTCGATGGGCGGCAAGGCCGCCGCAAAGGTGAGCACGAGGGCCGAAACGGCCGCCACTCGCGTCCACGATCCGGCAGCGCCGGACATGGGATGTCTCAAGGGTAGTCTCCAAAAACAGGACGCGCGCGACCGGGCGGTCGCGCAGGATCAGGCGATCAGGCGCTGCTGTTTTGGAGGGTGAGAAGGACCGTCACCACGGATTCCGGGCGGCCTCAGGCCTGACGCCGGACCCAGACGGGCGGACGCCATGATTACGGCCTCTGTCTGGTGGGCCGGGGTCGTCAGGGCGACATGCACATCACCACCACCATGATGGTGATGGTTGATCGGACTATCCCCGCCGGGCCTGTCGGCGACGTCGAACGCCGAGGCGTCGTCAGTGGGCGCAGGCTCGGTCTGATCATGCTCGTGATCGTGGCCGATCGTGGCGGCCTCGGCATAGGATACGCCCGGGAACTGCAGGCCGTGTTCAAGGCGATGCCGGGTGTCGATCACGCCATGCGCCTGCAGCGCGACCAGGATGGCCACGCCGAGGCAGACGCAGAGGAGGCGGAACGATTGCGGCAATAGAAGACCCCGATCTTGGCCGACTAGGGGGAATCGGGCGACGACGCAACGAGGGGCTCGTCGCAGCCGTCGCCCATTGATGGAGACGCCGTTTCGTGGCCGTCGGCGCAAGGCTGACATCCAGCCAGTTCGCGCCTTCGGCCCAGGCGGTCCCGATCGGTTCGATCAGTTGTGGTCAGCGTGACCCTGGGGCGCCGGCGTGTCCGACGGAACCGGGGCTGACGGCGCCGGCTCGGTCGGAGCGGGCTCGGTCTTCATCTTGTCGCAGCAGGGCATGGCAGCGTCTGCGGCCATGTCCTTGCAGCAGTCGCGGGCTTCTGCGGCCAGGGCCGCACCGGCGCTCAGCGTCAGGATCGCGGCAGCGGCGGCCAACAGGTTGGAAACTTTCATCGTCGTTCTCCTAGTGAACCATGAAGCTGGAAGCGCCGGACATCTTGTGGCCGTCCGGACCTTCGGCGGCCCAGGCAGCAACATAGGTTGCCGGGGCGAGACGCGGCAAGGCCACCCCTACGGTCGCGGCCGCCGGCGCGGCGGGCGCAGTCACGACAACCGGCTCCTGGCCATTGGCAGTCAGGGTCACGGTCTTCAGGATCATGGGGTGCGGGAAGGTCGCGCTGAACCGTTCGGGCGAGCGTGAGATCATCGCGCCATCGGCGGGCGTGGTGACGATCCCGGAGGCGGCGGGAGCCTGGGCCTGCGGTGCCGGGTGGTGTCCGGCGTGCGGGTCCTGGGCGGCAGCCGCGCCGGCGAACGCCAGGGCGGCGGTGAGAACGAGAGTGCGGATCATGGGGTGGTCTCCTTTGACTAGAACCAGGCCTTGAGGCCCACGACGAAACGGGTGTGTTCAGCTTCGGCGCCGCGGGCTTCGATGTAGTCGGCGGTGTTTCCGAGCGCGCGGCTCCACTCGACGCCGATGTAGGGGGCGAACTCCTTGCGGAATTCGTAGCGCAGTCTCAGGCCGGCCTCGACCGAGGACAGGCCAGAGCCGATCTCCAGCCCCGGAATATCGCTGGCCGAGGCGTCGATTTCGAAGCGTGGCTGAAGGATCAGGCGTTGGGTGATCCGCTGATCATATTCGGCTTCGACACGGGCGGTCAGGTCACCCTCCGTGGACAGGAAAGCGGCCGCGTCGACCTCGAACCAATGGGGCGCCAGCCCCTGTAGACCCAGAACCAGATGGGTGGTGTCCTCCCCGTCGGGGCGGAAGTCCTGGCGCACGCCGGCCTGCACATCCCAGAAGGGCGTGATGGCCCGGCTGTAGAGGGCCTGGAGTTCGGCTTTCTCAAGATTGCCGCCGAAGTCGCCTTCGCCCTCTGACTTCCACCAGAAGCGATTAATGTCCCCGCCACTCCATCCCTGGACATCCCAAAGGTAGGTGTCACCGCCATCGCCAAAGCCCGCTTCGAGGCGATCGATGATGACGGCCGTGGTGCGGACGTCGCCGTTCTCGGCAATCAAGGTCTGGCGTGATGGGGCCATCGCCTCCGCGCCGAAGACCAGATCGGCGGCGTGCGTCGGGCCGCTCAGGGCGGCGGCCGGGATCGGCGTCTCTGGAGGTCGGCCGGAATCGTTCGCGCTGGTCGGGACATCCGGCGGTCCCATGCTCATCGTCGACATGTCGTGTCCGGCATGAGGATCCGCCGGGGCGGGTTGCATGGTGGACATGTCGTGGCCCGCATGCGGATCGGCTGCGGGCGGCGTCGGCGCGGGGGATATGACATGACCCGCGTGAGGATCCTGAGCCACAGGGCGAGCGGGCGTCGGGGGACTGGGGGCCGGAACGGGCGCGGGTCGTGCGGGGGCAGGCATGGCGTGGCCCGCGTGCGGGTCCTGGGCCTGGGCGTTGAAGGCGCTGACGGCGAGGATCAGCGGCGCAAGAGCGAGAGCGAGACGCTTCATGACGCCGCTCCGTCCATGGGTCGCACTGTCACGACGTTGAACATGCCGGCATGCATGTGCATCAGCATGTGGCAGTGGAAGGCCCAATCGCCGGGCGCGTCAGCGGTCAGGTCGAAGGTGACCTTCGATCCCGGAGCGACGTTCACCGTGTGCTTGAGGGGCTGGTGTCCCGCCGGCCCGCCCGTCACGAGTTCGAAGAAGTGGCCGTGCAGGTGGATAGGGTGACCCATCATGGTGTCGTTCACCAGGGTGACGCGAACCCGTTCATTCCGTTCGAACCGGATCGGCTCGACCAGTTCGCTGAACTTGCGGCCGTCCAGGCCCCACATGAACCGTTCCATATTGCCCGTCAGATGGATTTCCATGGTTCGGGAGGGCGGCCGGCGATCGCTGTTGGGCTGGAGCGAAACCAGATCGGTGTAGACCAGCACCCGGTGATCGACGGTCTCCAGTCCCAGCGGTCGGTCGCCGAGCCGGTTGGCGGGGGCCATGGCGATCATGTCGACGCCGACGCCCACCGCCATGTCGGGTGGCGCGTTGTCGGGATCGCGCATGTTCATCGCGCCCATGTCCGCCATGTCAGAGGGCGGGGCGGCGGCCGGCGCCTGGGCCATGGCGGCGTGGTCCATCCCGGACATGGCCCCGTGGTCCATCCCGGCCATAGCCCCGTGGTCCATCCCGGCCATGGCTCCATGATCCATCCCGGCCATGCCGCCGTGGTCCATACTGCCCATCCCCATGTCGCGCATGGTCAGGGTCGGAACCTCACGGAGGGGCGGAACCTCGGCTGTCATGCCGAGGCGGGGCGCGAGGGTTGCGCGGCCCATGCCCGAACGATCGATGGCCTCGGACACGATGGTGTAGGCGCGGTCCTCGGTCGGCCGGACGATGACGTCATAGGTTTCGGCCACGGAGATCTGGAACTCGTCGACCTCGACAGGCCGCACGTCCACCCCGTCCGCCTGGACGATGGTCATGGGCAGGCCGGGGATCCGCACATTGAAGATCGACATCGCCGAGGCGTTGATAATGCGCAGGCGGACGCGCTCGCCCGGACGGAACAGGCCGGTCCAGTTTTCGTCCGGGCCATGACCATTGACCAGGAAGGTGTAGGTCGTGCCGTTCACGTCCGAGATGTCGCGCGGGTCCATCCGCATCTGGCCCCACATGCGCCGCTCTTCGAGGCTCATGCCGTCCTCGCCTGACAGCAGGCCGGACAGGGTCGTGCGCTGGCGATTGAAATAGCCGGGGCTCTTCTTCAGCTTCGCCAGGATCTCGTGGGGATGCATGAAGCTCCAGTCCGACAGGACGAGGACATGCTCGCGGTCGTAGGCGACCGGATCGGAGCCGGCCGGGTCGATGACGATCGGCCCATAGTGCCCCATCGCCTCCTGAAGCCCGGAGTGGCTGTGGTACCAGTAGGTGCCGTGCTGACGGACCGGGAACTCGTAGATGAAGGTCTCGCGCGGCCCGATGCCCGGGAAGCTGATGCCCGGCACGCCATCCATCTGGAAGGGCAGCAGCACGCCGTGCCAGTGGATCGAAGTGTCCTCGTCCAGGGTGTTGGTCACCGAGAGACGGGCGTTCTGACCCTCGCGGAGGCGCAGCAACGGCGCCGGCAGCAGGCCGTTGACCGTCACGGCGTGCCCGGTTCGGCCGCCGACCGAGAAGGGCGAATGTCCAACCGTGAGGTCGATATTGGGCCCGACGAGCGAGGGCAGATCGGACCGCAGGCCCGCGGACCCCGTCTGGGCCCAGGCCGGCATCAGGCCTTGCAGACCCAGCAAGCCGCCTCCGGCCGCAGCGCTGCGGAGAAGGCTGCGGCGATCCAGTCGCATACTCGACATGACAGTTCGGTCCTCGCTCAGACTATGTCGACGTCGTCTTCCAGGGCGCGGGAGACTGGACGTCCTACTTGTCAATACGCGTGAACACGCCCGGCCCCTTGCGGCGAACCGTCTCAGACGGTGGTGACGATCAGAGTCCCCGAAGCGCCTCGGCCAGCCGGGCCCGGGCCCTGGCGACGCGGGTCTCAACCGCCTTGGGCGTGGCCCCGACGATGCGCGCGACCTCGGCGTGAGAGCGGCCTTCGAGGGCGGTCAGAAGGAGCGGCGCCTTCAGGGCGTCCGGCAGGGCGGTTATGGCCCGGTCCAGGGCCGCCCGGCGCTGTCCCTGGTCCAGACGCTCTTCGGGGGACGCGGTCCCGTCCCCGACGGCGAGGGCCTCCGGCGCGTCCAGCCCCATGACACCGCGGACTACCCGGCGCACCGTCCGCTTGCGGCCCCAGTCGCGGCATTTGTTGACGGCGATCGAGCGGAGCCAGGTGGGGAAGCTGCGGCTGGGGTCATACCGGCGAATGGCGAGCCAGGCGGAGGTGTAGGTTTCCTGTACGAGGTCGTAGGCCTCGTCGTCGTCGCCGACATACCGGCGCACGAAGCGATGCAGGTCGCCCTTGGTCGCGGTCATCAGCGCGCTGAAGGCGGCCCGGTCGCCGGTCACCGCCCGTGCTTCGAGTGGAGCCCCCGAACCCACCCGGCTCTTACCCTGCGTCTTGCAGGAGGGCTCCGACGACCTGGCGGTCGAACGCCTGGGCCTGCTGGGGCGTCAGGACCGACCGCATCTCGAACACATGGGCGATGGTGGCCTTCTGGAGATCGCCCATGGCGGCATGGAAATGATCAACCGCGGCCTGGACCTGCGGACTGTCGCCCTCGCTGGCCGCGATCGCGTCCGCCAACTCGCGATTGGCCGTCCGGACTTCCCCTTCAAGCGCGCCCCGGCGCGAGGCGAAACGGGCCTCGATCGTCTCCAGACGGGCTTCCTGTTCCGCCGTCAGATCCAGCTGATGATGGACGATGCTGTGCAGATTGGGCGCGTCGTGCCGCTTCATCAGCCATGCCGTGCTGGCCCAGGTCCCGGCGCCGCTGGCGAGGGCGGCGAGCGCCGCCGTGATGACGATGGATCGCCAGCTCGCCTTCATTCGGCGGCTCCGAGGATTGCGATCGGGGACAGGCCCCCCGACACGCTGAACACCTGCATCTCCGGGGGCTTGGCCTGTGCGGACAGGGCGAACAGGCCCCCGTTGGCGAGGCCCACGACGAGCGCCATGCCCATGGCGGCGAGGCGGACGTGGCCCATCCGCCGCTCGCCGACCCGGGTCTCGATGCGGCGCCACACATCGGATTCCAGACCGGAAAGCGTGGCCGGGCTCGCCGGTCGGGCGTTTGCAATCAGGCGATCGATGTCCTCAGTCATGTTCCACCTCTGTCGGCCCCCGTAACCCATACGCTTCGTACAGCCAAATCCCTCGGTTGAGGTCTCGCGCCGTCAAGGCAATGAGGCCGGGGGGGCGAGCGTGCCCATCACGGCGACGACCATCAGAACAGCCAGAGAGAGCGCGAATTCCGCGACAAGGCTTCGCCTGAGATGGCCGAACACGGCAGCCGGGTCCGCGCTGGCAGCCTCGAAGGCGGGCGTCAGCCGAAAGCGATTGGCGGCCGCCAGGCTCAGCATGAGGCCGAACAGGACGATCTTGAGAATGAACCAGCGCCCGTAGGCGGTATCGATCAGCGTCCAGATCCCGCTCCACCCCACCAGGAAGGCGCTATTGACGAGCCCTGTCAGCACGAGAATCGCCACGGCGAAGGCGCCGACACCCGCGAAGCCAATCAATGCACGCGCCAGAGCGCGATTCTGAACCGACGGCTCCCTTGGGCGCCACATCACCAGGGCGGCAAAGGCGGCCAGAGCCCCCACCCAAACCGACGCCGCAACGGCGTGCAGAATGTCCGACGCCAGATGAAGCGCGTGTCCGGAACCCTCCGTGGCCGCGCCGTGACCGGTCCAGGCGAAGCTCGCCGAGATGACAAGGCCAAACGAGGCGCAAATCCACCATAGCCGGGGCCCGGGTCTGATCATCGCGATCGCCGCCAAGGCCAGAAGCGCAAGGGCGGATCGGACGGCCAGCGCCATGCCGAGACCCATTCCGGTGACCATCATGACCAGCGAACCAGGCTTGATCGCTTCGCTCAAGGATCCCGCCATCATCGCGGTTTGGGCGACGAGGGCGGCCGGAGTTGCCAGGGCGAGGGCCACGGCCGCCCAGAACAGGGCGGGCCGCGGCCAGGTCAGGGCGAGGGGCGTCGTCGCCGCCGCGCTGTAGATCAGGAAGGCGGGCAGACCGAACAGCAGGGCGGATGCGGCGTACTGGACCGCTCGCAGGCCAATGACCGCGGCCTCGATCACGTCAGCGAACGGTGAAGGCGTAGGAACCGGTCATGCGGTGGCCGTCGTTCGAGGCGATGGTCCAGTTGACCGTATAGCCTCCGGCGGCGAGCGGTCGGGCGAGTGTGCCCGTGATCGATCGGCCGTCTTCGCTCACGGCCGTGCTGACGGCGGCCTTGGCGCCGGCGGTCGTCACGACTTCGAACGTCGAGAAGGCCGGGACCATCCGCTCGCTGAAGGTGAGGGCGATGGAGCGGGGCGCGGCCACGGTCGTGTTGGCCGCGGGCGTCGAACTGACCAGGCGTGCATGAGCGCTGACCGCACCGGCGGCCATGACCACGGCCGCGGCGACGGCAAAGGCGGGAACGAAACGATTGAAACGCATGTCGTGACTCCAATGACATCCAGATGATGTCTCAGAAATACGCGGCGGACGCCGCTTTCCCTCGCCGCAGCCTCTTCCGTTCAGTCGCGGCGCTTTTCGAGCAGCGCCTGCATCTGGGCGATCTCCTCCTGCTGGCCCCGCACGATGCCGTCGCACAGGGCGATGATCTCCGGATCGGTGAGCGACGCCTGTTCGCACATCAGCACGGCTCCGGAATGATGCGGGATCATCGACCGCAGGAACTCGTCGTCGCCTACGAACGCCTGGGTTCGCATGCCGATGAAGCTGCCGACGAAGATCACGGACGCGACCGCTCCGATGATCAGGTTCGTCTTCCAGGACGGATACATGGACCGCATGAAGACAAGCATCAGGACTGCCATCGGCGCGACCATCATCAAGGTCATGTAGACGTTGTTCAGGTTGAGGTAGAAGTGACCGAGCGTGGCGATCATCGTGAACATGACCAGGTACATGATGACGAAATCTATCGCCAACTCGAGGTAAAGGCTTCGGTAGGGGCCCATACCGCCCGCGCGGCCGTGCTCGTCGTGGCTCGAATGTTGATGCGACATCGTCCGTGTCCTTCTGCAGAAATGTCAGCCAACACCGCCCGTTGGCCTTGAAACGCACGAAGGCGTCGGCGGTCGCTGCGGTTCAATCCGGCCCTACGCCGCCAGTTCCCCGGCGCTGCAGGAGTTGAAGCCGCGCCTAGAGTTTCACCGCGCGCAACCTCAGCGCATTGCCGATGACGCTGACCGAGGAGAGCGCCATGGCCAGCGCCGCCAGGGCGGGCGAGAGCAGCCAGCCGAACACAGGGTAGAGCAGGCCGGCCGCCACCGGGATGCCGAGCGCATTATAGCCGAAGGCGAAGACGAGGTTCTGGCGGATATTGCCCATCACCGCCTTCGACAGATGCCTGGCCCGGACGATGCCTTGCAGGTCGCCGCCCAGCAGGGTCACGCCGGCGCTCTCGATCGCGACGTCCGAGCCCGCCCCCATGGCGACGCCCACATCGGCGGCGGCGAGGGCCGGGGCGTCGTTGACGCCATCCCCCGCCATGGCGACGATCCGGCCTTCCGCGCGAAGCTGCTGAACCACGGACGCCTTGTCCTGCGGCAGGACCTCGGCCTGGACCTCGTCGATGCCGAGGCGTCGCGCCACGGCTTCAGCCGTCGTCCGGTTGTCCCCTGTCATCATGACCAGCCGCAGGCCGGCTGCCTTCAGCGCGAGGATCGCATCCGGCGTGGTGGCCTTGATCGGGTCGGCGATGCCGATGACTCCAGCGGCCTTCCCATCGACCGCCACGAAGATGGCGGTGGCGCCGTCGTGGCGGAGCGCCTCGGCCTGCGGCTCCAGGGCGGAGACGTCGATCGAGAGTTCGCCGAGATAGCGGGTGTTGCCCAGGGCCACCTGGCGACCCTCGATCGTCCCGCGCACGCCGCGGCCGACCGGGCTGTCGAAGTCCGCTGCCTCGGAAAGGGAGATATCCCGGTCCCTGGCGGCCCGGACGATCGCGTCGGCCAGGGGATGCTCGCTGCCGCGCTCGAGGCTGGCTGACAGACGCAGGATGTCCGCTTCGGCAAAGCCCTCGGCGGGCAGGATCGCCGTCACGGACGGGCGGCCTTCAGTCAGGGTGCCGGTCTTGTCCAGAACCAGGGTGTCGACCTTCTCGAAGCGTTCGAGCGCTTCGGCGTTCTTGATCAGTACGCCGGCGTGCGCCCCTCGGCCCACTCCCACCATGATCGAGATCGGGGTCGCCAGGCCGAGCGCACAGGGACAGGCGATGATGAGGACCGAAACCGCCGCGATCAGGGCGTAGGACAGTTGAGGCTCCGGACCGACCAGGCCCCAGACGACGGCAGCCAGTATGGCGATCGCGATCACCGTCGGGACGAACCAGCCGGAGACCGTGTCGGCCAGCCGCTGGATCGGCGCGCGGCTGCGCTGAGCCTGGGCCACCATCTGGACGATCTGCGAAAGCAGGGTGTCGGCCCCGACCTTGTCGGCGCGCATGATGAAGGAGCCGGTCGTGTTCAGGGAACCGGCGACGACGCGGTCGCCGGCTTCCTTGGTCACCGGCATGGACTCGCCGGTCACCATCGATTCATCGACGGCGACGCGGCCCTCCAGCAGCTGGCCGTCGACGGGGATCTTCTCTCCGGGACGGACCCTGAGGGAATCCCCGACCACGACCTGATCCAGCGAAACGTCTTCATCGACGCCGTCGGCCCGAACCCGTCGCGCGGTCTTGGGCGCGAGGTCCAGCAGGGCGCGGATGGCGCCGGAGGTCTGCTCCCGTGCCCGCAGTTCCAGGATCTGTCCGATCAGCACCAGCACCGTGATGACCGCCGCCGCCTCGAAATACACTGGCGCGCTTCCATCGGGTTTGAGGAAGGCGGGCGGGAACAGGGTCGGAGCCAGGACCGCCACGACGCTGTAGAGCCAGGCGACCCCCACCCCCATGGAAATCAGGGTGAACATGTTCAGCCTACGGGTGCGCAGCGATATCCAGCCGCGCTCGAAGAAGGGCAGGCCGCACCAAAGGACCACGGGCGTCGCCAGCGCGAACTGGATCCAGTTCGATATCTGGCCCGGGATCAGCATGTGCAGGTTGGTCAGGTGCCCGCCCATCTCCAGGACGAAAACCGGCAGGGTCAGGACCAGGCCAACCTGGAAGCGGCGGGTGAAGTCGATCAGTTCGTGGTTGGGCGGCGTTTCAGCGGTGACCGTTTCCGGTTCGAGCGCCATGCCGCAGATCGGGCAGGAGCCTGGGCCTTCCTGCCGGATCTCCGGGTGCATCGGGCAGGTGTAGATGACGCCAGGAACGACGGGCCCGCCCTCTGCCCTGGGGGTCAGGTAGCGATCCGGGTCGGCGACGAACCTGGTCCGGCACCCTGCCGAGCAGAAGAAATAGTCCTTGCCGTCATGGTCGGCGCGATGAGCCGTCGTCGCGGGATCGACCGTCATGCCGCAGACCGGATCCTTGACCGTGGCAGAGCCGTCCGAGGTCTTGGCCGCACAGCAGGTGTGGGCTGCCGTGTGACTGTGGGGATGCGTGGACATATCGCTCTCTCCGTCTGATCGAAGTGCTCACATATACCCATGGGGGGTATATCGCAAGATACCCATATGGGGTATATGGAAGGCTCACGGGGCGAGGCCGCATGCAAACTGAAACGAAACCCAAGGTCCTCAACCGGCTGAGCCGCATCGAAGGCCAGGTGCGGGGAATCGCCCGCATGGTCGAAGACGACCGATATTGCGTGGACCTGCTGACCCAGTTGCAGGCGGTCCGGGCCGCGCTTCATCGCGTGGAGACCGAAGTGCTGCGGGATCACCTCGATCACTGCGTGATGGGCGCCATGACCGGCGACGATCCCGAGGATCGAAAGGCCAAGGCTGGCGAACTGATCGAACTTCTGGCGCGGGCCGGACGGTAGGACCGACGGAACAAACCAGCCTGGCTGGTCGCTCACGTCGGGATATCAAGGAACCCGTCATGAAACGCATCAGTCTCGTCCTCGCCGCCTGCGCCCTGTCGGCGGCCTGTTCCCCGCGACAACCCGAAGAGCCCGCTGCCGCGTCGCCTGAGGCGGCCGCAATGGCAGGCGGGCAAGGACAGATGGGCGCCGGCATGTCTGCGGCCGCGCCCGGCGATTCCGTCGCCACCCAGGGCTACAAATCCTCGATGAACACGATGATGGAGGAGATGCCCGCGTTTACCGGCGATGCGGACATCGACTTCATGAAGCAGATGCGCGGCCACCATGTCGCCGCGGTCTCGATGGCTCGCGTGGAACTTGCGCAGGGCAAGGACGCCCAGGCGAGAAGCCTGGCCCAGGAGGTGATCGCGGCGCAGGAGCGGGAAATCACACTGATCGACGCCTGGCTGGCGCAGAAGGGGGCAGGTGCGGCCCCCACTGGCTGACCTGGATCAGCGCGCCGCGTGCGACGACCAATGAATGTGCGAAATCCGCCATCCACCGGCCTCGCGACGAAGGACCATGGTTTCGACCGAGAGACTGTCGATCGGGCGCCCGTTGAACATGCCTGTCGTTCGGCTTTCGGTCGCGACCCACGCGCTGTTTGCGCCGGCTCGCGCTAGCCGGCGGGATTGGATGCTGGGCGCCGCGGCCGAGAATGCCGCGTCGGCGGCCAGATGGTGCTGCGCATATTCGGCTTTCGATCGTTCGGCCCCGCCGCCCTCGAAAATCAGAACGTCGTCGGCGAGGAGGGCCAGTGCCGTGTCTGTCTCGCCGTGTTCCAGCGCAGCATGAAAGGCGTCGACGACACTCGCCGCCGCCATCGCCTCGACCTGGACATCAACGACCGAGGTGGCGGCAGTCTGGCCGGGCTCATGAGCGAGCGCAGGTCCGACCGACGTGATCGACAGGGAGATGACGAGGGCGAGAAGAGATTTGGCGGACGACATGGAATTTCCCCAAAGCGATGAACTGGTTTCACACGCTAGATGCCATTTCGCACGTAGGCGACCCCGGCGCTTCGCCATTCGAGGGGCGGCGTCGGTCCGTCCGACGGCTCAGAAACCCGCCGCGGTATAATGGCGCACGACGAAGCTCCGCGCGCCCGACTCCGGGCATAGAGCGCGACGACCGCTCGGCGCTAGCGGAAGGCGACCCCGACCTTGAGTCCCAGCTTTTTGAAAACGAGGGCGGCGGGACAGAATCCGGTGAAGGCGGCCTGGATCGCGTTGAGGCCTGCGAAGATCGTCAATGCGATCCACCAGGGGTTCACGAAATACGCCAGGGCGACGCTGGTCAGGACAACACAGCCAAGGAAAAGGAATACAGCACGGTCGACGGTCATGGTCAGTCTCCAGTCAGGCCCGGCCTTGGGCCGGATCAAGGGCCTGGCGCGTCCAGGCGACGATCTGTGGGCTGGTCAGCAGCCCGGCGGTTCGGGCGATCACATGATCGTCGCGAAGGAGCAGCAGCGCCGGAATGCCGGGTCCTTGCCGTCCGGCGTGCGGTTGGCCGCGCCACAGGCCGGGCAGACGAACTGGCGCACGGGTCAGGCCTTGATCTTGCGCAAGCCCATGATCTCGAGGGCTAGTTTCTCGTAGAAGGGCACGCTCTCGCCCCGCCTGATCTTGCCCAGGAAGTATTTTTCGAAACCAACCTTGGCGAGGTGGACCCATTTGCCGCTCGCCGACCAGTTGACGTTGCGGGGCGGGATCTGCGGCTGTGCGACGAAGGCCACGCCGCCGTCGCCGAAGTCGGCGAGGCAGAAGGCGTTCCAGGTCGCCTCGTGCGTCGGGGCTTTGCCATCGAGGATCTCGGCCATGTTTTGGGCGATGGCGGTGACCATGCTCTCGATCATGAAACCGGTCTTGGGGACCCCGACGGGCACAGGCGTCTTGCCGGTCGGCGCGATGGCCACGCACACACCAAGGCCGAAGACATTCGGATAGGTCGGATTGCGCTGGTGCTTGTCGATGACGATGAAGCCGCGCGGGTTGGTCAGGCCTTCGACGCCCCGGACGGCGGCGACGCCGCGAAACGCCGGCAGCATCATTGAGTAGGCGAACGGCACGTCATGGGTCTGTTTGATCGAACCGTCGTCGGCGATCTCCTCGACATGCATGAGCCCGGCTTCGACCGAGGCGACCCTGGCGTTGGTGACCCATTTGATGTGGCGATTGCGCATCTCGCTCTCGAGCAGACCCTTGGTGTCGCCGACGCCGTCGAGGCCGAGGTGGCCGACGTAGGGCTCCGAGGTGACGAAGGTCATCGGCACCCTGTCGCGGATCTTGCGGCGCCTGAGCTCCGTATCGAGGATCATGGCGAACTCGTAGGCCGGGCCAAAGCAGGAGGAGCCCTGGACGGCGCCGACGATGATCGGACCCGGGTTCAGGACGAAGGCGTCGAAGGCCGCGGCCGCAGCTTCCGCGTGATCGACATGGCAGACCGACTGGGTGAAGCCGCCATGCGGGCCAAGACCCGCGATCTCATCGAAGGCCAGGTCGGGGCCGGTGGCGATGACCAGATAGTCGTAGCCGACGATGGCGCCGTCGTTCAGCTCGACCTGATTGAGGGCAGGCGAGACCTGCCTGGCTCCGACGCCCGTGAAGGCGATGCCGCGTTTGGCGAAGACCGGCGGCAGATCGACCTCGATGGCGTCGCGCTTTCGCCAGTGGACGGCGACCCAGGGGTTGGAGGGGACGAAGTGAAACCTGTCGCCTTGCGACACAACGCTGACGTCGGCCCCGTCTCCGACGGCGTCCTTGATTTCGAAGGCGGCGACGGCGCCCCCCAATCCTGCGCCCAGGATGACGATGCGGGGCTTGGCCATGTTCGGTCTCCTGCATTTGCGGCCTTGACCGCTGTGGAACGTCCGCGCTTTCGCCCGACCGCGCCTTGATCCGGATCAAGGCCGGGCAACACCCTCAGCCCTACGGCTCGTAGGCGGTGCTTGATTGTGTATTAGTATACGCGCATATACGCAATAACGAATTAACAGCGGCTTCATCACGCCAGAAGCGCGCACTCTTCCAAGGATTTCCCAGAATGTTCGGCTCCCCCAAACCCAAGGACCTCACACCCGCCGAGCTGAAGGCCGGTCTCGATGAGAACCGGATCCTGCTCATCGATGTTCGGGAGCCGAGCGAGTTCGAGGTCGAACGGATCGCGGGCGCGCTCAACGTCCCGCTTTCCTCCTTCAACCCCGAGACCTTGCCCGATGCGGGCTCCAGAACGATCGTGATGCAATGCGCGGGCGGCAAGCGATCTGCCATGGCGGTCGATCAGTGCCGCAAGGCCGGACAGGTCATGGAAACCCATCTGGCGGGAGGACTGGCCGCCTGGAAGGTCGCAGGCCTGCCGACGGTCGCCGGTTGATCGGCGCCGGGGCGAATGGATGAATCATGGCACGACTTCCCTTTCTGATCGTCCTGGGCGCGGCCCTGCTGCTGGGCGCCTGCGGACACCCTGAACCTGCGGTTCCGGTCGCCGAGGCCGCCCCGCAGGCGGGCCGCCTGACCCTGCAGGCCCGGACCGTCGCTGACCTCAAGCCCGTCCCCGGAACGCTGACGACCCGCGACATGGCCGAAGCCCGGGCGCGCATCTCGGGGACCCTGGTTATGCTCGGCGTCAGGGAGGGGGACATGGTCCGCCAGGGCCAGCTGATCGGCCGCGTGACGGACGCCCGTCTGGCGCTTCAAACCGGCGCCTTCGACGCCCAGGTCGCCGCCGCCGCCGCCGAGGCCGGTCGCGCCGATGCGGACCTCGCGCGGACACGCAGCCTGTTCGCCCAGGGCATCTACGCCCAGGCCAGGCTCGACCAGGTCGAGGCCCAGGCCCGGGCCGCCAACGCCAACCTGACCGCGGCCCGCGCCCAGCGCGGCGCGAGTGTCGAACTCGCCGGGCAAGGCGCGATTCTTGCCCCGGCTGCCGGTCGCGTCCTCAAGGCAAACGTCCCGGTGGGATCGGTGTTGATGGCGGGCCAGACGCTGGCGACCATCACCGCGGGGCCGATGGTGGTGCGTATCGAATTGCCGGAGGGTCAGGCGCGCGCGCTGCAGGTCGGCGACGTCGTGCAACTGGCGGCGGCGGACCTGCTGGGCGTCGCGACCCAAGGCGCGATCAGCCAGATCTATCCGTCGATCACGGACGGTCAGGTCATGGCCGACGTCAGCGCACCGGGCTTGCCGCAGGACCTGATCGGGCAAAGGGTCCGCGCCCATGTCAGGATTGGCGAACGCCAGGCCCTGATCGTGCCGCGGCGCTACATCCTCACCCGGTTCGGGATCGACTACGCCCGACTGGTCCGGGCGGATGGAACGCTCTCGGAGATCCCCGTTCAGACCACGGCGGGTCCCGACGCCGATACCGTGGAGGTGCTGGCCGGGCTTCGTGCCGGTGACGTGCTGAGTCCCGCCGGAGCCGCCCGATGAACCTCGGCCTCTCCGGACGGCTGACCCGGATTTCCATCCGTTCGCCGCTGACGCCGCTCATCCTGCTGGCCGCCATCGCCGTGGGCCTGCTGGCCCTGGTGTCGATTCCCCGGGAGGAAGAGCCGCAGATCAGCGTGCCCATGGTCGACATCATGGTCGCCGCCCCGGGGCTGCGGGCGGCGGATGCGGTCGAACTGGTCGGCAAGCCGCTGGAGACGATCGTCAAGAGCGTGGCGGGCGTGGAACACGTCTACACCTTCGCCGACGACAACCAGGTCATGGTCACCGCACGCTTCGACGTCGGGACCGATCCGGACACGGCGGCAGTCCGCATTCATGAGAAAATCCGCGCCAACTACGACCGGATTCCCTCCGGCATCGCCGAACCCCTGATCCAGACCCGGGGCATCAATGACGTGCCGAGCCTGGTGCTGACGCTGTCGCCCAGGCCCGGGGCCGCAGGCCAGTGGACCGATCAGGCCCTGTTCGAACTCGCCGGTAAGCTCAGGACCGAGGTCGCCAAGGTCGATAATGTCGGGCTGACCTTCATCGTCGGCGGCCGTCCCCAGGAAATTCGGGTGGAGCCGGACCCGGCACGCCTGGCCCAGCATGGCGTGTCGCTGGGCGCCCTGATGGACACTATTCGGCAAGCCAACAGGGCCTTCCCGGCGGGTCAGGTGCGCAACGGCGGCGAGGCGGTTGACGTCACCGCCGGTCAAACCCTGGCCAGCGCGACCCAGATCGGCTTTCTGGCGCTGCCCTCCGCCCGGGGCGAAGCCGTCTATGTCCGCGATGTCGCCCGCGTCATCGAGGCGCCGCGCGAGGACCAGGCCCACGCCTGGCGCTATGCGCGCACGGACGACGGCTGGAGCGAAGCTCCGGCGGTCAGCCTGGCGATCGCCAAGCGCAAGGGAGCGAACGCTGTCGTCGTCTCGCAACAGGTCCTGACGCGCGTCGAGGCGCTGAGGGGCACGCTGCTTCCCGACAGCCTGGATGTGGCGGTCACCCGGGACTACGGCGCTACGGCCAACGAGAAGGCCAATGAGCTGCTGTTCCACCTAGGCCTGGCCACCTTGTCGATCGTCGTCCTGATCGGCTTCGCCATCGATTGGCGCGAGGCGGGCGTGACAGCGGTCGTCATCCCGACGACGATCCTGCTGACCCTCTTCGCCTCCAACCTGCTGGGCTACACCATCAACCGGGTCAGCCTGTTCGCACTGATCTTCTCGATCGGCATCCTGGTCGATGACGCCATCGTCATGATCGAAAACATCGCCCGGCACTGGGCCATGCCTGACGAGCGGACCCGGATCGACGCCGCTGTCGACGCCGTCGCCGAGGTCGGCAACCCGACCGTCGTCGCCACCCTGACGGTGGTCACCGCCCTGTTGCCGATGCTGTTCGTGTCCGGATTGATGGGTCCCTATATGGCGCCGATCCCGGTCAACGCCTCGGCGGCCATGGTGTTTTCCTTCTTCGTCGCCGTGGTCATCGCGCCGTGGCTGATGATCCGGTTCGCCCGCAAGACGCTGGTTGCCGCCGCACCCGCTCACGGCGAAGGCAAACTCGGCGCCCTCTATCGCAGGGTCGCGAGCCGGGTGATCGGCACGAGGCGGTCCGCCTGGATCTTCCTGATCGGCGTCGGTCTGGCCACGCTTCTGGCCGGCGCCATGTTCGCGACCAGGACAGTGACGGTGAAGCTGCTGCCCTTCGACAACAAGTCGGAGCTGCAGGTCGTACTCGACATGCCCGAGGGCACGTCGCTGGAGGTCACCCAGCGCACCCTGGCCGACGCCGCCATCATCACGCGCGGCCTGCCGGAAGTGGTCGCCATCGACGCCTATGCCGGAACGGCCTCGCCGTTCAATTTCAATGGTCTGGTGCGCCACTACTACCTTCGCAACAAGCCGGAGATGGGCGATCTGGCCGTCGCCCTGGCGGAAAAGGGAGAGCGCAAACGGTCGAGCCACGCCATTGCCCTCGATCTGCGTGAGAAGCTCGCGGGTGTGGTGCTGCCTGCCGGCGGCGTGATCAAGGTGGTCGAGGCGCCGCCCGGTCCTCCGGTCATGGCGACCCTTCTGGCTGAGGTCTACGGCCCCGACGCCCCGACCCGGCGCGCTGTCGCCGAACGGGTGAAGGCCGCGTTCCATTCGGTGCCCTATATCGTCGATGTCGACGACAGCTATGGCCAGCCGCGGCCCGGATTGCGGCTCGTCCCGGACCGGGACCGGCTGGAAGCCCTCAAGGTCAGCGACAGAGACGTCTACGACTCCATCGCCGCCGCGCTCGGCGGCCAGGTCGTCGGCTATGCGCATCGTGGCGAGGGTCGCGATCCGCTAGAAATCTCGGTGCGCCTGCCCCAGTCGGCGCGCAGCTGGGGCGAGGGCCTGGCGTCCATGCCGGTCGCCGTGTCGCAAGGCGCGGCTGGCGCACGGCTCGTGTCCCTAGGCGAGGTCGCCACCATCTCGAGCGAACCCGGCTCAACCCACATCTTCCGCCGCGACGGCCGGGACGTGGACATGGTCATGGGCGAGTTGGCCGGCGCCTATGAAGCCCCGATCTACGGCATGATGGCGGTCGACCAGATCATCCGTCAGGGCGATTGGGGGGATGTTCCCAAGCCGGATATCCGCATGAACGGCCAGCCGACGGACGAGAGCCGACCGACCGTGCTCTGGGACGGCGAGTGGGAGATCACCTGGGTCACCTTCCGCGACATGGGCGCAGCGTTCGGCGTGGCGATTCTCGGCATCTATGTGCTGGTCGTCGCCCAGTTCAAAAGCTTCCGACTGCCCCTCGTCATCCTGACGCCGATTCCGCTGACCCTGATCGGCATCGTCATCGGCCACATCCTGTTCCGGGCGCCCTTCACCGCGACCTCGATGATCGGCTTCATCGCCCTGGCCGGCATCATTGTCCGAAACTCGATCCTGCTTGTGGACTTCATTCGTCACAGCCAGACCGGGGAGCGGTCCCTGCGCGAGGTTCTGCTGGACGCGGGCGCGATCCGCTTCAAGCCCATCGTGCTGACCGCCGCAGCGGCCATGATCGGGGCGGCGGTGATCCTGACCGATCCGATCTTCCAGGGTCTGGCCATCTCGCTTCTGTTCGGCCTGGCCTCATCGACCCTGCTGACGGTCCTCGTGATCCCGGCCATCTATATCGTCCTGCGCGACGACGGCCGTCCCCTGGCCCCGGAAGAAAGCTGACATGAGCATGGCAATCGACTTCGGCTTCGCTACCGAGCAGGTCCGACCCTGCGCAGTCTCCTCGAACCCGCAGGACGGCGGAGAGTGGCTTGATCGTGTATGCGCACCTTCTACAGTAAGCAGATGATTGCGCCCACAGTTCACCCTTCGTGGAATGACCTTGGCGGGTTCGAGGACTGCGTCGAACCTGCGGCGCGCCTGTTGAAACTGCTGGCGAGCGAACAACGGCTTCTGCTGTTGTGCCGGCTCGTCGAGGGCGAGGCGTCGGTTGGCGACCTCGCCGACAATGCCAGGCTGGCTCCGTCCGCAGCCTCGCAGCACCTGGCCAGGATGCGGGCCGAAGGTCTCGTCGCCACCCGGCGCGATGCGCAGACGATCTACTATCGGCTGGATGATCCTTCCGCACTCCGGGTGCTGCATACGCTTCGGGACATTTATCGCGGCCAGCAGGACGCCCCGGCAGGTTCGGCAGGCCCTATTTAGGCTGATGAGGTTTTGGTCTCGATAGACATTGACCTGAATCAAGGGACGCCCGGCTGCGTGGGTCCAGGGCCGACAGGCGCGTTCACCTAATGGCAGGGCCCATGCCGGGACCTGGGAAAGATCACTTCATGACGGACCATCGTATCGCCAGCGCCCGACACCGGGCCCGGGTCATGTCGGCCGAGGACGCCGCAAGCCTGATCGCGCCCAACACGACGGTGGGGCTCAGCGGGTTCACCGCCTCGGGCTATCCGACAGCGGTCCCTTTGGCGCTCGCCGCCCGGATCGAGGCCGAGCATGCGGCGGGCCGACCCTTTAAGCTGCGGATCTGGACGGGCGCCTCGACCGGCCCGGAACTGGACGGAGCCCTGGCCAAGGCCGACGGCATCGAGTTCCGGCTGCCCTACAACTCCGACCCGACCTGCCGCGACCGGATCAATCGCGGCGAGATGGCCTATTTCGACATGCATCTGAGCCAGGTCGCGCCGATGGCCTGGCAGGGTTTTCTCGGCCCGCTGGACACGGCGATCATCCAGGTCACGGGCATCCGCGAGGACGGGGCGCTGATCCCGGCCTCCTCGGTCGGCAACAACAAGACCTGGCTGGACCGGGCCAGCCAGGTGATCCTCGAGGTTAACCGTTGGCAGAACCCGGAGCTTCTGGGCATGCACGACATCTACTATGGCACCGCCCTGCCGCCGAACCGGGTGCCGATCCCGCTGATCCGCCCGGGCGACCGCATCGGCGAGCCCTGTTTCCGCTGCGACCCGGACAAGATCGTGGCCATCGTCGAGACCGACCGGCCCGACCGCAACGCGGGGTTCACCGCGCCCGGAGCGGACGACCTGGCCATCGCCGGCCATCTGCTGGAGTTCCTCGAGCACGAGGTGTCCAGGGGCCGACTGCCGCCGTCGTTGCTGCCGCTCCAGTCGGGCGTGGGCAATACAGCGAATGCGGTCCTGACCGGCCTGATCGACGCGCCGTTCGACAATCTGAGCGCCTATACCGAGGTCATCCAGGACGGGATGCTGGCGCTGATGGACAGCGGCAAGCTGCGCGTCGCCTCCTCGACGGCCCTCAGCCTAAGCCCCGAACTGACCGAGCGGGTCAACCGGAATATGGGCGACTACCGGGACCGGATCATCCTTCGGCCGCAGGAGATCAGCAATCATCCGGAGGTGATCCGCCGTCTGGGCGTCATTGCCATGAACGGCATGATCGAGGCCGACATCTACGGAAACGTCAACTCGACCCATGTGATGGGGTCGCGCATCCAGAACGGCATCGGCGGCTCCGGCGACTTTGCCCGCAACGCCTATATCTCCATCTTCATGAGCGCCTCGACGGCCAAGGGCGGCAAGATCTCGACCCTGGTGCCCGCCGTTTCCCACGTCGATCACATCAATCAGGACGTCCAGGTGATCGTCACCGAACAGGGTCTGGCCGATCTTCGCGGCCTGTCGCCCAAACAGCGCGCGCGCGTCGTCATCGACACCTGCGCCCACCCGACGTTCCGCCCGATGCTGGAGGACTATTTCCAGCGCGCGCTCAAGGGCTCCTACGGCCTGCAGACGCCGATGCTGCTCGATGAGGCCCTGTCGTGGCATGCCCGGTTTGTCCGGACCGGCAGCATGGCCGGCGGTTGAGCGAGACCCGGGCGGGATCGAGGTCCGGTTCGTGGCGGTCCGGACCCATCCTCGCCGCGGCGAGGGTCCGGGCGCGGGCGGTGCAGCGGTTCAATGGTTCCTGATGCGGGACACGCGCCTACGGAGCAGACGTGCGACCGTCCGGTGCGCGCAACGTGTCGAGATAGGCGGTCAGGTCGTGAATCTGGCTGGCGCCGAAGACATAGGGCGGCATGGCGGGATGGGTCGTAACCAGGCCCTGTTCGAATGCGGCGGCCAGCTCGTCGGAGCCTCGGCGCCGGACAATGTCTCTGAATGGCGGCGCAACGGCGAGCGGACTGTCGCCCGCGGCGTCGATGGCGTGGCAGCTGGCGCACCCGACGATCGCCATGGCGCGGCCTCGGGACGCGGACTCCCGATCCAGGGCCGTCGACAGGGACGAGACGGCAGGGCTGTCTTGGGTGTTTGAAGCGCGTGGCGCGCTCGGCGGCGACGCGACCCGGGGCCCGGGAAGCGGCGAACACGCCCCAACCAGCAGAAGACCGATAATCGTGGGGACTCGCATGACACTACTCCGGCGACCAGGTCTCATTTGACCAGTGCCCCGGGTCGGCGTCCTTGACCCAGGTCAAGCGGCGGCCCTGACGTCGCGATCCCCGAGCGGAATTCCACCTGGCGAGAGCGTGACCGAGACGTCGACGATCTGGTCGCACAGGGCCGTGGGCGCCGATCGGTGGCTGACCAGGATCAGGCCCTGGCGGCGGGTCGAAAGGTGATGCGTGAGACCGTTCAGCACCCGGGTTTCGGTCGCGGCGTCGAGGCCTTCGGTCGGTTCGTCCAGCACCAGCCAGGGCGCGTCGCGCAGATAGGCGCGCGCCAGTCCCAGGCGCCGGCGCTCGCCGCCGGACAGCCGGTCGCCGTTCTCGCTCAGAACCGTGTCGAGACCGGCCGGAAGCGCCGCGACCCGGTCGGCGAGGCATGCGTCGCTCAGGACAGCCCAGAGGTCGTCGGTCGAAGCGGCTGGATTGGCAAGACGGAGATTGTCCGCGATCGACCCTGCCAGCAGCCGGACGTCCTGCGACGCATAGGCGAAACGCGCCCGAACGTCGTCCAGAGCGGCGTCCTCGAGAGGCAGGCCGCCCAGTCGCAACTGGTCGGCGAGAGAGGCGCGTAGCCCCATCATGGTTTCGATCAACCGCGTCTTGCCGGAGCCGGAGGGACCGATCACGCCCAGACGGAAGGGCGGCACGATCTCCAACGCCGCAGAGCGGATGATGATGGCGTCGCCGGCCATCGAAGGTGCGCGTCGCCGGATGACGGGCCTGGCCGGGTCATCCAGAACCTCAGCCAGCCGTGCCAGCGCCTCCTGGGCCGCGCCATTCTGGCGCAGACCTCCGGTGAGGGCGGCGGCGGCCTCAAGTCCCGTCACGGACGCCAGCGCCGCGAGGGCGACGAGCGGCAGGGACGCCGGGGCGGATGTCGCAATGACCCCGATTACGGTCACGGCCAGGACCGCGGCCTGGAACACCGGGATCCATCCGCCGGCCACGGCGTCCGCGACCCGGCGACGATCCAGGGTCCGCGCCGCCTGACCCACCTGGTCGGCGGCCCAACTCTCCAGGCCATAGGCTCGCAGCTCGGGAGCCGCGGCCTGCAAGGCCGAAAGCCGGTCCTTGAACAGGCCCATGGCGACCTGCACCCGCCGTCCCGCGGGGTCCGCGACGCGCCGGCCGATCAGAAGGCCTCCGAAGATGGTGATGGCGATGCCAGCGGCCAGGACGAGAGCGGGCAGGGGACCGGCCAACAGCGCCAGGCCGATCGCGGCCAGAGCGCCGGCGCCGGCGCCCCAGGGCCCGCTCAGGCGCACGAACACGGTCTGGATCGCATCGACGTCCTGGATCATCCGCGCTGACGCTTCGCCGCTGGAGAGGCTGAACGCCTGACGGGGCGCGGCCGCCGCCAGTCGCGCGAACAACAGCGGCCGCAGACGGGCCAGGGCCTTGAGAGCCGCGGCGTGGCCGCTGACCCGTTCGACGTAGCGCGAGCCCGTCCGCACGATGGCCAGCATCCGGATCACGGCGGCCGGGAGCAGATAGTTGAACGCCTGGACGACCGCGAAGCCGCCGGCTCCGGCGATCGCCGCCCCGGTGATGAACCAGCCGGACAGACCCAGCAGCGCCACCGAGGCGCCGGAGACGAGGGCGGCGGACAGGGCGGCAAGCCGCAACCGTCCGCCCTGGGCGCGGCGTTGCTCGGCCAGCAGGGCGTCGAGGGTCGGGTCTTCCGTGTGCGCGGTCGTCGGTTTCACAGCCGCACCACCCGGTCGGCCAGGGCCATGACGGCCTGTGAATGGGTCGCGATCAGGGTGGTGCGGCCTTCCGCCGCCGCGCGGATCACCTCCAGCACGGCCGTCTCGGACGCCGGGTCGAGATTGGCGGTCGGTTCGTCCAGCAACAGCAGGCGTGACGGCGACAGCAGAGCCCTGGCGAGGCCCAGACGTCGGCGCTCGCCGCCCGAGAGCCCGCCGCCGCGTTCGTCGAGGATGCGGCCCAGATCACCCTGGAGACCCGCGCGGGCGGCGGCGTCGCGGATCTCCTCTACGCTCGCACCCGGCCTCGCCAGAGCGATGTTGTCGAAGAGGGCTCCGGGGGCCACGACCGGGTTCTGGCTGGCCCAGCCGACGGCTCCGGCGAACGCGCCCGCGTGCGACAGGCCGTGACCGCCGACCCGGACTTCGCCCGATGACAGCGGCGCCAGGCCCAGCAGCAGATGCAGCAGGCTGGTCTTGCCCGAGCCGCTGGGGCCGACCAGGGCCACGATCGCTCCGGTCGGGACATGGAGGTCGAAATCGGTGATCGCCGGCGCGCCGTCGCCGTAGCGGATCGTGACCGATCGGAAGTCGAGTTCCGGGGCGCTCGACCACCGGCGGGACGGCGGGGCAATGCCGGGTCGACCCGGCTCCGGCCCGGCCATCGACGGCACGGCGGCTTCGGCGGCCTGTTTCTCGTGATAGGCTGCGGCCAGACGGCGCATGGGGGCATAGACCTCGGGCGCCATGGCCAGCACGAAGAAGGCGCGGCCCAGGTCCAGCGTCTCGGGCACGGGAAACGGCAGGATGCGCAACAGGTTGAAGCCGCAGTAGACCGCGACCAGCGCGACCGAGAGGGCCGAGAAAAACTCCAGCACGGCCGACGAGACGAACGCCACCTTGAGCACCCGACCCGTGCGGCGCTCCAGCTCGTCGGCCGCGCCGGCGATCTCGCGCGTGGTGCGCGCCTCGGCCTGGAAGGAGAGAAGGGTGGGAAGGGCGCGGACGCGGTCCAGAAACATCCCGGACAGCCGTTCAAGCGCCTGGAACTGCCGCCGGCTCTCGGCCGCCGCCGCGCCACCGGCCAGGGCCATGCCGACCACGAAGGGGACCAGGGTCAGCAGAAGGATGCCGGCAACGACCGGGCTGGCCAGGGCGCACACCGCGATCACGATCACGGGCGAAACGGTCGCGGCCAGGCGAACGGGGGCAAAGCGGGCGACATGACCGTCCAGGGTTTCGACCGCCTCGACAACCGCGGTCAGGGCGGCGGCGGCAGATCGCCGACCGGCGAACAGATCGGCGACGATCCCCTGCCGGACCTCGCCCTTGACCGCCGCCGCGGCCTTGGCGGAAACGAAGGTCGCGGCCTGACCCATCCAGCCTCGCAGCACCAGACTCGCGGCGGCCAGAACCAGCCAGGGGGCGGCCTCGGCGACCGAATGCTCAAGGGCGCCGATGGCCAGGCCGAGGCCGGCCGCGAAACCGATCGCCGGCGCGACGTCGCCGACGACCAGAGCCGCTGACAGACCCAGCAGCCGACGATGGGGCCGGCCCGCGGCCTTGAGCCAGGAACCGGGAGCAAGTGTTGGAAGGGCGTCGGCCGTCATGGGTCCGCCCTAGACGCCGGCGCAGGCTCGGGCCTTGATCGAAATCAAGGCGGAGCATCGCATACGGTCGTAGGCGAAGGTTTGTCGGCCATCGGGCCGGCGCTGCGGAGCCTGCCCCATGATTGACCTTGCGGTCGTTGACCTTTCGCGGCTGCAGTTCGCGTTGACGGCTCTGTATCACTTCCTGTTCGTGCCGCTGACGATCGGCCTGTCGTTCATGCTGGTCATCATGGAGAGCATCTATGTGATGACCCGCCGACCGATCTGGCGGAGCATCACCCGGTTCTGGGGTCTGTTGTTCGGGATCAATTTCGCGCTGGGCGTGGCGACCGGGATCACCATGGAATTCCAGTTCGGGATGAACTGGTCCTACTTCTCCCACTACGTCGGCGACATCTTCGGAGCGCCGCTGGCCATCGAGGGTCTGATGGCCTTCTTCCTGGAAGCGACCTTCGTCGGGCTGATGTTCTTCGGCTGGGACAAGCTCAGCCGGGTCGGGCACCTGTTCGTCACTTTCATGGTGGCGCTGGGCACCAATCTGTCGGCGCTGTGGATCCTGATCGCCAATGGCTGGATGCAGAACCCCGTCGGCGCGACCTTCAATCCCGACACGATGCGGATGGAGGTCTCGGACTTCATGGCCGTGCTGTTCAACCCGGTGGCCCAGGCCAAGTTCGTTCACACGGTCAGCGCCGGCTACGTCATCGCTGCGGTCTTCGTCCTGGGCATATCGGCCTTCTACCTGCTGAAGGGTCGCCACAGGGGATTCGCCAAACGCTCGATGACCGTCGCGGCGGCCTTCGGCCTGGCGGCCTCTCTCTCGGTCGTCGTTCTGGGAGACGAGAGCGGCTATGCCCTGACCGACAACCAGAAAATGAAGCTGGCGGCCCTTGAGGCCATGTGGCGCACCGAGCCGGCGCCCGCCGGCCTGACCGCCTTCGGCATTCCCAGCCTCGAAGACCGCGAGACCCACTATGAGGTCAAGATTCCCTATGTGCTCGGCCTCATCTCCACCCGCAGCATCGACACGCCGGTTGAAGGCATTCTCGAACTGGTCGCGATCGCCCAGACCCGCATCGAATCCGGTGTCCTGGCCTATGACGCCCTGGAGCGGATCAAGGCCGACCCGACCGACGTCGGCGCGCGTGGCGACTTCGAACTCAACCGCCGCGACCTCGGCTATTCGCTGCTGCTGAAACGCTATGTCGCCGACCCCCGTGACGCCACGCCGGATCAGGTGGTCCTCGCCGCCTGGAGCACAGTGCCCAATGTGCCGGTGATGTTCTGGTCGTTCCGGATCATGGCCGGGATCGGGTTCCTGATGATCGGTCTGTTCGCCACCGCCTTTGTGCTCTGCACCCTGCGCAAGCATGAGACGCGCTGGTTCCTGTGGCTGGCCGTACTGGCCATCCCGTTGCCGTGGATATCGACCGAACTGGGCTGGATTCTTGCCGAGGTCGGACGACAGCCCTGGGCCGTCGAGGGGGTGCTGCCGACCTTCCTGGGAGCCTCCAGCCTCAGCGTGCCTCAACTGTGGGCCACCATCATCGGCTTCACCGTTCTCTACGGCGCGCTGGCGGTGGTCGAGGTCGGGCTGATCCTGAAGACGATCAAGAAGGGGCCGTTCGCCGAGATCGACCTGTTCGGTCTGGACGTCGCACCTGCGACGCCAGACCCGACCGACGGACCGGACCGTCCTGCTCCGACGCCTGCGCCCACCGTCGCCTGACTATCGAATCCCAAGGATATCCGAGATGGAACTGCCCCTCGACTACGCCAGCCTCCGCCTGATCTGGTGGGGCCTCCTGGGCGTGCTGCTGATCGCCTTCGCCCTGACCGACGGGTTCGACCTGGGCGTCGGCGCCCTGCTGCCGTTCGTGGCGAAGACGGACGAGGAGCGCCGCATGGTGATCAACACCGTCGGCGCGACCTGGGAAGGCAACCAGGTGTGGTTCATCCTGGGCGGCGGCGCGATCTTCGCCGCCTGGCCCTTCGTCTATGCCGTCAGCTTCTCGGGCTTCTATCTGGCCATGTTCCTGGTGCTGTCGGCGCTGATCCTGCGGCCGGTCGCGTTCAAATATCGCTCCAAGCGCCCCGACAGACGCTGGCGCGCATTCTGGGACTGGGCGCTGTTCGTCGGCGGGTTCGTGCCGGCGCTGGTCTTCGGCGTCGCGGTCGGCAACGTCCTCCTGGGCGCGCCCTTCCGCCTGGATGGCGATCTGCGGTCCTTCTACGAGGGCAGTCTGCTGGGGCTGTTCACGCCGTTCAGCCTGCTGTGCGGCCTGCTCTCGGTCGCCATGCTCGTGCTTCACGGCGCGGCCTGGCTAGGCCTCAAGGCGGAGCGGGGGCCCGTTCAGGCGCGGGCCCGAGTGTTCGGCACGATCGCCGGCGTGGCAAGTCTGGTCCTGTTCGTCGGTGGCGGCCTGTTCGTCGCCTTCGGTGACCTGGGCTTCCGCATCGTGGGCCTGATCGATCCCTCGGGCATGTCCAATCCGCTGCGCACTGCGGTCGTGGCCGCGCCGGGCGCCTGGCTCGACAACTACACGGCCGCGCCTTGGACGATCGCTGCGCCCATGCTCGGTCTTCTGGGGACGGTTGTGGCGCTCGCGGGCCTCTGGCGGCGGTCCGAGCCGCTGGCCTTCGGCGGCTCGTCTCTGGGAACAGTCGGCATCATCTCGACCGTCGGCCTGTCGATGTTCCCCTTCATCCTGCCCAGTTCGATCGATCCCGGCTCAAGCCTGACCGTCTGGAACGCGTCCTCAACCCATCTGACGCTGTTCATCATGCTGGGCGTGACTCTCGTCTTCCTGCCCCTGATCCTGCTCTACACGGCCTGGGTCTACCGGGTGCTGTGGGGGCGGAGCAGCTCGACCGAGTTCAACACCAACCCCGACCTCTACTGATCGCTGAAGGACAGACACCATGTGGTATTTCGCCTGGATACTCGGCGTCGGACTGGCCGTCGCTTTCGGCGTGCTGAATGGCGTCTGGCACGAGTTCCACCTGTTCGACGAGGGTGATCTCGGCCTGTCGGAACCGGATCGGGACGGGAGCGACTGATGAGTCGAGCTGGAGTGGGGGACGGCTTCTGGTGGATGTCCACGCCTGGCTCAGGACAACCTGTTGAGGCTCCACAGCTGGATGTGACGGCTCGGGTCGCTGTCGGTCCTGCTCCCCCGACGAGGCTCAGCGGCTGAGCAGAGGCCCCACCAGCTGGACGCCCGCGAGCACCAGGATCAGCAGGCCGATCAACCAGGCGAAGGGCCGCACAGGCAGGACGCGGGAGATGAGGGCGGCCAAGGGCGCGGCGATGACGCCGCCGACGATCAGGCCGGCGACCGAGGTCCCGTACTGTCTCAGCCCGTCGATGTCCTCCCAATGCCCCGTGACCAGGGCGACGAGGAAGGTGGTCGAGACGGCCGCTGCGACCACGGCCTCGGCGGCGTTGCCTGTGCCGACGGCCTGACGCGGCGGTTCGCCGACGCTCACCAGGGTGGTCGTCACTGTCGGCCCCCAGCCTCCACCGCCGAGCGCGTCCAGAAAGCCGCCCACCAGGCCGAGTGGAACGGCGCCCTTGATCGGCGCATGTCGAAGCCGGATCTCCCGGGTGGCGCGCACCAGGATGATCACCCCCATCAGCGCGAGCCATCCCAGCACCCAGGGCTTGATCAGGGCGCCGTCGACCGACGTCAGGAAGACGCCGCCGACCACGCCGCCGATCATGCCTCCGACGGCGAGGGGCCAGAACAGCGACCAGCGGATATTGCCATGGGCGAGATGGGACAGGCCGGACGCGGTTCCGGTGAATACCTTGGCCGCGTGCACGCTGGCCGAGGCGATGGCCGGCGGCGTGCCCAGGCTGAGCAGCAGGGTCGAGGAAATGACGCCGAACGCCATGCCGAGCGCCCCGTCAACGATCTGGGCCGCGAAGCCGACGGCTGCGAACAGCAGGAACTCTTCCATCAGCCTGGCGTCAGCCAGTCCGGCACGGGCAGGCCGCGCGCCGACAGATACTCGACGTTGAACAGACGCGAGGCGTATCGCGTGCCGGGGTCGCACAGCAGGGTGACGATGGTCTTGCCAGGGCCGAGTTCCCGGGCCAGCCGCACCGCGCCGACAAGGTTGACCCCGCTCGATCCCCCCAGCGAGAGGCCTTCCTCCCGAACCAGATCGAAGAGGACCGGCAGGAACTCGGCGTCCTCGACGCGGAACGCGTGGTCCGGCGTGAAGCCTTCGAGGTTGCCGGTGATCCGGCCTAACCCGATACCCTCGGTGATCGAGGACCCTTCGGACTTCATCTCGCCGCGGGTGAACCAGCTGTAGAGCGAGGCGCCGGCCGGGTCGGCGAGGGCGGTCTGGATGCCCGGATTGCGTTCCTTAAGGAAGCCGCCCACCCCCGCCAGGGTGCCGCCGGACCCGACGACGCTGACGAAACCGTCGATGCGACCCTGGGTCTCCTCCCAGATCTCCGGCCCGGTCCCTTCGTAGTGGGAGAGGCGGTTGGAGAGGTTGTCGAACTGGTTGGCCCAGAAGGCGCCGTTGGGCCGTTCGGCGTCGAGTTCACGCGCCAGACGCGCCGAGTGATGGACGAAATGGCCGGGGCTCGAGAAGGGCGCTGCATCCACCTCGACCAGCCAGGCCCCGAGCGCCCGCAGCGCCAGCTTTTTTTCCTCCGACTGGGTGCGGGGCATGACGACCACGACCGGGTGACCGAGGGCGGCTCCGACGAGGCTCAGACCGATCCCGGTGTTGCCGGCGGTGCCCTCGACAATGGTCCCGCCCGGACGCAGTTCGCCGGACGCTCGTGCGCGCTGGATGATGGACAGGGCGGCGCGGTCCTTGATCGACTGGCCGGGATTCAGGAACTCCGCCTTGCCCAGGATTTCGCACCCCGTCGCATCCGAGAGGCGGTTCAGGCGCAGAAGCGGGGTCTGGCCGATCAGGTCGATTACGGAACGTCGAAGCGTCAAGCGGGTCTCTCTGGAAACGGGGGAGGCGGGAAGGATCAGCCGACGGCCATCGTGCGGCGACCCAGATGTATACCGCATTCGGTCTTGGCGGCTCCGGACCAGCGGCCGAGGCGGCCGTCCTCGCCGGCCTTGACGACTGTGGTGCAGGGCCAGCAACCGATCGACCGGTAGCCCTGGTCGAAGAGCGGATGCCTCGGCAGGTCCTCGGCGTCGAACCAGGCCTCGACCTGTTCCTCCGACCAGTCGTGCAGCGGATTGACCCGGATGCGACCCTGGAAGAGTTCGAACGGCCGCAGGTCACGCCGGTCCAGGGTCTGGTGTCGCTTGCGGCCGGTGATCACGGCGTCGATGCCGGCCAGAGCCCGCTCGAGCGGACGCACCTTGCGCAGATCGCAGCAGGCGTCGGGGTCGGCGCGCCACAGGTCTTCGTCAGGGTCGAGGTCGCAGCGCTCGCCCGCGTCGGGCGTCACCAGCCGGACGTCGGTCAGGCCCAGACGCTCTGACAGGGCCTTTCTGTAGGCCAGGGTCTGCAGGAAATGCATGCCGGTATCGAGGAAGATGACCGGAATCGACGGATCGATGCGAGCGGCCAGCGACAGCAACACGCCGGCCTCGGCGCCGAACGACGACAGGATCGCGGGCCTCAACCCGAGCGACGGATCCAGCGCCGCGCAAAGAATATCCTCCGCGTTGCCGTCCTGCGTGTCGCGATTGAGCCGCTTGACCACGGCCTCGGGCGTCTCCCGTGCGAGGGTCCGGCGCCGCCAGATCGGCGCCGCGTCGTCCTCTGCGAGCTGGTAGGTCGCGCTGAAGGCGGCATCCATCCGCCTCCACGCCTCGATGTCGGCGCCGGGGCCCAGCACCACGCCGTCGAAGCCGGAGCGGCGCAGGTGACGAGCCTGGTCGGGAATGAGCCGCCCCTCGGCGATCAATCGTCCGCGATAGCCGCGCTCGCGCAGGACCGCCGCGAGGGAGAAGCCTCGCCCATCGCGAAAGGCGTCGAATTCCAGAACCAGAACCCCGGCGTCCCGCGCCGCCGCCTCGACCTCTTCCAACGGAGTCGTCACGGGCAGCCGCGCGCCCTCGGGCGCCGTATCAAGCCACTGCATTGAACGCCCCATAGATGGCGTCGCGGAACGGATCAGCGCCCAGGCGACGAACGGTCTGCAGGAAGGTCTCGCCCTCGCGCCGCACCTCGAGATAGCGATCCAGAGCCCGTCCGACCGCCGGCGCGACCTCGTCGGCGGCCAGGCTCCGGCCGACGATCTCGCCCAGCGCCGCCTGCTCGTCCGCCGAACCGCCGATGGTGATCTGGTAGTATTCCTCGCCCTTCCGGTCGACGCCGAGCACGCCGATGTGGCCGACATGGTGGTGGCCGCAGGCGTTGATGCAGCCGCTCATATTGACCCGGATTGGACCCAGCCGTTCCTGATAGTCGAGGTCGGCGAGCTGTTCGGACAGGGCCTGGGCGACCGGGATCGACCGGGCATTGGCCAGGCTGCAATAGTCCAGCCCGGGGCAGGCGATGATGTCCGTCACCAGGTCCGCGTTCGGGGTCGCCAGACCGGCTTCGGCCAGCCGCCGCCAGATCTCCGGCGTGTCGTCCAGACGGACATGGGGCAGGACCAGGTTCTGCTCGTAGGCCGCCCGCACCTCGTCGAAGGAAAAGCGCTCGGCGAGATCCGCGACCAGGTCCATCTGGTCGGCTGTGATGTCGCCCGGAACCCCGCCCTGCGGCTTCAGTGAGATGATGAGGGTCGCATAGCCCGGCTGGCGATGGCGTCGGACATTGTTGCGCGCGAAACGGGCGAAGTCGGGATCGGCGAGACTCGCCCGGTCGAAGGCCCCGCTGGTCCTCGGCAGGTCGGCGAATGGCGGCGGGGCGAAATAGGCGCGGATGCGGGCGACCTCCTCGTCGGGGATCCGCAGGTCCTCGCGCCTCAGGGTGGCGAAGTGGCGCTCGACCTCCTCGCGGAAGGCGTCGATGCCGAGCGAGGCCACCAGGATCTTGATCCGCGCCTTGTGGATGTTGTCACGGCGACCCAGCAGGTTCCAGGCGCGGAGAATGGCGGTCAGATAGGCCAGCAGGTCGCGGGCCGGCACCGCCGGCGCGATCTCCTGCGCGATGTGGGGGATCCGTCCCTGGCCGCCGCCGACGAAGACCCGGAAGGCCGCCGCTCCATCCTCGCCCCGGGCCAGCTGCAGGCCGACGTCGTGGGTGCGCATGGCGGCCCGGTCCTTCGGCGCCGCGATCACCGCGATCTTGAACTTGCGTGGGAGGAACGAGAATTCGGGGTGGATGGTCGACCACTGGCGCAGGATCTCGCACCACGGGCGGGGATCCTCGATCTCGTCGTCCGCGCAACCGGCAAACACGTCCGTCGTCACGTTGCGGATGCAGTTCCCCGAGGTCTGGATGGCGTGCATCTCGACCTCGGCCAGCTCCGACAGGATCGCGGGGACGTCACTGAGCGCCGGCCAATTGTACTGGATGTTGGTGCGGGTCGTGAAATGGCCGTAGCCCTTGTCGTAGACGCGCGCGATGCGGGCCAGGCGTCGCATCTGGCCGCTGTTCATGGTCCCGTAGGGCACCGCGACGCGCAGCATATAGGCGTGGAGCTGCAGATAGACGCCGTTCATCAGGCGCAACGGCTTGAACTCGTCCTCGGTCAGGCCGCCCGACACCCGGCGCGAAACCTGGTCGCGGAACTCTTCGATCCGCTCGCGGACCACGGCTGTGTCGAACTCGTCGTACCGGTACATCAGAGCCGCTCCAGACTGTTGCCGACGGTGGGGCCCTGCGAGCGGATCTGCTCCTTGAACCGGTCGCGGCCCGAGGGACGGCCGTCGTCGACCTCGACCAGGTAGGGGTTGACGAAGGTGGCGGGTCGGAGCGCTGCCTGTGACAGGGCGAGATCGGCGGCGTCGCCGTCGAACCGGCCCGCCTGGTCGAGCGTGCCTACAGGGTCTCCCGACGCGTCGGCGTAGATCACCCGGCCGTCTGACAGGCGGTTGGCGGTCACGATCTTCATGCCGCGACCTCCTGTTCTGTTGCGCTCGATCGGGCCCAGGCCGCGACCTCGCCGACGATCAGCAGCGCCGGGCTGATGACCTTCTCGCGGGCCACCAGACGGGCGAGACCGTCGAGTCGGCCTGTCAGGACGCGCTGATCGGGACGGGATCCGTTCTCGATCACCGCGACCGGCGTGTCCGGCGCCCGGCCAGCCGCGATCAGACCCGCCTGCACCGCCGCCGCGCCCGCGACGCCCATATAGACGGCGAGCGTGTGGTTGGGGACCGCGAGGGAGGTCCAGTCGGGCCCGGCCCCGCCGGGCCGGGTCTCGGCGGTCACAAAACTCACGGCCTGCGCCTGGTCGCGATGAGTCAGCGGAATGCCCGCCGCCGCCGCGCATCCCAGGGCGGCGGTTATGCCGGGCACGACGATGACGTCGATTCCGGCGGCCCGCACGGCCTCCAGCTCCTCGCCGCCGCGGCCGAACACGAAGGGGTCGCCGCCCTTCAGGCGGACCACACGGTGCCCGGCCTTCGCCTCCGCGATCATCAGTTCAGCGATCTGCTCCTGCGGAACGGAGTGCTCGCCGCGTCTCTTGCCGACGTAGATCCGGCGCGCGTCGCGGCGCGCGCGGTCCAGGACGGCGGGCGGCGCCAGCCGGTCATGGATGATGAGGTCGGCGTCCTGAAGCGCGCGCAGCGCCTTGAGCGTCAGCAGTTCGGGATCGCCCGGTCCGGCCCCGACCAGATGCACGACGCCCTTCGGCTGTTCGGGACGGTTCAGCAGCCGCAGCATCTCGCGACGCGCCTCCGCCGTTCGACCTTCGACGGCCAGATCCCGGGGCGCGCCGCGGAATGCGGCCTCCCAGAACCGACGCCGGGCCATGAAGTCAGGCAGGGTCGCCATCACCGTCTCGCGCAGGCCTTCGGCAAGGCGGGCGAGGCGGTCCAGCCCCTGGGGCAGGGCCGCCTCGACCCGCGCGCGCACCTCGCGGGCCAGGACCGGTGCGACACCCCCGGTGGCGATCCCGACCACCACCCCGTCCCGGTCTATCAGGGCGGGGGTGTGGAAATCGCTCAACCCAGGTTGATCGACGACATTGACCTGGGCGCCGGACGTCCGACCCAGTCCGGCGAAGACGGCCGACTGGGTCGGGTCGGGGAGGGCGATGAAGACCAGCCTGGCGCCGCAGAGATCTTCCGCCTCAGGCCAGCGCGTGATCCACGCCTCGTCAGGCTCGGCGGCCGGTCCTGCGAACCAGCGCAGTTTCGCCCCGGACCCGTCGAACAGGCGCGCCTTGGCGGCGGCGGCGTCGCCCGCACCAATCACGACGATGGAGGTTCCCGGCAAGGGAATGGAGGCGAGGAAAACGCGCATCGGATCATTTCACGGCGCTCTGACGGCCGAGCTTCTGTCCCAGCCCTAGGTCCGGCGACGATGACCAACAAACGAGATTGTCTTTGTCGTCCTATTAGGTTTTCTATCAGCGATGGCCCGAACCCTTTTGCCCCTGAACGCCCTGCGCGTCTTTGAGAGCGCCGCAAGGCACCTGAGCTTCTCGCGCGCGGCGGAGGAGCTGGCGGTGACCCCCGGCGCCGTCAGCCAGCAGATCCGGCAGCTCGAGGAGATCATTCGCGCCCCGCTGTTCAAGCGCGAGGCCAGGGGGTTGCAGCTGACCGACCTGGGCCGGTCGTCGGCGCCGCTGGTGGCCGAGGGGCTGGACCGGCTGCGCGACGTCTCGGCCCTCATGCGGGAGCCGCCCCGTCGTCGCCAGGTCTCGATCAGCGTCGCGCCGTCGTTTGCGTCCAAATGGCTGATGCCCCGCATGGACGACTTCCACGCCCTCCATCCCGAGATCGAGGTCTGGGTGTCGGCGGACATGGAGCCGGTCGCCTTCGATCAGGGCCAGGTCGATCTGGCGATCCGTTATGGTCCCGGCCACTACCCGGGGCATGCGAGCGAACGGCTGCTGATAGAGAGCGTCCTGCCGGTCTGTGCGCCGTCGTTGATGCAGTCGCTGAATGCGATCCGCACCCCGGCGGACCTGGTCCATCATGTGCTGCTGCACGACATGTCGGGGGACGGGGACCCCGGGCGACCCGACTGGCCGATGTGGCTGATGGCGCGCGGTGTTCGGCATGCCGACGCGCGACGGGGCTCGCGCTTCAACCAGTCCGCCATGCTGATCGAGGCGGCGGTCGCGGGCCGCGGCGTCGCCCTGGCCAAGCGCACCCTGGCCCAGGCGGATCTGGCGGCCGGGCGGCTGGTCGCGCCCTTCCACGACGGCGGGGCGGTCGTCGGTTTCGCCTATCATGTGGTGCACCCGAAGGACCGGCCGCTGTCGCCCAGCGCCAGGGCCTTCACCGACTGGATGAGGAAACAGGCGGCCTTCCACGACACCAGCCTGGACCAGCTCTAGGGGCGGGGTCGCAGTTTTTCTGCCTCACGGCGGCAGAAGAAGTCGTTCGCGCTCCGGCGACGCCGTCTCCTATGGGCGAGGTCCTGCCTGAAGGATCGCCATGACCGACACCCTTGCGCCCGCCCGTCCCGCCGCCGCTTCCGCCTGGCATGAGCCCGGCATCCTGTGGACCCGGCGCTGGACCGACCGGCTGTTCAGCTTCGCGGTCGAGCGACCGGAGAGCTTCCGGTTTCGCTCCGGCGAGTTCGTCATGCTCGGCCTCCCGGCCGAGGACGGAACGGGCAAGCCGACGCTGAGGGCCTATTCGATCGCCAGCCCGGGCTGGGCGGACGCGCTCGAGTTCTTCTCCATCCAGGTTCCCGCCGGCCCCCTGACCTCGCGGCTCGGACGGCTGGCCGCCGGAGACAGGATCCTGCTGGGCCGCAAGCCGACCGGCACCCTGGTGCTGGACGCCCTGACCCCTGGCCGGCGACTGTTCCTGATCGCCAGCGGGACAGGTCTGGCGCCCTGGTTGAGCGTGCTGCGCGACCCGGAAGCCTGGGCGCGGTTCGACCAGATCGTCGTGACCCACACCGTTCGACAGGTGCAGGACCTGGCCTACCGAACCTTCCTGGCGCGCGACATATTCGACGATCCCCTGGTCGGCGACCTCGCCCGGGGGCGGCTGTTCTACTATCCGACCGTCACGCGCGAACCGTTCGAGCGGCCGGGACGGATCACGAGACGAATCGAGGATGGCGCCCTGTTCTCCGATCTGGGCCTCGACCCCGGCTTTGCCCCCGCAACCGATCGCGCCATGTTGTGTGGATCGACGGCCATGATCCGGGATGTGTCGGCCCTGCTTGAGCGGGCGGGGCTGACGGAGGGCTCCAACGCGGCGCCCGGGGACTACGTCCTCGAACGGGCCTTCGTCGGATGATGGGTAAGAAAAACTATCGGCCTCACCGAGATCAAATCGTTCGACCCAGGCCGCACCGGTGGGGTTTGACTGGGGCATCCACGAGGCTTCCATGACCCTTGCCGCACCCCTCATTCTTCCGACCCCCACGTCATCCGCGCCCCTGGCGCCGATCGGACGGCTATCGCCCCACCTCAGGCGTCTGGAGGCCGAGGCGATCGAGATCTTCCGCGAGGTCGCCGCCACCGCACGCAACCCGGTGATGCTGTATTCGATCGGCAAGGACTCCGGCGTCCTGCTGCACCTCGCCGCCAAGGCCTTCTATCCCGCTCCGCCTCCGTTCCCGCTGCTCCACGTCGACACGACCTGGAAGTTCCGCGACATGATCCGGCATCGGGATACGGTCGCCGAAACCTATGGCGTCCGCCTGATGGTCCACATCAATCGGGCCGGCGTGGAGCGTGGCGTCAGCCCCGTCGCCTCGGGATCGTCGCTGCATACCCAGGTCATGAAGACGGATGCGCTCAAACAGGCGCTGGACCTGCACGGCTTCGACGTCGCCTTGGGCGGAGCCCGGCGCGACGAGGAGAAAAGCCGGGCCAAGGAGCGGATCTTCTCTGTGCGTGGTCCCGGCCACACCTGGGATCCGCGCCGCCAGAAGCCCGAGCTGTGGAAGCTCTGGAACTCGGCCCTCCAGCCCGGAGAATCCCTGCGGGTGTTTCCCCTGTCGAACTGGACCGAGCTCGATGTCTGGGAATACACGCGGATCGAGGCCATCCCGGTGGTCCCCCTCTATTTCTCCGCCCTGCGGCCGGTCGTCGAGCGCAACGGCGCCCTGATCGTGCGCGACGACGAGCGTCTGCCGCTGCAGGCCGGCGAGGTTCCGCAGCGACGCCGTGTGCGCTTCCGTTCGCTCGGCTGCTACCCGCTCTCGGCCGCCGTGGAGTCGGACGCCGCCGACATCGACTCCGTCATCGCGGAACTCCGCTCCAGCCGGTCCTCCGAGCGCCAGGGCCGGCTGATCGATGCCGACGAGACCGCCTCGATGGAGCGCAAGAAGCGCGAGGGCTATTTCTGATGGACGGCGAAGTCGTACCCTTGTCCCGGATCGTTCCCGTTCCCGACCCCGTTCCCGATCTGGCGTGGCGCGATCACCTGCGGTTCCTGACCTGCGGTTCGGTCGATGACGGCAAGTCTACCCTGATCGGCCGCCTCCTGTATGACACCGGCCAGATCGCGGACGACCAGCTCGCCGCGCTTGAGCGCGACAGCCGCCGCTTCGGCACGGCGGGCGACGGTCTGGATTTCGCCCTGCTGCTGGACGGGCTCGAGGCCGAGCGCGAACAGGGCATCACCATCGACGTGGCCCATCGCTATTTCTCGACGGCCCGCCGCAACTTCATCGTCGCCGACACCCCCGGCCATGAGCAGTATACCCGCAACATGGCGACCGGCGCGTCCGGGTGCGACGCGGCCGTCATCCTGGTCGATGCGTCGCGGGGCGTCACGGCCCAGACCGAGCGTCACAGCCGTATCGTCTCCCTGTTCGGGATCCGCCACGTCATCCTGGCGGTGAACAAGATCGACCGGGTCGACTACGATCCCTCGGTCTTCGAAACCATCGCCTCCGCCTACGCCGCCTTCGCGGCGGGTCTCGCCTTCCGGTCCGTCACCGCCGTCCCGATCAGCGCGCGTCTGGGGGATAATGTTGTCCGCCGCGCATCCCGGCTGTCGTGGTTCGAGGGGCCGACCCTGATCGAGGCGCTCGAGAGCCTGCCGGTCGAGGACAACCGCCTGTCGCGGCCGTTCCGCTTCCTCGTCCAGTACGTCAATCGCCCCGACCACAGCTTCCGCGGCTATGCCGGAACGGTGGCGTCGGGCCGCGTCCGCGCCGGCGACCAGATCGTGGTCAGTCCGTCCGGCAAGACGGCGACCGTCTCGCGCATCGTGACCTGGGAGGGGGACCGGACCTCGGCCGAGGCCGGCGACGCGGTGACCCTTGTACTCAAGGAGGAGGTCGATGTGGCGCGCGGCGACGTCCTGGCCCTGCCTCATGCCCGGCCGACCTCGGCGGACCGGTTCTCGGCCAGTTTGCTGTGGATGGACGACCAGGCCTTCACCCCCAACCGCGCCTACAGGATCCGCATCGGAGGCCGGACCTCGCCGGTGAAGATCGCATTGGCGGAGGCCGAGGCCGGCCATGCAGCGGGTCTGAGCCTGAACGAGATCGCCGCCGCCGAACTGACGCTGCCGTCGCCGGTTGCCTTCGATCCGTTCACGGACGATCCGGCCATGGGCGGCCTTACCCTGATCGACAGGGAAACCGGCGCCGTCGCGGCGGCGGGCGTGGCCCGGGCCGCCCTGGGTCGGGCGAGGCACATCTATCCGACCGCCGAGGCGGTCTCGAGGCGTGACCGGTTGCGCCTGAACGGCCACGAGGGCGGCGCCATCTGGCTCACGGGTCTGCCCGGCGCAGGCAAGTCGACCCTCGCCACGGCCCTGGAGCGCAAACTCCACGGACGGGGCATAAGGACGGTCCTGCTAGACGGCGACAATCTGCGCCACGGCCTGAACCGGGACCTCGGCTTCTCGCCGGAGGACCGGGCCGAGAACGTGCGCCGGGCGGGCGAAGTGGCGCGTCTGTTCGCGGAAGGCGGCGTGATCAGTCTCTGCGCCTTCGTCTCGCCCAGCGAAACGGCGCGCCAGGCCGTCCGTGACCGTCTGCCCGCGAACGGCTTCCTCGAAATCTTCGTCGACGCCCCTCTGGACGCCTGCCGCGCGCGCGACCCCAAGGGCCTGTATGCCCGGGCCGATGCCGGCGTCATCGCCGACCTGACCGGCGTCGGTTCGTCCTACGAGCCGCCGTCCGACCCCGACCTGGTCCTCGATACGCTCGCGCTCACCCCCGACACGGCCGCCGAGCGGATCATCGCCCTGCTCGAAGACCGTCGCTGGATTCCCGCCCCCTGATCTGAACGGCGGCTTCTCCTCGGCGGATGATCGGTTCTCGGGTCATTGGCGATAGCGCAGGGCCTCGATGAGGACGGTGAAGGCCGGCGTCGGCTGGCGTCGGCTGGGATAGTAGAGGTGGTAGCCCGGGAAGGGCGGGGACCAGTCCTCCAGCACCCGGATCAGCCGGCCGTCGGCGACCTCCGCCCAGACCTGATCCTCCATCACGATGGACAGTCCGAGGCCGGACAGCGCCCCCTGAACCATCAGGTTCATGTCGTTGACGATCAGGGGGCCGTCGACGCGGACGTTCAGCGGTCGGCCGTCCTTCTCGAACTCCCAGACATAGAGGCCGCCACGCGTCGGCAGGCGCAGGTTGATGCAGACGTGAGCCGTCAGGTCGTGCGGGGTCTGCGGGACCGGTCGCCCGGAGAAATAGGCGGGCGAGCCGACGACCACCATTCGCATGTCCGGCCCGATCGGCACGGCGATCATGTCGTCGGCGAGGTGTTCGCCCAACCGCACGCCCGCGTCGAACCGTCCTTCTGCCAGATCGACCATGCGGTAGTCGGTGGCGATCTCCACGGTGATGTCCGGATAGGACGGCAGCAGCCGCTGAAGCGCCGGCCACAGCACCGTATGGGCGGCATGCTCGCCCGATGTGATGCGGATGGTTCCGGCGGGCCGGTCACGCAATTCGCTGAGGGCGTCGATGCGGGCGTTGATGGTGTCGAAGGCCGGGCGCAGCGTCTCGACCAGCCGCTCGCCTGCCTCGGTCGGGGCGACGCTGCGGGTCGTGCGCAGCAGCAGACGAAGGCCCAGACGGGCTTCAAGCCGTCGGATCGTATGGCTGAGCGCCGACTGCGACAGGCCCAGCCGCCCCGCAGCCCGGGTGAAGCTGCGCTCTTCGGCCACGGCCAGGAAGGCGGCGAGATCGCCGAGTTCGTCCCGCTTCATTGATGATCTCCATTCATAGGATCATGCCGATTATAGCGGGTAATCGGGCGGTCAGTCGCGGCCTATCCTTGAACCATCCACGGGTCGGCCATGCGCCGACGCCGCGCCAGCCGTTCAAGGATCGCCCCATGAAGACCATCGGATACGCCGCCCATTCGACCACGACCCCTCTGGCCCCGTGGGAGTTCGATCGACGCGAGCTGCGCGCGAACGACGTCGCCATGGAGATCCTGTACAGCGGCGTCTGCCACTCCGACCTGCACCAGGCCCGCAACGACTGGGGCTTCTCGTCCTATCCGATCGTGCCGGGCCACGAGATCATCGGCGTCGTCACCGCTGTCGGCCCCGAGGTCACGAAGTTCAAGGAGGGCGATCGCGTCGGCGTCGGTTGTATGGTCGACAGCTGCCAGCATTGCGACCAGTGCGACAAGGGCGAGGAGCAGCTCTGCCGCCACGGCAACACCCAGACCTACAACGGCAAGGACCGGGTGACCGGAGAGCCGACCTACGGCGGCTATTCCAAGCACCTTGTGGTGCGCGAGGAGTTCGTCCTGTCGGTGCCGGACGCGCTCGACATCGCCAAGGCCGCGCCCCTGCTGTGCGCCGGCATTACCACCTGGTCGCCGCTGAAGACCTGGGGCGTCAAGGCAGGCACCCGTGTCGGCGTCATCGGCCTGGGCGGTCTCGGCCACATGGCGGTCAAGCTGGCCGCCGGCCTCGGCGCCCATGTCGTCGTCCTCAGCCGCTCGGCCGACAAGGAGGCGGATGCGAAGGAACTGGGCGCGCATGAACTGCTGGTCTCGTCCGACAAGGCGGCGATGAAGGCGGCGGCGAACAGCCTGGACCTGATCATCGACACCGTGCCGGTAAAGCACGACCTCAACCCCTATATGCCGCTGCTCGACATCGACGGCACCCTGGTCATCGTCGGCCAGCTGGGTCCGATGGAAGAGATGTCGACCCTTCCGCTGCTGATGGCTCGCCGTCGCGTCTCGGGTTCGCCCATCGGCGGCATCCGCGAGACCCAGGAGATGCTCGATTTCTGCGCCGAGAAGAACATCCATCCCGACGTCGAGATGATCCGGATGGACGAGATCAACCACGCCTTCGATCGGATGGAAAAGTCCGACGTCCGCTATCGCTTCGTTATCGACATGGCTTCGCTGGACGCCCCGGCCGCCTGATCGACGTCTGTCCAAGTCTTCATTTCGCCGCCCCAATCCCGCCCCAATCCGCTACATATGTAACGCTACAAATGTAGCGGACCGGATCGGGAGAGGGTGCGATGATCGAAGGCTTGCCGAGGCGGGAGCGAGAGGTGTTCGAACTCCTCTGTCGCCTCGAGGTCGCGACCGCCGCCGCCGTGCGCGCGGCCATGCCCGATACATTGAGCGACTCCGCCGTTCGAACCCTGCTGAAGCGACTGGAAGATCGCGGGCTGGTGTCGCGGGCGGCGGGCGGGGACGGGTTCGACTATCGGCCCGTACCCCGCACTGAGACCGTCGCCGCCGGCGCCCTGAAGCGGATGGTCGACACCTTCTTCGCCGGCTCCGCCGCCAGCGCCGCCACCGCCCTGCTTGGCATGGGCGAACCGCTGAAGCCGACCGAAATCGCGGCCCTGGAAAAGCTTCTCGACGCGGCGCGGGAGCGCGAGCAATGAGCGCCGCCCTTCTGGTCGCCCTGCTGGCCAAGTCGTCGGTCGTCGCCGGCCTGGGTCTGGCCCTGTCCCATCTCGTTGCGCGCCGTGCCGTCGACCGGGTCGATGTGCTTCGCGCCACGGTCTGCATCCTGCTGGCACTGCCGGTGCTGATGACCTTCGGCCCGGCGCTGAACTTCGCCCTGCTCCCCGTGCCTGCCCAGGCAGCCACGCCGCTCGCCCTGTGGAGCGGCGACCTGCATCCGGTCGAGGGGGTCACCGTCTCCGGCGCCCTCTTGCTGCCGTCGCTGGGACAGACCCTGGCCCTGGCCTGGACCATCGGGGCCCTGATCGTCGCCGGCCGGTTCGCGGCCGGGGTCTGGACCCTCTCGCGCTGGACCGGGGCCGGCAAGCCCGTGAAGTCCGAGGTCTGGACCGAGGCCCTGCGGACGCTCGCGCCTGCCGCCCGTCCCCTGCTGAGATCCAGCGACCGGATCGCCAGCCCGCTGAGCTGGGGCCTGCCGCCCGGCGCCGTCCTGATCGACCCCGCAACCCTGTCCCGGCCCCAGACGGCCGCCGCCGTCATGGCCCATGAGATGGCCCACATCCGTCGTCGCGACTGGCTCTTCCTGGTCCTGTCGCGGCTGGCCCTGGCCCTGCTCTGGTTCAATCCCCTGATCTGGATGCTGCATCGCAGTCTGATCGAACGCTCCGAGGAGGCGGCCGACGCCGTCGCCGTCGGACAGGTGGATCGTCACGCCTATGCCCGCGCCCTGATCGGCCTCGCCGCCGCCCCGGATCCACAAACCACGTCTTTGGCCGCAACCGCGATGGCGGGCGACGGCCGCTCCCTGAAACGAAGGATCGCAACCCTGATGACCGACAAGTCCCCCGCACGTCGCCCGGCCGTCATCCTGACCGCCGTCGCCGTACTGACCGCCGTGGCCACCCCCATCGCCGCTCTGGAGCTGCATTCGCGGAGCCCCAAGACGACCCAGGCCGCCTCAGCCGCCGTCGCGGCCGCTTCCACCATCGCCCAGGCTGCCGCGCCGAAGACGGACGCCGCTCCGGCCGTTGAAACGCCTCGCGGCTTCTTCAATCTCGCGGCCTTCGGGTTCGCCCCGCCGGCCCCGCCCGCACCGCCCGCACCTCCGGCTCCGCCCGCGATGGTCGCACCGCCGGCGCCTCCGGCTCCGCCCGCGCCCTTCCGCATGATCGCGCCACCGGCGCCGCCTCTGCCGCCCGTTCCGCCGGCCCCGCCCAGCCAGAACGGCCAGCATGTCTTCAGCTACAACGGCCGTAGCTGGGAGGAACTGACGCCGGAAGAACGCCAGTACGTCGAAGAAGCCCGCCAGGCCGCCGTCGAGGCCCGACAGGCAGCGATGGAGGCCCGTGCCCACGCCACCGAGCAACGCGCCTTCGCTGAAGACGCCCGCACTCGCGCCGAGGCCGACCGCAGCCACGCCGCCGTTATGCGCGCCCACGCCGAATCCGTCCGCATCGCCGGCGACCACGCCCGCGCCGCCGGCGAACAGGCCCGCCAGATCGGTCTGACCCACGCCGCCGAGGGTCGCCGCTCCGCCGAACGCGCCCGGGCCCAGGCCCGTGTCGCCATGGCAGGCGCCCGCGAGGCCCGCGCCAACGCCCGCGTCAACATGCGGATGGGCGTCGAGAACCTGCGTCGCGGCGCCGAGCAGCTGAGACAGGAGAGCCGCCGTCTGGAGGATCCGGCCTACCGCGCCCGACAGATCCGCGAGAACGCGGCGCGCGGCAACACGGTCACCGATGCCGAGCTACAGGCTGCCGGCCGCAGGATGCCCGGTCAGGCGGCGGACATGGAACGTCGTGCCACTGAGCTGGCCGCCCGCGCCAATGACGCCTGAGCCAAGGGGTGGGCGGTCGGGCTGGACCCGGCCGCCCGCTCTCGCTACGCCGACAGCGGTGGTCTAGGGAGGGATGCATGGAAAGAGTGACGTGAAAGGAAATAATTCCTCACGCGGTCTTGTGCTCTCGTGACCCGGTCACCAGCTTGGCCGAACGGTCTTTGAAACGTCCAAACGGTGCAAGCTGGTCGACCGATCCGACCGCTTCGGTCTCTTCGGACGCTTCGGACTGTGTTTTTGAGTCCGGGTCGTTCCCAGACTCTACGAACTATCTGGACTCCGTTTTCAGGAGTCTGGACGATCAGCCCACCAGCGCCACCCGCTCCTCGGCCGTCAGCATCCGCCAGGCGCCCTCAGGCAGATTGTCCAGCTGGATCGGCCCGATCCGTACACGGATCAAGTCGATGACATCGAGTTCAGCATGTTCGCACATGCGTCGGATCTGCCGGTTGCGGCCCTCGGTCAGGATGAACCGCAGGCGCTGCTGCTCCATCCGCGACACGCGCGCGTGCTTGAGCTGCCGCCCGTCCAGCATGATGCCGTGGCGCAGCAGGTTGAGCTTCTTCTCGGTCACATCTCCGGCGACGCGGACCAGGTATTCCTTGTCCAGCCGCGACTCCGGCCCGATCACCGCCTTGGCCACCACCCCGTCCGAGGACAGCATCAGCAGCCCGCGCGAATCCTCGTCCAGCCGGCCGATGGGGGGCAGGGAGGCGTCGGCGGCGGGCGTAACGCCCTCGCCGATCCGGTTGGCGTCGGTCAGCAACCGCACGGCCGGGATCTTGTCCGGCTCCGGCTGGCCGGAGACATAGCCCAGCGGCTTGTGCATCACGATGGTGACGCCCGCCGCCAGAGCGCTCTCGGCCCGGTCGGACAGGGTCAGGGTCTGACCCGGCTCGATCTTGCGGCCCGCGTCGGCGACCACCTCTCCGTCGATAGAGACCAGGCCGTCGGCGATCAGGGCGTCGGCCTCTCGACGCGAACAGACGCCCGTCTGGCCCAGCCATTTGTTGATCCGGCTGGGCTCGGCGCCGTCGTAGGTGCGTGAGAAGGCCAAGGCGTCAGTCGGCCGCGAGGGCGGCGGTGGCGACGGCGGCGTCCTCGGCGGCCGAGGCGCCCGACACGCCGATGGCGCCGACGACATGGCCGTTGACGACGATCGGAATGCCGCCGGCGATCGGCAGGGCGTCGTCATTGGCCAGGGTGACCGTGCGCCCGGCCAGGGTCCGCTCCTCCATGGTCGAGGTGGCGAGGCGGTAGCGGGCGGCCGTCCAGGCCTTGCGCTGGGCGATCAGGATGGAGCCGTACTGGGTGTCGTCCATGCGGACGAAGGCGACCAGCTCCCCGTTCGGCTCCACGATGGCGACGGCCATTCGATGGCCGCCGGCGCGCGCCGCCGTGACCGCCCGGTCGATCAGCGCCTCGGCAGCCGTCAGCGAGATCGGCGCTCCATAGGATGGCGGGCTGGCCTGTTTGGAGAGGCCTGGCGTGGTCTGGGCCAGGGCGGCGGGGGCGACGACCGCGAGGGCCAGGGCCAGGAAAAGGGCTTTCATGGTCGAAACTCCGGTCAGACGCGGCGGAAAAGAAGCATCAGGTTATTGGCGGGCATCTCGACCCGACGGGTCAGATCAAGGCGGTGGACCCTGGCGAGCGCCACAACCTCGTCGAGCTCGCGCAGGCCCCACGCCGGATCGCGCGATTTCAGGCTGTCGTCAAAGGTGGCGTTGGATGGGGCGAGCGGAACCTCGGCCTCGCGGTAGGGGCCGTAGAGCACGAGAAGGCCGCCCGGGTCGGGCAGGATGCGTCCTGCGCCGGCCATCAGCCCCTGGGTCGCCGCCCACGGGCTGATGTGGATCATGTTGGCGCAGAAGACGACCTGGGCGTCGACCTCGGGCCACGCGTTCGGTTCGGCGGCGTCCAGTTCGAGCGGAGGGTTCAGGTTCGCCAGCGCGGCCTCCGCCCTCCAGGCGGTGATGCTGGCGCGGGCCTCCGGCGACGGGTCGCTGGGCGTCCAGGTCGTCGCGGGCAGGGCGCGGGCGAAGGCGATCGCGTGCTCGCCCGAGCCGGACGCGATCTCCAGCACGCGGGCGCGGGCGGGCAGGTGGGCGCACAGCACCGCGAGGATGGGCGCGGCGTTGCGGGCCACGGCGGGCGAGGCGAGGGCGCCTTGCGAAGCGGCGGTCTGGACGGAATCGAGCGTCTGCACAGGCTCGGGATACAGCCGCCCGGCGGGAAGCGCGACCGGATTCGGCCCATAGGCGTGCGTGGTCACGATGACGCGGGGCGAAATCTTGCAGCGGTTGACGTTGCGTTGCCCGAGGTGTCTTTGCGCCGTTACAGTCCGTGAGGTTCTGTAACACCAGGGAGAGGCCACGGCGGCGACAGACCAGCCGGGCCGCGCATCAGGAGAGTTCGCGTGGATTCCAGCACCGCTGTACCGGGCCTTCGCCCGGCGCCGACCCGTCACCAGGCCCTGCTCGCCTGGGTCGAACAGATCGCCGCGCTGACGAAGCCCGCGCGCGTCCACTGGTGCGACGGCTCGGAGGCTGAAAAGGCCGCGATCATCGCCGACCTGGTCGACAAGGGTACGCTGAAAGCCCTCGACCAGGCGAAACGCCCCGGCAGCTATTACGCCGCCTCGGACCCCAAGGATGTCGCCCGCGTCGAAAGCCGCACCTTCATCTGCTCGGCCGAAGAGATCGACGCCGGCCCGACCAACAACTGGGCCGATCCGGTCGAGATGCGCGCCCGCCTGAACGGCCTGTTCGACGGCTGCATGGCTGGCCGCACCCTGTACGTCGTGCCCTTCTCGATGGGCCCGCTGGGCTCCGATCTCAGCGCCCTTGGCGTCGAGATCACCGACAGCGGCTATGTCGCCATATCGATGGGCATCATGACCCGCATGGGCCAGCCGGTGCTGGACCTGATGGGCGAGGACGGCGTCTTCGTGCCCGCCGTGCACACCCTAGGTGCCCCGCTGGCCGAGGGTCAGGCCGACGTGTCCTGGCCCTGCAACGACGACAAGTGGATCGTCCACTACCCCGAGACACGCGAGATCTGGTCCTATGGCTCGGGCTATGGCGGCAACGCCCTGCTGGGCAAGAAATGCTACGCCCTGCGCATCGCCTCGGTCATGGCCCGCGATGAGGGCTGGCTGGCCGAGCATATGCTGATCCTCAAGCTGACGAGCCCTGAGGGCCAGGCCAAATACGTGGCGGCCGCCTTCCCCAGCGCCTGCGGCAAGACCAACCTGGCCATGCTGCAGCCCTCGATCCCCGGCTGGAAGGCCGAGACCATCGGCGACGACATCGCCTGGATGAGGTTCGGCGATGACGGACGTCTGTACGCCGTGAATCCGGAGGCCGGCTTCTTCGGCGTCGCCCCGGGCACGAGCCGCAACACCAACCAGAACGCCCTGGCGACGCTCGCGACCAACACCGTCTTCACCAATACGGCCCTGACGGCCGACGGCGACGTCTGGTGGGAAGGCCTCACCAAGGAAACGCCCGAGGGCATGACCAACTGGAAGGGTCAGCCGCATGACCCGGCCTCGGGCGAACCCGCCGCCCACCCGAACGCCCGCTTCGCGGCGCCCGCGTCCCAGTGCCCGACCATCGCTCCGGAGTGGGAAGACCCCAAGGGTGTACCTATCGATGCCATCCTGTTCGGCGGCCGTCGCGCCTCCGCCGTGCCTCTGGTGACCGAGGCCTTCGACTGGGAGCACGGGGTTTTCATGGGCTCGACAGTGGCGTCCGAGGGCACGGCGGCGGCGGAGAACGCCATCGGGACGCTGCGCCGCGACCCGTTCGCGATGCTGCCCTTCTGCGGCTACAACATGGGCGACTATTTCGCGCATTGGCTGGCGCTGGGCGAGAAGGCCGATCCGGCCAAGCTGCCGGGCATCTATTTCGTCAATTGGTTCCGCAAGGACGAGGCCGGTCGCTTCGTGTGGCCTGGCTTCGGCGACAACGCCCGCGTCCTGAAGTGGATTTTCGAGCGTCTGGACGGCAAGGCCGAGGCGCTTGACACCGCCGTTGGCCGGGTGCCGACACAGGCGGCGCTGGACCTCGAAGGCCTGTCGCTGTCGGACGCCGCCTTGGCGACCCTGCTAGACGTCGATGTGGACGTCTGGTCCGAGGAGGCCGCACTGATCCCGGAGTTCTACGCCCGGTTCGCCGAGCGCCTGCCGAACGCCTTGTGGCGTCAGCACGACGCCCTGGTAGACCGTCTGGACGCGGCGAAGGACGAACGCGAGGCGGCGGAACTGGCGGCAGAGTGACGACAAGGCCCTCCGAGGCTTGAAATCACCGCCCGGTCGGTCGAAGGACCGGCCGTGGCGGACATCTCCTGTGACATTGTGGTGATCGGGGCCGGCGTGCTGGGCCTGTCTGCCGCCGCCGAACTGACCTCGCGCGGGCATGACGTGCGCGTGGTCGATCCGGGGCGGCCGAATGCCTCGTCGGTCGCGGCGGGGATGATCGCGCCGGCGTTCGAGAGCCAGCTGGACGGTGCGGATGCCGCACGTGCAGCCCTATTGAGACACGCGGCCGGGCTATGGCCCGCTTTCGCCGGGCAGTCGGGACTGGTTCTGGATCGAACACCGGCGGAATGGCGCGGGGCCGATGCCAAAGCAGTCGCGGAGACCCTGACCGGCCTTGGCTTCTCTGTGCAGGCGGATGGCGATGTCGTCCGCGCCGAAGGCGATGTGCGCATCGATGCGGAGACGGCCCTCGTGATCCTGCGATCGGGACTGGGTGCCGCGTTCGTCGTCGCCGAAGCGCGGAGCGTCGACCGGGCCCCGGAAGGCTGGCGGGTGGAGACGACGGCTAGCCGGGTCGAAGCCCGTCAACTGATCATCGCCACGGGAGCAGCCGCCGCTCTTGCGGGTCTGCCTGAAGCGGTCACGGACATCATCAACCGGATCGAGCCGATCGCGGGCCAGATCGGTCGGATCGAAGCGTCCCTGACCGACCGGGTGGTGAGAGGCGTCGGGGGCTATCTCACGCCGGCGCCCGCCGGATCCCTGATCGGCGCGACGATGGTCCACGGCAGCCGTGAGACGGCGTCCGATCCGGCGGCGTCGGCGAGGCTGGCCGAAGTGGCCGCGCGGCTGTCCGGGCTTGCAGCGCCTGAGACGATCGAGTGGCGCGGCGGCGTGCGCGGCGCGACCGCTGACGGCCTGCCCCTGGCGGGGCCGGTCGGGGGCGGACTGCATCTGGCCCTGGCGCCGAGGCGGAACGGCTGGCTGCTGGGGCCGCTGGTCGGACGGATCGTGGCAGACGGGATCGAAAGGCGGCCGCGCGGTCCGTACGCCGCCGCCCTCGACCCGCTGAGGTTCAGTCTTCCGGGAGGGTGAAACGGATGCCGATTGTGACCTGGGCGCCGTCGACCGCCTGGCCGTCCACCGTCCGGGGGCTCATGCGGAAGTAGCGGGCCAGTTGCTGGGCCGAGCGGCCGAAACCGTAGCCGCCCGGCGTTTCGGAGACGACGGTGCAGCCCGTGACCGTACCCGCCGCCTGGACACGACAGCTGAGGGTGGCCGAGCCGGCGACCCTGCCGTCGAGGGCGCGGTCGGGATAGGCGCGGGTGAGCTGCTCGCCAGTGGGGCGGCTGATCCACTGCGGCGAGCGGATGACCGGAGGGCCGCGTGGCGCTTCGATCACGGACTCGCTGGCCGTCCCGGTCGCGGTGGTCGGATCGACGAGGACGGTGGTGTTGATCACAGGGCCGGTCGCCGCCGTCGGGATGTCGGGAATGACCGCCGTCAGGGTTTCGACGTTGGTCGGCGGGCTCTCCGGGCGGTGAACTGGCGGGTTCGGCGCTGGAGGCGTCAGGGTGACCACGGGCGGCGGTGGCTCCCGGTGGAGCACGATCACGCTGCCGTCGATGACGCGGGGCTCGCTTCGGTCAGGCAGCATCTTCAGCTCGAACCGCTGGTAGTAGAGCGCCGTCCCGACCCCCACATGAGCCAGGGCGACGATGCCGACGGCGATCCATGTCGCGGGGGGCAGGGGCTTTCGCCGCTCGCCGAAGTCGATGGGGCTGACCAGTCCGGGGCCGCCTGCAGTCTGTATGATCATGGCCGTCACTCCCTCGTAGAGGCCGCTCCCCAGCAACCCATGGGAGAATGACGCGCCCGGTCCATGGCGGGATTGGGGCGTCTGAAACCACGGTTTCTGACTGAACGTCGATCAGCTATCGGTGTGACATCCGGGCGTGGCCGTTAACCGACATTAACGCTCGATTAACCATGATCTCCGAGTTTCTGGGCATGTCCGTCGGAGCGATTCCAGCGTCGGGAGGAGTGGAGGCCGCGATTCGGCGCGCCTCTAGCAGCACCGGCGTGGACTACGACTTCCTGATGCGGACGGCGCGGCGGGAGAGTTCGTTCAATCCGAATGCGCGGGCGCCGACGTCTTCCGCGTCCGGCCTGTTCCAGTTCATCGAACAGACCTGGCTCGCGACCGTCAAACAGCACGGAGCCAAGCACGGATACGGCCAGTACGCCGACCTGATCCATCGCGGCTCGGACGGGCGCTGGCGCGTCGAGGGATCGGCGCGGAACGTGGTGCTGGATCTTCGCTTCGACCCACAGGCCGCCTCGACCATGGCGGGGGAGCTGACGGCGTCGAACGCCGCCTATCTGCGGGGTCGGACAGGCAGCGAACCGGGCGCCGGAGATCTCTACGCGGCGCACTTCCTGGGACCGGCGGGCGCGGCTCAGATCATGGAGGCCATGGCGACACGGCCCGGCTCGAGCGCGGTCGCCATGTTCCCGCAGGCCGCGGCGGCGAACCGCTCGATCTTCTATCGCGACGGGCGGGCGGCGACGGTGGCCGAGGTCCACGCCAACCTGCAGCGAACGGCCGGGTCCGGCGGGGCGGTCGCGCCGGTCGGTCCGACGGCGCCGCTGTTGAGCGAGCAGGACACCGCCCTGGCGGCGCGTCTGGACCGGCTGAAACAGGACCAGAGCCTGCTCGCCCTGCTGCTGGGCCAGGATGGCGATGGCAAGGGTGGCGGTTTCGGCGGCGCCTTCTCCCCAGGAGCCGGATCGAGCGCGTGATCCGCCCATAGTAAACCGGGCGTTAAGCCTGCAGGCTCACCCTGATGTCGTCCGAACGCGACTCGCCTGAAGAAGCCCCATGACCGCTCACCGCGCCCGCCTCACCGAGTTCGACATCCGCCGCCTGATCAAGGCGACCGATGACGACGAACGCGCCTCGGCCGCGCACAAGCTGTGCCGCAGCATCGACCGGGCAGAGCTGACCGCCGAGGACCGAGAGGCGGCGCAGAAGATCATGCGCGTCCTGGCCAATGACGCCGCCGAACTGGTTCGCCGGGCGCTGGCGGTGACGCTGAAGAGTTCGGACCTGTTGCCGCGCGATGTTGCGCGGATTCTGGCGGCGGACGTGGATTCCATCGCCCTCCCGGTCATCGGCGCCTCGCCCGTCTTCACCGACGAGGACCTGATCGAGATCGTGCGCGCCGGTTCGGCCGTGCGCCAGATCGCGATCGCCGCCCGCCCGACCGTGTCGCGCGACGTTGCGGACGTGTTGAGCTCGGACGGCTGCGAACAGGCGGTGCGGACCCTGGCGTCCAACGACAACGCTGACATTTCCGAAGGCGCGATGGGCAAGGTGGTCGACCGGTTCGGCCAGACACCCGAGGTCGTGGCCGCCCTGGCCTATCGCCAGGTCCTGCCGCTGGGCATCACCGAACGGCTGGTCGCCCTGGCGTCCGACGCGGTGCGCGAGCATCTGATCACCCGCCATGCCGTGGCGCCCGAGACCGCCATCCGCCTGTCGAGCTTCGCCCGTGAACGCGCGACGGTGGACCTGATCGACCAGGCGGGCGCCAGCGCGGACCTGCCGATGTTCGTGGCCCAGCTGAATGCGCGCAAGGCCCTGACGGCGTCGCTGCTGCTGCGGGCCCTGGCGCGGGGCAAGATGACCCTGTTCGAGCACGGCGTCGCCGAGCTGTCGTCGACGCCGCACCCGCGCGCCTGGCTGATGGTGCATGACGCCGGGCCGCTGGGCCTGAAGGCGATCTACGACCGCGCGGGTCTGCCGCCGCGCCTGTTCCAGGCGTTCCGGGCCGGCGTCGACACCTGGCGTCAGCTGTCGGCCGAAGGGGCGGACACGTCAGGCGAGGCCTTCCGCGAGCGGATGCTGGAGCGGTTCCTGACCCAGCGTCCGAACGCGCCGAGGGATGACCTGGCCTATCTGATGGAACGGCTGGATCAGCCGACCAGCCCCCCCGCTCGAATGACGGCGGCGAACGCGGCCTGAAGCTCTCTTAGTGCGCTTCCGCTCGCGACGCGGTCGCTCGCTGCTTGAGCGCCGGTTCGTCTGTTTGTCCGGACGTAAAACACCCTGACGAAACGGACGAAACGGACCGTGGGCTAAGTAAAATCAGGGGGTTAGCCGAGGGGCGCTTCGTCCGACGGGGTCTTTCTGCTCACTTGGATTGTCAAAGACCGGGTGATGAGAGTGTACGCCCGATTTGAAGGGCACCTGGTTAAACGGCTCTCAAAAGATCGGAGCGTTGAATTCGTTAGCTGAATTCGGGCGTCCGTTGATGGGTATGACGCAAGAACCCCTCTCCCGGAGGGAGGGCGCTTGAGTGGAGGGTGGCCCTCTGGGTCGATCTGGACCACGCGTAGTCGCCTATACGGGGTCGAAGCCAGGGCCGAGATCGCGCCGCTAGAGGTGCAAACCCTGAGTGAGGCGGCAATTCGATAAGCACCGGCTTCCCACTTTAGTTAGGGGCCAGAAGATATCGAAAAGGTCCCGACATCCCGATGGAAGGGTCAGCCCGCCCGGTGCGCGGCGACTTTTGCTTCGAGGGTTTCCGCCAGGACGCGGCCCGTGGGGTGGTCGTCGGTCTGGATCTGGTCGCGGACGACGGCCCGGATAGCGTCGATGTGGGCGTCGATCAGCATCATCGGCGCTTCCAGCCGCTTGATGGGATCGTCCATCAGCTTGCACAGCGAGCCGGCGAGGCGCGTGACCAGCGGATACTGATAGGTGGCGCCGAGACCCTTGAGGTCGTGGGCGCGGAAATAAAGGCCCTCGGCGGTCTGGCTGTTGTAACCCTCCGCGCGGATCGCGGCCTGGGCCGCGTCGAGCTTGGTGATCTCGTCCTGGAGCCACTGACCGAACTGGCCGGACATCGCCTTGAGAGCCTCTTCGGCCCTGGCGATGGCGTCGGCGTTGATGCCGCCGAAACCGCCGCCGACCTTGGCGCGCAGCATGTTGGGCGGACGGATGACCTGAGCCGGGTTGCTCACGATGAACTCCTGAAGACTGACTATCTCAGGATGCACGAGGGCTCTTAAGAACCCGTGACCTGCATGCAGAGTCCTGAGCCAATCGGAAAACCGCCTGCACTTTTCCGGGTCAGGCCTTACCCCGTGAACTGTTCGGCGAGGACGCGTTCCTCAAACGAGCGGCCGGCGTCGAACAGCATGGTCAAGCCGACGTCACGTCGCTCCTTGACCACCACCTTGACGACCCGGCGGATCTCCAGGCTGTCCGCCACGGCGCTGACCGGGCGCTTGTCGGCCTCCAGCACCTCGAACTCGACCCTGGCGCGGTGAGACAGGAGGGCGCCGCGCCAGCGACGCGGCCGGAAGGCGCTGATTGGCGTCAGGGCCAGCATCCGCGCGTCCAGCGGAATGATCGGGCCGTGCGCCGACAGATTGTAGGCGGTGGAACCGGCGGGCGTGGCGACCATGCAGCCGTCGCAGGCCAGTTCCTCCAGCCGGACCTTCCCGTCGACGCTGATCCTGAGCTTGGCCGACTGGCGTGTCTGCCGCAGCAGGGAGACCTCGTTGATGGCCAGGCCGGTATGCACCGCGCCGCTCTCGGTCCAGGCGTCCATCTGCAGCGGGTGGATGACGGCGCGGCCGGCGGCGGCGATCCGCTCCGGCAGGGCCTCCTCGTCGTAGTCGTTCATCAGAAAGCCGACGGAACCCCTGTTCATGCCGTAGACCGGAATCTTGCGCATCAGGTTGGCGTGCAAGGTCTCCAGCATGAAGCCGTCGCCGCCCAGGGCCACGATGACATCGGCCTGGGCCTCCGGCGCCGATCCGTAACGTTCAGTCAGGCGATCGCGAGCCTGCACGGCCTCGGGCCGGTCGCTGGCGCAAAAGGCGATTCGAAGGGAGGAGGGGTCGACACTCACCCGCTCACGAGAAGCCGAGCCGGGCCGGTAAGTCAAACGCCGTCGTGGTCGTCAGGCCCCGATGTGGCCCATCAGGGCACGGAATTCACGCATGGCGGCGGACGGCGGCAGGGTCATGCGGCCCGCATAGCCTTCGTCGCCGTCACCGGGCCAGCCGCCGTTCAGCTTGCGGATTTCTTCGAGTACGGCCGGGAAGACGGCGCGGTCGATCCCCACGGCGGCGCAGGCCAAAAACAGGGCGTCCGGGCTGGGGCGCACGATCGCGGCGCGGATGTGGCTGATCGGAAAGCCGCCCAAGGCCGCGATGCCGTGTTCAAACAGGCTGAGGCGTTTCTCGCGGACGGCGCGGATCAGGAAGCCGGCGCGCAGCTGGCCGGCGCTCTGCAGCTTGGCGACGAGACGGCGTTCCATCTCTTCGTGATCGGTGACGTCGGCGGGTTCCATGCCGAGCGGCTCGGCGCTGGGCGGAGCGGCGACGGGTCGGGTTACGGCGTCAATGGCTTCGGCCAGTCGGGTCTCGTCGACGCGGAAGCGCTCTCCGATGGCCTCGCGCAGGGACTGGCCGACCCACTGATAGAGCTGCGTCGCCAGGGCGTCGTTCAGGCGCGGGTGTCGGGTCAGGGGCGCGCGCAGGGCGGCGATGCGGCGCGACTGCTCGATCAGACGGCCGAGGGCGTCTTCGCTGACTTCCGCGGTCTTGTTGCCGGCCAGCGCCGTGAGGCTGGCGGGTTCGCCGCGGTCGATGATGGCGTCGGCGACCCGGCCGCTGATGCGGGGGCGGCGCGCGACCTCGATCTGGTGCTCGATGGTGGCCTCGACCAGGACCCGCAGCAGGTCCTGATCCTTCAGAAGCGGGCTCTGGGCGATGACGGGGCGGGCGATCTCGATTTCATCGAGCGCCAGCATGGCGATGAGGGCGGGCGGGGCCCATTCGGCGGCGGCGAGGCTGTCGGACAGGGCTTTTCGGATATCGCGTTCGGCCTGGCCGGCGATGACCATAAAAATCTCGCCGAGAATGGGCGAGGCCTCGGCGCCGGGCGGGGTCGCGTCGCACAGGGCCGCAATGCCAAGCAGCAACCGGCGGCGATCGTCCACACCTTTGCCGCGTGCGAGCTCAAGGAGATGTTGTGCGGAGGACAGGGTCTCCGCGTCGGTGGAGCGATGGGACTGAAGTTGGACAACAGCGGTCACGGCGAACTCCGGCCGGACGTTGAGCATCCGAGCAGTTTCAACCTTGGCCGCAGGAGGTGAAAACTCGGTTAACGAAGCCTGAATGTGGTGCGTCTTGACCCGATCCGGTGTTGGCGCGACTTTGCCAACGTCGCCCGGCAAGAGGCGATGGAGGATTTAGTATGGCCGACGGCGCAGCCCAGTCTTTGAAATCGCGGGTCTCAGCCGAGGAATGGCAGGCGCGGGTCGACCTGGCCGCCCTGTACCGGCTCGTCGCCCTGAACGGGTGGGACGACATGATCTTCACCCACATCTCGGCGCGAGTGCCGGGGCCGGAACACCATTTCCTGATCAACCCTTACGGGTTCTATTTCGAGGAGATCACCGCCTCGTCCCTGGTGAAGGTCGATCTGGAGGGTAACATCGTCGAGGAGACACAGAACTTCATCAATCCGGCCGGCTTCACGATCCACTCTGCGATCCATGCGGCGCGCGAGGACGCGCATTTCGTCATCCACCTGCACACCGTGGCCGGCGTCGGAGTGGCGGCGCAAGCCGAGGGGCTGCTGCCGATCGGCCAGAACGCCTGTCTGCTGCAGCACCAGGTCGCCTATCACGGCTATGAGGGTCTGGCGCTGAACCACGATGAGCGCGAGCGGCTGGTGGCGGACCTGGGCGACAAGCCTCTGATGCTGCTGCGAAACCACGGGACGCTGGCGGTCGGACAGACGGCGGCTGCGGCCTGGGTCGGGATGTTCTTCCTCGAGCGCGCCTGCGCCCAGCAGGTCGCGGCGCTGTCCGGCGGGCGAGAACACGTCCTCATGGCGCCCGATGCTGCCCAGGCCGAGACGAAGGAGCAGGGCAGGGGCATCGGCTTCATCGCCGCTCTGGCCTGGCCGGGCGCGCTGCGCCTGGTGGATCGCAAATCGCCTGGCTACGACGCCTGATGCTCTGTCGCTGCCTCGCGGGCCTGTTGCTCGCGACGGCGGCTACGTCGGCCGACGCCAATGCCTGGACCCAGCGCAAGGGCAAGGGCCAGGTCATCGTCAAGGCGGAGACGATGCGGGCGAAGGAGGGTTACGATCCGTCCGGCGCGGTCTTGCCGTTGCCGATGGAACGCGAGGACCGGTCGCTGGGCGTATTCGCCCAATACGGGCTGACCGAGACTTTGACCGTCCAGTTCAAGGGCGATTGGCAGTCGGGCGAGGACGCCTTCGTCGATTATGACGGGCGGGGGCCCGTCGAACTGGGCGTGGCCTGGCAGGCGTATCGTGACGATCGGAACGCGGTCAGCCTGTATGCCGGCTATTCGATCTCCGGCGACGGGCGCAACGCAGGCTATGCCGCGCCGGGCGCCGGCGAGCAGGACTGGGAGGTCCGGGTGTCGGCCGGTCATTCGCTGGGCGGGCCGGGAAGGGGTCTGGCCGGCGGATGGGGACCGGACCGATCATTCGTCGAGATCCAGGCGGCCCGGCGCATGCGCGACGGCCTGCCGGACGAGACCCGGGCGGACTTCACCGTGGGCGGCCATTTCGGCGAAGGCTGGATGGTGCTGGGCCAGGCCTTTGGCGGCATGACAGACGGCGGCGGCGCACGCTGGCTGTCTGTCGAGACCTCGGTGGTGCGTAACTTCGGTCGCTGGAGCCTGCAGGCCGGGTGGCGGCGCACGGTCGCGGGCCGGGAAACGCCGCTGGCGGAGGGTGCGGTGATCGCCCTCTGGCGGAGATTTTGATCCGCGACAGTCTGGCGCGCCGGAAACTGGAACGGCGCACGTTACAAACTCTTTAGGTTGCCTAGCGAGGCGGAATGGGTATTCCGGGCCGCCCGCTTGCTCAAAGAGATCGAACCGCGTGATCAGACGTCATTTGTTCCTCGTCATCGCCGCCGCCGTGCTCGGTCTGATGATCGTCGCGGCCGTGTTGCGCGTCGCCTTCGCGGGTGATGAGCCAGGCGCCGGCGGGCCGGGGGGAGGTCGGGGCGGACCCGGCGGCGGGCGCGGCCAGGCGGTGTCCGAGGCTGTGGTGGCGCTGCGGCCCTTCAGCGACCAGATCAATGTGCTGGGCGTTGCACGCGGCCGACGGTCGGTGAACGTCACCTCCAGCACCTCCGAGCTGATCACCGCCGTCCTGTTCAGCGACGGTCAGCGCGTGGCAGCGGGGACGCCTCTGGTTCAGCTGCAGGCGCGCGAGGAAGACGCCAGCATCATTCAGGCCCGTGCACAGGTGGCGCAGGCCCAGCGCGAATTCGACCGGTTCAAGGCGCTGGCCGAGCGCGGCATCGCGCCGCGCGTGTCCGCCGAAGACGCCGAAACGGCGCTGGAGACGGCCCAAGCCTCGCTCTCCGCCGCCGAGGCGCGTCGCGGCGACCGGATGATCCGGGCGCCGTTCGCCGGCACCCTGGGTCTGTCGTCGGTGACGCCGGGCACCCTGATCAGCCCGGGAGCCGTCATCGCCACCCTGGATGACACCTCGGTGATCCGCGTCGATTTCCCGGTGCCTGAACGCTACCTCGCCTTGCTGCGTCAGGGCCTGCCGATCGTGGCCACGGCCGACGCCTATGGCTCCGAACAGTTCTCGGGCCGGATCGCCCTGATCGACACCCGGATCAACGAGACGACGCGCGCCGTGACCGCACGTGCCGAGTTCCCTAACCCCGGCGGACGCATCCGTCCCGGCATGCTGATGCGGGTCGGTATCCAGCAGGGCCAGCGCCAGACGCCGTCGGTGCCTGAATCCGCCATCCAGTACGAAGGCGACGGCGCCTTCGTCTATCGCATCGCCTCAGGGGAGCGCGGCTCGACCGCCCAGCGTGTGACGGTCGAGACGGGAGCGGTGGAGAACGGCTTCGTCGAGATCGTCTCGGGTCTGGCGGCCAATGACCGCGTTGTCGGCTCCGGCCTGAACCGCATTCAGCCCAATGCGCCGATCACGGTTGCGGGAGCCGGGGGCGCAAGGCCTGCCACACAGGTCGCCGCCCAGGCCCCGGCGCCTGCACCGTCCGCCGCCGGGCAGCCGCAGGCGGCCGCACGATGATGCTCTCCGACATTTCCGTCCGGCGGCCGGTGTTCGCGGCCGTGGCCGCGATCGTGCTGTGTGTGATCGGCGCGGCTGCCTTCTTCTTCCTGCCGGTGCGGGAGCTGCCGGACGTCGATCCGCCGATCGTCTCGGTCTCGACCAGCTACGCAGGCGCCTCGGCCGAAGTCATCGAGAACCGGATCACCGAGCCGATCGAGCAGCAGGTCGCCGGCATCCAGGGCGTCGAGCGGATTACCTCGTCCAGCCGCGACGGCCGATCGAACGTCACCATCGAATTCGCTCTGGACCGGGATATCGACGTCGCCGCCTCCGACGTTCGCGACCGGGTCAGCCGCGTGCAGGGCCGCTTGCCGGCCCAGGCCCAGCCGCCGGAAGTCGCAAAGGCCGATTCCGATAGCCAGCCGATCATGATCCTGTTCCTGCGGTCGTCGTCGATGAACCGGCTGGAGCTGACCGACTACGCCGACCGCAACCTGCTGGACCGTCTGGCGACCGTGCCGGGCGTAGCCCAGGCCCAGATCTACGGCGAGCAGCGCTACGCCATGCGCATCTGGCTGGACGCCGCCGCCATGGGCGCGCGCGGCCTGACCGTCTCGGACGTCGAACAGGCCCTGACGAGCCAGAACGTTGAACTGCCCGCAGGCGCGCTGGAATCGACGGACAAGGACTACACCGTGCGGGTGGCCCGCACCTATGCGCGGGCCCAGGACTTCGCCCGCCTGCCGATCGGCACGGCCGGATCGGCCTCGATCGGTTCGGCGGGCGCCTCGGGTGCGGTCTCGACCGGCTCCATACCCAACGGCTCGGGCGCGACCGGCGCCCTGCAGGCCCGCGCGACCTATGTGACCCGTCTGGGCGACATCGCCCGGGTCGAGGAAGGCCCCGCCGAGTCGCGCCGCCTTTTCCGCGGCAACGGACTGGATCAGATCGGTCTGGCCGTGACCCGTCAGGCCCAGTCAAACGATCTGGAAATCTCAAAGGGCGTCGAGGCCCTGGTCGAGGAACTGCAAGGCACACTGCCGCGCGGCACCGAGCTGGTCGTCGGCTCGGACAATTCGGTCTTCACGTCGCACGCCATCGACGAGGTGTGGATCACCATCGGCATCTCCATGGTGTTGGTGGCCTTCGTGAACTTCATCTTCCTGGGCAGCTTCCGGGCGGCGCTGATCCCGTCAATCGTGGCCCCCATCTGCCTGCTGTCGACCTTCATCGTCCTGGCGCCGCTTGGTTTCTCGCTGAACCTGTTGACCCTGCTGGCTCTGGTGCTGGCCATCGGACTGGTGGTCGACGACGCCATCGTGGTGACCGAGAATATCCAGCGCCGCCTCGACCACGGCGAACCGCCGCTGGTCGCCGCCGAGCGTGGCACGCGTCAGGTCTTCTTCGCCGTCATAGCCACCACCGTGACCCTGCTGGCCGTGTTCGCGCCCCTGCTGTTCCTGCCCGGATACGTCGGGCGGCTGTTCGTCGAGCTGGCGGCGGCCATCGCCGCGGCCGTGGCCTTCTCGGCCTTCCTGGCGCTGAGCCTGTCGCCGATGCTGGCGTCCAAGATCCTGAAGCCCGCTGCCGGCTCGGGCTGGCTGGCGCGCAACGTCGACCGGGCCATGGACGGGCTGAAGAACTCCTACGCCCATTCGCTGGACGCGATGGTCGGCAAGCGGGTGGCCGTGATCGGCGTCTCCCTGCTGATCCTTCTGGTCGGCGCGGGGGCCGGGGGCATATTCCTGAGCCTGCCGGACGAACTTGTGCCGCCCGAGGATCGGGGTCGGGTTCAGGTGCGCGTCCAGGGGCCTGAGGGCGCCGGCTTCGACTACACACGCCAGATCATGATGGGCCTCGAGCCGATCCTGGCGGAGTACAAGGACGCGGGCGAGGTCGACAGCTTCCTGATTTCCGCCCCAGGGTTCGGCGGCGGCAGCTACAACTCCGGCAACGCGTCTCTGATCCTGAAGGACTGGTCGGTGCGCGAGCGCTCGGCGGACGAAATCGCCCAGGAACTGAACGGCAAGCTGCGCTCCCAGACGGGCGCCCAGGTCAACGCCTCCACTCCCGGGGCCTTCCAGCGTGGTGGCGGGGGCGGCGGCGGGAACTCGATCGAACTGATCGCCACGGGCGCTGAGTACGAAGAGATCTACAACTGGCTGCAACCGCTTCTGGCGGCGTCGCTGGAGAACCCCGGCTTTTCACGCCCGCGTCTGAACTACGAGCCCAATGCGCCGCGTCTGCTGGTCGATGTCGATCCGGAGAAGGCTGCCGCCCTCGGCGTGTCCGCCCAGGAGATCGGGCGGACACTGGAGACCATGTTCGGATCCCGCCTGGCCACGACCTACATCCGCGGCGGGCAGGAATACGACGTGATCCTGCAGACCGAGCGGGCCAATCGCACGTCTGTCGGGGATCTGGAACGGCTGTATGTGGGAGCGGGGTCCGGCGCACTGGTGCCGCTGTCGTCGGTGGTCACGACGCAGACCTCGGGCGACACGCCCGACCGTCGCCGTCTCGACCGCCAACGTGCGATCACTCTGTCGGCGGACCTTAACCCCGGCATGACCATCGCCGATGCCGTGACCTTCATGGAAGAGCAGGCGGCGCAGCAGCCGCAGGGCGTCGTCACCCTGCAGTACGGCGGCGCGGCGCGCGACCAGCAGGAGGCCGGCGGCGCCGTGACCTGGGCCTTCGCCCTGGCCCTGCTGCTCGTCTTCCTGGTGCTGGCCGCCCAGTTCGAGAGCTGGATCACCCCGGCGGTGATCATGCTGACAGTGCCTCTGGCAGCGGCGGGCGGGCTGTTCGGTCTTCTGATGGCCGGCTCCAGCCTGAACATCTATTCGCAGATCGGGCTGATCATCCTGATCGGGATCGCGGCCAAGAACGGCATCCTGATCGTGGAGTTCGCCAATCAGTTGCGAGACCAGGGCCGTTCGATCAAGGAGGCCATCGTCGAGAGTTCGGCGCTGCGTCTGCGCCCGATCATCATGACGTCTATCGCCACGGCCTTCGGGGCTCTGCCGCTTGTCTTGTGGCAGGGTGCGGGGGCCGGAAGCCGCCAGACGATCGGCGTGGTGATCTTCACTGGAGCCATGTTCTCGACCCTGCTGACCCTGTTCGTGGTGCCGGTGATCTATGGAGCGCTCGCGCGTTTCACCAGGTCGCCCGAATATACCGCCCGCAAGATCGAGGAGTGGGAGGCCCAGGAAGCGGTCGCAAACGATCCTGTCCCGGCCGCCGCCGAATAGCCCTCTCGCCCCACCCCTAGGGGGTGGCAAGGCGCGAACCGCCGGGTGACGGCGGCATGGTGTCCCATGACGGCCTTGTCTGGGTCGCCTTGCCGCGTCCATCCGGTCTCCGCGCAGTTCATCCTCGGGCCGAGCGAAGCTCGGACCCGGGGGCTCCAACAACCCTTCCCGGAGGGGGAGAGAGAGGTCTGTCGCTGGACTTTCCTTCCGCTCCTGATAAGCGTTCGCAATGTCCAGTGTCATCAAGTTGAGCGACGCCCGCGTAGGCGACCGCGGCGTCATCGTCTCGGTCGGCGACCATTGCCACCATCAGGCCGGCGAAGTGGAGCTGGAGCGCCGTCTGCTGGAGTTGGGTTTTGTCGAGGGGGCGAACGTCGAACTGCTGCACGAGGGTCTCTTCGGCCGTGATCCGATGGCGTTGAAGGTCGATGACATGCGGGTGGCCCTGCGCCGCAAGGAGGCGGCCAGCTTGACTGTCGACCTGGCCCCGATCCTGCTGGAAGCCGCTGAATAATGGACGTCGCTGTCAGGCCCCTGCGGGTCGCCCTGGTCGGAAACCCCAACTCGGGCAAGACCGCCCTGTTCAACGCCCTGACCGGCGCGCACCAGAAGGTCGCGAACTACGCCGGGGTCACGGTGGAGCGGAAGGAGGGCCGGGTTCTGGCCGCCTCGGGCCGGTCGATGTCGGTGCTGGACCTGCCGGGGACCTATTCGCTGCGCGCCCGCAGCCCAGACGAGGAGGTCACGCGCGACGCGGTCCTCGGGCGACTGGTGGGCGAGGCCGTGCCGGATGTGATCGTGGCGGTGGCCGATGCGACCAATCTGCGGCTGGTGCTGCGGCTAATTCTGGAGCTGAAGGCCGTGGGGCGGCCGATGGTTCTGGCGCTCAACATGTACGACATCGCCCAGCGACAGGGCCTGCGCATCGATCTTGAGAGGCTGCGCGTCGAACTGGGCGTGCCGATCGTGACCACGGTGGCGACGCGCAGGCGTGGCATCGAGGACCTGGTCGCCGAGATCGAGACGGCGGCGGGACCGGGGTGGACGTCCGAGGGCGAGACATGGACCGCGCCGGACGCCGAGGCCATTCGCGAGGCTCATCGCCGGGCCGAGCAGATCATGCGGTCGGCGGTGCGTCCGCCGGAGCGGCCGGACACCCTGACCGGCAGGATCGACGGGGTCCTGCTGCATCCGGTCATCGGACTGGTCGTCCTGATGGCCCTGCTGTTCGTCATGTTCCAGGCGGTGTTCGCCTGGGCGACGCCGGCGATGGACGCGATCGAGGCGGGTTTCGGCCTGATCGGTGCGGGTGTCAGCGCGGTCGTGCCCGACGGCGGGCCGGTCTGGCCTCTGGTGCAGAGCCTGATCGTCGACGGGGTGATCGCGGGCGTGGGGGGCGTGCTCGTCTTCCTGCCGCAGATCGTGATCCTTTTCGCCTTCATCATCCTGCTGGAAGACTTCGGCTACATGGCGCGGGCGGCCTTCCTGATGGACCGGATCATGGGCGGGGCGGGGCTGCATGGGCGGGCTTTCATCCCCCTGCTGTCCTCCTTCGCCTGCGCCATTCCCGGCGTGATGGCGGCGCGGGTGATCGACGCCAAGCGCGATCGGCTGACGACCATCATGGTCGCGCCCCTGATGACCTGTTCGGCGCGCATCCCGGTCTACACCCTGATCATCGGCGCCTTCATTCCGCAGCAGACGGTCTGGGGCTTCGCCAACCTGCAGGGGCTGGTGATGTTCGGCCTCTATGCGGCGGGGATCGTGTCGGCGCTGCTGGTCTCCTTCGTCATCCGCAAGGTGTTCTGGAGGGGCGCGGTCGAGCCCTTCATGATGGAGCTGCCGGCCTACAAGACGCCCGACGCCAAGTCGGTGCTGCTGAACCTGTGGATCCGCGCCAGGATCTTCATGGAGCGGGCGGCGCGGATCATCCTGCCCTTGATGATCCTGGTCTGGGCCGCCTCGACCTTCCCCTATCCGCCCGAGGGCGCGACCCAGCCGGCCATCGACTATTCCTTCGCCGGGATGATCGGCCACGCCCTGGAGCCGATCTTCGCCCCCATCGGCTTCAACTGGCAGATGGTCGTGGCTCTGGTCCCGGGGATGGCGGCGCGCGAGGTGGCCGTGGCCGCCCTCGGCACCGTCTATGCCATCGCCGACGTCGAGAGCGCTGGAAGCCTGCTGGGCGCGACCTTGGCGGCCCAGTGGTCGCTGGCGACGGGGCTGTCGTTCCTGGCCTGGTATGTCTTCGCGCCGCAGTGCGTGGCGACCCTGGGGGTGGTGAAGCGCGAACTGAACAGCTGGAAATGGATGTGGGTCATGGTCGTCTACATGTTCGCCCTGGCCTATCTGGCGTCCTTCGCCACCTACCGGATCGCAGTGGCGCTCGGAGGGGGCTGACGCTTCCTTTCCGTCTACCCCGGCCCAGGCCGGGGGCCAGAGACGCACACGCTGATGCTTCAAGGCTCTGCGCTCCATGCCCTGACCGAACACTGGATCCCGGCCTTCGCCGGGATGCACGGTGAAAGGGGCCGGGCCCTCGGGACAATCCCGAGGGTGGCGGGTATGGGGAGTGATGAGCCTTGTCTACGCTTCCATCGTCATGGGCCTGCTGGGCCTGATCTTCGGCAGCTTCATCGCCGCGGTGACCGTGCGCCTGCCGAGGGACGAGGAGATCGTCGTCACCCCGTCGCACTGCATGAGCTGTGGCGAGACGCTTAAAGCCTGGCAGCTGGTTCCGGCGATCAGCTGGCTGGTCCAGCGCGGCAGGTGCGCGATGTGCGGGGCGGCGGTGTCGCCGCGCTATATCCTGATCGAATGCGGCGCGGCGGCCATCGGGGTCTGGGCGGCGCTGTGGGGATATGACAGCGGCTGGCTGCTGGTCGGGGCGACTGCGGCCCTCGGGTGGCAACTGCTGCTGATCGCCCTGATCGACGCCGAGAATTTCTGGCTGCCGGACGAGCTGACCCTGCCGTTGATCGCGACGGGGCTGATCGCGGGGGCGCTGCTGGCCCAGGGCTGGCCGATCCCGCAACTGGTCGGCGCCGTGGCCGGGTTCGGCATCCTGTGGGGGCTGGCCGAGATCTATCGGCGGGTGCGCGGCAGGGAAGGGCTCGGCGGCGGGGATCCGATCCTGTTCGCGGGGGCGGGGGCCTGGATCGGTTGGACGGGGTTGCCGACGGTCCTGCTGTGGGCCTGTGCGGCGGGCTTCAGCATCGTCCTGACCCTGCTGATCACGCGGAGGAAGGTCGAAATGACCCAGAAGCTGCCATTCGGCACGTTTCTGGCGATCGGGATCTGGCTGACCTGGCTCTATGGGCCGCTGGCGACCTGAGGTGCGACTCCAAAAACGAGTCTACAGACTCGACAGAGTCGCGCGGCGGAAATCTCTGAGGCGATGTCAAAGACCGTTCGACGCGACGATCATAGGCGCGCCGCACGACAGTTTCGGACGCAGCTTCAGCGGCCGGTCACCAGTTTCACGACGATGTGGGCGGTGGTGTCGATGATGGCGTCGGGCGGGGTGTCGCCGCGTCGCATCAGGTCGAAGCCGGCGGCGACCGACTCGACCAGGTTGGCGACCTCGTAGGAGGTCAGGCGCGGGTCGAGGCCGGGCGCGTGATAGCCGGTGGCGTGGGCGACGGCGATACGACGCTCCAGCGACAGGTGGACCCGACGGAGACGGCGGATGCGCGCCTCGACGAAACCGGCTTCACCCTTGTCGGCCAGCATGTGTTCGATGCGCAGGACCGGGCCGTGGTCACGCCAGATCAGCAGCACGTCCATGACGTAGGCGCGGGCAGCGGCGAAGGCGTTTTCCGTTGACCAGTCGCCGTCAAGGTGGCGCGACAGGGGTGCGAAATCGACGGAGGCGGCTTCGCACAGGGCCAGAACCGGCTCCTCCACCGTCTTGAAATAGGTGTAGAAATTCGACGGGGACACGCCGGCCTCGAGCGCGACGTCGGCGACCCGGATTTCTCCGAGGTGCTGGCGGTCCAGCAGACGGCGGGTGGCGTCGAGGATCGCGGCGCGCGTCTTTCCGCCCCGCGCGCCGATGCGGTGACCCAGTTTGTTGATCGCGCGTTCGGCCATGAGGGAGCGGCCCGGAAGGAGTGGTGCCGGCTGCAGGAATCGAACCCGCGACATCCAGTTTACAAAACTGGCGCTCTACCAACTGAGCTAAGCCGGCCTTGCTCCGCCTTTAGCGGGGGAGGCGGAGATTAGTCCAGCGCCTCCGCGATCTTTGCCGCCGTCGCCTTGAGTTCCTCGACATCGGCCATGCCGGCCTGGCCGTGGCCCTTCAGCGCGCGGTCGGACCAGCGGGGGATGACGTGGACGTGCAGGTGGAAGACGGTCTGGCCGCCGGCCTCGCCGTTGAACTGCATGATCGAGACGCCGTCGGGCTTGAGGGCCTTCTCCACGGCGCGGGCGGTGCGCCGGGTCGCGGCGGCGAGGCCGGTCAGCACGTCGGGTTCGACCTCCAGCAGGGTGCGGGCGGTGGATGTTTTCGAGATCACGAGGACGTGGCCCTCGGACTGGGGGAACACGTCCATGAAGGCGAGGACGGCGTCGTCCTCCCAGACTTTCACCGCAGGGATTTCGCCGCGCAGGATTTTGGCGAAGATGTTCGAGGGGTCGTAGGGGGCGTGCAGGGTCATGAAATCCTTTCGTCATCCTCCGGCGAGCGCAGCGAGACCGGGGGACCCAGCGGCGCCGAAGGCGATCTGTTCATACAGACTATCCGAAACCGCTTCGTTCGCGACAGGTTCGCGCTATCGCGCGCCGCTGGGTCCCCCGGTCTGCGCCGCGAAGACGCGGCTTGCCGGAGGATGACGAAAGAGAGGGCGTTTGCCCCCTGCGGCGACGCCCGCTAGAGCATCCGCTTCCCCAAAGCCTGCCCAAAAGACCGCGCCATGCACGATATCCGAGCCATTCGAGACAACCCCGGCCATTTCGTTGCCGGCTGGTCGTCGCGCGGCGTGGACGATGCGCAGGCGCTGGTCGACCAGATCCTGAGCATCGACACCGAACTGCGCGCCGCCCAGACGGCGGGGCAGGAGGCGCTGGCGAAGCGCAATGCGGCCTCCAAGCTGATCGGCGCCGCCATGGGCCGCAAGGACATGGAGGAGGCCGACCGGCTGAAGGTCGAGGTCGAGACCCTGAAGGGCGACATCGCGAGCCACGGCGAGGTCGAGGCGGCGAAGGGCAAGGCCCTGCGCGACCTGCTGGCGGCGCAGAAGAACCTCGCGGCCGACAACGTGCCGGACGGCGAGGACGAGGCGGGCAATGTCGAGACCGCGCGCTTGGGCACGCCGCGCGCCGGTGGCCCGGCCAAGGATCACGCAGATCTCGGCGAGGCCATGGGGCTGCTGGACTTCGAGGCGGCGGCGAAGATGTCGGGCGCGCGGTTCGCGGTGCTGAAGGGCGGACTGGCGCGGCTGGAACGCGCCATCGGCCAGTTCATGCTCGACGTGCAGACGACCGAGCACGGTTATCTGGAGGTCAATCCGCCGTATCTGGTGCGCGACGAGGCGATGTTCGGGACGGGGCAGCTGCCGAAGTTCGAGGAGGATTTGTTCCGCGTCGGCGAGCACCTCCTCATCCCCACCGCCGAGGTCTCCCTGACCAATCTCGTCCGCGAGCAGATCACGCCGGAGGAGGAGCTGCCGCTGCGGCTCACGGCCCTGACGCCCTGTTTCCGGGCCGAGGCGGGGTCGGCGGGGCGGGACACGCGCGGGCTGATCCGCCAGCACCAGTTCCACAAGGTCGAGCTGGTCTCCATCACCACGCCGGACCAGTCCGACGCCGAACACGAGCGGATGACGACCTGCGCCGAGGCGGTGCTGCGGAAGCTGGAGCTGCCGTATCGCCGGATGCTGCTGTGCAAGGGCGACATGGGCTTTTCGGCGCGGAAGACCTTTGACCTGGAGGTCTGGCTGCCGTCGCAGGGGACCTATCGCGAGATCAGTTCGGTCTCGAACTGCGGGGACTTCCAGGCGCGGCGGATGGACGCGCGGTTCAAGCGCAAGGAAGGCAAGCCGGAGTTCGTGCACACGCTGAACGGCTCAGGCCTCGCGGTCGGGCGGACGCTGGTGGCGATCATGGAGAACTATCAGGACGAGGGCGGGCGGATCGCCGTGCCGGCGGCCCTGCTGCCCTATATGGGCGGGGCGACGCACGTCGGGTGATTTTTTTCCAGTCCGCTCATCCCCGCGAAAGCGGGGACCCAGTGGTTTTTCGAGTCACGGCGTCTGGATCGGGCAACGGTGCGAATTCTGCCGCGTTGATCGCCTACAGAACTGGGTCCCCGCTTTCGCGGGGATGAGCGGAAACAAGGGAGTCCGGAGATGAAGATGATTCTAGCAGCCCTGGCCTTGTCGCTGGCCGCGACCGGTCCGGCCGCCGCCCAGAGCACCGGCTTCACCGCCGATCAGACCACCTTCGAAGGCTGGATCAATTTCTCGGGCGAGGAATTCCAGCTGATCGAGAGCGAGAACCGCTACGTCGCGGGCACGCGTCGCCCCTGCGTCTCGGGGGCCCTGCCGCGCGACGAACAGCGCATGGCGGCGAGCACGATCGGGCGCCAGAAGGTGCGGGTCACCGGCACGGCCATGGAAAGGTCCGACGACCTGCCGGGCGACCGCTATGATTACGAGGGTTCCAGCATCCGCAACGAGTGCGATGGTGCCTTCGTGATCCTGGGCACGGACATCGCCGTCATCCAGTAGGGTGTCGCAGGGTGCGCGGGGGCGGGGATTCGGCTATTCCCTCCCGACTGACCAAAGGCTTCTGATTTGCGCATCCTGCTGACCAACGACGACGGCATCGAGGCCGAGGGCCTGGCCTGTCTGGAACGGATTGCGCGGACGCTGTCGGACGACGTCTGGATCGTTGCGCCGCACGAGGAACAGTCGGGCAAGGGCCGGGGAATCACCCTGACCGAGCCGCTGCGGGTCAACCGGTTCGGGGACAAGCGGTTCTCGGTCACGGGCACGCCGACCGACTGCGTCGTCCTGGCCGTCAACAACCTGATGGACGCCAGGCCGGGCCTGGTGCTGTCGGGCGTCAATCGCGGGCACAATGTGGGCGAGGACTGCTCCTATTCCGGTACGGTGGCAGGCGCGCTGCAGGGCATGGCGTTCGGCATCCGCTCGATCGCATTGAGCCAGTCGCTGGAGCGGTTCCACGACGACGTCACCGCCCACTGGGAGACGGCCGAGGCCTTTGCCCCGCCGATCATCAGCCGTCTTCTGGCCGAGACCTGGCAGGCGGGCGTGGTGATGAACCTGAACTTCCCGGCGCGGCCGCCTGAGGCGGTCAAGGCGGTCGAGGTAACCGTGCAGGGCTTCCGTCAGGCCGGAGAGATGCATGCGGTCAAACGCACCGACCTGCGCGGCCGCGACTACTACTGGATGAGCTTCCGCGGTTCGAAACAGGACCACGCGCCGGGCACCGACCTGCGGGCCATGGACGACGGCAAGATCTCGGTCACGCCGCTGCATATCGACCTGACCCACAAGCCCAGCGTCCACGACCTGAAGGGCCTGCTGGGCGGGGCGCCGCCGAAGGCGCTGGCGGGATGAATCTGAAGGACGACAGGGCGGGGCGGCTGATCCTGTCGCTGCGGCAACAGGGGGTCACCGATCCCCGGGTGCTGGCGGCGATGGAATCGATCGACCGCGCCGTGTTCGTGCACCATAAATTCCTCGATCAGGCGTGGGAGGATCAGGCCCTGCCGATCGACTGCGCCCAGACCATCTCCCAGCCCTATATCGTCGGCCTGATGACCCAGGCGCTGGAGGTCGAGCCGCGCCACCGGGTGCTCGAGATCGGCACCGGCAGCGGCTACCAGTGCGCTGTGCTGTCGCGGCTGGCGCGCTATGTCTATTCGGTCGAACGCTATCGCAGCCTGCTGGTCGAGGCCGAGGGCAAGCTGCGGACTCTGGGCATCGACAACGTCATCACCAGACACTCCGACGGCGGCCTCGGCTGGCCCGAACAGGCGCCGTTCGACCGGATCATGGTCACGGCCGCCTCGCCGAACGAGCCGACCGAACTGCTGAAACAGCTGAAGCCCGGCGGGGTGCTGGTCGCGCCGGTGGGCCGGACCTCGGTGCAGATGCTGCATCGCTATACGGGCCAGGAAGACGGGTCCTTCCGCCGCGAGAGCCTGTGCGAGGTCCGCTTCGTGCCCCTGGTCGAGGGGACGGCGAAGGAGGGGTGAAGTCACCTCCCCGTGCGCGCTTGCGCAGGGGGAGGTGGCTCGGCGCGAAGCGGAGAGACGGAGGGGTTCTGGCCCCACGAACAACCCCTCCGTCTGCTCGCGAGGGGCTCGCATCCACCTCCCCATTCGCCAGGTGGCGAACAGGGAGGAGACGTCTCGCGCCCGCCCGTTAACCTCTCCGCCCCACTTTCGCGCGCTTTGGCGGGTTGGCTTACGGGCTCCGGCGGGGCATGTCGGGCAGGGTGAACGGGGAGCGGCGGATGCGTCTTTTCAATCGGGTCGGGGCGAACTGGATCAGGGCGGCGGCGATCGCCTTTGCCGGAATGGCGGCCACGGCCTGCGCCAGCTATCCGGAGGCCCCGCGCTATTCGACCCGGCCGATGGAAGGCTATGGCGCGCCCGGCGTGCGCCCGGCCGACCCCTACGGCGCCCAGCCCCAGCCGCCGGTCTATGAGGCGCCGCCGCCGATGACCGCGCCGACCGAGCGGATCGAGGGCGGGGCGCTGCCGCCGCCTTCATCCTCGTCGTCAGACAACTATCCGCCGCCGGCCTACAATCCCCCGGCCTATACGCCGCCCGCGACCTCGCCGTCCTATGTGACGCCCCGGGCGCCCATGAGCGTCAACGCGGGCGCGGCCTATGTCATCCAGCCGGGCGATACCATCTCGGGCGTCGGACGACGTTTCCAGACCCCGGTGCAGAACCTGATCGACCTGAACGGCCTGGGGCCGCGCGGCGCGATCACCGTGGGCCAGTCGATCATCCTGCCCGACAGCGCGCTGGACACCGGCCCCGATCCCTATGCGACCGGTCCCGCGCCGGTCGGGGTCATGGTGCCCGAGAACGGGGTGATTCCGCCGCCGCCTCCGCCGCCGTCCGGAAATCCGGCCGCGCCGCCGCCGACGCGACAGCCGGATGCGACCGGCTCGACCGGCGTCGCGTCCGCTGGAGCCACAAGCCTGCAATGGCCTGTGCGGGGCGAGGTCCTGCGTCGGTTCGGGCCGGTCGGTCTGGGCGAGCGCAACAACGGCATCAATATCGGTGCGGCGGCGGGCGCACCGGTGAACGCCGCGGCCGGCGGGCGCGTGGCCTATGTCGGCGACGACATCATCGGCCAGGGCCTGACCGTCCTGATCATTCACCGCGACGGCTGGCGGACCGTCTATGGGCATCTCGGTTCGGCGACGGTCGACGACGGCGCGGACGTGCGGGCGGGCCAGCAGGTCGGCACGGTCGGGCTGACCGCCGGCGACGGGCGTCCCTCGATCCACTTCGAGACCCGCCGCATGCAGGGCGACGAGCCGGTGGCGATCGATCCGTTGACTGTTTTGCCACGGTAGAGACGCCGAACCATCACGCCGCGTTGCAATCGCAGGGGCTCGGCCCTAGGTTCCGCGCCTTGTTTTAAACGGGCGCCCGGAAGCGGCTGCCCCATCCCCCGGGGAATGACCAAATGACGCCCACTGGTGAAGGCGGCCTGATGGCCATGATCGTGCAGTTCCTGCCGTTCGTCGCGATCTTCGTGCTGTTCTACTTCCTGCTGATCCGTCCGCAGCAGAAGCGGGCGAAGGAACATCAGGCCCTGATCGCGGCCGTGAAGCGCGGCGACACCATCGTCCTGTCGTCTGGCCTGATCGGCAAGGTGACCCGCGTCGAAGAGGCAGAGGTCAATGTCGAGATCGCTCCCAGCGTCAATGTGCGGGTGGTCAAGGGCATGATCGCCGAGGTGCGCAACCGCACCGCCATTGCCGCCAACGACTCCAAGGCGTGAGCCTCGGCTCGCTGAACCGGAACCCCCGTCCATGATTCAGCTGTCGCGCTGGAAGATCATCCTGGTCGTGTTTGCGCTCGTCTTCGGCGTGCTGCTGGCCTTCCCGAACGCCCTGTCTCCGGCGCAACGCGAATCGTTGCCGGGCTGGCTGCCGAAGAACGCCCTGAACCTGGGTCTCGACCTGCAGGGCGGATCCTATCTGCTGCTGGAAGTCGACGTGGCCGCGATGCGGACGAAGCGCGTCGACAACCTGATCGAGGACGTCCGGGTCTCGCTGCGCGAGGCGGGCATCGCCACCAACCAGATCTCGCGTGAAGCGGGCGGCGCGATCATCACCCTGTCGGATCCGACCCGCCAGGACGCCGGCTATACGGCGCTGCAGGCCCTGGTCGGCCCGACGAACGCCAGCGGCGTGGCCGAGCGTCAGGTGCAGCGCGTCGGCCCCGACCGCATTCGCCTGGCCTTCACCGAGGCGACGCTGAACAGCATGGGCGCGACGGCGGTGGACCAGTCCATCGAGGTCGTGCGCCGCCGGATCGACAGCCTGGGCACCCGCGAGCCCTCCATCACCCGCCAGGGCGCCGAGCGTATCGTCGTCCAGGCCCCCGGGGAGAGTGATCCCGCCGCCCTGGAACGGGTCATCGGCCAGACGGCCCAGCTGACCTTCCAGATGGTCGACACCGAAAACTCGGTGCAGGACGCGGTCGCCGGTCGTGTGCCGCCGGACGCCCAACTGCTGATGGGTTCGGACGGTGTGACGCCCTATCTGGTCAAGAAGCGCGTGCTGGTCTCGGGTGAGAACCTGACCCGCGCCGGCGTCGGCGCCGACCAGAGCGGTCGCCCCGCCATCGACTTCCGCTTCGACGGCCAGGGCGCGCGTCGCTTCGGCGAGACGACCGCGGCCAATATCGGCAAGCCCTTCGCCATCATCCTGGACGGCAAGGTGATTTCGGCGCCCACGATCCAGAGCCCCATTACGGGCGGCACAGGCCAGATCACCGGCAACTTCTCCATCGCCGAGGCCTCCGAGCTGGTGAACCTGCTGAATGGCGGCGCTCTGCCTGCGCCGCTGACGGTCGAGGAACGCCGCACCGTGACGGCCGAACTTGGGGCCGACGCCGTCAAGGCCGGCGCGTTGTCGACGATGATCGGCTTCATCATCATCGTGTCCTTCATGCTGCTGGCCTACGGCTTCCTGTTCGGAGGCATCTCGGTGCTGGGGCTGATCCTGAACGGCATCCTGATCGTGGCGGCCATGTCCCTGACCCAGGCGACGCTGACCCTGCCCGGCATCGCCGGTCTGATCCTGACCTTCGCGGTGGCCGTCGACGCCAACGTGCTGATCTTCGAGCGCATGCGTGACGAGGCGCGGGCCGGACGGTCGGTGATCGCCTCGATGGACGCTGGCTTCAACAAGGCCATGGGCACGATCATCGACGCCAACCTGACCACCCTGGTGGCGGCGATGATCATGTTCATCTTCGGGGCCGGTCCGGTACGCGGGTTCGCCTGGACCCTGACCATCGGCGTGTTCACCTCGGTCTTCTCGTCTGTGCTCGTGGCGCAGATCCTGCTCGCCTACTGGCTGAAGATCGCCAAACCCAAGTCCCTTCCGATCGCGGAGTCCGCCCGATGACCTGGTGGCCCCTTATCAGGACCCTGCCGCAGAAGACGAACTTCCACTTCGTCAAATACGCGCGGGTCGCGGCCGTTCTGTCCGTCGTGCTGTGCACGGCGGCGATCGTGTCGTGTTTCTATCCCGGCCTGAACATGGGCATCGACTTCCGGGGCGGCGCCTCGCTTGAGGTCGCCAAGCCGGCCGGTCAGTCGATCGACCTAGAGGCCGTGCGTAGCTCGGTGGGCGAACTGGAGCTCGGTGACGTGGGCGTGCAGGGCATCGCCCGGCGCGACACCAACGTCCAGGACGGCTCGACCGCCGTCCTGCGCTTCCAGATCCCCGAAGGTCGCGACCAGACGGCCGTCGTGAACCAGGTCGAGGGCGCCATCACCGGCGCGGTCGGCGAGGTGACCTACTCCGGAGTGAGCGTCGTGGGCTCCAAGGTCTCGGGCGAACTGTTCACCTCCGGCCTTCTGGCTCTGGGCTCGGCTATCGTGCTGATGTTCGCCTACATCTGGTTCCGGTTCGAGCCGCAGTTCGGCTTCGGCGCCGTGGCCGGCCTGTTGCACGACGTGATCCTGACGTTCGGCCTGATCGTGCTGTTCAAGCTGGAGTTCAGCCTGAACATGGTGGCCGCCATCCTGACCGTGATCGGCTATTCGATGAACGACACGGTCGTGGTGTTCGACCGCCTTCGCGAGAACCTGCGCAAGTACAAGACCATGCCGCTGCGCGAGGTGATCGACCTGTCGCTGAACGAGACCCTGTCGCGGACCATAATCACCGGCGTCACCGCCGTCATGGTGCTTGCGGCCCTGGCCTTCTTCGGCGGCGAGGCCCTGTTCGGCTTCTCGATCGCCCTGATGTTCGGCATCGTCGTCGGCACCTATTCCTCGATCTACGTCGGGGCGCCGATCATCCTGCTTTGGGGCGTGAAGCGCGGCGAGCTCGCCGAGGACGCCAAGCCGATCAAGCTGGGTATGGCGTCGCGGCCCTAGAGGCTTTCTCCCTCCCCTTCAGGGGGAGGGAGAGGTAGGGTGAGCGTCAAACACCGACTCGGGGGAGCGAACACATGGCCAATCTGCTTTCGAATTTCAGGAACACGCTGATCCTCAGCTTTGTGCTCGCGGGGGTGATGATCTTTGCCTTCTTCCGCATCGCGGAGGTGGACGCGGTCCAATTCTGGCAGGCGGTGGCCCGCTGGTTCCACGTCGGCTTCGGCATCCTGTGGATCGGGCTGCTTTACTATTTCAACTTCGTCCAGATCCGCGTCATGCCGACCATCCCGGCCGAGCTGAAGCCGGCGATCTCGAAATATGTCGCGCCTGAGGCCCTGTTCTGGTTCCGCTGGTCGGCGTTGTGCACGGTCCTGGCGGGTCTGGCCGTCATGGGCCTCAAGGGCCACGTCTATTCGATGGAAGTGTTGAGCTTCGGCTTCGCCGGCGGCCTGGTCCAGGGCGATCAGGGCTTCGCCCTGATGGGCGTCGGCGTCTGGCTGGCCATCGTCATGTTCCTGAACGTCTGGGGCATCATCTGGCCGAACCAGAAGCGGGCGTTGGGCATCGTGGTGGTCGATGATGAGAAGAAGGCGAAGGCTGCCCGCGTGGCCATGCTGGCCAGCCGCACCAACCTGCTGCTCAGCCTGCCGATGCTGACCTCCATGGCGATGTACCAGACCCTGTTTGGCTGACGCTCCCGACAGTCTCGACGATCAGGCCCGTAAGGCCGATCCCGACCGCTGGCTGTCCAGCCGGTTCGTCGGCGACGCTCAGGCGCGTGCGGACCTGATCGCGCTCTACGCCTTCGAGGCGGAGCTGATGAGCATCCCGACGCGGGTGACCCAACCCCTGCTGGCCGAGATGCGCTACGCCTGGTGGCGCGAGCAGATGGACGGGGTGTTCTCGGGCGCCGAAAGACGAGGGCATCCTCTGCTGGAGGCCCTGACAGAACTGGTGGCGCGCCACAGTCTGGACCGTGCGCCGTTCGAGGCCCTGATCGAGGCTCACATCGACCGGGTCCATGGCGAGCCGCACGATCTGGACGCCTTCTATGTCGGGCCGATGCAGACGGCGGTGCGCCTGCTGGCCGGGCGGGGGCATGACATCGTCGTGGCCGACGCGGCGCGGGTCCGGGGTCTTCTGCAGGTGGGCCGCAGGGACGAGGCGGCGGCGCTGAGACCGGCCGCGAACCGTGCGCTGAAGACCTTGCCGCCGGTCGCCTTTCCTGCGGTGGCTCATGCGGCCCTGGCTACGGATGCGGCCGAGCCGCTCAAGCGGCTGATGCTGATCTGGGCGACGCTGAGAGGCCGTATCTGATGGCCGTGACCCAGACCGACGTCGTCATCCTGGGCGGGGGACACAATGGGCTGGTCTGCGCCTTTTACCTCGCGAGGGCAGGGCTGAAGGTCACGGTGCTGGAGCGGCGCGGCGTCGTCGGCGGGGCGGCGGTGACGGAGGAATTCCATCCCGGATTCCGCAACTCGACCGCCAGCTACACCGTCAGCCTGCTGAACCCCAAGGTTATCGCCGAGATGGAGCTGGCCCGGCACGGGCTGAAGGTTCTCGAACGGCGGATGTCGAACTTCCTGCCGCTGGACGGCGATTACTTCACGGCGGGCGAGGGTCGGACGCAAGGACAGGTGGCGCGGTTCTCGGCGCGGGATGCGGAACGGCTGCCGGAGTATGAGGCGCGGCTGGAGGCGGTGGCGGCGGTGCTGCGGGCGCTGGTGCTGGAGACCCCGCCCAATCTGCCGACTGGAGGCTGGCTGGAGGCCCTGCCGGAGATGCTGAAGTCGGCGTCCCTGGCAAAACGGCTGGGCGGACTTGATCTGACGGGGCGGCGCGACGTGCTGGACCTGTTCGCCAAGTCGGCCGGCGACTGGCTGGACGGCTGGTTCGAGAGCGATCCGATCAAGGCCCTGTTCGGCTTCGACAGCATCGTCGGCAACTACGCCAGCCCTTACACGCCGGGCTCGGCCTATGTCCTGCTGCACCACGTTTTCGGTGAGGTGAACGGGCGCAAGGGCGTCTGGGGCCACGCCATTGGCGGCATGGGCGCAATCACCCAAGCCATGGCCGTAGCGTGCCGCGAACAGGGCGTGGACATCCGGCTGGACGCCGAGGTGGCGGAGGTCCTGACCGGTAAGGGCAGGGCGATCGGCGCGCTGACGACGGCGGGCGATACGGTGCGGGGTCGGGCGGTCGTGTCGAACCTGCATCCGCGCCTGCTGTTTGACCGGCTGGTCGATCCGGCCGTCGTCCCGGCGGATTTCACCGAGCGGATGAGCCGCTATGCGTCCGGGTCCGGCACCTTCAGGATGAACGTCGCCCTGTCGGAACTGCCGCGCTTTTCGGTGCTGCCGGCGCCCGGCGACCACCATACGGCGGGCATCATCATCGCGCCGAGCCTGGCCTACATGGACCGCGCTCATGCCGAGGCGCGGCTGCACGGCTGGTCCAGGCAGCCCATCGTCGAGATGCTGATCCCCTCGACCCTGGACGACAGTCTCGCGCCGCCGGGACAGCATGTGGCCAGCCTGTTCTGCCAACACGTTGATCCGGCGCTGGGCGACGAGCACCGCGAGACGGTGGCGGACCTGATGATCGACACGGTCGACGCCCATGCGCCCGGTTTCAGGGCGTCGGTGCTGGGGCGGCTGGCGCTGGGGCCGCGCGATCTGGAGCGGCGCTTCGGTCTGGTCGGGGGGGATATCTTCCACGGCAGGCTGACACTGGACCAGCTGTTCAGCGCCCGGCCGGTGCTGGGGCACGCGGACCACAGGATGCCCGTGCCGGGCCTCTATCTGTGCGGGTCAGGGGCGCATCCGGGCGGAGGCGTGACCGGCGCGCCGGGACACAACGCGGCGAAGGCCGTGCTGAAGGACCTCAGACGCGGGCGACGCCCAGGGCGTTGAACAGGGCCGCCTTCACCGCGTCCTCGGTGAAGGGTTTCTGGATGGTCGACTGGCCGCGCCAATGGTCGGGGAGGCCGCCTTGTCCGTAGCCGGTGGAGAAGACGAACGGGATACCCTTGGCCTTCAGCGCCTCGGCGACCGGGAAGACCTCGCGGCCAGCCACGTTCACGTCCAGCAGGGCGGCGTCCAGCAGGGGATCGCTGGCCACGACGTCCAGCGCCGCGTCCACCGTCGCGACGGCGCCGACCGGGATCGCGCCCATGTCTTCCAGTATGGTCTCGAGCAGCATGGCGACCAAGGACTCGTCCTCGACCACAAGGATACGGCGCCCGGTCAAACCTTCAGACATGCTGTTGCGTATCCCTATCAAGCGGAATCGAGAATTCTGCTATAAAACCGTCGCTTGCGTAGCCGAGTTTGACGTCGCCCGCCAGATCGTGCCGGACGTTCCTCTCGATCAGCCGGCTGCCGAATCCCTTGCGCGTCGGGGAGGACACAGGTGGGCCGCCGGCCTCGCGCCAGATGACGCTCAGGATCCGGCTGGTCTGGTTGGCAACGGTCCAGTCGACGAACACGCGGCCGTCGGGGTCTGACAATGCTCCGTATTTGGCGGCATTGGTGGCCAGTTCGTGGAAGATCATACCCAGCGACACCGCCGCTGCCGGACCGAGCGCCAGGGGCGGGCCGTTCAGGACGATTCGGGTCGTCCCATGGGCCGCGGTCTCATGCTCCAGCACGTCGCGGAGATCGGCGCCCTCCCAGTGGCTGCGGGTCAGGAGGTCGTGGGTGTGCGACAGGCTCAGCAACCGCGCCTGGAAGCTCTCGGCGAAGGTCCTGGGGTCCTCATGGGAGCGGGCCGTCTGGATGGCGATCGACTGGATTGTGGCGAGGGTGTTCTTCACACGGTGATTCAACTCGTCGATCATCAGCCTCTGGCGCTGCGCGGCGACAACGGCGTCCGTGACGTCGTGTCCCTGAACAAAGATGCCGACGACCGTCCCGTGGTGGTTCCGGACGGGTTGATAGATGAAATCCACGTTGCGGGTCAGTTCGCGGTCTGCGCCTTCGGGCCGGAAGGTGACGGCGACGCCCTTGCCCTCATAGGGTTCGCCGGTCTCGAAGACGGAATTGAGCCGTTCGTAGAAGCCCTGGCCGGCCAGGTCGGGGAGGGCCTCCCGGATCGACTTGCCGGCGATGTCGTCGCGCCCGACGATGCGGGCATAGGCGTCGTTGTGCATCTGGAAGACATGGTCGGGCCCGGACAGGATGGCGACGAAGCCGGGCGCCTGCATGAACATCTCGACGAGCCGGTTGCGCTCGGTCTCGAGGCGCCGATTGTCCTCCTGAACGGCACGGGCTCGGTTCATGACCCCGCCGCCGAGGAGCATGTCCAGCGCGCTGACGGTGGGGCTGTCGTCCCGTGCGCGCCGCAGCCGCTCCAGCTCGGTGATGTCGGACGTATGCTGGAGGATCAGCACGATCCGGCCTTCGACGTCGTGTAGCGGCGTGTGGCTGGCGCTCCAGTAGCGATCCTCATGGCTGACTACGCCGTCCGGGCCGGCGACCGGGATGGCGTATTGGAGCAGCGCCAGGTGATCCCGTTCGCCGGTCGTCAGCACCTTTTCGAAGGAAGCCCGCAGCTGGCGGACATTCTCCGCCCCAGCCGCAGTCGGCCCGCCGTCAAAGATATCGAAGATCGGGCGACCGATCAGCTGTTCCCGCGCCATGCCGACCGCGGCCAGATAGGCGGCATTCATGCCGGCGTAGCGCAGGTCCGGCGTCAGCAGCATGTAGGGGTTTGTCGACGCCTCGAAGGCCGCCGCAAGGTCTGTCGCCTGTTCAAGTGCCCGCACGCCTAGCGTCTCCCCGGTGCGTGCAAGCGCTTGACGCGGAGAAAGGTTCCCGACGCGGTGAAGATTGTGTCGCGAGCCCGGGTGGCTAGGATCGCCGCATGTCCTTCACCAGTCTCGCCATGGCCATCCTCATGATCCTCGTGCCCGTTTCGCCGGCCCACCCGGATGCGCAGGTGGCGCAGGGGCGGTTGATCGGCCGACAGGCGGACCAGGTCGATTCCTTCAGGGGGATCCCGTTCGCGGCGCCGCCGGTCGGGGCCTTGCGGTGGATGCCGCCCCAGGCGCCGGCCTTATGGGCAGGCGACCGTGATGCTGGCTCGGTCGGCGCGATCTGCGTCCAGGCCCCGGCCAATGGCGATCCGGGCGTCGGACCGCCTCCATCGAGCGAGGACTGTCTGACCCTGAACGTGTGGACGCCGGCGGAGCGGGCAGGGACCTTGCCCGTGATGATCTGGATTCACGGCGGCGGGTACAGCAACGGCTCGGGCACGGCGGCGCTCTACGACGGTGCCAACCTGGCGCGACGCGGCGTCGTGGTGGTGACGATCAACTACCGGCTGGGGCGGCTGGGCTTTTTCGATCATCCGGCGCTCGCAGCCGAGCGGCCGGCGGGCCAGCCCGCCGGAAACTATGGCGTGATGGACCAGATAGCGGCCCTGGAGTGGGTGCGCGACAACATCGCTGCTTTCGGGGGGGATCCGGCGCAGGTGACGATCTTCGGTGAGTCGGCGGGCGGGGCTGCGGTGACCCAGTTGATGGTCGCGCCCGCCGCGCGCGGCCTGTTCAGCCGTGCGGCGGCGCAGTCGGGGCTGGGTCGGCAACGCTCGGCGTTGCTGGCCGAGGATCGGCCGGGTCGGCCCTCGGCCCAATCGCTGGGCGTCGCCTTCGCGAGGTCGGCCGGGCTGGGCGCGGATGCGACCGCGGAGGCCCTGCGCGCGCTTCCGGCCGAGCGTCTGCTGACGCCCATGCCAGCCTTCTACAGTGACAACCTGATCGTCGACGGCGAGGTCGTGCCGGAGGACGTGGTCGAGGCCTTCGCCGCCGGACGCCAGGCGCCCGTGCCCCTGATCATCGGGACCAACAGCGCCGAGTTCTGGTGGATCCGCCCTGTGGACGCCGGCGCCTATGGCCGTACCGACGACGCGATGACCGACCCCGAGTACGACGCCCTTCTGGCGGCCTACGGCGGGCAGGACGGGTACGACGCCCATGTGGTCAGCGATCTGATCTTCAACGAGCCGGCGCGGCATCTGGCGCGACTGCATGCGCATGCCGGACACGCGGCCTACCTCTACCGTTTCGACGTGGTGCCGGAATCCAACCCCGAGCCCAGCGGCGGGGCGACCCATGCTTCGGAGCGGCCCTATGTCTTCGACAACCTCGATACCGTCGGGAGGCCGATGGGCGGGCGCGACCACCGGGCGGCGACCGCCATGGCCGACTACTGGACCACATTCGCCAGGGCCGGCGACCCGAACGGCGGCGACCGGCCGGCCTGGCCCGAGTTCGGCGCCGCGCCGGACCGGCTGCTGGAGTTCACCAACGACGGGCCGGCGGCCAAGGCGGTCCCGTTCGGTGACCGCCTGGACCTGATCGAGCGGTTCTATGGGCGCGTCCGACCCTAGAGCCTGATCGGCTGACGAGGAATCGCTTCGCGATTCCGCTGATGCCGTGAATCAGGCTCCAGATTTAAGCGAGAGCTTGATTCACGCTTCATGTCGGACCCGCGAAGCGGGTCCACCAGAAACGATCATGCTCTAGAGACAGGCCCCGTTGGTCCGGATCACCTCGGCGTAAAGCAGGCCGCTGTCCTTGATCGTCCGCTCCTGGGTCAGGAAGTTGACGTGGGTGATGCCGAACCGCTTCGAATAGCCGAGCGACCATTCGAGATTGTCGAGCAGCGACCAGGCCATATAGCCCTCCAGCTTCACCCCCCTGCCGATGGCGTCGTGGACCGCCTTCAGGTGGGTCTTCAGATAGTCGACCCGCATCGGATCCTGGATGCGACCGTCGATGGCGTGGGGCGGATCGTACCAGGCGGAGCCGTTCTCGGTGACCATCAGGGGCAGGCCGCCCGTCTGCTCATGCAGCCAGACCAGGGTGTCGGTGAAGGCCGGGGGATAGACCTCCCAACCGGTCTCGGTATGGGCGTGCTGGATCTGCTTCACCGGCCGGGCGCGGACGGGCCAGGCGTCGGGCGCGTTCTCGGGCACCGCGCGGGTGTACCAGTTGAGGCCCATCCAGTCGGTCGGTGTCGCGATCAGGTCGAAGTCCCCGGCCGGGAAGTTGCGCATCGCATCGCCATAGACGTCGTGCAGTTCGGCCGGGTAGCCGCGGCCCATCAGGGGATCGAGGAACCAGCGGTTCATCTGGGCCTCGGCGCGTTTGCGCGCGGCTTCGTCCTCCGGCCTGTCGCTGGCCGGATATTTCGGTTCGATGTTGAGGACGATGCCGATCCGGCCTTCACCGACTTCGCGGAAGCGGCGAACGGCGGCGCCGTGGGCGCGCAGGACATTGTGGCCGGCGATCACGGCCTCGTAGTGGGACCTGTGGCCGGGGGCCAGGACGCCATGAAGATAGCCGCCATCAACAATGACCCAGGGCTCGTTGATCGTGCCCCAGGTCTTCACCCGCCCCTTGAAACGCTCGAACAGCACCTGGCCGTAGTCGGCGAACCAGTCGGCGATGTCGGGGTTCAGCCAGCCGCCCCGGTCGTCCAGCGCCGCCGGCAGATCCCAGTGATAGAGGGTGACGAGCGGCTCGATCCCCGCGTCGATGAGGGCGTCGATCAGGTTGTCGTAGAACTGCAGGCCCGCCTCGTTCAGCCGCCCTGTGCCGTCCGGCATGACCCGGCTCCAGCTGACCGAGAATCGGTAGGCCTTCAGACCCAGCCGCTTGATCAGTTCGACGTCCTCGCGCCAGCGATTGTAGTGGTCGCAGGCCACGTCGCCCGTGTCGCCGTCCTTCATATTGCCCGGAATGTGGCAGAACCGGTCCCAGATGGATTCGCCCGCGCCGTCGGCCATGGACGAGCCCTCGATCTGATAGGCGGCCGTGGCTGCGCCCCACAGAAAACCCTCGGGAAACTGATAGTTGGCGCTCATTTGAAGGCTTTCGTTCGGAAGGCGAGCAGGTGGGGGAGGGAGAGGCCGGAACCGTTGCCGCAGGCCCGACGCTGATCAGAAAGTCTGGTGTGGCCAAACTACGGCACTTGCGGGCCCCATTACCAGTGTGCGATGTAACCGATTACAGAATTTTGTCGACGGACCTTCGATTAACGGAGGCCGGTACGGCCGGGACGTTTCAGGACACGCTGGGTGCATCGCAACCGTACTCACAGCTCAGCCGGCCGTGCGCCGATGGGACGCGCGGCGTGAAGCCGGCGACGATCCGTGACGTGGCCGAGCGCGCCCGGGTTTCCGTGGCCTCGGTGTCCCGTGTCCTGACCGGCGCGGGGGCCGTCACCGAGCCGACCCGGCTGAAGGTTCTGGAGGCTGTCGAGGCCCTGGCCTACGTCCCCCATTCGGGAGCCCGCAGCCTGTCGACCAGCCGCACCGACACGGTCGGGGTCATCCTGCCGGACCTCTTCGGGGACTTCTTCTCGGAGCTGATCCGGGGCATGGATGTGGCGGCGCGCGCCAACGGACTGCACCTGATCGTGTCGAGTTCGCATGACGACGCCTCGGATGCGGCCGCGGCCATCCGTTCGATGCGAGGCCGTGTGGACGGGCTGATCGTGCTGTCGCCCCATCTCGATTCGGCCAATCTGGCGCACAGCCTCGCAGGGCGTCTGCCGGTGCTGTTGATGAACGGCGGGGCGAATGACGCCGGCCGGCCGTCGATGGTCGTGGACAATGTCGGCGGTGCGGTCGCGGCGGTCGAACACCTGCTGGCTCAGGGCCGCGAGCGGATCGTCCACATCGGCGGGCCATCCGGAAACCTCGAAGCGCGCGAGCGTCAGGCCGGATATGTCCAGGCCATGACCGCCGCAGGCCGCGACCCAGTGATCGTCGGCGGGGAGTTCACCCAGGCCTCGGGACACGACGCGACCGCTCTGCTGCTGGCCGAGGGCGTGCGGCCCGATGCAATCTTCGCGGCCAACGACATGACGGCGATCGGCGCGCTTCTGGCGTTGCAGGACGCGGGCGTCCGCTGCCCCGAGGACGTCGCCGTGGTTGGTTTCGACGACGTGCCGATCGCGGCCCTCGTGCGGCCGGCCCTGACCACCCTTCGCATCGAAATCGCCGAGACGGGCCGCCGCGCCATGGACCGGCTGGTCGCCCTGATCGCCGCCTCCAACGACCCGCAGGCTAAGCCCGACGCCGCCTGCGAAATCATTCGACCCCAACTCGTCGTCCGCCAGTCGAGCGGCGGTCCCCAATCCAGCATCGCCTTCAACGGAGACACCCAATGACCCGCATGACCCTGCGCTCCCGCGCGCTGGGCGCCGTTTCGGCCCTGGCCGTGGCGACCCTGATAACGGCCGGCGCCGCTTCGGCGCAGACCACTAACGCCACGATCCGGGGCACGGTCTATGAGGGCGATGCGCCGGAAAACGGGGGAGAAGTCGTTGCCCGCGAGACGGCAACGGGCTTCTCCTACCGCGGCCGGATCAATGCGGACGGCAGCTATGCTCTGGTGGGCGTGCGCCCTGGTTCCTATGCGATCACGGCGACGACGGCCGACGGCCAGGTCGCCACGGATGTCGTGTCCGTCGGCGTGGCCCAGTCCGCCAGCCTGGATCTCAGCGTCGGAGCCGTCACAGGCGCTGTGAGCGATGACGCCACCGACGTCGGCGATATCGTCGTCACCGGCCGGCGGCTGGTCGAAGTCCGCACGCCGGAGAACTCCACCAACGTCACGCTGCAGCAGATCCAGACCCTGCCGCAGATCAACCGCAACTTCCTCAACTTCGCCGCCCTGGCGCCTGGCGTTCGGGTCTCGCAGAACGAGCAGGAAGTGACGATCAGCGCGGGCGGCCAGCGGGCCGAGGCCATCAACGCCTTCATCGACGGCGCGAGCCTGAAGTCCAATGTCATCTCGGGCGGTATTCAGGGCCAGGACGACAGCCGGGGCAACCCCTTCCCCCAGGCCGCCATCGGCGAGTTCCGGATCATCACCCAGAACTTCAAGGCCGAGTACGAACAGGCCTCGTCGGCGATCATCACGGCCATCACCCGCTCTGGCACCAATGAGTTCCATGGCGAGATCTTCGGCGCCTATCGCGATCAGGACTTCATCGAACAGGACGTGTTCTCGCGTCGTCGCAACCAGACCGAGGCCGATCTGGAAGTACAGCAGTACGGCGCGGCGCTGGGCGGACCGATCATCCAGGATCGTCTGCACTTCTTCGGCAGCTATGAGCACAAGCAGGAGAACCGCGCGGCCACCGTCAACCTGGGCCGCCAGACGCCCGCGTATCAGACCCAGTTCGCCCAATATATCGGCACCTTTGCGACGCCGTTCGAGGAAGACCTGTTCTTCGGCAAACTGAGCTTCCAGGCGGCCGAGGGTCACCTGTTCGACCTGAGCGTAACCTATCGCGACGAAGCCGACACCACCGGCGTCGGCGGGGCAAACTCGATCGAGCGCGCCTCGGGTCTGCAACAAACCACCAAGAGCGCCCAGCTCCGCTATCAGTGGCAGGGCGAGGGCTTCGTCAACGAAGCCTCGATCGACTACCGCGACTACAACTACAATCCGACCGCATCGAACTTCGACACGAGGGGCGCCAGCTTCCGCATCTTCGAAACCGGTTACGACCCCTTCGGCGGCGTCTCTATCCTGAATATCGGCGGTTCGGGCAGCCGCCAGAACATCACGGACTGGACGATGACGTTCCGGGATGACCTGACCTTTACCGACATCGATTTCCACGGCTCCCACACCCTCAAGATGGGCGTGAAATTCTCGGCCCAGAACTATGTCGTCGACAAGGAATTCGGGCGCAACCCGGAGTTCTTCTTCGATCTGAACGGCACGGCCAGCGGCAATGCGGCGGTTCCCTACCGGGTCCAGCTGGGCAACCGGTTCCCGACGGTCGATCTGGATAACAACGTCTACGGGCTCTACATCCAGGACGACTGGCGCCTGACTGACCAGCTGGAGATCAACCTCGGCATCCGCTGGGACTACGAGGATAACGCCAACAACGTCGACTACGTCACCCCCGCCAATGTGCTGACGGGCCTGAACCAGTGGATCGCCTCGACCGACGGCGGCAAGCCGGCCGGCTACAAGCCCAGCTGGTTCAACGTCAACGACTACATCTCGACCGGCAGCAACCGCGACGCCTATGCCAAGGCCTTCCAGCCGCGCATCGGCTTCTCCTACGACGTCTTCGGCGACCGGGAGACGGTCATCTTCGGCGGCGCCGGACGCTATTATGACCGCGTCAACTTCAACTTCGCCTTCGACGAAGTGGCCAAGGGCGGCGACTTCACCCGCAACGCCTTCTTCTCGACCACGGGCCGGCCCGCAGGTGTCGCCAACGGCGGACCTACCGATCCCATCCTGTGGCAGGCCAGCTATTTCACCGCCGCCGGCCTCGATCCGGTGTTGAACAACATCCCGGCTCGGGGCGAAGCCTTCCTGCTGAAGAACGACTTCGAGCCACCCCGGACGGACCAGTTCAACCTGGGTCTGCGTCAGCGTTTCGGCGACTGGCAGACCGAGTTCACCCTGGCCTACGGCAAGACCGAGAACGAGTTCACCTGGCAGTATCTGAACCGCTGCCGTGAACCCAACGCGCCGAACGACGGCGACGGGTTCGGCGACAACGGCGGCTTCTGCTCGCCGGGCGGCACGAACCCGTACCGCACCTATCTGGTCAGCGATCACAGCAAGGAACGCGAGTTCACCGCGCTCTACGTCAAGCTCGACAAGAACTACACGCGTGAAAGCGGCTGGGGTCTGAACGTTGCCTACACCTGGGCCGACTCCCAGCAGAACGGCGGCGACGATAATTTCTGCTTCGACTGCTTCAGCGTGGCGACCTCGCCGATGCGGAATTCCCCGAACAACGAGCACCACCGGATTGTCGCCAACGGCATCGTCGATCTGCCGGCCGGGTTCCAGCTGTCGGGTATCCTCACCCTGGGTTCGGGCACGCCGTTCAACGTCTTCGACGGCACCGGTTCGCGCTTCTACTACCGTCCGTCCGGCGCCTATCCGGAGCAGGACAACTTCATCATCCCCGCCGCCTTCGCCTACCGGAATCTGGATCTGCGCCTGACCAAGTCCATCGACCTGTGGGATGCGGGCGAGCTCCAGTTGTACGTCGACGCCATCAACGTGTTCGACTTCTACAACTACTCCGGCTTCAACGGCGACAAGGGCTCCCCCAACTTCGGCAACCCGTCGTCGGTGCTGTTCCCGACACGGACCCTCCAGTTCGGCGCTCGCTACAGCTTCTGATCCTTCTTTTCTGAGACTGGCCGTCCCTGGGTTACAGGGGCGGCCGTATTTTTTGCGGGCGACGCGGGGGCGTTGGCGTAGAGTAACTGAGTATGGACCGTCGTCGATTTCTTCTGGCCTCTACGGCCGTCGCTTTCGCCCCTGCGGGCCTGTCGGCCTGTGGGAGCCTGGGCCTGCCCATGTCCGGCGGCGCGATACGGCTGGACCCCGAAGTCGATGAACTCCAGCGCCGGACCTTCGACTGGTTCGTCCATGTCACCGACCGCGAGCGCGGGCTGACGCCGGACCGCTGGCCGGCGGACTCCTTCTGTTCGGTCGCGGCGGTCGGGTTCGCCCTGACCTGCTGGCCGGTCGGGGTCGAGCGCGGCTGGATGAGGCGGGACGAGGCGCGGACGCGAACGCTGAACACCGTCCGCTTCTTCCACGACGCGCCCCAGGGGCCGGAGGCGACCGGCGTCGCGGGGCACAGGGGCTTCTTCTACCACTTCCTCGACCGCCGGACGGGTCACCGCTATGGCCGGGTCGAGCTGTCGACCGTGGACACCGCCCTGCTGGTCGCCGGCATGCTGTTCGCCGCCCGCTTCTTCGATGGGGACGACGCGGAAGAAGCCGAGATCCGGCGTCTGAGCCAGGCGATCTACGACCGGATTGAATGGGACTGGGTCGTCATCCGGCCGCGCCGGATCAGCATGGGCTGGCATCCGGAGACCGGCTTCATCCCCGCCGACTGGCATGTCTACAACGAGGGGATGCTGGTCCTGCTGCTGGCCATAGGCTCGACGACCCATCCGGTTCCGCCCGCCGTCTGGGACGAGTGGTGCTCGGTCTATGACCAGAGCTGGTCGGACACCCGGGGCCCGGCCCACCTGCATTTCCCGCCGATGTTCGGGCATCAGTACAGCCATATGTTCGTCGACTATCGCGGCATCCGCGACGCCTGGATGCGGGCGAAGGCGGCCGAGGTCGAAGGCTTCGACTATTTCGAGAACAGCGTGCGCGCGGTGGCGGCCCAGCGCGCCTACGCCGTCGCCAATCCGGGCGGCTGGGACGGCTATTCGGCCGAGGTCTGGGGCCTGACCGCCTGCGACGGACCGGGCGATTTCAAACAGGTCATCGACGCGCGGGAACGTGAGTTCTTCAGCTATTCCGCGCGGGGTCCGGGTGACCGTGACGACGGCACCCTCGCGCCGACCGCGGCCCTGGCCAGCTATCCCTTCGCCCCCGCCGAGGTCACCGCTACCCTCAAGGCGATGAAGTCGCGTTATGGCGCCGGGATCTACACGCAGTGGGGCTTCCTCGACTCGTTCAACCCGACCCTGACGGAGCGGGAGGGGCGGTTGCAGCACGGTCGGATCGTGCCCGGCGTGGGCTGGGTCGACAGCGACTACCTCGGCATCGACCAGGGACCGATCGTCATCATGATCGAGAACGGCCGCTCCGACCTGGTCTGGCGCCATATGCGCGGCGAACCGAACGTCACGCGCGGGCTGAGGCGGGCCGGATTCAGCGGCGGATGGCTGGACGCATGATCGATCGCCGCGCCGCCCTGGGGCTGATGGCGAGCGCGTCTCTGGCGGGTTGCGGGCGGACCGACGGGATCACCCGGCTGCGCTTCTGGGCCATGGGCAACGAGGCGACCCACGCGCCTCAGATCCTGACTGCGTTCGAGGCGGCCAATCCGGGCATCAAGGTCGTGGTCCAGCCTCTGCCCTGGACCGCCGCGCACCAGAAGCTGCTCACCGCCTATGCCGGGGCGTCGCTGCCGGACGTCAGCCAGATCGGCAATACCTGGGTGGCGGAACTGGCCGCGATCGGCGCCCTGTCGCCGACGCCCGCCTTCGCCGACGACCTGCTGCAGGATCAGTTTCCGGCGGTGCTGGAGACCAACCGGATCGGCGGCAGGGCGATGGCCACGCCCTGGTATGTCGACACCCGCCTGATCTATCTGCGCACCGATCTTCTAGCCCGCGCGGGCTTCGACGCCATGCCGGTGGCCTGGGCCGAGTGGAAGCGGGCCATGCATGCGGTCAAGCGCGTGGCAGGCGATGGAAATTTCGCAATCCTGTTGCCGGTCAATGAGTTCGAGCAGCTTCTGACATTCGGTCTACAGGGCGATCAACCATTGCTCCGCGACCGGGACACGCGCGGCAACTTCTCCAGCGAGTCTTTTCAGGCGGCGCTGGCCTTCTACAAGAGCCTGTTCGACGAAGGCCTCGCGCCCCTGGCCTCGGCGGCGCAGATCTCGAACGTCTGGACCGAGTTCGCACGCGGCTATTTCAGCTTCTATTTCTCCGGCCCCTGGACCATCGGGGACATGAAGAGCCGGCTGCCCGCCGAGATCCAGCCACACTGGACCACGGCCGGCGTGCCCGGTCCGACCGGCCCCGGAGCCTCGGCGCCAGGCGGGTCATCGCTGGCCGTGTTCCGCTCTTCGCCGCATCAGGACGCAGCGTGGAAACTGGTGCGCTATCTGTCCGATCCAGCGGTGCAGGCGCGCTTCAACGTCATCACCGGCGACCTGCCGGCGCGCCCCTCGGCCTGGGCCGCGCCGAAAGTGGCGTCCGACCCCTATGTGACCGCCTTCAACGGCCAGCTCGCGCGCGCCAAAGCCGTGCCCAAGGTCCCTGAGTGGGAGCGGATCGTCACAGAGATGCAGATCGTCGCCGAACGGATGGTGCGCGGTGAATTCACGGTCCAGCAGGCCGGCGCCGAGATCGACCGCCGCGCTGACCTCCTACTCGAAAAGCGCCGCTGGATGATCGAACAGGGGCGGGCGGGATGATCTCTCGCCGCGAACGCGCCGCCTGGGGCTTCGTCGCCCCGTCGCTGATCGCCATCGCGGTCTTCTTCGTCGTGCCGGTGGTGTCGTCGCTGCTGCTCAGCCTGACCGACTTCGATATCTATGCGCTGGCCGATCTCGGCAACATGAGGTTCGTAGGCCTGCAGAACTACGAGCGGCTGCTGACCAATCCCTTGTTCTGGCAGGCGATGAAGAACACCGTCTGGTTCAGCGTGCTGGGTGTGCCGCTCGCGATCGGCGCCTCGCTGGCGGCGGCGGTCATCCTGAACGCGCGGACGATCAAATGGCGGCCCGTCTGGCGGGTCATGTTCTTTGCGCCCTATGTGACGACGCTCGTCGCCACGGCGGTGCTGTGGAACTATCTGCTGCACACCCGCTACGGCGTCATCAACTGGGCCCTGACCAGTGTGGGCCTGCCCGCCGTCGACTGGCTGGGCAACCCCGACACCTCGATCCCCGCCATCCTGATCTTCGTGGTGTGGAAGATCTTCGGCTATAATATGCTGATCTTCCTGGCGGTGCTGCAGACCGTGCCGGACGACCTCTATGAGGCCGCGCGCATTGACGGGGCGGGACCGTGGGCGCGGTTCACCAATGTCACCCTGCCAGCCATCGCGCCCACGCTGCTGCTGGTCTCGATCATCTCGGTGGCCGGCTTCTTCCAGCTGTTCGCCGAACCCTATGTCATGACCCAGGGTGGACCGGCCCAGTCGACCGTGACGGTGCTCTACTTCATGTACGAAGAGGGCTTCAAATGGTGGAATCTGGGATCCGCCTCGGCCGTCGCCTTCATCCTGTTCCTGTGCATCTTCGCGGTGACCCTGGTGCAGCTGGCCGTATCGCGGCGGCTGGGCGGAGATCACACATGAAGCCCCGTGTGATCCTGTTGAACATCGGCGTGGCCCTGATCGGGCTGATCGTCCTGTTTCCCCTGCTGTGGATGCTGTCGGTCAGCTTCATGTCGACGGGCGAGGCCGCCGTCTTCCCACCGCCGCTGCTACCCAGCCGCTGGACCCTGGAGCATTACCGCGACCTGTTCGTGAACCAGGGCATGGGCCGCTATATGTGGAACAGTTTCGCCCTCGCCACCCTGGCCACCGGGCTGGCCCTGGCGTTCACCGTCCCGGCCGGCTACGCCTTCGCCAAGCTGACCTTCAAGGGCCGGGACCGGCTGTTCCAGCTCCTCATCGGCGCCCTCGTCATCCCGGCCCAGATCGGCACCCTGCCGCTGTTCCTGATGCTGAAGTCGATGGGGTTGGTGAATACCTACGCCGGGGCGCTGGTGCCTTGGCTGGCCTCGATCTTCGGTCTGTTCCTGGTGCGCCAGTACGCCCTGTCGATTCCCGACGAGATGCTGGAGGCCGCGCGCGTAGACGGCGCCAGCGAGGGCCAGATCTTCCGCCGCATCGTCCTGCCGACCCTGACGCCGATCCTGGTGACGCTGGGCCTGTTCGTCTTCCTCGGCAGCTGGAACGACTTCCTGTGGCCGCTGATCATCCTGACCGATCAGTCGAACTATACCCTGCCGGTCGCGCTGGCCGCGCTGTCGCGCGAGCATGTGCAGGATATCGAACTGATGATGGCGAGCGCCGTCATCACCGTGGCGCCGGTGCTGATCCTGTTCCTGGCGCTGCAACGGTTCTACATCCGCGGCATGCTGGCCGGGAGTGTGAAGGGTTGAGCATGCGTGTGTTCCTCGGCCTCATCGCCGCTGTCCTGATCGCTGCGCCCGTCCACGCCCAGTCGACGCGGACGCTGGATGCGTTCGAGGACCTGTCGCCCTGGAGCGCCGACGCCTCGACCGACGTGACCTCGATCCTGTCGTCCGTCGCTGGCCATCGCGGCGACGCACTGCGGCTGGACTATGATTTCAATGGCCGGTCGGGCTACGCCTTCGCCGCGCGCGACCTGTCGTTCGAGGCACCCGGGAACTACGAGATCACGTTCCGGGTTCGGGGCGAGGGGCCGACCAACACCTTCGAGGTCAAGTTCACGGACGCGAGCGGAGAGAACGTCCACTGGCGCCAGACCACCCGCTACGCCTTCCCGGACGGCTGGACCCTGTTCACGATCAAGAAGCGACAGGTCGCCTGGGCCTGGGGGCCGAACCCCGACCGGACGTTCCGCGGCGCCGAGCGGGTCGAATTCGTCGTCACGGGCGGAGAGGGCGGCAGGGGCTTCATCGAGATCGACGACCTGACCCTGCGCACCCTGGCGCCGGAGCCGTCCGTCCCGCCGCGCCCATTAGCCGAGGCGACGAGCGAAGACGGCCTGTCGGTTGCGGCCCTGGCCGTGGACGACGACCTCGCCACCGCGTGGCGCACGGTCGGGGCGGGCGAACAGTCCCTGACGCTCGATCTCGGCTACGAGCGGGAGTTCGGCGGCCTCACCCTGCGCTGGGCCGACAGCAAGGCGGCGTCGGCCTATCGCGTCATGGCCTCTAGCGACCGCCGCCAGTGGCATGAGATCGCCAGGGTCCAGGGCGGCGACGGCGGGACAGACTGGATCCGCACGCCGGAAGCCTCGGCCCGCTGGCTGCGGCTGGACCTGACGACCCCGCAGACCGGGCCGGGCTCGGGTCAGATGGGCGCGGGCTTCGGCACAGCCGCAGCGGCGGCGACCGCCTATGCGCTGGCCGATCTGCGCATCGAACCGCTGGCGTTCGGCGCCGACGAGACCGCCTTCATGACCGCCATCGCAGGCCAGAGCCGGCGCGGTCTCTATCCGCGCGGCTTCCGCGGCGAGCAGCCCTACTGGACGCTCGTCGGCGTCGACGGCGGCGGGGAGAGCGGGCTGATCTCGGAAGACGGCGCCATCGAGCTGAAGCGCGGCGGGCCGTCGATCGAACCCTTCGTGCTGGACAACGGCCGGCTGGTGACCTGGGCGGATGCGCGCATCGATCAGGCCCTGGTCGAGGACGACCTGCCGATCCCGACCGTGACCTGGACCCAGGATGACTGGACCCTGAAAGTCACGGCCATGGCCGAGGGATCGCCTGACGCGGCGGCGCTCTATGGCCGATATGACCTGACGAACACCTCGGCTCAGGAGCGGACGCTGACGCTGGCGCTCGCTGCGCGGCCGATGCAGGTCAACGGGCCGGTTCAGTTCCTGGCCGTGCCCGGCGGCGCGGCGCCCATCCTCCAGATGCAGTGGACCGGCGCGGAGCTGGTGCTGGACGATGCGTTGCGGATCCATCCGCTGATCGCGCCCGACGACGTTCGGCTGGCGACCTTCGCCTCGGGGGCCGATCCGCAGAGCCTGCTGGCGCGTGGACCCGACGGGCCCCGCGATGCGGCGGTGGAGTCTGACCGGACCGGTCTGATGGCGGCGGCCATGCTCTATTCGGTGACGCTGCGTCCCGGCGAGACGCGGACATTCGGCTGGGTCTCGGGGCTGGAGGGCCCGCGTCCGGCCCTGCCGGCGACCGCTTCGGTCGAGGCGGCGCTCGATACCGTGCTGCACCGCGTCGCCGCCGGCTGGCGCGAGAATCTGGACCGGTTCGACCTGATCATGCCGCCCGAGGGTCAGCGGATCGAGGACACCATGAAGACCTCGCTGGCCCACATGCTGATGTCGCGTCAGGGTCCGGCCCTGCAGCCCGGCACGCGCAGCTATAACCGCTCATGGATCCGCGACGGCGCGATGATGGCCGAGGGGCTGAACCGGCTGGGACATGCCTCGCTGTCGCAGGACTATCTTCGCTGGTACGCCCCCTATGTCTTCGACAACGGCAAGGTCCCGTGCTGCGTCGACAGCCGGGGCGCCGATCCGGTGCCCGAGAACGACAGCCACGGGGAGTTCGTCTTCCTCGCCGCCGAGACGTATCGCTACACCGGCGACCTGACCCAACTGCGCGCTGTCTGGCCCCAGGTTCAGGCCGCGATCGGCTATATGGACACGCTGCGGGCGTCGACGCGTACAGAGGCGAACCGGACACCCGCAACGCGCCACTTCTACGGCCTGTTGCCGCCGTCCATCAGCCACGAGGGCTATTCGGACCGGGCGGCCTGGTCCTACTGGGACGACTTCTGGGGCCTGCTCGGCTACCGCGACGCCATCGAGATCGCCACCGCACTGGGTGAGACCGAGGCCGCCGCCCGTTTCACGGCGGCGCGGGCGGAGTTCGCGGTGGACGTCACCGCCTCCATCACCGGCACGGCCATCCATCACCGCATCGACTGGATCGCGGGCGCGGCCGACCGGGGCGATTTCGACGCCACCTCCACGACCATCGGGCTGTCGCCGGGCGGTCTGCAGGCCGAGCTGCCGCAGGGCCTGCTGATCCGGACCTTCGAGAAATACTGGGAGAACTTCACAGCGCGCCAGGCCAACCGCGCGGCGTGGCGGGACTACACCCCGTATGAATTGAGGAATGTCGGGGCCTTCGTGCGACTGGGCCAGCGCGACCGGGCGATGGCGGCGCTGGACTTCTTCTTCGCCGACCGCAGGCCCCCGGCCTGGAACGGCTGGGCCGAGGTGGTCGGCCGCGACCTGCGCGAGCCGCGCTTTATCGGCGACATGCCGCACGCCTGGATCAGTTCGGACTATATCCGTTCGGCGCTCGATCTGTTCGTCTACGATCGGGACGAGGATCACGCCCTGGTGCTCGCCGGCGGCCTGCCGATGAGCTGGATCGACAGCGTGACGGGCGTGGGCGTCCGGGACGTCCGCACGCCCTATGGGCCGCTGACCTATGCCCTGCGTCGTCGGGCCGGATTGACCACCCTGACCCTGGGTCCGGGCGTGACGCCTCCGGGCGGCTTCGTCCTGCAATGGCCGGAGGGCCAGGATCTGCCCGCCCGTATCCGCATCGACGGACGGAACGGGGAGTGGACGGGTCGCGAACTGGTCATTCCGGCGAGTGCGCGGCGGGTCGAGTTGCGCTGACGCTTTTCGGGGCGGGGAGAAGGGAATAGATCGTCCCCATGACCCATACCCTCCGCCGCCTTCTCGACCTGCCCGGCGTCGCCGACCTCGAAGCGAAGGCGCTGATGAAGCCCGGCTACGCCGACCCCTCGCGCCGCGACGAATTTCCCGAGGTGGCCGAGGTCCTGGCCGCCGTCTTCGGACTGACCGCCGAACAGGCCGAGGAAGCGGCGCGTCCCGACGACTGGGACGGGATCGAGCGGCTGTCTCCGGCCGACCAGGCGGACACGTTCGAGGCCGAGGGCTGGGACGTTCGTGACGCCAGGCGCAAGCCGCTGCGGATGCTGGCGGTGTTGTGCGAGCCGCTGGCCCTGGCGATGCGCGGCGTTGCCGGGATGTTGCCGGACGCGCCGTTCGTCCCTGAGCCCGCCGAAGAGAAGAGCGACTGGGGCGCCGGCATGGCGGCCGAGGCGGCGCGCTTCAGGAAGCGGTAGCGGCGCTACATCCCGCGCATCAGCTCGTCGGCCAGGGCCGCTGTCAGGTAGCCGTCGGCAATGCGGCCGTGGGCGATCTGCCATTGTTTGAGGGCGCGGCGGGTGCCGGAGCCGACGACGCCGTCGATGGCTCCGGGATCGTAGCCGGCGCGGGCGAGGGCGGTCTGGGCGCCGAAACGCTGCTCGCGCGAGATCGGACCGTCGTTGGGCCAGGTTCCGACAAGGCCGGGCTTTCCCGCCACGCCGTCGGCGGTCAGGCCGATGGCGAGCGCATAGCTGACCGAGTTGTTGTAGCGGCGGATGATGTAGTGGTTCGGCAGAGCCAGGAAGGCCGGACCCCGCGCGCCCTGGGGCAGCAGGATGATCCCGTTCTCGGCCGCTTCCTCCAAGGTTGGGGCGCCGCCCCGCGCGAGGGTGACGCCGCGCCGGGTCCAGTCGCTCCACGGGCGGCCATCGGCCTCGGCCAGGGCATAGTCGAAGTTGGCCGGCAGCTGGATTTCGTAACCCCAGGCCTGGCCGCGTTTCCAGCCCGCCTGGGCCAGCAGGTTCGCGGCCGAGGCGAGGGCGTCGGCGTCCGAGCCCCAGATGTCGACATGGCCGTCGCCGTTCTGGTCGACGCCAAGACGCAGATAGTTGTCGGGCATGAACTGTGTCTGGCCCATGGCCCCGGCCCAGCTGCCGAGCAGGCCGGAGCGCTCGCGGCGGCCATCGACGACGATGTCGAGGGCGTTCTTCAGCTGGTCCTCGGCCCAGTCGCGGCGGCGACCGTCGAAGGCGAGGGTGGCGAGCGAACGGATAACGTCCTTGTCGCCCTGGACCTGGCCGAAGCTGGATTCATTGCCCCAGATGGAGACGAGGATTTCCGCCGGCACGCCGAAACGCTGGGTCACGGCCCAAGGCACGGCGTCGATGCGGCGACGGGCCTCGGCGATACGCGCGGCCGACGCCGCGTTGGCGATATAGGCCCCGGCGGGGCGGCTGAACTCCGGCTGGCTGCTGTCCAGACGAATGACCTCCGGGTCGGGCGTCAGATTGGCCAGTTGCTGTTCATAGAGGGCGCGGCGGGCGCCGCCCTTGCGCGAAAGGAAGCCCTGTTTCCAGCCCTCGAACCCGGCCTGATCCGGGGTAGCGCGCGGCGGGGTCGGCACGGCAGGGGCCGGCGCGACCGGCGCGGCGCGGGGCGGCGCCGGGCTGGCGATGACCGGAGGCGCCTCCGGCAGCATCGGCGCGCAGGCCGAGACGGCGGCAATCAGGACAAGGCGATAGTCGAGGCGCATGAGGCGAAGAGTTCCAGACAGCTCTGATCCGATCAAGAGCCTGCAAATAGCGCGCGAGTATGGCGAAGCGTTGCGGCGAAAGGGTGAATGCGATCTCCACAGTGTTCGATTCCTCGATCTTAGGAAATGAGCGACATTCTGTCCTCGCTCTCGGACACGGCCTGGTGGCGGAGGGGCGACGCGACGGGTGTGCAAGCCCGTGAACCCTCCGTTCAACTCGGAGGCCAGGCCTCCAAGCACTTTTTGGTGCGCTAACGCGAGCGACGCGGTCGCTCGCTGCTTGAGCGCGAATTCCCTCATATCTTTCGGACGCGCTACAGGTGAGGACATGCCCACCGCTGCCGAGATCATCGCCCTGCTGGACCTCAAGCCCCATCCCGAGGGGGGGCACTATCGCGAGACCTTCCGCGATCCGCATGAGATCGGCGGGCGGTCGGCCGGGACGGCGATCTATTTCCTGCTGGCCGAGGGCGAGGCGTCGCACTGGCACCGCGTCGACGCGGCAGAAATCTGGCATTTTCACGCCGGCGCGCCGCTCGAGCTCAGGATCGCCGATCCGGCCGAACGGCGCATGGTATTGGGCCCGGACCTGAGGGCGGGTGAGCGGCCGCAGGGCGTCGTGCCGACGGGCGCCTGGCAGGCGGCGAGGAGCCTCGGCGCCTGGACGCTGGTCAGCTGCACCGTCGCGCCGGGGTTTGACTTCATCGGCTTCGAGATGGCTTCTGAGGGCTGGGAGCCGGAGCAGGGAGAGGTGTGATGGCGGAGCTCAAGGCCAAATTCACGGCTGCATCGGTCGAGGATTTCATCGCCCAGGTCGAAAATCCGAGGCGGCGCGACGACGCGAAGGTCGTGGCGGCGCTGATGGCGAAGATCTCGGGCGAGCCGGCGACAATGTGGGGGCCGTCGATCATCGGCTTCGGCCGCTATCACTACCGATACGCCAGCGGGCATGAGGGCGATGCGCCGGTGGTGGGGTTCTCGCCGAGAAAGGCGAACCTGGTGCTGTATTTCGCCGGCGACGAGCCGGGCTACAGCGAGCGGCTAGCCCGGCTCGGCAAGCACAAGGCCAGCAAGGCCTGCGTCTATGTGAACCGGCTGTCCGATCGGGATCCGGACGTCCTGCGCGAGATGATCCAGGTCACGATCGACACGACCAGGGCGCGCTATCCGGGCTAGGCCGCCATGCGGAAGTCGTCGTAGCAGGTGTCGGCGGCGCGGGCCTCGTCCCACAGGGCGTCTTCGTCCGAGTAGCGGGCGCTGGCGCGGGCGTCGATGACATCGACCACCTGTTCCTCCAGCCGGTCCCAGATCACGGCCAGGTCGCCGCAGCCGTCGGCCTCGCAGGGGACGATCAGGTAACGGGAGGTGTTGATTTGCGTCTGGGGAGCGGATGCGCGGGCCATGGGTGTCTCCGGTCAGTGTGTGCTTGCCGATGAGTCTGAGATAGGACAGAGTTACGTCAGTTTCGGACGTATCATTTCGGAGGCGACGCGTGCGGCACGACAAGGCGGTCCTGGTCATCGAACTGGCGCGGCGCATGGCGGCTTCGGCCGAAGGGCTGACGCTGGACGAAATGGCGCACGAATTGCGGGTTGGCCGACGCACGGCCGAGCGGATGCGGGACGCGGTGATCCTGCTCTTTCCGTCGGTGGAGGAGGTGTCGGACCCGCCGACCAAGCGCTGGCGCATTCGCGGCGGCTTGTCGGCCTTCGAACAGGCCCCGACGGCGACCGAACTGCTGGAACTGTCCAAGGCGGCGCAGGGACTGAGGACCGCAGGCGAGGCCGGGCGGGCGGCGGCGCTCGAGGGGCTGGAACGCAAGCTCAAGTCGGCGATGCGGTCGACGACCCTGAACCGGCTGGCGCCCGACCTCGAAGCCTTGGTGCGGGCCGAAACGATCGCCGTTCAGGCGGGGCCCAGGCCGAACGCGGACGAGGCCATGCTGGCGGCCATCCGGGGCGCGGTGCTGGCGCAATCGCCGCTGGGCTTCACCTACTCACGGCCGGGTGCTGAGGCGCGGCGGCGCAGCGTGGCGCCCTGTGGCGTCATGTTCGGGCGCGCCAACTATCTGGTCGCGGCGGACCGGGACAGCGGGAGGGTGCAGACCTTCCGCCTCGACCGGATGAGCGCGGTGGAGGCCTTGGCCGGATTCGCCCCGCCGCCTCCGGAATTCGACCTGTCGGTCTTCGCCAGCCAGTCGTTCGGCATCTATCAGGATGAGATCGAGGACGTGGTCCTGCGCGTCTCGCCCGAAGGGGCGGCCGAGGCGCGCGGCTGGCGCTGGCACCCGACCCAGACGCTGGAGGATCAGGCGGACGGATCGGTCATCGTGCGGTTCCGGGCCTCGGGCATGCGGGAGCTGGCCTGGCATCTGTTCACCTGGGGCGAACAGGTGAAGATCCTGGCGCCGCAACGGCTGAAGGCTGTGATGGCCGGGGAACTGGCGGCGGCGCAGCGGGCGTTGGACAGTGCGTCCTAGAGCATGATCGTTTCTGGTGGGCCCGCTTTGCGGGCCTGACATGAAACGTGAATCATCCTCTCGCCATGATCTGGAGCCCGATTCACGGTCTCAGCGGACTCGCGAAGCGCGTACTCCTCGGCCGATCAGTCTAGGCCGCCGCGAACGGGTAGGGGCTGACCGATTTCGACCAGTCGTCGACGCGTAGCGCCCGGTCCACCGGCGGGGCGGCGCGTTCGGCGCAGGGATGTCGATGACACAGGCGGCAGGCCGGGCCGATCGGGGTGACCTCCGGCGCGGTCAGGTCGAGGCCGCGGGCATAGATGAGCCGATGTGCGTCCTTCAGCTCGCAGCCCAGGCCGATGGCCAGGTCGTGGGGCTCGCCGTAGCCGTCGTGTCCCTGGCGATCGACGGTGCGGGCCAGGGTGAACCAGCGCTGGCCGGGTTCAGTGTTCTGGGGGGGCGTCTCGATGATCTGGGTGACGAGGCGGCCGGGCGTGCGGAAGGCCGAATGCAGCCGCCAGCGCGCGCAGGCGCCGCCGAAGCGGGCGAAGGGGAAGGCACCCGAGGCATAGCGTTTGGAGACATTCCCCGCCTGATCCACCCGCATCAGGAAGAAGGGCACGCCGCGCGCGGAGGGGCGCGACAGGGTCGTCAGCCGGTGGGCGACCTGTTCGAACGACGTGCCGAACCGGGTCTGGAGCCGCGCGATGTCGTAGCCGGTCGCCTCGGCCATCCGCTGGAAGGCGGCGTAGGGCATCAGGATGGCGGCGGCGAAGGTGTTGGTCAGCGAAACCTTGAGCAGGGCGCGTGTGATGTCGTCCGGCGGCCGGGCGGCGTCGGCCAGGGCCGACAGCTCGGCCTCGTGTTCGGACAGGGCCAGTTGATAGGCGGTGGCGAAGGCGCGGGACGACGGATCGAGCGTCTCGGATAACAGCAGGCGCCGGCGGTGCGGGTCGAAGCGGCGGGTCCATTCGACCATGACCTCGGCGGGCATAACCCGGACTGACAGATTATGGCGGCTCTGAAGGCGCGCGCGCGCGAGGGCCTCGAATCCGTCGCCGGTCTGGTTGGGGTCCAGCGCCGCATGCAGGGCCTCGCCCAGGGCATCGAGTTCGGGAAAATGGTTGGCGCGTGACTGGATATGGTCGCGCACCCAGTCGGCCGGGGAGGGGCCGATTGCAGACTCGCCGCCGTCGATCAGGGCGGCGCGGGACCGGTCGCGCTGTTCGGCGAAGGCGCGGTAGAGGCGCAGCAAGGCCTCGACGGCGCCGGGCGCGTCGTCGGCCAGCAGCAGTAGCTCGTGACGGGGAACCTCGAGGCCCTGAAACAGGGGGTCGGCCATGACTTCCGATAATTCGGCCTCACCAGCCGCGCCGGACTGGCCCAGCTGGCGCAGATCGACGTCATAGGTCTGGGCCAGCCGCAGCAGGAGCTGTGCGGAGACCGGGCGCTGGTTGCGCTCGATGTGATTCAGATAGCTGGGCGAGACGCCTAGGTCGCCGGCCATGGCCGTCTGGGTCAGGCCCCGATCGCGCCGCAGCCGCTTCAGGCGGGCGCCGAGGAACAGCTTGCGATCGGCCGTGGTGTCCATCGGTATCTCCTCCGTGCAGCCCGGCGAAGGGGATAATTGTCATGATATGTCATAAATAGCAAGGTCATTATATGACAACATGACACGAACCTTAGGGTCTATTCTGTATCAAAAATGACAGTGCCGTGTTCTCTGAGCTGACCGAACCGGCGCGACGTTCGCCCCGGTCAGATCCTGAGCAGAGCGCCATGACCACCTTCGCCGATCTCGTCCCTTCGCCCAAAGGCCGCTTCGACGGCATCGAGCGCCCCTACACGCCGGAAGACGTCCTGAAGCTGCGCGGTTCGGTGCCGATCACCCACACCCTGGCCGAGCGCGGCGCCAACCGCCTGTGGGAGCTGCTGCACACCGAGCCCTTCATCAACGCCCTGGGCGCCGTCACCGGCAACCAGGCGATGCAGATGGTCCGTGCCGGACTGAAGGCCATCTATCTGTCGGGCTGGCAGGTCGCGGCCGACGCCAACACGGCCGGGGCCATGTACCCGGATCAGTCGCTGTACCCCGCCAACGCTGCGCCGGAATTGTGCCGCCGCATCAACCGCACTCTGCAGCGCGCCGACCAGATCGAGCACGCCGAGGGCGGCGCCAAGCGCGACTGGTTCGCCCCCATCGTAGCCGACGCCGAGGCCGGTTTCGGCGGGCCTCTGAACAGCTTCGAGATCATGAAGGCCTTCATCGAGGCGGGCGCCGCGGGCGTCCATTTCGAGGACCAGCTGGCATCTGAGAAGAAGTGCGGCCACCTGGGCGGCAAGGTCTTGATCCCGACCCAGGCCCATATCCGCAACCTGGTCGCGGCGCGTCTGGCGGCTGACGTCATGGGCACGCCGACGATCACCGTGGCCCGCACCGACGCCGAGAGCGCCCAGTTGATCACCTCGGACATCGATGAGCGCGACCAGCCCTTCATCGACCGCGAGAACCGCACGCCGGAGGGCTTCTTCCGTCTGAAGGAAGGCACGGGGCTGGACCATTGCATCGCGCGCGGCCTGAGCTACGCCAACATCGCCGATCTGCTGTGGTGGGAGACCAGCCACCCGTCGCTGGAGGACGCCAGGAAGTTCGCTGAAGCGGTCCAGAAAGAGCACCCCGGCAAACTGATGGCCTACAACTGCTCGCCCTCCTTCAACTGGAAGGCCAAGCTGGACGACGCCACCATCGCCAAATTCCAGCGCGAGCTTGGGGCGATGGGCTACAAGTTCCAGTTCGTGACCCTGGCCGGCTTCCATGCCCTGAACAACTCGATGTTCGAACTGGCCGACGGCTACCGCGACCGCGGCATGGCGGCCTACTCCGAACTGCAGCAGCGCGAGTTCGCCAACGAGGCGGCGGGCTACACCGCGACCCGTCACCAGCGCGAAGTGGGCACCGGCTACTTCGACACCGTCGCCACCGTCATTTCCAATGGGCAGTCGTCCACGACCGCCATGAAGGAATCCACCGAGACTGCGCAGTTCGTCGCGGCCGAATAATCAAACAGGAGAGACGCATATGGAACCGCTCAGCCGCCCCCAGGCCATTATCGACTTCTGCATGGCGCCCCTCGCGCTGGACTCCGGCGCTGAGGCCGAACGTGAAGTCCGCCGTCGTCTGGAGCACGTCATCAAGACCTACCAGACCAAGCTGGCTGTCGCCTCGGCGCCCACCACGGTCGACTTCAGCCAGATGCCGTCACAGGTGATCAACGAAGCCGCCCACGGCTACGAGTAGAAAGACAGAAGCCGCCGGCACTTCGCAGTGTCGGCGGCTTCCGCTGTGTCGGAAAGCGGTGTTGGCGGTTCACGTCGCCGAATTTTTGCAGTTAAGGCCGCAGCGGATTTTTGCTGACTCTCACCACCGAGTTCCGCCACCAGCGCGAGCAACTCGGCCGCGTCGAACGGCTTGGCCAGGTGGCGGTCGGCGCCGGCCGCCCTTGCCGCCGCGACGTGATCGGGCAGGGCATTGGCCGTCAGCATGACGATCGGCGCGCGGTCCAGGCCCATGGCCGCTTCGTGCAGGCGAATCTCGCGCACGGCCGTCAGGCCGTCCATCACCGGCATCTGCATGTCCATCAGGATGATGTCGAAACCTTGGGCGCGGCAGGCTTGCAGCGCCTCGGCGCCGTTCTCGGCCTGAACCAGATCGATCGCCGCCTGGGACAGGATGAGCTCGACGACCTTGCGATTGGTCGGATGGTCGTCCGCGACGAGCACGCGCAGGCGCTGGTTCGAATGATCCTCGGTCGCGGGCGCAGCCGCCGCCACGGTCGGCTCCGCCGGCGCCTCAGCCATGGTCAGAGGGAGCGTCAGGATGAAGGCCGAGCCGCCACCGGGCTCGCTCTCGCAATCCAGTTCGCCGCCCATCAAGTCCGCCAGCTGACGGCAGATGGCGAGGCCCAGGCCGGTCCCGCCGAAGCGGCGGGTGATGGTGCCGTCGGCCTGTTCGAAACGGGTGAACAGTCGGGCCTTGGCGGCGGCGTCGAAGCCGACGCCGGTGTCCTCGACGGTGAAGCGCATGATCCGCGCGCCGGCCCGGTCCTTGCCGACGCAGGCGGTCAGGCTGACGAAGCCGGTGGTGGTGAACTTTACCGCATTGGAGACGAGATTGGTCAGGACCTGCTTCACGCGCACGACGTCGCCGCGCACCCAGACTGCGGCCTCCGGCTCGATCTCGACGAAAAACTGCAGGCCCTTGTCGGACGCCGGTTCTCTGTAGAGCTGAGCGGCGTCGTTGACGGCGCGGGTCAGGTCGAAGATCTCGTCGGCGATCTCAAGACGGCCGGATTCGACGCGGGCGAGGTCCAGTATGTCGCTCAACAGGGTCTGGAGCGTGTTTCCCGACGACTGGATCAGATCCAGCATCTCGCGCTGTTCGGGGGCCAGGCTTGTGCGAGCCAGCGCCTGGGTCAGGCCGATGACCCCGTTCAGGGGCGTCCGGATCTCGTGGCTCATGTTCGCCAGGAACTCGGACTTCGCCCTGTTGGCCGCCTCCGCCGCATCGCGTGCCTCGGCCAGCGACTTGGCGTCGCGCTTCAGGTCGGTGATATCATTGACGACGGTGACGATGCCCCCGTTCGAGGTGCGGCGGTCCTGGACGCGCAGCCAGCGGTCGCCCGCGATCTTTTGCTCCAAGGTGTTCGACAGGTGCCGGCGGGACGCGAGGCGATCCTCGATCCATTGCTGTTCGCGACCGAAAGCATCTTCGTAAAGGCCTTGCTTGAGACCCCTCTGGAGCAGGTCGCGGAAGCGAACGCCGACAGCGAGGGCATTGGCGACCTCGGGATTTACCTCCGCGTAGCGTGCGTTCCAGATCAGCAGGCGGTCGTCGGCGTCGTAGAATCCCAGACCGTCCGGCATCGTGTCTATGGCTTCCCGAAGATGGTTCAGCACGGTGGAGCGGCCCCACAGGCCCAGGCTCGTCACGATCGAAGCGATAATGACCACCAGGGTGGCCCCGGCGACGACCCATAGCAGCAGGCCCGATTGCGAGATCAGGCTGGGGGACAGGACCGAAGACGGATCGGGAGCGATGCGCATCGCCGCCATGGCGCCGAAATGCAGGGTGACGACGCTCAGCACCGCGAAGGCCGTATTCGCGGGGACGCGCCACCAGCCGTCTCGCTTGACCCACAAGGCGGTGCAGAGCGAGAGCAGGATGCTGAGGCCCACGGCGGCGGCTGCGGTGCTTAGGTCCCAGGAGAGCGCGGCCCCTTGAATACGCATGGCGGCCATGCCGATGAAATGCATCGACGCTACGCTCGAGGCCGCGAGCATCGCGACCAGGGCGCGCGTCAGGCGAGAGCCGCCGTTCAGGGCGACGGCGACGCCGAGAATCATTCCGGCGATGACGATCCCCAGCGACAGCAGGGTCTCGCCCGCAGCGTAGCGGATCACGGCGTCAGATCGGTAGCCGAGCATGGCCAGGAAATGGGTCGCCCAGACCGCCAGGCCGCCGACCAGGCCGGCGACGGCCCCGTAGGCCATCCTCATGCGCGTGGCGCTGTGGCGGGCCCTGCCTATCATGGCGATGCAAGTGGCCAGACCGACCGCGCAGACGGTCGCGGCCAGCAGCGTCAGCCGCCAGTCATGCTGGACCACCAGGCAGTTCACTATCCAGTTCAAAGGCGCCCATTCCCCGACGTTCGCGATCACTCTGAACCGCAGAGGTAAAAAAACTGGTGTATGATCAAGCGGGATGGCGGGCTCGAATCCGCTCGCCTTACCGGGCTGTCCCGTTCTAGGAAAAAGAGGAAGACGCCGGAGGGCCGCGCGTCGGGCGGGAGGCGCGACGACACCATGCCGTTCGACGAGTCTCCGTCCCCCGTCGCCCCGCTCGCCACCTCCCGGCTGTGGACCAACGGCGCTATCGGCGGCGTCGCCATCATCATCATGCTGGCCCTAGCGGCCGCGCGGCCGGACGCGGCCGCCTGGTTGCTCGCTGGCGCCGGCGTCATCGGTTTCACGACGCTGATGGGCCTCAGAGGGGCGCGCAAGGTCGCGAAAGAGACTTCTGCGGTCGCCGTCGGGGCGAGCCTTTCGGCGCCCGAAAATGCCGGCCTGCTGGACAGCGTGTTCGAGGCTCTGGACGACCCCGTCATGATCGTCAGCGGCGGGGAGGCGGACGACATTGCCGGCCGGCGCATCGTGCTCGCCAATCGCGCCGCGCGTGAAGTGCTGCGCATCCAGCGAGAAGGCGCCCTGCTGGTGTCAGCGATGCGCGACCCGAACGTACTCGAGGCGGTGGACGAAGCCCTGTTCGGCGGCGTGAGCCGGACGACGGACTACAACGCCGCCGGCGCCCGGACGCGGCACTGGAAAGCCTGGGTGCGCCCGCTGCCTTCACCGGACGGCATGACCATGGCTCTGCTGGGCCTGCGAGACGAGACGGACGTGCGGCGCATGGAGTTGATGCGTGTCGACTTCCTCGCCAACGCCAGCCACGAACTCCGCACGCCATTGGCTTCGCTGAGCGGCTTTATCGAAACGCTGAAGGGACACGCCAGGGACGACCCGAAGGCGCGGGACAAGTTCCTCGACATCATGGCGGCCCAGGCAGACCGGATGGGACGGTTGGTCGCCGACCTGCTGTCGTTGAGCAGGATCGAACTGAACGAGCACATCCCGCCATCGGGGAAGGTCGATCTGCCCCGCGCGGCCTCGGACGTGGTCGACGCCATCAGCGTGCTGTCGCAGGAGAAGGGCGTCACCGTCCTGCTGGATGTGGAGCCAGGCGACGCGCGGATCACCGGCGACCGCGACGAGATCGTTCAGGTCATCCAGAACCTGACGGACAACGCGATCAAATACTCCCTGGTCGGCGGCACGGTGGACCTGACGGTGCGGCACGGGCTGGACATCGAGGCCGCCGCGGCATCGCGCGTGCCCGGGGCGACCCGCCTGTCATTGCTGACGCCCGACCGCGAGGCCGGGGCGCGCTATGTGGTGGTGACGGTGCGCGACTACGGGCCGGGAATGGCGCGTGAGCATCTGCCGCGGCTGACCGAGCGGTTCTATCGCGTCGAGGGCCAGAAGAGCGGGGAGCGTCCGGGGACGGGCCTGGGGCTGGCGATCGTCAAGCACATTGTCAACCGACACCGCGGCGGGATGACGGTGGAAAGCGCCCCGGGCGAAGGATCTTTGTTCAATGTCTATTTTCCGATGGCGACCGCGTCGAGGAGCATATCGGAGCCGGCCTGACCGTCGAAGAACGGCGATCGTTTACGACGTTGCAGAACTGTCATCCAGCCGTCTTAATCCGCTGACCATCCAAGGGCAGGTTCCGCGCCTGGACGGGCCGGATTTCCGCGCACGCTCTGATTCTGGCGTGCGCGCTCGCGGGACCTGATGATCTGGCTTGTGATTCCTCTCGTGGCGGTGTTCGCCGTGCTCGCCTATCTGGCCGGGCGCGGCATGGCGCAGCGTCGCGCCGCGGCGCTGCGCGGCGGGCAGAAGGCGCACTCGCGGCCTGAGCAGCACGGCTATTACGCCATGATCTGGGTCGCCGTGCCCGCGCTGGTCGTTACCATTCTGGCGGGGGTCTTTTCCGGTCCTGTGGCCCACAACCTTCTGGCAGCAGATGCACCGGCCTCGGTGCAGGCGCTGGAGCCCTTCCGCCGCGAGGCCTTTTTCAATGACGCGCGGCTGACGGGGGAGGGGCAGCGCGCCTTTCAGGTCTGGTCGGGTGACCTGGGCGAAGCCCTGACGGCGGAAGCGGCCCGCTCTGCCCGCCTGCACCAGACCCTGACCTGGGGCGGCGTCCTCGCCGCAATCCTGGCGGCGGTGATGGGCGGCCTGTTCGCCTGGAGCCAGGTCCGGCCGACCCTGCGGGCGCGGAACCGGGTCGAGGGCTGGATCGGCGGCCTGCTGTTCGCCTGTTCCGCCGTGGCCATCCTGACCACTGTCGGCATCGTCTTCTCCCTGTTGTGGGACAGCCTGCGCTTCTTCCAGGCCGTGCCTGTGACGGAGTTCCTGTTCGGCACCCAGTGGAGCCCGCAGATCGCCATCCGCGCCGATCAGGTCGGGTCGTCGGGCGCTTTCGGGGCCGTGCCCCTGTTCGCCGGCACTTTCCTTATCATGATCATCGCCATGATCGTGGCCGCGCCGGTCGGTCTGTTCTCGGCCATCTATTTGTCTGAATACGCCAGCGCCCTGTCGCGCGGGATCGTCAAACCGGTGCTGGAGATCCTCGCGGGCGTGCCGACGGTGGTCTACGGCTTCTTCGCCGCCCTGACGGTGGGCCCGGCGTTCCGCGAGTTCTTCAACGGCCTCGGCGCGATGATGGTCGGCGGACCTCTGGACGGCATCGGGCAGTACCTGATGCTGGTCCAGAACCAGATGGCCCTGGTGGCCGGGGCGGTCATGGGGATCATGCTGATCCCGTTCGTCTCGTCCCTGTCCGACGACATCATCAACGCCGTGCCCCAGTCCCTGCGCGACGGTTCCTATGCGATGGGCGCGACCAAGTCCGAGACGGTGAAGCGGGTGCTTCTGCCGGCCGCCCTGCCAGGCATCGCCGGCGCCCTGTTGCTGGCCATGTCGCGGGCAATCGGCGAGACCATGATCGTGACCATGGCGGCGGGTCTTGCGGCGAACCTGACGCTGAACCCGCTCGACACGGTGACCACGGTCACGGTCCAGATCGTCACCCTGTTGACCGGCGACCAAGAGTTCGACAGCCCGAAGACGCTCGCCGCGTTCGGCCTCGGACTGACCCTGTTCCTCGTCACCCTGCTGCTGAACATCGTCGCCCAGCGGATCGTCCAGACCTATCGGGAACAGTATGACTGAGACCGGCGCAGACAAAATGTGGGCGCGTCTGGCCGCCGAGGATCCCGCGCGCGCGGCGCGACTGCAGCGCGGGCTTAAGAAGCGCTATGCCCGCGAGGGACGATTCAAGCTGTACGGCATCCTGGCGGTCTCCGTGGCCATCGGCTTCCTGCTGCTGCTCCTGGGCCGGATCATCGAGCAAGGGCACACAGCCTTCTACGCCAACCAGATGACGGTGCAGGTCTATATGGATCCGGCCCGGATCGATCGCACCTATCCTCAGGGCACCAATTTTCAGCAGATGGTGGCGCAGCAACAACTGGCCCGCCTCGGCGAAACGGACGACGCGCAGGGCACGAAAGCGACGGCCTATCGCTTGCTTATCTCCTCGGAGCTGAAGTTCCGCGCCGCCGATCTGATCCGCAACGACCCGTCGCTGATCGGCCGGACGGTGGAGATCACCGCCCCCGTATCGGATGAGGCGGACCTCTATTACAAGGGCGAGATCACCCGCGAGACGGCCGCCGATCAACGCCGCGTCAGCGACGAGCAGATGGCCTGGCTGGACGGGCTGAAGCGCGACGGGCACGTCTCGACGACCTTCAACGCCCAGCTGTTCACGAACGGCGATTCGACCGAGCCGGAGTTGGCCGGGGTGTTCGGCGCGGTGGTCGGTTCGGCCCTGATGCTGCTGGTCACCGCCCTGATCGCCATTCCACTGGGCGTCGGCGCCGCCGTCTATCTGGAGGAGTTCTCCCGCAAAGGCCGGATCACCGACCTGATCGAGGTCAACATCAACAATCTCGCGGCCGTGCCGTCGATCGTCTACGGCCTCCTGGGCGTAGCTCTGTTCATCAACTGGATGCACCTGCCGCGATCGTCGCCGCTGGTTGGCGGGCTCGTGCTGGCCCTTATGGCGCTGCCGACCATTATTATCGCCACGCGTTCGGCGTTGAAGGCCGTGCCGCCGTCGATTCGCGAGGCGGCCCTGGCCATGGGCGCCAGCCGGACCCAGACGGTGTTCCACCACGTCCTGCCCCTGGCCATGCCGGGCGTAATGACCGGCACCATCATCTCCATGGCTCACGCCCTCGGCGAGACTGCGCCCCTGCTGCTGATCGGCATGGTGAGCTTTGTGCCGGGCATCCCGGGCGCGATCGACGAGCCGGCCGGCGCCCTGCCGTCGCTGGTCTATATCTGGGAGAACGCCTCGGAACGCGCGTTCCACGAGCGGACGGCTGCGGCCATCCTCGTTCTCCTCGCCTTCATGATCGTCATGAACGCCGCCGCGATCCTGCTGCGTCGGCGGTTCGAGCGTCGGTGGTAAGACAATGAAACTTCCCTTCTTCCGTAGCCCTGACGGGCGAGAGGGCGGCGGCTCCGCCGGCCCGACCGAGCGCCGTGACGAATCCGTCCTGACGCCCGTACCTGAAGCCGCCGGTGTCATGGCCGGGCGCGTGCCCGAGGTGAAGTCGCCGTCGGCTCCTGCGGGCCCGACCAAGATCGCCGCGCGGGACGTCTCGGTCTTCTACAGCGACAAGCAGGCTCTGTACGACGTCTCGCTGGACGTGCCGGACAAGACGGTCACCGCCCTCATCGGCCCGTCCGGCTGCGGCAAATCAACTTTCCTGCGCACGATGAACCGGATGAACGACACCATCCAGGGCTGCCGCGTGACCGGCAAGATCCTTATGGACGGCCAGGACATCAACGCCCGCTCGGTCGACCCCGTGTTGCTCCGCGCCCAGGTCGGGATGGTGTTCCAGAAGCCGAACCCCTTCCCCAAGACCATCTACGAGAACGTCGCCTACGGCCCCAGGATCCACGGTCTCACGACGTCGAAGTCGGAGCTGGACAGAATCGTTGAAAGCTCGCTGAAGAAGGCGGGCCTGTGGGACGAGGTCGCCGACCGTCTGCACTCGGCCGGTACCGGCCTTTCGGGCGGCCAGCAGCAGCGTCTGGTCATCGCGCGCGCCATCGCGGTGAACCCCGAAGTCATCCTGATGGACGAGCCCTGCTCGGCGCTGGACCCGATCGCCACGGCCCGGATCGAGGAGCTGATCGACGAACTGCGCGAGCGCTACTGCATCGTCATCGTCACCCACTCGATGGCCCAGGCGGCCCGCGTGTCGCAACGCACGGCCTTCTTCCACATGGGTCGTCTCGTCGAGCACGGAAACACCGAGGAAATCTTCACGAATCCCCGCGAACGGCGCACGCTCGACTACATCACGGGACGCTTCGGTTGAACCAGCACACGGTCAAGGCCTACGGCGACGAACTGAATCAGCTGACGGCCGAGGTTGCCCGCATGGGGGGGCTCGCCGAGGCCCAGGTGGCGGATGCGGTCGAGTCGGTCGCGCGTCGCGACATCGCCCTGGCGCGGGCTGTGGTCGAGCGCGACGCCAAGGTCGATGCGATGCACCGCGACATCGAGAAGAAGGCCATCCGCCTGATCGCTTTGCGCCAGCCGGTGGCGTCGGATCTGCGCAAGACCCTGGCGGCGATGAAGCTGTCGGTCGATCTGGAGCGCACCGGCGACCTGGCCAAGAACATCGCCAAGCGCGCCCTGTCGCTGGCCGAGACCGAGCCGATGCAACCCCTGACCCGCTCGATCGAGCGGATGGGCAAGCTGGTGTCGATGCGGCTGCGCGACGTTCTGGACGCCTATACGGCCTCGGAGATCGACCGGGCCATGGCCGTCTGGGCGTCCGATGACGAGGTCGACGAGCATTACAACGCCCTGTTCCGAGAACTGCTGACCTACATGATGGGCGATCCGCGCACGATCAGCGCCTGCACCCATCTGTTGTTCATGGCCAAGAACCTTGAGCGGATCGGGGACCACGCGACCAACATCGCCGAGGTCATCCACTACGAGATCACCGGCGACGAGATGACCGGCGAGCGCCCGCGCTGGACGCCTTCGCCGGGCGACTGGGATGCGGATTCGGGGCACCTGCCCACGCCACCGACGACCTGACGGAGAGACCTGAGTGCAGCCCTATATCCTGGTGATGGAAGACGAGGACGCCCTGGCGACCCTGCTTCAGTACAACCTCGAAAAGGAGGGCTACGACGTCGTCGTCGCCGCCGACGGGGAGGAGGGTCTGGTCCAGATCGACGAGCGTCAGCCGGACCTGGTCTTGCTCGACTGGATGCTGCCCAAGGTCTCGGGCATCGAGGTCTGCCGGCGTCTTCGCGGCCGGCCCGAGACGCGCAACCTGCCGGTCATCATGCTGACCGCGCGAGGCGAAGAATCGGACCGGGTGCGCGGCCTCGACACGGGCGCCGATGATTATCTGACCAAGCCCTTCTCAATGACCGAACTGATCGCGCGGATCCGGGCCGTGTTGCGTCGTATCCGGCCGGGCCTGGCCGACGACCGCGTTGGGCACGGCGACATCATCATCGACCGGGTCGCCCATCGCGTGCGTCGCTCGGGCAAGGAGGTCCATCTGGGCCCGACCGAGTTCCGCCTGCTGGACCACTTCATGCGCCACCCGGGCCGGGTCTTCAGCCGCGAACAGCTGCTGGACGCCGTCTGGGGCTCCGACGTCTATGTCGAGGCCCGCACCGTGGACGTCCACGTCGGCCGACTGCGCAAGGCCCTGAATGTCGAGGACAGCGCCAACCCGATCCGCACGGTGCGGTCGGCGGGCTATTCGCTGGATCTCGAAGGCTGAGCCTTCGCTGATCCCCGCGTGATCAGCACCCCGAAAGCCGCCGCCAGCGGGAACATCAGGACACCGTAGACGGCCGCCGGCAGCGACATGTCGATGTTTCCCAGCACCGACTGGGCGATGACGATGGCCAGGGTAGCGTTGTGCAGCCCGACCTCGAAAGCGCTGGCGATCGACTGTGGCCGGTCGATTTTGAGCAGGCGGGGGATCAGGAATCCGATCCCCAGACTGATCAGGCATAAGGTCACGACGACGCCGGCCAGGGCAGCGAGATTGGCCGTCAGCACGTCGAGTTGAGCCGACACGGAGCCGATGATGACCAGGGTCAGGATGATCACCGAGGCGATCCGCACGGGCCTGTCCATGGCCGCCGCGAAGCCGGGCCTCAGCGCGCGCACCAGCATGCCCAGCGCCACCGGCGCCAGCACGATCATGAACACCTCGATCGTCTTGGCCAGCTGAAGTCCCACCTGGCCGCCGCCGGGCTGGAAATAGCCGAGCGACAGATTGACCACGATCGGCAGGGTGATCACCGCCACGACCGAGTTGATGGCGGTCAAGCTGATGTTCAGCGCCACATCGCCCCGGAACAGGTGGCTGTAGAGGTTCGCCGTCGTCCCGCCCGGCGACGCCGCCAGCAGCATCATGCCCACAGCCAGCACCGGCGGCAGCCGGAACAGCAGCACCAGGCCGAAGCAGACCAGCGGGAGGAGAATCAGCTGGCAGGCCAGGGCGATGGACACCGCCTTCGGCTGTCTCCCGATCCGGACGAAATCACCGGTCGTGAGGCTGAGCCCCAAGCCGAACATGATGATCCCCAGCGCGACCGGCAGACCGATGACGGTGATGGCTGAACCCATGAGCGTGTTCCCCCGACGCGGTTTTGCGCCTTTTGGGGGTCAGCGTGTCACGTGATGCCCGGAGCACCAAGCCACGGCGCAGCGTATCGAACGACGCCCGCGCCGGCCCTGAGTCTTTCCTCCGCCCCCGAAACCGCTACGGTCCCGGCCTCAGTCTTAAGGGAGTCTCGCCCATGCGCCGCCGTACCTTCCTGTCGACCCTGCCCGCCGGGGCGTTGATGGCGACAGCCGGGACGCCCGCCGCCTCCCGACCTGTCATCCAGGCCCGGCCCGAGAACCCGTTCGTTGGCGTCACCATGGGCGACCGGATCACGGGGGCTCCGTTTGCGGGCCGCTCGACCGTCTGGGGCATGAACGGCGCGGCGGCGACGGCGCATCCGACGGCGACCCTGATCGGGGTCGACACCCTGAGGCGCGGCGGCTCGGCGATCGATGCGGCCATCGCCATCAACGCCGCCCTGGGCTTCCTCGAGCCGACCGCCAACGGCATCGGCGGCGACGCTTTCTGCATGCTGTGGGATCCGGCGCAGCGGAAGGTCGTCGGCTTCAACGGGTCTGGAAACAGTCCCCTCGCGTTGTCGCTTGAGACGGCTCGCAGCCGGGCGGTGGACGGCTACCTGCCGCGCTATGGCGCGGTGACGGTCAATGTGCCGGGCACGGTGGACGCCTGGTGGAGCGCGCACCAGCGCTACGGCAAGCTGCCGTGGAAGGACGTGCTGATCCCGGTCGCCGAACTGTGCGAGCAGGGCGTGCCCATGCCTCAGACCATCGCCTGGTACATGGAGCGCAACATGGCCGGGTTCGACCGGGCCGGGGGCATCGAGGAGAACGACAATCGCAAGGCCGTCTATGCGCCGGGCGGACGGACGCCGCGCGTCGGCGAGGTCTTCGCCAATCCGCACCTCGGTCGCATGCTGAGGCTGATCGCCGAGGGCGGCCGCGACGCCTTTTACGAAGGACCGATCGCCGAACAGATCGAGCGCTATTTCCGGCGCATCGGCGGCTGGATGACGCGGGCGGACCTGGCCGCGCACCGGACCGAATGGGTTCAGCCGATCCGGACCGACTATCGCGGGGTCGATGTCTATGGCCTCGGACCGAACACCCAGGGCCTGTCGACCAACCAGATCCTCAACATCTGCGAGCAGTTCGACCTGAAGGGTATGGGCTTCCAGTCGGCGGCCTCGATCCATCACCAGGCGGAGGCCAAGCGGCTGGCGTTCGAGGATCGGGCCAAATGGTTCGCCGACGACCGGTTCTCGCAGACGCCGGTCGAATGGCTGAACTCCAAGCCCTACGCCGCCGAACGGGCACGGCTGATCCGGCCGGACCGGATTATGGACCGCGCCTTTCCGGGCGATGCGCCGACCCAAGGCGACACGACCTATTTCAGCGTCGCCGACAAGGACGGGATGATGGTCAGCTGGATCCAGTCCAACTATCGCGGCATGGGCTCGGGGCTGGCGCCCGACGATGGCGAACGCCCGCTAGGCTTCATGTTCCAGGACCGGGGCGAGCTGTTCGCCCTGACCGACGACCATCCGAACGTCTACGCGCCGGGCAAGCGGCCCTTCCACACCATCATTCCCGGCTTTGCCTGCAAGGACGGGGAACCGTGGATGGCGTTCGGCGTGATGGGCGGCGGCATGCAGCCCCAGGGCCAGGCCCAGATCATCATCAACATGGTCGACTATGGCCTCGACCCGCAGGAGGCCGGGGACAGCCCGCGCTGGCAGCATGAGGGCTCATCCGAGCCGACAGGCCAGGCCGCCGAGGGCGCCGGAATCCTGCATCTGGAAAACGGCGTGCCGCAGGCGACGCGCGCCGGTCTGGAACAGCGTGGGTGGGTCCTCGGCCCGACCGACGGCGGCTTCGGCGGCTATCAGAACGTGGTGCGTCAGGACAACGGCGAAGGCCGCTGGACCTATGGCGCGGCGACTGAAATGCGCAAGGACGGGATCGCCCTGGCCTATTGAGCCTGGGCCTCCGCCGCCTCAGGGGCGAGCTTGTAGAGCGTGCCGCAGTATTCGCAGGTGACGTGGATCTTGCCGTCGGGCTCGACCATGTCGGTGCGTTCCTCCGGGCCGAAGGAGGCGAGGACGCCGGCGATGCGCTCGGCCGAACAGCGGCACTGGGCCTTCAGAGCGCGGGCGTCTTCCAGCCGCACGCCGTCCTCGTGGAACAGGCGGAACAGCAGGGTCTCGGGCGTGATGGTCGGATCGACCAGTTCGTCGTCGGCAAGCGTCTGGAACAGGGCGCGGGTGCGGTCCCAGACCTCCTCGGTCGAGCCGCGCGCATCGTCGGCGGCGATCAGCTGGATCAGGGCGCCGCCCGCGCGCCACGTCGTGCCGGTCTCGTCGGTGACGGAGCCGACGGCGAGGCGGACCTTGGTCGGGATCTGCTCGGACTGGACGAAATAGTGTTCGGCGGCCAGCGACAGGCTCTCGCCTTCAATCGGCGTGATGCCCTGGGTGCGTTCGAAGTCGGGTCCACGATCCAAGGTCATGACGAAGACGCCCTGGCCCAGCAGGGTGCGGGCGCCGGGGCGCGAGAAACCGCTGGATGCGGCGGCGACCTCGTCCTCGTCGAAGCGGCAGTAGCCGCGCAGGTGACCGTCAGTGTCGTAATCGGCGACGACATAGCGGACCGGACCGTCGCCCTGGGCCTGGACGATCAGCCGGCCTTCGAACTTCAGCGCCGAGCCAACCAAGGCGGCCAGCGCGCAGGCCTCGCCCAGCAGGGCGGCGACCGGCTCGGGATAGGCGTGGGCCGACAGGATCTTGTCGATGGCGTCTCCGAGACGGACCAGGCGGCCGCGCACAGGCCAGCCCTCGATCTGGAAGGCGGCGGCGAGGTCGTCGGTCGGCGCGGAAACGGCGGCAGGCTCGTGATCGGTCACGGCGGATCCTTGGGCGGTGAGAAATGTCGAGAACGGTGCAAGATAGGAGAGGCGAGGGCGGTTGGTAAGGGCGACCGCCAGTCGTCTGGCGCGGCTGCGTTCGCGTGCTAACTGTCGCAACCGGGCGCACGCCCCGCCCGTTCTTGCATGCCGACACCGACGAAAGCCCGATCATGCCCGCCAAGCCGAACCTGAAACCCCTCGATCAGCAGGCCATCATAATCACCGGCGCCACCTCAGGGATCGGCCTGTCCACCGCGCGCCGGGCGGCGAAGGCGGGCGCCTGCGTCTTCCTGATCGCGCGCGGCGAGAATGACCTGAAGGCGCTGGTCGAGGAACTGCAGCAGGAGGGTGCGCGGGTCGCCTATGCGGTCGCTGACGTCGCCGACTATGAAGCCCTGGCCGAGGCGGCGGACAAGTGCCGGCGGCTGTTCGGCGGCTTCGACACCTGGGTCAACAACGCCGGCGTGTCGATCTACGGCCCCATCCGCGAGACGACGCTGGAAGATCAGCACCAGTTGTTCGAGACCAACTACTGGGGCGTCGTGAACGGGTCGCTGATCGCCGCAGAGCATCTGAGGGCGCAGCCCGACGGCGGGACGATCGTCAACGTCGGCTCGGTTCTGGGCGACGCCCCCATGCCGGTGCAGGGCGTCTATTCGGCGTCCAAACATGCGGTGAAGGGTTTCACCAACGCCTTCCGCATGGAGTTGATGCGCGAAGGGTCGCCGGTCGCCGTCAGTCTGGTCAAGCCGGCGGCGGTGGATACGCCCTATCCGAAGCACGCCCGAAACCTGACGGGCTATGCGGTGCAGAACCCGCAGCCGGTCTATGCGACCAATGTGGTGGCGGACACCGTGCTGTGGTGCGCGACCCATCCGATCCGGGAGATTACCGTCGGCGGAGGAGGGCGCGTGATCGCGTCTTTCTACGCCCTGCTGCCGGGTCTGGCGGAACCACTTTTCGCGCGGTTCGCTCCAGTTGCCATGCGGGACAGGGGTTCCGCCTATCAGCCGTATGACGACGGGCTCTATGACCCGACCGACGACGGCCTCGATGAAGAGGTTCATTATCCCATGGTCCGACAGTTCAGCGCCCTTGCCGAAGTCCGCAAACATCCCGGCATCACCGCAGGATCCTTGGCCCTTGTCGCCACGGCCGCCCTGGTGACCTTTCTGCTCACCCAGCGGACGGGACCGCCCCGGTTCGAGGAGATCCGTGACCGGATCGATCCGCGCGGCTGGATCGACGCCGAGGCCCTGCGTCACCGCTTCGACGCCATCTCGCGCGGTCTGACTGAGCGGGCCGGGGAAGTCAGCGAGCGGGTTGGTGATCTGGGCGATGACGCCCGCCACGAGGCCAGGAAGCTCATGAAGCGTGGCCAGCGCGCCATGTCTGACAAGCAGCGCCGGAAGTACGCCCGCGAAGCGCGCCTCTATGCCGAGGAGACCGGCCGTTCGGCGCGTCGCTATGCCGGGGACGCCGGTCGCTACGCCAAGGATCACGCCCGTGAGGGCGGGGCCCTGCTGGCCGTGGCCACGATCGCAGCGGCCATCGGAGCGGCGGCTCTGGAAAGCCGCCGGCCCGACAGCCGGGTGCGGCGGCTGACCGGGCTGTAAGCCCTCTCACAAAGCCGTTGCTGCGAGTGCGAAGGTCGGCGAAAGAGGGGCATGACCGCCGCTCCGACGCTGATTTTCGACTTCGATTCGACCCTTGTGCGCATCGAAACCCTGGAGGCCCTCGCAGATATCTCTCTGGAGGGGCATGGCGATGCCGTGTCGATCAGGGCGCAGGTCGCCTCCCTGACCGATCGCGCCATGACCGGAGAGGTCGATTTCGGCGAAGCGCTGAGGGCGCGGCTGGCGATGCTGCCGCTGACGCGGATCCACGTTCTAGCTCTGGCGGACCGGATTCTGGACGAGGGGACGCCTTCAGTGCGGCGGAACCTGCGCTTCTTCAACGAGAACGCGGCCAACATCATCATCCTGTCAGGCGGCTTCCGCGAGATCATCGCGCCCATCGCCGAACGGCTGGGCGTGTCGCCGGATCGGGTCATCTGCAACGACCTGATCTACGACGCCGAAGGTCGTGTCATGGGCGTGGACGACGCCAACCCGCTGTCGCATGAGAATGGCAAGCCTACGGTGATCAAGGCGCTGGGTTTGAAAGGACCGGTCGTCATGGTGGGCGACGGCTGGAACGACGCCGAGGTCAAACTGGGTGGCGCGGCCGACCGGTTCTACGCCTTCACCGAGATCGCCCGTCGCGACAAGGTCGTCGCCGTGGCCGACGGCGAGGCCAAATCCATCGACGAACTTCTGCACGCCGAGGGGCTGGCCGGGCGGTGGTCCTATCCGCGCAGCCGCATCCGCATGCTGCTGCTGGAGAATATCCACCCCGCCGCCGTCGAGCGTCTGGAAGAGGCGGGCTATTCGGTAGAGACGATCAAGGGGGCTCTCGACGAGGCGGACCTGATCGAGAAGATCAAGGGCGTCCACGTTCTGGGCATCCGCTCCAAGACCAATGTGACTGAAGCGGTGCTGGAGGCGGCGGACCGACTGCTGGCCGTCGCGGCCTTCTGTATCGGCACCAACCAGATCGATCTGGACGCAGCGGCCTCCAAGGGCGTGGCGGTGTTCAATGCGCCCTATTCCAACACCCGCAGCGTGGTCGAACTGGCCATCGGCCTGACCATCACCCTGATGCGCGACGTGGTCGACAAGTCGGCGGCCATGCACGAGGGCCGATGGAAAAAGTCGGCCGATGGCTCGCGCGAACTGCGGGGCAAGACCCTGGGCATCGTCGGCTACGGCGCCATCGGATCGCAGCTGTCGGTGCTGGCCGAGGCCCTGGGCATGAGGGTCATCTTCCATGACCTGTCGGAGCGGCTGGCGCTGGGCAATGCGAAGCGGATGCGGTCGCTGGATGCGCTTCTGGCCGAGGCGGACGTGGTCACGCTGCATGTCGACGGGCGGCGCGAGAACGCCAATCTGATCGGCGCGTCCGAGTTCCAGATGATGCGACCGGGGACCCTGTTCCTGAACCTGTCGCGCGGCCATGTCGTCAACGTCGGGGCCCTGGCCCAAGCGATCGGGTCGGGCCGGATCGGCGGTGCGGCGCTCGATGTGTTCCCCGAGGAACCACGCACCAACGCCGATCCGTTCGACAGCCCGCTGATGGGGCTGAAGAACGTCATCCTGACCCCGCACATCGGCGGCTCGACCGAGGAGGCCCAGGAGGCCATCGCCGAGTTCGCGGCCGAACGGCTGCTGGGATACCTGAACCGCGGCGACACGACCTTCTGCGTCAATCTGCCCAACGTGCAGCTGACCGAGGTTTCCGGCGGCCACCGCATCCTGCACATCCACCGGAACCAGCCCGGCGTCATGGCCGAGCTGAACCGAGAGCTGTCGGCGGCCGGGCTCAACATCCTCGGCCAGCATCTGAAGACCGACGAACGCACTGGCTACGTCATCACCGACGTGGACCGCGACTATGACCCGCAGGCGCTCCGTGTCCTGAAGAGTGTGGCCGGAACGCTGCGCTTCCGACTTCTGCACTAGAAGCTTCCCCGGCGGCATCTTGCACTCCCGCAAAACGGGCGCAGACTGTCGTGTAACGGTCGTGCTCAATCGACCGACGGGAGGAAGACCATGTCACGTTATCTCCGCGGCGCAGCCTTGGCTGCGCTGACGCTCGCCGCATCCGCCGCGCTCGCCACTGCCGCCTCGGCCCAGTCCTACGGCCGTTTGGTCGTGCTGGGCGACTCGCTGAGTGACAACGGCAACCTGTACCTTGCATCCGGCGGGACCCAGCCGCCATCGCCGCCCTATTTCCAGGGCCGGTTCTCCAACGGGCGCGTCTTTACGGAACTGCTGGGTTTCAACGCCGCCAACTTCAACGGTGCGGTCACCGGCAGCATCAACCTCGCCTACGGCGGGTCGCGGACCGACAACAACGTCGCCTTCCCGCCCGGCATGCGTCAGCAACTGACGACCTATCTCGGCCGGGGCGGAGCGTTCGGCGCGAATGATCTGGTCAGTGTCCTGGGCGGCGCCAACAACATCTTCCAGGCGCTCCCGACCGCCGGCGTCAGCACCAACCCGGTTGCCGCCATCACCCCGACCCTGGCGGCCGCCGTCGCGGACATGAATTTCCTGGTGAACGACATCGCCGGTCGTGGCGCGGGGACGATTCTCGTGACCAACCTGCCGCGCCTGGGCATCACGCCTCAGTTCCGCACCTCGCCGGCCGCTGCCCTGGCCGACTATGCCGGATCGACCTTCAACAGCAGCCTGCAGACGGCTCTGTTGACGACCGCCGCCGCCCGTCCAGGCACGAACATCATCCTGTTCGATCTGGCCAAGGTCAGTGATCTGCTGGCCTCCAGCCCCGGCCGGTTCGGCCTGAGCAACGTGACCGAGGCCTGCTTCAATGGCGTCACGGTCTGCGCCAACCCTGACTCCTACCTGTATTTTGACGGCGTCCACCCGACAGCGGCCGGACACCGGCTGATCGCCACCCTGTCCGGCGACTACCTCTACTATGGTGACCGGGCCGCTGGTTCGACCCTGCAGGGCGAGACCGCCTATCGTCACCGCGAAGACGCCCTGGACGCCGCCGGCGCCCGGATGTCGGGACACGCGCCCTGGACTGCGGGAACCTCGATCTCGATCGGCGCTCTCTATGACCGCTCCGAGACCGACGCGCGCGCTACGGTGGCCTCGGCCAAGTCCGATGGCTACGGCGCCCAGATGACGCTGGAGTCGGGCACCGAGACGATGCGGTTCGGACTGACGGGAAGCTATCGCAACGCCGACGTCAGCGCCGGACCGACCAGCTTCGAACTGCAGACCCTGGCGCTGGACGCCGCTGCGGGCTGGCGGTCGGATGCGATGTTCATCAATGTCGCCGCCGGCTTCGCCAGTGATGACTACAACAATATCGAACGAGTCAGCGCCTTGGCGCCGATTATCCAGACAGCGACCACGCGGGGCTTCAGCTCCGGCGCCCGGTTGCAGGGGGGGATGTGGTTCGATGCGGGCGGGATCGCCATCTCGCCGCGCGTGGCGGTGACCTACGCCAACTCCGACGTCGACGGCTACATCGAGCAGGGGGCGGCGGCCTCCTACCAGTACCGTGACCGCTCGGTCAAAGGCGTCACCGCCGAGGCCGTGCTGCGGGCCGAGGGCGACATGGGCGGCTTCGCCGTCTTCGTCGAGGGCGGCTATCGCGACAGCCTCGACGACAGCTCCGATGCCGTCCGCGTCGGGATCGCGGGCAACCCCGCCCAGGTCCTGTCGCGTCGGTTCGACGACCCGTTCGGCGGTTCGGTCCTGGCCTCTGCCGGGCTGAGCGGGGATCTGGGCCCGCTCGAAGTCGAGATCGGCTATCGCGGCCGCTTCGGCGACCATGCCGACAGCCACATGGGCGGCATTACCCTGACCCTGCCGCTCTAAACGTCCTCCCCCGTCGGGAGGGGACCACGAAGTGGTGGAGGGGGCTGGCTGCAGACACAGCGTCTGGAGTCGGCCCCCTCCGTCACGTCACGAAACCGCTCCGCGCCACCTCCCCCGCTGGGGGAGGATCGCAGGTGCGACGCCCTGTCGCCCCCCGGACGCAACACCCGCGCCCCAAAGTCGCCCCATGAATTGTTGATACGTCCGCTTGCCGAAGCGTGTGCCGGTCCCGGACCCGCGCCCTCTGGCCTCCACTGCTTTCGCAAAAGCGCCACCGAGCCGACGACTTCATGCGCCGACTGTTTCCGACCGCCCGTGCCTTTGTGACCCACTCCGGCCAGACCGTCGCCCTGATCGGGGTCGCTGTTCTGGCCATGGCCATGGCGCCCGCCGAGCGGGAACCCCGCGACCAGATCTTCGCCCTGCCGGAGCGTCCGCCCGTTACCGCCGTGGCCGAGCCCGCCGGGCCGCTGACCCGACCGATGACCTTCGAGGAACCGGTGCGCGGCTTTGCGATCAACTCCCGCTTCGGCATGCGCCGGCTGGGCGGGGAGCCGGGAGCCCGGATGCACAAGGGCGTGGATATCGCCGCGCCTCAGGGCACTTCGGTCTATTCAGCCGCTGAAGGAGAAATCGCCCGAATCGGCCGTCAGCCCGAGGGGTACGGCAACTTCATCGAGATGCGCCACCCGAACGGCATGACGACGATGTACGCCCACCTGTCCCGGATCGATGTCGGATCAGGCGACCGGGTGCTGGCCGGCGAGCGGATCGGTCTCGTCGGTTCGACAGGCTATTCGACCGGCCCGCACCTGCATTTCGAAGTGCGTCGTGGCGGGTCGCAGGTGAACCCGTCCCGTGTCGTCGGTGAGACATTTCAGGTCGTGGTCGCCGACTGATTTCGATGCCGCTTTTCTCGTGACCGGTGCGTAACGGTCGGGACGTCGATTACGGTTCCAATGTAAAGTGTCCTTTGCTACCTCTAGGTCCGTAATCGACCAGGGGATGAATATGGTGGCCTTGACGCTCGAAGGCGTGAGCAAGCGCTACGGCGACTTTCAGGCGGTGAAGGACCTGAGTTTCGAGGTCCGGAAGGGCGCCATCTGCGGCTTCCTGGGCCCCAACGGCGCGGGCAAGACCTCGACCATCCGCATGATCCTGGGGCTTCAGGCAGCCTCCGCGGGCACGATCGACATCCTTGGCGCGTCCGACGGGCGCAAGGTGCGCGACCGGATCGGCTTCCTCCCGGAGGAACGCGGGCTCTACAAGAAGATGACGCCGGTGGAGGCGATCGCCTTCTTCGGCTCGCTGAAGGGGCTGCCGACGCGCGAAGGCAAGCGCCGCGCCCGCGAGATGCTGGAGGCCCAGGGCCTCGGCGCCTCGCAGAAGAAGAAGATGAAGGAGCTGTCCAAGGGGATGGCCCAGAAGGTCCAGCTGATCGCCTCGGTCGTACATCGGCCCGAGTTCGTGATCCTGGACGAGCCGTTCAGCGGGCTCGATCCCGTCAACCAGCAGGGGCTGGAGGCGGTGATCCGCGACCTGGCCGCCAATGGAGCGACCGTCCTGTTCTCCACCCATGTGATGCAGCACGCGGAGCGGCTGTGTGACCAGGTCGTGCTGATGGCGCGGGGCCGCAAGGCCTTCGACGGCACGGTGACCGAGGCGCGGGCGACCTCGCGACGGTTCCTGGAGCTGGAAGGCGAGATCACCCCCGAGGCCGTGGCGGCCCTGCCGGGCGTGACCGGCGTCGAGGTCGTGTCGGACAACGGCGGCGTGAGGGTGCTGAAGGGCGCCCTGGCCAGTGGCGCCGGCGGTCAGGAGGCGCTGAAGACCGCCTTCATCAGCGGCCTGGATGTACGCCGGTTCGAACTGAAGGAACCGACCCTGCATGACGCCTTCATCGACCTGACCGGCGACCATCCAGATCAGGATCAGAGCGTGGCCCGACCTGCCGCCAAATCGGAGGTGAGCCAATGAACCGCATCCTGCTGATCGCCCAGCGCGAGTTCCTCGCCTACGCCAAGACGGTCGGGTTCTGGCTGTCCTTGCTGGCCTTCCCCCTTTTCGCCGTGCTCGGCGGCGCCGTGCCTCTGCTGATGCGCGGCGCCGATCCCGTGCGCGCCGTCGTCCTGATCGAAGAGGGCCCGGCCGCGACCGGCCTGGCCGCCGCTGTGAAGGGCGCTCTGGCCGCCGACGCCGAACGACAGGCGGAACGCGCCCGCGAAGCCGCCGAGAAGGCCGCGGCATCGTCCGGGGCGCCTCCCGGTGCGGCGGAGAGCGCGATCGCCTCCATGACCCGGTCGCGCATTCGGTTTGTCGACGCCCCCGGCGATCTGGCGGGTGCGGAAACCGGCGCGGCCCAGGAGGTCGTGGTGCGGCGCTATCTGACCGACGCGACGCCCAAGGAACAGAGGCTGGACGCCGTCGTCTTCCTGACCCGCACGCCCGAGGGGCCGGCGGCCCGTGTCTGGGCCGCGCGCGCGACCGACGACACGGTCGAGGACTTCGTGCGCCGGGCCCTGCGCGACGAGAACCGCGACACCGTCCTGCGCGAGGCCGGAATCGACGCGGCCGTGGTCGAGCAGGTCGACGCCTTCCGACCCGAGATCAACGTCTTCTCACCGCGTTCGGCGGGGGGAGGGGAGGTGTCGTTCAAGGACCGCCTGCCCGGGATCATCGGCCTGGCCTTCAGCTTCATCCTGTGGTCGCTGATCATCACCGGAGCCTCGATCCTGCTGAACAGCGTGATGGAGGAGAAGTCGAACAAGATCCTCGAGGTCCTGCTGTCGTCGGCCTCGGCGACGGAGATCCTGACCGGCAAGGTACTTGGGGTGGCGATGCTGACCCTGTCGGTGCTGGTCGTCTGGGGCGGGATCGGGGCCGTGGGGCTGATCACGGCGGCGCCGTCCGTCGCGGCGGATGTGGCCTCGGTGCTGATGACCGACGGGCTGATCTTCTACTTCATGGGCTATATCGTCGGCGGCTATCTGATGTACGCGGTGCTGTTCGCGGCCATCGGCGCCTTCTGCGAGACGCCGCGCGACGCCCAGACCCTGATGGGCCCGATCATGATGGTGCTGGTGGTGCCCTTGCTGGTCGTCCAGATGGCCCTGGTGAACCCGGATGCGCCGGCCGTGAAGTTTCTGTCCTGGGTGCCCTTCTTCACGCCCTTCCTGATGAGCGCGCGGGCGCCGTCGGGGCCGCCGCTGATCGAGATCATCGGCACGATGGCGGGGATGTTCGCGGTGGCCCTGCTGATGGTGTGGCTGGCCGGGCGGGCGTTCCGTGCGGGTGCGCTGTCGGACGTGAAGCTGAGCTGGAAGAGCTTCGGCCAGGCGATCAGTGGGGGCGGGCGGTAGAGCGAGAAGTCTCCCTCCCCCGAAGGGGTGGGGGCGTCGCGTAGCGACGGGGTGGGGGCGGCAGGGCGATCCAGACAGAGGCCCGAGGAGTTTTGCCTTGCCGCCCCCACCCGGTCTCCGCTGCGCTCCGACCACCCTCCCCATAAGGGGAGGGAGAAGATCAAGCTGGAATCAAAAAGGCCGCCCCGGTTTCCCGGGACGGCCTTTGAAATCTTGAACTCCGGTCGCGGCCTTAGGCGCGCGGTACCCGGGGCTTCGGAGGCGGCAGCAGGCCTTCGCGCTGCATGCGCTTGCGGGCCAGTTTGCGGGCGCGACGAACGGCCTCGGCCTTCTGGCGGGCGCGCTTCTCCGAGGGCTTCTCGTAGTGCACGTGGCGCTTCATTTCACGGAAGCTGCCTTCGCGTTGCATCTTCTTCTTGAGGGCTTTGAGCGCTTGATCGACGTTATTATCGCGAACGAAAATCTGTACCAGGTTGAACTCTCCTTTGGCTGCCCGCCGCGTCCTTGAGAGGCGGGCAGACAAATAAAATCGGTTCTCGCGGGCGACAGCCCGGCGAGCGAAGGCGTGCGGATACACCAAGCCCCGCCCTCTGTCCAGATCGTCGCGGCGCTTCCGTGACGCTCGCGATCCCGCTGGGACAGGCGTATCATGGACAGATGACCGATACCCCGCAGCTGTCGAATGCGCCCGAAGGCGACTGGGCCGATCGGATGGAGCAGTCGGTGCTTGATTCGGCGCTGGGTCTGGCTCCGCGGCTGGGCTGGAACGGGCGAATGGTGCGTGCGGCCTGCGAGGCGCAGGGCTTGAGCGAAGGCGATCAGGAGCTGCTGCTGCCCAACGGCGCGCGCGATCTGGCGGTCCTCCTGTGGCGACGGCACGACGATGAGGCCCTGGCGGTGCTGGGTGATCCCGCCTTGCTGAAGATCCGCGAGCGAATCGCCCGGGCCCTGGAAACGCGGCTGGAGGTCGCGATGGCGCATCCGGAAGCCGAGAAGCGGGCGGCGGGCTTCATGGCCCTGCCGACCAATGCCGACCTGGTGCTGAGCCTGACCTGGGCGACGGCGGACCGGCTGTGGCGCTGGGCCGGAGATACGGCGACCGACTGGAACCACTATTCGAAGCGGACGATCCTGTCGGGCATCCTGGTCCCGGCGATGACGCTGCGGCTGTTCGACGGCAAGGACGCGGCCGACGCCTTCGTGGCGGCGCGGATCGAGAACGTCATGGCCTTCGAGAAGTGGAAGGCGGGCAAGGACTTTGACGCGCCGGTGCGGCGGGTCACCGAGATGCTGAGCCGGTTGCGGTATCCCACACGCGTTTGATCCTCTCCCGGTGGGAGAGGGCTTGAGGCTCGCAGAGCGAAGCGATGCGTCTTCAGCCGAAAGGGTGAGGGGCGTGCCCTCACCGGTTGGCGACTAACCCCTCACCCTTTCGCGCAAGGACGACGGTAAGCCGCCGTGCGCTCAAGCCCTCTCCCTCTGGGAGAGGGAGAATTAGAGCGGCCGCACCCGGTTCACATGCGCCATCTTGCGGCCGGGCCGGGCTTCGGCCTTGCCATAGAGGTGGAGGCGCTGATCGGGTCCGGCGGCCAGTTTCGACCACTGCTCGACCTCGTCGCCCAGCAGGTTGGTCATCTCGACGCGGGCGTGGGCCTTCGTCGGTCCGAGCGGCCAGCCGGCGATGGCGCGGATGTGCTGTTCGAACTGGTCGCAGACGCAGCCGTCCTGGGTCCAGTGGCCGGTGTTGTGGACGCGAGGGGCGATCTCGTTGACCAGCAGTTGGCCGTTGCCGAGGTCGAACAGCTCGATGCCGATGACGCCGACGTAGGCGAGGCCGTCGAGGATGGCGGCGGCAATGGCGCGGGCGCGCTTCTCCGTCCTGGCGTCGACCTTCGCCGGGGCGTTGGTGGTGCGCAGGACCCCGCCGGCGTGCCTGTTCTCGCCCAGCGGATAGACGGCCACGGCGCCGTCCCGGCCCCGGGCGGCGATGATCGACAGCTCGCGAGTGAAGGCGGCCCTGGCTTCGAGGATTGCGGGGCGTCCGCCGAGTTCGGCGAGAGAGGCGGCGGCCTGTTTCGTCGACTTGATCCAGACCTGGCCCTTGCCGTCGTAGCCGTCGCGACGGGTCTTGAGCAGGGCGGGCGTGCCGAGGGTCTCGAGCGCGGCGGTCAGGTCGTCGAGGCTGTCGACGGGGGCGAACGCGACCGTCCTGGCGCCGACGGCGTTGAGGAAGGTCTTTTCGTCGACCCGGTCCTGGGCCACGGCGAGGGCGGTGGGTCCGGGGGCGACGAGGGCGCCAGCCTCGGCCAGACGCTCGACCGAGGCGGCGGGGACGTTCTCGAATTCGAAAGTGACGACGTCGCAGACGCGACCGAAGACGGTCAGGGCCGTCGGATCGTCATAGGCGGCGACGATCTGGCCGCGCGAGACGCGACCGGCGGGGCTGTTCTCTTCGGGATCGAGGATGACCACGTCGAAGCCAAGGCGCGAGGCGGCCTGCGACAGCATCCGGCCCAGTTGGCCGCCGCCGAGGATGCCGATGGTCGAGCCGGGCGCGAGAGGAGCGGGCAGGGCTGTTTCAGACAGAACGGGCACTCAGTCTTCGACCGTCTCGTGGACCGACTTGGTCTGGGCCTCGCGGAAGGCGTCGAGACGGCCGGCCAGGGTCTCGTCGGACAGGGCCAGGATCTGGGCGGCGAGGATGCCGGCGTTCTTGGCCCCTGCATCGCCGATGGCCAGGGTGGCGACCGGGACGCCGCCAGGCATCTGGACGATGGAGAGGAGGCTGTCGAGGCCCTTCAGCGCCTTCGACTGGACCGGCACGCCCAGCACGGGCAGCGGCGTCATCGAGGCGGCCATGCCCGGCAGGTGGGCGGCCCCGCCGGCGCCGGCGATGATGACCTTGAAACCGGCCACCCTGGCCCCGTTGGCGAAGTCGAACAGGCGTTGCGGCGTGCGGTGGGCCGAGACGACGCGGGCGTCCCAGCCGACCCCCAGCCGGTCGAGCATGTCGGCCGCGTGCTTCATGGTGGGCCAGTCCGAGCGGCTGCCCATGATGATCGCCACCGGGGGGGTCGTCGTCGCCATGCGTCACTGAGCCTTGCGAGGAAAGCGGCCGGTTACAGCACGCGCGTTGCGCCCGCAACCAAGGGCGTTAGCTTGGGCGCAGGAGGCGCCCGTATTGAGTCGCGCCCGGAGTGGCTTCTCGACGTGACCGACGCGCCGAACATCAATGAGATCGTCGACCCGGGCCTGGACCCTGTGGCCGAGATCGCCCGGCTGCGCGCCGAGGTGGCGGCCCTGACCGCGCGCGCCGAGGCGGCCGAGGCTGCGGCGGAACATGACGTCCTGACCCCGGTGCTGAACCGACGCGGCTTCGCGGCGGCGATGGTGCGGACGATGGCCTACTGCAGCCGCTACAAGGTGCCGGCGGTGCTGCTGTATCTGGATCTCGACGGGTTCAAGACGGTCAATGACTCACTCGGCCATGCAGCGGGTGATGCCGCCCTGGTGCGGGTCGCCGAGCTGCTGCTGGAGAATGTGCGGGCCACGGACGCGGTCGGCCGGCTGGGCGGGGACGAGTTCGGCGTGCTGCTGCTGAACTCCGGCCTGGAGGCAGGGCGCGAGAAGGCGGCGGGTCTCAAGCAAGCGCTGGAAGAGGCCGAGTTCCGCTGGGAGGGCGCCCCCGCGTCGCTGGGCGGATCGTTCGGGGTGCGGGCCTTCGCCGGCCAGGCGGACGTCGAGACCTGGCTCGCCGAGGCTGACGCCGCCATGTGGGTCCGAAAGCGTGGACGATAAGTTGTAAAAACAACGACTTATTCGGGTTTGCGCAAGCGGAGCCAAAGACTAGGCGCTCCGCAGACTGGGCTCTTAAAAAACCAAGTCCAAAGAGTGCAATCCATTGAATTCTAATAACTCTGTGTGCACTTTTTTGGACTCATAGAGGCCAACGGATTTCCCTCTCCCGGTGGGATAAGGGAAGGGATCAGGCGATGATGTCCGGCAGGATGCGGCTTTCGATCTTCACGATCTCGTCGCGCAGCAACAGCTTCTTTCGCTTCAGGCGGGCGATCAGGAGCTGGTCCGGAATCGGCATGTGCGACAAGGCGTCGATCGAGGCTTCGAGGTCGGCGTGCTCCAGCCGCAGGTCCTTGACCTGGGCGTGCAGGGCGATCTCGTCGTCGGTCAGAAAGGGTTGGTCGTCGTTCATGCCGGTCCCCGCGAAGGCGGGCTTATAGCCGAGGCCGGGTCAGGCCGGAAGGCATTCGGCGAGCGTCGTCAGCGCCGGGCGTGGCACGACCCGGCTCCAGACGCGGGCGACGGCGGCCAACGCGTCTATGGCCGGACGGGGCGGGCCCGTGCGGGAGGGCGCCAGTGCCTCCAGTCCCGCCATCAGATGGCGTTCCGCGGCCAGTTCGACGACCTTCACGGCCTCACGCAGGCTCTCGCGCGCAGCATTGTCGATGTCGGGGTTGGTGTTCCTGAGCGTGCGGCGAAGGGTGCGCAGCGGCGTGACGGCTGCGGCATCCCAGGCGCGGGCGCAGTCGCAGGCGCCCTCGATGGCGTCCCCGTCGAGCACGCGGCCCGTCGCGGCGGTCCAGCCGGCCCAGAGCAACAAGGGGATGTTCTGGCCGGTTCCATCCTGAAGCTGCAGGCAGGCCTCCTGCACGCCGGGCGCAGCGTAGGCTTTCAGCGCCCAGTCCCAGAAAGGGTCGCTCACTCCGTTACGGGGCCCCTGAGCCCCTCCCACCGCTTCACCGGCGCCCAGTCGAGACCGAACAGGTCCAGCGCGCGGCCCACGGACTGGTCGATCATCTCCGCGATCGAGGCGGGTTTGGAGTAGAAGGCGGGCAGGGGCGGGGCGATGGTCGCGCCCATCTCGGCCAAGGCTGTCATGGTGCGCAGGTGGCCGAGGTGGAAGGGCGTCTCGCGCACCATCAGGACCAAGGGGCGGCGCTCCTTCAGCACGACGTCGGCGGCGCGGGTCAGCAGGGTCGAGGTTACGCCGGTGGCGATCTCGCTCATGGTCCTGACCGAACAGGGCGCGACGATCATGCCCAGCGACCGGAACGAGCCCGAGGCGATCGAGGCCCCGACGTCATTGAGCTTGTGAAGGACGGTGGCCTTGGCGGTCAGGTCGTCAGGGCTGAGATCGGTCTCCTGCGACAATGTGAGCAATGCGGCGCGGGTGACCACCAGATGGCTTTCGACGCCCAGGTCGTTCAGCGCATCCAGCACCCGGGCGCCATAGATGACTCCCGATGCGCCGGAGATTCCGACCACCAGCCGGGTCGGCGGGTTCCGTACCGCTACGTTCACATCATGGTCCAGGTTGGGGGCCAGGCTAGGCCGTGCCCGGAGAAATTTTACGTTCCGTTGACGTCACTGAACCGTGATTTCACAGGCGGCAAATCCAGGCGCTCATTGTGTGGTCCCTTAGACATGGAGGCGCAAGCCATGACCATCGAAGCTCGTATCCGCGAACTGGGAAATCGTCACCGTCAGCTGGATGACACTATCCGGCTGGAGGTGGGCAGGCCTTCCGTGGATCCGCTGCAGGTCAGGGAGCTCAAGCGAAGGAAGCTCCGGCTCAAGGAAGAAATCACCAGTCTGGAGGCCAGGGCAGGCTAGCCCCGGTCTCCGCCAGAAAAACGAACGGCCCCGGGAGCGATCCCGGGGCCGTTTTCAGTCCTCCCCCAAGCGCAGCGCAGGGGGAGGATTTACTCGTTCGTGCCGAACACCGACGCGGCGGTCGGTTCGGCCGTGCGGCGTTCGCGTTCTTCGGGGACGAACTCCGGCTCGGCGGGTTCGGCCTCGATGGGCTGGAGGGCGGCGCCGCCCTTCTTGGCGTCGTCGCGGTTCTTCTTCTCGGCGGCCCTGGATACCAGGTCGTCCAGCACCAGCTGTCCGACGAGACCCAGGGTCACCGGGTCGACAGGCTTGATCTGGGGGCTGTTCCAGTGCGTGCGGTTGCGCACGCTGTCGATCGTCGACTTGGTGGTGCCGAGCAGTTTGGCGATCTGGGCGTCGGTGACCTCGGGGTGGTTCTTGACGAACCACATGATGGCGTCCGGACGGTCCTGGCGGCGCGACACCGGGGTGTATTTCGGCGCGGGCCTGTGGGCCTTCATCAGTTCGGCGTGACGGCTGACGATCGCCTTCATGCGGTAGGTCTCGTCGCCCTGGGCCTTGTCGAGTTCCTCACGGCCCAGCTGGCCGCCGGTGATGGGATCGACACCCCGGATGTCGCGGGCCACGTCGCCGTCGGCGATGCCGCGCACTTCCAGCGGATGCAGGCCGCAAAAGTCCGCGATCTGTTCGAAGGTGAGCGAAGTGTTGTCCACAAGCCAGACCGCGGTGGCCTTGGGCATCAGGATGTCGGTCATGGGGGCAGTCCCGGAAATGAGGGGCCCGGCGATCGCGGGCTCTGGATACGACGGCGCCCGACCTTTCGGCCGGGCGCTGATGATTTCGATATAGGCCGTTTCGGCGCAAAAGAAAACGTCACTGGCTGGTGATCGATCACGGGTTTATATATCGTTGCTCGGCCAGACTGTGCGGCCGGCCTCATCCCCGGGGGAGACCTTGAAACTCATCACATTGCTGTCCGTGGCGGCTGTTGCGGGCGCCGGCCTCGACGCCGCGCCGGCGACGCTACTGGCCCAGGCGAGCGCCGTGCCGCAAGGCAGTTTTTCCCAGACCTGCGCCGCGTCCTATGTGCTCGGCGGACGGTTGTTCTCCAACTGCCGCAACACCTCGGGCGCCTTCGTAAGGTCATCGATCCCGCTGACATCGTGCACGGGCGTGGACGTCGCCAACATCAACGGGACACTGACGTGCGGCGGCACGGCGGGGCGACTCGAAACAAGCACCGCCGTCACACACCCGCCGACGCCGACCGTCTCGGTGACAATCTACAGGGACATCAATTTCGTCGGCTATTCCCGAACCTACACGACAGCCCAGCCCAACTTGACCGCCTCGGGCCTGAATAATCAGATCAGTTCGATGCGGTTGACCGGCGGGTGGCAGGCCTGCTCCGGGGCCAATTATCGCGGCCAATGCCAGAGCTTCGCCGGTCAGGTGAGCAACCTCAATGATGTGGGTTTCGACAACGTCATCCTGTCGCTCCGGCCGCTACGTTAAGCTAAGGCAAGCGGAGCCATACAGGTTCGGTTCATGCTGGATGTTGAACAGTGTGACATCGGACGCGTTCAGCGGCCTTAGTGATCACTTGGAGGAAGCCCATGTCTATCGCACTCACATCTCTCGCAGCGCTGGCCGTGCTGGCCGGCGGCGCCCAGGAACGCGCGCCGTCGATTGACGATGGCGCCCAGCGAGTCGCGCCGCGCGGCAGTTTCGCAGACAGCTGCAGCGGATCCTACGTCAACCAGGGCCGTCTCTACGCCGACTGCCGGGACATGCGTGGCAATGTCCGCGGCACCTCGATTGAACTGGCGCGCTGCTCCGCCTTCGACATCGCCAACAATGACGGGCTGCTGATCTGCGGCAATGTGCGCGGCGAGTACGAGCGCGGCAGTGGCGGCGGCAACAACGGCGGCGGCAATAACGGCGGCGGTTGGGGCAACGGCGGCAATAACGGCGGCGGTTGGGGCAATGGCGGCAACAATGGCGGCGGTTGGGGTAACGGCGGCAACAATGGCGGCGGCTGGGGCGGCAACAACGGCCGCACGAGCATCACCGTCTACGCCGACAGCAACTACCGCGGCTATTCGCAGACGTTCCGCAGCGAGATCGCCGACCTCGGTCGCTCGGGTCTCAACGATCAGATCAGCTCGATGGAGCTCAACGGCGCCTGGGAAGTCTGCACCGACGCCTATTTCCGCGGCCAGTGCCAGGTGATCACCTCCAGCACTAGCAACCTGAACTATACGAGCGTCAACGACCGCATCTCGTCGATGCGTCCGGCTCGCGGGGGCGGTCGCTGGTAGCGATCTAGACCGTCAGCACGATCTTGCCGACATGCTCGCCCGCCTCCAGCCGGAGGTGGGCGAGTTTTGCTTCAGCCAGGGGGAAGGTCGCCTCGACCGGCGGGCGCACGAGGCCCGAGACGACCCAGGGCCAGACCGTGGCCTCGATCGCCGCCGCAAGTCGGGCCTTTTCGTCGGCCGGACGGCGACGCAGGGTCGATCCGGTCAGGGTCGCCTGTTTCATCATGATCCGCATCAGATCGACCTCGGCGAGCGCGCCGCTCAACGTCGCGATCACGACCCAGCGTCCGCCGGGCTTCAAGGCATTCAGATTGACCTCGGCATAAGCGGCGCCGACCATGTCGAGGATGACGTCTGCGCCGCCCGCATCCCGGATCGCGGATTCCAGGTCTCCGGCCGAGGCGTCCAGGCTGACGTCGGCCCCGAGATCGAGCGCCGCCGCCGTCTTCGCTGCGCCCCGGGACGTGGCGATGACGCGGGCGCCCGCCGCCCGGGCCATCTGGATCGCCGTTACCCCGATGCCGGACGTCGCGCCGTGGACCAACAGGGTCTCGCCGGCCTTCAGGGCGCCGGCCTCGAACACATTGGCGTAGACGGTGAAGACGGTCTCGGGCAGGGCCGCGGCCTGGATGAAGTCGAGGGCGTCGGGGATCGGCAGGGCGTGGCGGGCGTCGACGACAGCATAGTCCGCATATCCTCCGCCGCCGAGCAGGGCGCAGACCCGGTCGCCGGCCCGCCAGCGCGTGACCTCATGTCCGACCTGATCGACCTCGCCCGCGACCTCCAACCCCATGATCTCGGACGCGCCAGGCGGAGGAGGGTAGCCGCCTTTGCGCTGGAGAAGGTCCGGGCGATTGACCCCGGCGGCGCGCACGTGGATGCGGATTTCACCCGGTCCCGCCTGGGGATCGGGGCGTTCGGAGAGCCACAGGGCCTCTGCGGGACCTGAGCCGCCGTCAATCTCGATCACCCGCATATCCGTCCAAGCCTTGCAATCGTCCGTGTCCGGGAGCGTAAATGGGCTTCTTCGGGGTTCTGGCCAAGGAGGCGACGATGACGTTCGAGGATCTTGAACCGCGTCCGCAACGCGGAGCGTCCGTGGCGGCCTTGGGTCGCGAGGACCTGGACCTCTATTCGGTCGAGGAACTGGGCGAGCGCATCGAGGCGCTGGACGCCGAGATCGCGCGGGCGCGCGGCGCCATCGCCGGCAAGACGGCCAAGAAGTCCGCCGCCGACGCCCTGTTCAACTTCGGCAACTGATGCGGTTCTGCGTGGCGGCTTTCCGTGGCCCCCTTTTTCGTGGCATGCCGGTTGCAGGCGAAACCCGTGCGGCGCCGTTCCGGGCCGATGGACCAGCGGACGTTGCGGATCACGATGAGTATGGTTGAGTTGATGGGCACCGAGAATTCCGCGCCGGGTACCGGGTCCACGGCGTCACGCGCCGGGGAGATCCGCGACTTCGCCCGGTCCGAACTGTTCGAGCGCACCTTCCAGGACGGTATGGACCTGGTCGAGGAGACCGCCGCCTATCTGGACGGCGACGGACGCCGGGACTCCAAGCTGCTGTCGCGTTCGGCCGCCCTGGCCTATGCCGCTGAGAGCATGAAGTTGACGACGCGGCTGATGCAGGTCGCGTCCTGGCTGCTGGTGCAACGCGCCGTGCGCGAGGGCGACATGGCGCCGGAGGCCGCCTGCGAGCCGCGCTATCGCCTCAACGAACGCAAGATCGAGGCCGAGCCGAGCCACCCGGAGATGCCGATCGCTCTGGTCGAATACCTGGTCCGCGCCGAGAAACTGCATGACCGCGTCCTGTATCTGGACAAGCGGATGTATCTCGATGACGCGCCCGAACCGGATGCGAACCCTGTACTGAGCCAGATGGGCCTGCTGGAAGCGGCGTTCAGGGGGTAGGACTAAAGTTCTCCCTCCCCCTGCGGGGGAGGGGGGGGGCGGAGCGAAGCGGAGACCGGTTGGGGCGGGCAAGGCAAACCGCACGCACCTCCGCCATGATCTTATCCAGGCGATCCCGGAGCAGAAGATTTCCGTATCGCAGGGTCAACAACCCTTCCGGGGCCAGAACAGCCTGGCCTCGGCCGGCGTGATTGCCTTTCGCATTTCGCGAGCCTTGGCGATGATCACCATGTCGCCTTGCCCTTCCCACCCGATCGCTTCGCGATCTGCCCTCCCCCGAGGGGGAGGGAAAAGTTGGCGCTCTAAGCCTTACGGCCCGACGTCGTTGGCCACGGCGGTCCCGTCATCGATCACGGCCGGCAGGCTGACGGCGATGCCGAGGGCCTCGGCCAGCTTCTGGTCGCGGCGATAGACGTCTTCGCGGAAGGCGACGCGGCCCTGTCCGTCGACGAAGGCGGTCCAGTAGAGCAGCCGCACGGTGATCTCGCGGCCCGTCTGGATGCGCTGGGTCTCGCGGCTGACCTGGGCGTCGTCGAACTGGCCCAGCAGCATGGGATCGGGCGACAGCAGCAGGCGCGCGAACTCGACCGCGTTCTGGACGCGGACGCAGCCGTGCGACCGTTGGCGCATCGACAGGTTGAAGGCGGCCTTGGACGGGGTGTCGTGCAGGAAGATGGCGTAGCTGTCCCGCAGTTCGAACTTCACATAGCCGAGCGCGGCTGTGGGGCCGGCGCGCTGGATGACCGTGCCGTTCGAGATGTACATGTTCTGGCTGGCCAGATAGCCGGGGCCGCGCGGCAGGATCTCACGGCGGGCGATGCCGGCGGGCACATACCAGGGCGGATTGGCGACGACCGATGCGAAGGGCTTTTCCAGGCTGGGCGTCTGGTTGGCAGGCGAGCCGCAGACGACGCGGTTGGAATGAACCGGGCGGCCTTCCTTCCAGTAGACCATGATGGCGGCGGCTGTGTTGACCTCGATCCGCTCGGGATTCAGGTCTCGCTTCAGCCAGCGGCGGCGTTCCAGGTTGAGGGCGATCTGGCGGGCGCGGTCTTCGGCCGATGCGCCGAGCGAGCTCTGGGTGCCGGCGCCGATGCGGCCGTCGGCCGCCAGTCCGTGTCGGGCCTGGAAGCCGCGCATGGCGGTCTGCAGTTGCGGACCGTAGACCAGCCCCTCGGCGGTCAGGCGGGCGCCGTCAGATGCGCTGAGGTCGCCCTCGGCCACCAGGCGGGCAATCATGGCGGGCACGCGGTTGTCGCTGGCGCCCGGCTCGATCGTGCCGGACCTTGCGACGAAGCGGGGCCAGCCGCCCTCGCGGATAATTCGGCGGTAGCGGACGTAGCCGGCGGACAGGTTCGAATAGCCGATGTCGGTCGGCGCCAGGCCTTCGAACCATTCGACGACCTTGTTCTGGACCAGGGCGTCGTTCAGGCCGACCGGCAGATCGACCCGGTTCTTCTCCATCTCCCACAGGTCCTCGACCGTCTCGGGACGGATGCGGCCCTCGGCCAGGACGCGGGCGTAGGTTATGGCGGCGGCGGTGGTGCGCATGTCCGCCGTGTCCGGATCGGCGGCGAGGCCCACGAAGTCGAAGAAGTCCGAACGCGACAGCCCGTGGCGCTCCGCGCGGGCGGAGGCCTGGTTCAGGGTGCGCAGTCGGGCGCCAGTCCAGGCCGGCTGCCAGCCGTTCAGTTCGTAGAAGGCGCGCACGTCGGGCTGGATCGCAGCGGGCAGGCGCTCCAGCTGGGCGTTGAAGGCGGCGTAGTAAGGGCTGGTCGGCGTGACGACGACGGTCTGGGGCTGGCCCTGAATCTGGGCGCCCATCGGAGCGTTCTGCGCCGCGGCCGAACCGGCGAGAGCCGATACGGCTGCGCCGAGGGTGAGTTCGCGTCGATTCATGGTCGTATTCGCCTTGGTGCGACGCCTGGTGGAGCCCCGTGTCCACGCCCGGGTATCGAACGAGCCCATGTTATCGACGTTCCGGACAAACAAAAAGCGCCGGTCGGGTGACCGGCGCTCTTCGTGTCGTCTTTGTCGCACCCGTGTGGTGCTGAGGCCTACTTCTTGATGAAGCCGCCGAACTTGTTGTTGAAGCGCGAAACGCGACCGCCGCGGTCCAGCATCTGCTGGTTGCCGCCGGTCCAGGCCGGGTGCGTCGAGGGATCGATGTCCAGGTTCAGCGTGTCGCCCTCTTTGCCGTAGGTCGAACGCGTCTTGTACGTGTCGCCGTTCGTCAGGGTGACGGTGATGAAATGGTAGTCGGGGTGCGTATCGGCCTTCATGGTCGTATTCCGGTCTCTGTACGCGGTGACGATGCCGACCGTCGGTGCGTGAAAAATGAGAAAACCCGCCAGAGTCCGGCGGGAATGAGCGGCGGCGTTTACACCGCAGGGCGTTCCGGGGCAAGACCCGCGCATGAGCACCCCCTCGCCGACCCAGGACGCCTATTCCAGCACGGAGGCGGTGGGACGCCCCGGCGCCGGGGCCGTGCTTGTCGAACAGATGGGCGAGGCGGGGGCGCGGCGCGAGAAGCGCAAGGATGTGCGGCCCCTGCTGCGGCTGTGGCCCTATCTCATGCAGCACCGGCTGGACGCCGTGATCGCGGGCTTCTGGCTGCTGGGATCCACATCGGCGTCCCTGGGCCTGACGGCGACGGCGCGGGGCGCCATCGACCACGGGTTCGAGAATGGCGGCGCGGACATCAATCGCTGGTTCCTGATCCTTGGGCTGAACGCGGTGATTCTGGGGGTCGCGACGGCAGTCCGGTATTTTTACGTGACCAAGACCGGCGAACGGATGATCGCCGACCTGCGAAAGGCCCTGTTCGACCGTATCCTGACGCTGGATCCGTCCTTCTTCGCGCGGATGCGGACCGGAGAGGTGCTGTCGCGCCTGACCACGGACATCGCCCTGGTCGAGACCCTGCTTACGACCTCGGTGTCCTTCGCCCTGAGGAATTTCCTGACCCTGATCGGCGGTGTCATCCTGCTGTTCATCGTCAGCCCGAAGCTGACGGGACTGGTCCTGCTGACCGCGCCCCTGCTGTTGGCGCCGATCTTCCTGTTCGGGCGGTCGGTGAGGAAGCTGACCGTGAAGTCCCAGGACCGGTTCGCCAATGCTGTGGGCTTCGCCGGCGAGAGCGTGGACGCCATCGAGACAGTGCAGGCCTTCGGTCGCGTCCGCAGCGCGGTGGAGCGGTTCGGCGGGGTGGTGGAAGAGGCGTTCGGCGTCTCCATCATCCGAATGCGCGCGCGGGCCTGGATGACGGCGGTGGTCATTGTGGTGATCTTCGGCGGCGTCACCCTGGTGCTGTGGCTCGGGGCCCAGGACGTGATTCGGGGCGCGATGACGCCCGGCGCCCTGCTGCAGTTCGTGCTGCTGTCGGTGTTCACGGCCGGGGCGGTGGGCGCGCTGGGCGAGAGCTGGGGCGATGTGCAGAAGGCTTCGGGCGCCATGCAGCGGATCGACGAACTGATGAAGGCCCAGGCGTCGATCGCCGCGCCGGAGCAACCCGTCGCCCTGCCGAGCCCGCCTGAAGGGCGTGTGGCTATGGCGGGGGTGCGGTTCGCCTATCCGGGACGGCCCGACCTGCCGGCGTTGAAGGGCTTCGACCTGACGGTGCGGCCCGGCGAGACCGTGGCCCTGGTTGGGCCGTCCGGGGCGGGCAAGTCGACGGTATTCCGCCTGCTGCTGCGCTTCTACGACCCACAGGAAGGCGCGGTCAGCGTGGACGGCGTCGATGTCCGGTCCGCTGATCCGGCCGAGGTGCGCGGGCGGTTCGCCTGGGTGTCGCAGGAGGCGCCGCTGTTCTCGGGCTCGGCGCTGGAGAACATCCGCTTCGGTCGCGAGCAGGCTTCCGAAGACGAGGTCCGCAAGGCGGCGGAGGAGGCGCAGGCCCTGACCTTCATCGACGCCCTGCCGGAGGGTTTCGCGACGCCGCTGGGCGAGCGCGGCAAGAGCCTGTCCGGCGGACAGCGCCAGCGGCTGGCGATCGCACGGGCCCTCGTCCGCGACGCACCGATCCTGCTGCTGGACGAGGCGACCAGCGCGCTGGACGCCGAGAACGAGCGGCTGGTGCAGGCGGCGCTGGATCTGGCGATGGAGGGGCGCACGACGCTGGTGATCGCCCACCGGCTCGCTACCGTGCTGCGCGCCGACCGGATCGTGGTGATGGAGGACGGCGTCGCGGTCGAGGAAGGCACGCATCACGAACTGGTGGCCAAGGGCGGGCTCTATGCGCGTCTGGCGGAGTTGCAGTTCCGGGAGGGCTAGTCTCGTGCCTGCACAGCCACGCCCGGAAAGTCGCTGAAGACCGCGTCCACGCCGAGATCGTAGAAGCGCCTGATCCAGCCGGGCAGGTCGCCGCGATAGTCGGTGGGGACAAAGATGTCCTCCGCGCGGAAGGTCCAGACCACGACTTTCAGATCGGCGGAGTGGGCATCCTCAACCAATGTCGTTGGAACACCAGGGGCGCCGGCGGGCGTGCGGGGAATGATCAGGGCGGTCTCGACCCCGATGGCGTCGGCATAGGTCGCGATCTCGGCCAGGCCCTCCGGCGTCGCCATGGCGGCGTAGGTCATCTCGGGGTGATCGGCGGGGCCGCCGGACGGCGACATCAGCTGGAGCAGCGGCGCATCGGTCTGCTGGTTCAGGGAGCGCAGGCAGTCGATCTCGAAACACTGGATCATGATCGCGCTGTCGGCGCTCGTCAGATCGTTGGCGCGCAGGGCCTCGACGAAGGCGGGCTCCATCGGCAGGCCCGCCTTCTCGAAATAGCTCGGGTGTTTCAGCTCCGGCGCGACGCCGATGACGCGGCCGGTGCGGGCCGAGGCGGCGCGGGCGATGTCGATGACCTCCTGGAAGGTCAGGATCGTCTCGTCGGTCCAGGCCGTGTTGCCCGGACGCAGGGCCGGCAACCGCTCGCGGGCGCGCAGCGTGCGGAGCTCGGCGAGGGTGAAGTCCTCGGTGAACCAGCCCCTGGTGCAGACTCCGTCGATGATCTTTGTCGTGCGTCGTAGGGCGAATTCGGGATGGTCTGCGACGTTCGTCGTGCCGCCGATCTCGTTCTCGTGCCGGACGACCAGCTGGCCGTCCTTCGACATGACCAGATCGGGCTCGACCAAGTCGGCGCCCTGTTCGATGGCCCGTTCATAGGCGGCAGCCGTGTGCTCGGGTCGCTCGCCGGAGGCGCCGCGGTGGGCGATGACGAGGGGGTGGGGCATTGTCTGGGCGGCGACCGGGCTGGCGAGGAGCAGGGCGGCGAGGATGAACCGGATCATTCGCCAGCGGTAGGGGAGGGGCGTGACGCCCCTGTGACCCTCCTAGGAGGCCTGAAGCACCTTGCGCAGCCGGGGGTGCAGTTCCGGGTTGGACGCCAGGATGGACACGCCGGTCTTGGGATCGCCGTCGTTGTCGATGGTGGTGACCTGGCCGCCGGCCTCGGTGACGAACAGGATGCCGGCCGCCACGTCCCAGGGCTTCAGATTGCGCTCGTAGTAGGCGTCGAAGCGACCGCAGGCGACCCAGGCGAAGTCCAGAGCCGCAGAACCCAGACGACGGATGCCGGCGACGCGCTGGCCGACGGCGTGGATGTCCTTGATCGACTGGGCGTGGCCGGTCTTGCCGATGAAGGGCAGACCGGTGGCGATCAGCGATTCAGACAGGTCGCGACGGCCGGAGACACGGATGCGCTGGTCGTTCAGATAGCAGCCCTTGCCCTTCTCGGCCCAGAACAGCTCGTTCATGATCGGGTTGTAGGTGACGCCGGCGACGATCTCCGACGACCCGTCCGGCGCATAGCGCTGCAGGCCCACGGTGATGGCGAAGTGGGGCATGGCGTGCATGAAGTTGGTCGTGCCGTCGATTGGATCGACCACCCAGGTGTGGGACTTGTCGGTGCCCTCGATCATGCCGCGCTCCTCGCCCAGGAAGCCGTAGCCGGGGCGGGCCTTCATCAGCAGTTCGTAGAGGGTATCCTCGGCCTTGATGTCGGCGGCGGTGACGAAGTCGCCGGGCCCCTTGCGCGAGACCTGCAGCTGGGCGACCTCGCCGAAGTCGCGAAGCATGGGCCGGGCCGTCTTGCGAACGGCGTCGATGATGACGGAAACGAGGGCGGAGGCGAGGGACATGGAGAATCTCCTGGTCCGCCTGTCCTGAAAAGGCCCCCACCCTCGATGGAGTGGCGCCCGGACAGACGGAGAAGTTCACAGGGGCGCGACATGCGCCTCCGGTCGTCGGTGGTAAGTCGGCCTATTCGGCGCGGCGGACGTATTCGCCGGTCGTGGTGTCGACGATGATGCGCTCGCCGGCCGACATATAGGGCGGGATCATGATGCGCACGCCGTTGTCGGCCATGGCGGGCTTGTAGGACGACGAGGCGGTCTGGCCCTTCACGGTCGGCTCGGTTTCGGCGACGGTCACCGTCACCTGATCCGGCAGGTTGAGACCGATCGGACGGTCGTCGTGCATCTCGATGACGACCTTCATGCCGTCCTGGAGGTAGGGGATCGAATCCTCGCCGACCCAGGTCTTCTGCAGTTCGATCTGTTCGTAGGTCGCGTCGTCCATGAAGACGAGGGCGTCGCCCTGTTCGTACAGGAAGGAGAAGCCTTTCTGCTCGAGCGTGACGCGCTCGACCTTGTCTTCCGAGCGGAAGCGTTCGTTCAGCTTGTTGCCGGTCTCGAGGTTCTTGGCCTCGACGTTGGCGAAGGCGCCGCCCTTGCCAGGCTTGACGTGGCTGGCCTTGGTGACGACCCACAGGCCGTTGTTGTGTTGCAGGACCATGCCCGGCTTGATGGTGTTGCCGTTGATTTTCGCCATGGGAATCACTGGGGTTGAGGCGCTGCCAGCAGCTGCGCGAAATCGGGCGCGATCCCTATAGGAGGCGGGTCGTCAGGGCAAGGTCAGTGCATGGTCGCCTGCCGGGCCTCGGCCTTGCGGCCCATGGCGTTGACGAAGCCGACGCCGCGCGCGGTGGGGTTGGCCAGCTTTCCGGCCGTCGGGTCCAGCTTGCGGGCCTCGTGGGCGAAGGCGGCGGCAAGGCCGGCGGAGGTCATGGCCGCAGCGATCTGCATGCCCCGGCTGGCCGGTCGAAGGGCGATCCACAGGGCGTTGATCGTCTGGGCCCCGGCCCACAAGACCATGGCGCTGGTCCGGGTGGCGTTCGACGGAGCATTCCAGACCCGCACCGCGGACAGGGTGGTCGCCGAGAAGACGGCGGGCAGGATCAGGCTGAAGGCGCCGCGAGGGCGCTCGGCCACGGGGGCGTCGCCGTCACGCCGTTGGGCCGCCGTGCGCCGGGGCGGCTTGATCGCGCCGCTCGCGAGCGCCGTGGCCAGCAAGGCGAAACCGACGGTCGCCGCGATGCCGAGGGCGACGTGGCCGGCGCTGCGTCCATCTGCATTGAGGAAGTCGGCGGCGGCCTCGCGCACGTCGTCGATGGTCTCGTCGATGTCGGTCATGGCCTCGTTCCTCCAGCGGAGGAGGAATGGTCGGCGGCCCATGCGGTTCCGGGCGATTCCCGCTCAGATGCCGTTGTCGTCGGCGCGCGCCAGGTCGGCCGGGTCGTGGTCGTAGTCCAGCAGGTCGCCGGGCCGACAGTTCAGGGCGGCGCAGATGCGGGCCAGGGTCGAGAAGCGGATGCCCTTCACCTTGCCGGAGCGGAACAGGGATAGCTGGGTCTCGCTGAGACCCACCTCTGCCGCCAGGTCGCGGGCCTTGATCCCGCGCGCAACGATCAGCCGGTCCAGGGTGACGCGGACCGGCATCAGATCATCTCGTCCAACTCGGACTGGATGCGGTCGGCCTGGTCGACGACGCGGCCCAGCAGGAACAATGCCCCGCCGATCATGCCCAGGGTCATGCCGGCGACATCGAAATAGGCGAAACTGCCCTGCTCGCCGCCGATCAGGCGCGAGATGTTGGTGATGCCAAAAACGCTCAGCAGACCGCCGAGTCCCAGGGCGATTCCGACGTGTCGCAACGCTCTGCCCAGAATCGGCTGGATGAGACGGCCTTTGGCGACCTGGCCCAGGGCCGATCCGATCGACCAGACGGCAAAGAGATAGAACAGCGTAGGCGTCGCCCAGATGGCCTTTTCCAGCCAGATGGCAGGGTCGATCCGGGTGTCGCCGCGGGCCGTCAAAATGGCCGGCTCCACGACGTGGATGAGGGCGAGGATCGCGCCCACGCTGCACACCATAAAGATGGCGAGCCAGCGGAACTGGCCGCACATCCGGCGGAAACGGGTGAGGTCGTGGGTGGTCATGGCGTCGAAGAATTCCTGTCTCATCTTTAATCTTGACTTAAAGGTGCGACCTTCGCGACTTTATATGGGACTTAAACGGAACGGGGACGGACGGATGGTGGCGGCGATCGAGACCGAGGGGCTGACACGGCGGTTCGGCAAGCATCGGGCGGTCGATGCGGTGTCGCTGACCGTGCCGGAACGGGCCGTCTATGGCTTCCTGGGCCGTAACGGGGCGGGCAAGACCACGACGCTGAAGATGCTGCTGGGTCTGCTGAAGCCGACCGCCGGATCGGTGCGGATCTGCGGGGTTGACGTGGGCCGGGACCGGATCGGTGCGGCGCGGAAAATCGGGGCGCTGCTGGAGGCCCACGGCTTCTACGGCAACCTCACGGGACGGGAGAATCTGGACCTGACACGCGTGCTGCTCGCCCTGCCGGCGACCGAGATCGACCGGGTGCTGGAGGTCGTCGACATGACCGACAACGGGCGCCGGCGGGTCGCGGACTGTTCGCTGGGCATGCGCCAGAGACTCGGTCTCGCGCGGGCCATGCTCGGCGCGCCGCCGGTGCTGATTCTCGACGAGCCGACGAACGGGCTTGATCCCGACGGTATCGCCGACATGCGACGCTTCCTCAGGAGCCTGCCGGATCGCACGGGGGCCACAGTGCTTTTGTCCAGCCATCTGCTGGGTGAGATCGAGCAGACAGCGACCCATATCGGAATCGTCCACGACGGGCGGCTGGTGCTGGAGGGCGAACTCGCGGCGCTGAAGGCGGGCCTCGCGCCGGAGATCGGCCTGCGCGTCGACGATCCGGACCGGGCAAGGCGGGTGCTGAAGGGCCACGACCTGACCCTGACGTCGGACGCGGCCGGTCTGGTCGCGCGGCTGAGGCCCGGGGCGGACCATGACGCGGCGACAGCGGCCGTGAACAGCGACCTGGTCCATGCGGGGGTCAGGGTCTTCGCCATCGGCCCGCGCACCCCCTCGGTGGAGGGCATCTATCGCAACGTCACCGCGCCGCGCGCTGCGGCCGCACGCCAAATGGAGACCGTCTGATGCTCGCCGTCCTGTCCGTCGAAATCCGCAAGCTGAACCGGTCGCTGGCCGCCGTCCTTGCGGTCGCCGCCCCTTCGCTGATCGCCGTCTTCGCTTTCTTCATGCTGCTGCGCGGGAAAGCGGCCCAGCCCTGGGAGATGTGGATGCTCAGTTCGATCGGCATCTGGGCCTACTTCATGCTGCCGATGAGCGTGACGGCCCTGACGGCCCTCGTCGCCCATATGGAGAACGGCCCGAAGTCGTGGGACCATCTGCGCAGCCTGCCCCTGCCGCGCTGGCACCTCTATGCGGCCAAGGCGGTGATGGTCCTGGCCGTGGTCGCGATCATGAGCGTCCTGACCCTCGTCATGACTTGGGGCGCGGTGATGCTGGCGGTGGCGATCAAGCCGGAGCTCAGCCCGACCGGGCCACTGGACGTCGGGCTCTACGCCGCGACCATGAGCAAGGTCTTCCTCGCGGCCACTCTGATGGTCGCCATCCAGTTGTGGATCGCCTTGCGCTTCGCCAGCTTCGTGCCCGCCCTGGTAGTCGGGATCGGCGGGACCTTCTTCTCGGTCGTGGCGACGTCGGCGAAGCAGGGAGTGTTTTTCCCCTGGCAGATGCCGGTCAACATGCTGGCCGGCGAAGCCTGGCGCGTGAACACGGCTCTGGGGCTCGGCTGTGGCTTGGGGCTTGTCGTCCTGGCCCTCGCGGCTGCTCATCTGAGCCGCCGCGAGGTGCTGTAGAGCCTGATCGTTTCTGGAGGAACCGCTCGCGGTTCCGACATGAAGCGAGAATCAGGCTCTCGCTCAAATCTGGAGCCTGATTCACGGCATCAGCGGGATCGCAAAGCGATCCCTCCTCAGTCGATAAGGCTCTAGGGTCAGTTGCCGGTGGCGGACTTGTCCGGGGCGATCTCGGTCATGGCCGACTGCAGGTAGTTCTGCTCGCCCAGCTGTTCGATCAGCTTGAACTGGGCCTCGAGGAAGTCGATGTGCTCCTCGGTGTCGGACAGGATCTCCATCAGGATCTGGCGGCTGACGAAGTCGGATGCGGCCTCGGCCTGGGCCACGCCGGCGACCACGGTGTCGCGACCGCCGAGTTCGAGTTGCAGATCGGCGCCGAGGCATTCGACCGCCGTCTCGCCGATCTTGAGCTTGTGCAGGTCCTGCAGGTTGGGCAGACCGTCGAGGAAGAGGATGCGTTTGACCAGCTTGTCGGCGTGCTTCATCTCGCCGATCGACTCGTCGTAGATGATCTGGCCGAGGTGCTTCAGCCCCCAGCTCTCGAACATGCGGGCGTGCAGGAAGTACTGGTTGACCGCCGTCAGCTCGTTGGTCAGCACCGCGTTGAGGGTGCGGATGATCGCGGGATCGCCCTTCATGGCCGTCTCGTCCTTGCTCTGCGGGCGGCCCTTTCGGAGCCGTTCATGTCGGGTGGCATAGCACAGGGCAATCGCCTGTGTTCAGTTGCGAATGCTTATCGGCACATTGATATTGCGAATGATTTTGGTCCGCAGGACTACGAACCTACTCGGCTGCGAGGGCCCAGGATTCGCGGGTCTCCGAGATCATCTGGCGCATTTCGCAAACGCATTTGGCGCACTGCGCTGCGCATTGATTGCGCTGGAAAACCTCGCGCGGGCGGGTCGCACCCGCCTCGATCGCGCGCGCCACATCGCGTCGTCTCAGACCGTTACAGTTACACACGTACAAGGTGGGCCGCCCCGAAGCGTCAGTTGCGATTGGTTCGCTATAGCAGGTCTTCGGGCGATTGCAACGCGTTCGCAAAGACATCGGCCGGAGGGGTGGTTGACGACAGGCTCCGGGCGTCGCACCTGCGGCCCATGTCCGCGCCCGCCTGCCAGCTCTATCTGATCACCCCGCCCGTCATCGACGACCTGGAGGCCTTCGCCGCCCGGCTGGAGGCGGCCCTGGATGCGGGACCGGTCGCCGCCCTGCAGATACGCATCAAGCCGGCGAGCGACGAAGCGATCACCGCGGCGGTGCGCCGACTCGCGCCTGTCGCGCAGAGTCGGGGCGTGGCCGTGATCCTGAACGACCGGCCGGACCTGGCGTCGGCGCTGGGCTGCGACGGCGTCCATGTGGGGCACGGCGACGCCTCAGTCGCCTCGGCGAGGCGTATCATGGGCAAGTCGGCGATGATCGGCGCGACCTGCCACGACAGCCGCCATCTGGGCATGGAGGCGGCGGAGCAGGGGGCCGACTACGTCGCCTTCGGCGCCTTCTATCCCACCTCGACCAAAGACACCGTGCATCGTCCGGAACCCGAAATCCTGACCATTTGGCAGGAGACGATGGAAATCCCGTCGGTGGCGATCGGCGGCATCACGATCGAAAACGCCGCGCCCCTGATCGCGACAGGCGCCGACTTCCTGGCAGTCAGCGCCGGCGTATGGGCGTATCCCGAGGGGGCCGCCGAGGCGGTGCGGCGGTTTTCGCAGCTTCTGTCGGAAAGCGTCTAACTTCAGGGGATATTAGGAAGCTCTGGTTAAGGTTGGGCCTCGTCTGCCCACCCAGAGTTATACTGTATGCTTCAAAGCCGCGCGATGACCGCGACCGATACGGACGCCTTGGAGCCTATCGCCGCAGCCGCGCGTCCGGGGCGCACGTCCACGGCTGCCGGGCTGTTCGCCCAGCCCCTGGCGCCGATGCTGACGGTTCTGGGTGTCGCCGTCCTGGTCTTTGCGGCGATCTCCACGGCCCGCACGGCCGACATGATCGCGGCGCTCTGGGCGGCCAACGGCCTGGCCGTCGCCGTCTGGCTGAGAAGCGGCCGTGGGTTCGGCTACGATCTGGCCTTCGGCGGGCTGATCGCCTTCGGGGTCCTCGCCGGTGAGTTCCTTGCTGGCAACGGCCCGATCCTGTCCGTCGGGTTTACGGCGCTCAACATGCTGGAGATCGTGCTGGCCGTGTGGCTGGCCCGGCGGTTCGCTCCCACCCTTAACCTGGCCACAGTGGCAGGCGCGTGCCGGTTCATCCTCTGCACCGCGGGGGTCGCGCCCGCCGTCGCCGGACTGGCCGCCGGGACTTTCCTGTTGCTGACCCGGGGGACGCCGTTTGTGCCGACCTTCCAGACCTGGTGGTTCGGCCATGCCCTGGGCCTGGCGGTGATCGGATCATTCATCCTGGCCCTCGACATGCGGGCCGTCCGGGCGATGTTCAACCCGTGGCGCGCGGCCGAGACGGTGCTGACATTCGGCCTGCTGATCGTCATCTGCGTGACCGTCTATTTCGTGCTCGACATGCCGCTGGGCTTTGTCATGGTGCCCGTGCTCATCGTCATTGCGGCCCGCCTGAGGGTCATAGGGGTAACCGCCGCCCTGGTGGTCATCTCCGTGCTGTCTCTGGGCTCACTGATGATGGGCGCCGGGCCCTGGCACCTGGTGATCGGCGATCTGTCCGAACGCGCCGTCCTGCTGCAACTGACGCTCCTGTTCGGCTATCTGCCGATCCTGCTGGTCGCCTCCCTGCTGGAGGAACGGGACCGTCTGTCGGCGCGTGCCAAGGCGGGGCAGCTTCGCGCCGAGAAGGCTTCGGCAGCCAAGTCGCGCCTGCTCGCCAATGTGGCCCACGAAATCAAGAGCCCCATCGGCGGCATCATCGGCATCGGCGACCTGTGGTCGACCGGGCAACTCGGCCCCATCACCGAGACCGAGGCCGAGATGGCCGCCATGCTGGTCAAGACGGCCCGCCAGGTCGAGGCCCTGTCGCACGACCTGCTCGACGTCGCCCGCGCCGAGTCCGGGGCCGTCAAGGTCGAGATGCGCCCGACCGACATCCCCGGCATCCTGGAAGACGTTCGACGCGCCACGGCGATGCGCCCGGAAGCCCGGATGCTGTCCCTGAAGGTCATCTGCGAGGGCGACGGGCTCGTGGCCCTGGCCGATTCCCAGCGCCTGGCCCAGGTGATCGACAATCTGGCGACCAATGCCGTGAAATACGGCGCGGCGGGAGGCGAGGTCCTCTTCCTGGCAAAGCGGGTCTATGACGGCGTCCGCATCGAGGTCAGCGACAAGGGCCCAGGCCTGTCGCCCGATAAACAGGCCCAGTTGTTCGAACCGTTCAACCGACTGGGTCTCGAGCGATCGGCGATCGAGGGGCACGGCATCGGCCTGGCCCTGGCCAAGCGGCTGGTTGAGCTGCAGGGCGGGTCGATCGGCGTCGTGTCCGTTGCGGGCGAGGGCGCCACTTTCTGGATCGAACTGCCCGCCGCCTGACGTCAGTATTCACTGCTTGATGAAATAACGCGACCGACTGTCGCGCGCCGTTCGCGCTGGTGGACACCGCCGATGAGAGGGCGCAATCCGCCGCCATCGCATTGTCACCAGGAACACACCGTGGACCTCGACGCCCTACTGCTGTCACGCCTTCAGTTCGCCTTCACCATCGCCTTTCACATCCTGTTCCCGGCCTTCACCATCGGGCTGGCGGCCTATCTGGCGGTGCTGGAAGGGCTGTGGCTGTGGACCAAGCGCGAGGCCTTCAAGGTCCTCTATCTGTTCTGGGTCAAGATCTTCGCGCTCAGCTTCGGCATGGGCGTCGTGTCAGGCGTGGTGCTGAGCTACCAGTTCGGCACCAACTGGAGTGAATTCATTCGCCTGACCGGCGGGGTGATCGGGCCACTGCTGGCCTACGAAGTGCTGACGGCCTTCTTCCTCGAAGCGTCCTTCCTCGGCGTCATGCTGTTCGGCTGGAAGAAGGTGGGGCCGAAGCTGCACTTCGCCTCCACCGTTCTTGTGGCCGTCGGGACCACGATTTCGGCCTTCTGGATCCTGTCGGCCAACAGCTGGATGCAGACGCCTCAGGGGTTCCAGATCATGGCCGACGGCCGGTTCGAGGCGACCGATTATATGCAGGTCATCTTCAACCCCAGCTTCCCGACGCGACTGGCGCACATGCTGCTGGCCGCCTTCCTGACGACGGGACTGGTGGTCGGCGGCGTCTCGGCCTATCGGCTGCTCAAGGACCGCGCCGCGGGCGTGAAGACCGAGGGCTGGAGCGAAAGCCGCATCTCCCTGGTCATGGCGGTGGGGCTGATCGCCGTTCTGGCCCCGCTGCAACTCGTGGTCGGCCACGCCTCGGGCGAGGTCGCGCACAAATACCAGCCGTCCAAGACGGCCGCCATCGAGGGATACTGGGAGACCCGGGCCGACCAGCCGTTGCACCTGTTCGGCATTCCCGACCGTGACGCGCAGAAGAACCATTTCGAGGTCTCCATCCCGGGCGTCGGCAACCTGATTCAGGGCGTGCCGAAGGACGAGGTGATCAAGGGGCTGGACAGCTGGGCGCGCGAGGATCAGCCGCCGCCCTTCATCCCCTTCTTCGGCTTCCGGATCATGGTCGGACTGGGCCTGCTGATGATCGGGCTCGGCGCCTGGGGCGCGGTGCTGATCTGGCGCAAGAAAATCTTCAACAGCCCGCTGTTCCTGCGTTTCGCCGTCCTGATGGGGCCGGCCGGCTTCATCGCCGTCCTGGCCGGCTGGATGGTCACCGAGGTCGGACGCCAGCCCTGGGTCGTCTATGGCGTGCTGAAGACGCGCGACGCCGTCTCGCCGGTGGTGACCAGTCAGGTGGCCACCTCGCTGATCGCCTATGTCCTGGTCTACTCTGTTGTTTTCACCGCAGGGGCCATCTTCATCCTGAGGCTGATGGCCGAAGGGCCGGTCGCCGCCGTCACGGAGCCGTCGCCGCGCGGGCAGAGATCGCCGGGCACGCCACTCGCCAAGGCGCCCGAGGACACGACCCCGGGCCGACCCGACGGCGTGCCGGGAGACCCGAAATGAACCTCGACCTGCAACTGATCTGGGCTGGCCTGATCGCCGTCTCCGTCCTGCTGTACGTGACGCTTGACGGCTTCGACCTGGGGATCGGCATCCTGTTCCCATTCGCGAAGTCCCCGGGCGAGCGGGACGTGATGATGAACACCATCGCCCCGGTCTGGGACGGCAACGAGACCTGGCTGGTGCTGGGAGGAGGGGGGCTGCTGGCGGCCTTCCCCCTGGCCTATTCGGTGCTGATGCCGGCGCTGTATCTGCCGATCCTGCTGATGCTGGCGGGGCTGATCCTGAGAGGCGTGGCGTTCGAGTTCCGCTTCCGGGCGCGCAACAAGGGCCGCAAATTCTGGACCCAGATGTTCTCCGGCGGGTCGATCCTGACCGCAGTGGCCCAGGGTCTGGTGCTGGGCGGATTCATCCAGGGGGTGACGGTGCGCGACGACCGGTTCGCCGGCGGCCAGTTCGACTGGCTGACGCCCTACACCCTGCTGGTTGCGGCGGGGCTGGTGGCCGGTTACGCCCTGCTGGGCGGGGCCTGGCTGATGATGAAGACCAAGGACAATCTGCACGGCGATGCGAAGCGCTGGACCGGCATTTCGGCCCTGATCGTGACCGGGTTGCTGGCGGCGGTCAGCGTGGCGACCCTGCTGATCCATCCGCGGGTCGCAGAGCGTTGGGGCTTCGATCTGCACGACGGGTTCGCGCTGGAGCTGGCGAAGCTCTTGCCGCTCTTGCCGATCCCGCTGCTCGGCCTGATCGGTCTGGGCATCGTGTTCGTGATGAGCCGCAAGGGGTCGCATCGCTGGCCGTTCGTCGGAGCGATCCTCGTCTTCCTGTCCGGCTATCTCGGGCTGGCGGTCGGGTTCGCCCCCTATATCGTGCCCTACGCCCTGAACTTCCGGCAGGCGGCGGCGCCCGACAATGCGCTGGGGCTGATGCTGGTGGGGACCGCGGCGATCCTGCCGCTGATCCTGGCCTACACGGCGTGGGTCTACTGGGTGTTCCGCGGCAAGATCGACGAGGAGGCTGGTTATCATCATTGAGCCCGTTCCCCCACCCGAGGCCGGCGAAGACGTCGGCCCGCTGTGGAAGAAGCTGGCCTGGTTCGCGGGCCTCTGCCTCGCCGGGTCGGCCACGGTCGCCGTCGTCGCCTATGCGCTGAGAAGCTTGCCGTTCATGGGCTGAGAGGCGATGGTCGCGGCCATGTCGCATATCCTCGTCCTCACCGTCCTCCTGATCGCCCAGACCCAGGCCGCGCCCTCCACCGGCAGCGCCCTGACCCGCAGCCTGAACGCGGCGCCTCCCGCCGCAGCCACGCCGGCTCCGCGCCCGGCGACCGTATCGCCAACCCCCGCGACGACCCTGCCGCCGCCCATCTTAAGCCTCCCCCCGCCCGGACGGGTGGCGCCGATTCCCTCGGCGCCCGTGACCGCGCCGCCGAGGGCTGCGCCGATCACCCCGCCGGGGGTGGCCAATCCGCCCCGGACCCAGCCTCTGGCGACACCCGCAACACCCGCGCCGACGACTGCCGCGCCTGCTCGTGCGCCGACTGCGACGGCGCCGGTCATGACGCCCCGACCCATAGCTCCCACGCCGCGCGCCGTCGCTCCGCGCGCTACCACGCCCGCTCCGACCACTGCTGCGCCTCGGACCACCCCAGCCGCTCCGACCACGGCCACGACGCCCGTCACCAGTCCGGCGCCCCGACCGACCCCTCCGGCGGCGACTGTCCCGGCCCCGGCCCCGGTGGTCACGGCCCCCGCCGAGCCGCCTCCGCCGCCGATGACGGTGCTGGACGCGCCGGCCATCCGCGCCCTGCCGTTCACCATCGACCTGCCGGCAGGCTTCACGATCACGACCGGTCGGCCCGGGCCGAACTTCAACATCTGGACTATCCGGCGCGGGCAGCAGCCGCTGGTCATGGTCTATGCCGGACCGGCGTCGCAGTTCCCGATCTACAGCGGCGAGATGGTCGAGGCCGGGGCTCGCGCCTCGGTCGTGGCGACTGAGGACGGGCGGCGCGTGGCGCTGGAGCATCTGTTCACCCGCACGTCTGCGCCGCGGGAGGTCCACGTCTGGATTACCAGCGTGGACGGCGCTGACCGAACCTTGGCGGAGCGGATCGGTCAGTCGGTGGACGTCCGCTAGGGCCTGATCGTTTGAGACGGAAGCGCTTCGCGCTTCTGTCGAAAGCGTGAATCAGGCCCTCGCTGATATCTGGAGCAGGATTCACGGCATCAGCGGAATCGCGAAGCGATTCCTCCTCAGCCGATCCTGCTCTAGGCGCGTCTGACGGGCGTGTCCGTGACGCCGAGCCGTACGCCGCGTTTGCCGGCGAATATCAGCACTTCCTGACCCTCGGCGGCGGCCCAGCGACGTAGCTGTGTCTGATAGGGCTCGCGCCGCCAGTCATGGGGGCGGGCGGCGTCGCATTCGACGATCAGCCTCCCCCCGCCCAGTTCCGAGTGCAGGACGAAGCCCGAGGTCGTCGGCTTCCAGCTGTCGTCCAGCGCCTCGGTCAGCAGCCACAGGCAGTTGAACACCCGGCAGTCGTTCGGCCTGTCGTCGTAGATGGCGCAGCCGGTCGTCTTGCCGAAATGGCGGCACCAGCGGCCTGCCGGCTTCTCAAGGGCGGTGACGCCCATGATCTTGCAACATAGACCGCAGTCGCCGCAGGTCTTCATCCGCCCTCGGACCAGACCGCCAGCTCGTTGCCGGACGGGTCGCGGAAGTGGAAGCGCTGGCCGCCGGGGAAGTCGAAGATGGGTTTCAGGATCGTCCCGCCCGCCTCCACGACCCTGGCCAACATGGCCGGGAGGTCGGCGGCATAGAGGACGGGAAGGGGCGCTTTCGGCCGGTCCGCGTCGGCGTCGAAGCCGCCGTCCAGACCCTGGTCGAACGCGGCGTAGGTCGGGCCGTAGTCCTGGAAGGTCCAGCCGAATGCCGCCTCATAGAAGGTCTTGGTCTCAGGCAGCCCGGTCGAGGGCAGTTCCAGATAGTCGAGTTTTCCGTCGCTTCGCATTGTCATGATCCGATGAAAAAACCGCCGGAAACCGGCTTGCCACGGCGCGAAAGCCCAAGCAATCTTGCGAACGGTTCGCAACGAGGAGACGCCCGGTGATCGTTCTGTCGACAGGCCCGGACGCCTTGATCCGCCTGATGCGGGAGGCGAGGCCACAGCCCGCGCCGACGCCTCGAAAACCTGTCGTCCGCGTATTTACGCGCTGAGCCAGCCGTTCCTGCGGCCGAATGCCGTGACAAGCGCGGGCCAGACGGCGGCGGGCTTGCCGGCGATCAGGCGGATGCCGAAGCCGTGGCCGCCTTCCTGGAATAGATGGGCCTCACTGACGACATGGGCGGCACGGAGCGCGGTCAGGAGCTGAAGGCTGTTTTCCGGCGGCACGCTGGCGTCATCGAGGGCGTGGATCAGGACGGTGGGACCGACACCGGTCCAGTCCAGCCTGTCCAGTGACCACTGTGCAATCTGTTCCTGCGTTGGCGACAGGCCCAGCAGGTGTTCACGCGATCCGGCATGAACGAATGGATCAGCCATGGTCGCGACCGGATAGAGCAGGATGTTCAGGTCGGGGCGATGCGAGACATGGTCCGCAGCATCGATCGCCGCGTAGGTCGCGTCATGACGGGCAGCGAGCAGGCCGGCAAGGTGACCGCCTGCGGAGGCGCCCAGACTGGCGATGCGGGACGGATCGACGCCATAGACGGCGGCATCGGCGCGGATCAGGCGCAAGGCCCGCTGGGCGTCCTGCAACGGCGCGTTCGGTCCAGCGGCCCAGCCGTCGGCGGGCAGACGATAGCGCAGGACGAAACAGGTGATCCCGGCCGCCGCGAACACGCGGGCGCAGTCCATCCCCTCCTTGTCCACCACCGCCCAGCGATAGCCGCCGCCGGGGATCAGCAGCAGGGCGGCGCCGTTCGGTCGCTCCGGCCGCATGACGGTCAGGATCGGGTCGGTGGTGTACTGGGCGAAGCGGTCGTGGAAGGCCGGGTCGGTCGAGCGCTCCGGCACGATCGGCGTGACGGTGACAGTCTCACCGCCTGGCGCGCCGTTTGGCCACAGATGGACGACTTCAGTGGGATCGGCCGGGGCGATGGTCTGCGCCCGGGCGGCGCCCGCCGCTGCTGCGGTGACAGCCGCCGCGCCGAGGAGGGAACGGCGGCTGAGATCGATCATCAGGCCAGCTCGACCGCAACAGCCACGGCCTCGCCGCCCCCGATGCACAGGGACGCCACGCCCTTCGACTTGCCCCGGTTCTGCAGCGCCGAGATCAGGGTGGTCAGGACGCGCGCGCCCGAGGCGCCGATGGGGTGGCCCAGGGCCGTGGCGCCGCCGTTCACGTTCAGCTTGCTGTGCTCAATGCCCATCTCCTGCATGGCGATCATGGGGACGACGGCGAAGGCCTCGTTGATCTCCCACAGGTCGACGTCCTCGACCGACCAGCCGGCCTTTTTCAGCGCCTTCTGCATGGCCGGGACCGGGGCGGTGGTGAACAGGCCTGGCTCGTGGGCGTGGGCGGCATGGGAGACGATGCGGGCCAAGATGGGCAGGTTCATCGCCTTAGCCACGCTCTCGCGCGTCATGACCAGGGCGGCGGCGCCGTCACTGATCGACGAGGCGTTGGCGGCGGTGATGGTGCCGTCCTTCGAGAACGCGGGCTTCAGGGTCGGGATCTTCTCGGGCATGGCCTTGCCGGGCTGTTCGTCCTCGGTGACCGTCACGGTCCCCTTGCGACCCGTGACCTCGACCGGGGTGATCTCGGCCTTGAAGGCGCCGGTCTCGATGGCCTTCAGCGCGCGGCTGAGGCTCTCCAGGGCATAGGCGTCCTGCTGCTCGCGTGTGAACTGATAGGTCCGGGCCGAGTCCTCGGCGAAATTCCCCATCAGCTTGCCGGGCGTATAGGCGTCCTCCAGCCCGTCCATGTACATGCTGTCGACGATCACATCGTGGCCGATGCGGGCACCGCCGCGATGCTTGTTCATCAGGTAGGGGGCGCCGGTCATCGACTCCATCCCGCCCGCCATGATGATGTCGGCGCTGCCTGCCGCGAGGCTGTCCGAGGCCATCATCACCGCCTGCAGGCCCGAGCCGCACATCTTGTTCACGGTCGTCGCCTCGACGTGCTGGCCGAGGCCGGCGCCGATGGCGGCCTGGCGCGCAGGGGCCTGGCCGAGGCCGGCGGGCAGGACGCAACCCATATAGATCTGCTCGATCTTTGCCGGATCGACCCCCGCCCGCTCGACCGCCGCCCTGACCGCCGTGGCGCCCAGCTCGGTCGCCTTCACGCCGTTGAACGCCCCCTGGAAGCCGCCGATGGGCGTGCGGGCGAAGGCGACGATGACGACGGGATCGGACATGGACAGGCTCTCACAATGACGTGGAGCGGATGTAGCGTTCACCGAGGGGGATTGCGAGGGGAGGGGAAATCCCTTCTCCCCTTGCGGGAGAAGGTGGCCGAGCGAAGCGAGGTCGGATGAGGGGTCACGCTGACGTCGACGGTCAGCGCTCGATCCGGCCATTCCAGCTGCCGGTGCAACCACTCACCCGACCGTGCAAGGACGACGGCTACGCCGCCGTGCGCGGGCTCGCTCTCCCGCAAGGGGAGAGGGAAGAGATCACCACCAGCGCTCCGCCCGACCCACGCCGCCCGCCGCCTGTTCCAGCGCGGCGCCGACCTGAAGCACGGTCGCCTCATCCAGCGCCTTGCCGATCACCTGCAAACCCAGCGGCAGGCCGTTGGCATCCACGCCCGCCGGCACCGAAATCCCCGGCAGGCCGGCGAGGTTCGCCGTCACCGTGAAGACGTCGTTCAGATACATCGTCACCGGGTCGATCTGCTTGTCGCCGATGGCGAAGGCGGCCGACGGCGTCGATGGCGTCAGGATGGCGTCGACCTGGCCCCAGACCTTGTCGAAATCCTCGGCGATGCGGCGGCGGACCTTCAGGGCGCGGACGTAGTAGGCGTCGTAGAACCCGGCCGACAGCACATAGGCCCCGATGACCAGACGGCGCTTGACCTCAGCGCCGAAGCCCTCGGCGCGGCTGGTCTCGTACAGGTCGGTCAGGGAGCTTGTGTTCGACGCCCGATGGCCGAAGCGCATGCCGTCATAGCGGGCCAGGTTCGAGGAGGCCTCGGCAGGGGCGACGATATAGTAGGTCGGCAGGGCGTATTTGGTGTGCGGCAGGGAGATGTCGACGATCTCGCAGCCCGCGTCGCCCAGCCAGGCCACGCCCTGGTCCCACAGGGCCTGGATCTCGGCGGGCATGCCGTCCACGACGTATTCGCGCGGCACGCCGATGCGCAGCCCCTTGACCGACTTGCCGACCGAGGCGGACCAGTCGGGCGTCGGGATGTCGAGGCTGGTCGAATCCTTGACGTCGAAGCTGCACATCGACTGCAGCATCAGGGCGGCGTCCTCGACCGTCTTCGTGATCGGCCCCGCCTGATCCAGCGACGAGGCGAAGGCCACCATGCCGAACCGGCTGGCGCGGCCATAGGTGGGCTTGATCCCGACCGTGCCGGTGAAGGCGGCAGGCTGGCGGATCGAACCGCCGGTGTCGGACGCTGTGGCGGCCAGGCAGAGGTCGGCGGCGACGGCCGAGGCCGACCCGCCAGAGCTGCCGCCCGGAGTTAAGTCAGCGTTTGAACTCTTTGACTTCCATGGATTCACGACCGGACCGAAGGCCGAGGTCTCGTTCGACGAGCCCATGGCGAACTCGTCCATGTTGAGCTTGCCCAGCATGACCGCCCCGTCGCGCCACAGGTTGCCGGTGACGGTGGACTCATAAGGCGGGACGAAGCCGCGCAGCATGTTGGAGCCTGCGGTCGTTTGGACGCCCTCGGTGCAGAACAGGTCCTTGATCCCCAGCGGCGCGCCTTCCAGGGCGCCGGCGGTTCCGGCCGCGATGCGAGCGTCGGAAGCTTTCGCCATGTCGATCGCCTTGTCGGCGGTGACCACGACAAAGGCGTTCAGGGTCGGGTTGGCGGCCTCGATGTTCGAGATGAAGGCGCGGGTGATCTCCTCGGACGAGAAGGCCCTGGCCTTGAGGCCGTCGACGGCGGCCTTGAGGGTCAGTTTCGTAAGGTCAGACATCTACTCGACCACCTTGGGCACGACGTAGAAGCCGTCGGCGGACTTGGGCGCATTGGACAGGACCGCCCCGACCCTGGCGCCGTCGGTGACGACGTCGTCACGCAGGCGCAGCGGCTGGGCGACGTTCGAGGTCATCGGCTCCACGCCGACCACGTCGACCTCGTTGAGCTGGTCGATCCAGGCCATGATGCCGTTCAGCTCGCCGGCCAGCGGCTCCAGCCGGTCGTCGGGGGTCTTGATGCGGGCGAGGTGCGCGACCTTCCTCACCGTCTCTGCGTCGATGGCCATCCGGCCCTCCGATAGTCTCAGTGCAAGCGGGCGGGATTAGCCGCCCGTGCCGCGCTGCACAAGGACCGCAGGACCTACTGCCCCGGGGTGACCGTGACTGCAGTCGGCGCGGTTTCCTCGGCGGCTTGCGTCCACTGGACGATGATCTTGCGGTGGCGGTCGCCAATGTTGCCGGTCGCCTCGTCCATCGTGCTCTCTTGGACGTCGAGATCGACTCGGCCGTTGGCGCTGGACAGGACCGTGTAGTCGAGGAAATCGCCGATCCTGTAGACCGCCCAGCCCTCGGCCGGAGACAGGTAGAAGGCGATGTAGGTGTAGAGGCCGTTCATGGCCGGATCGCCACCGGCCGTGCCGAACAGTTTGGCGTTCTCGCCGGGGACCTCGTCGACCCGGACCACGGCCGCCGCCCATTGCAGTCCGTCGTCGCCTTCCGAGGCGTCGGCGACGGTCAGAGGCTCCGGCGCGCCCGAGGGCGCAAGCGGCGCCGCCTGGGCCGGCTCAGCCGGGCCTTCCGTCGTCGTGGTTGTCTTGACAGCTGGGGTGGCGTCGCAGGCCGCGAGCGACAGGGCGGCGGCGACGGTGATACTTATAACCGAAGAACGCGCAGACATGGATCTCTCCCGGACCGGTGATACGCCACAGTCGCCTTTGACAGGGAGAATGGCAACGCCTACCGCCCGCGTGTGCCAGTTCTAGACATCCTCGACCTGCCCGCCGCCTGCCCGCCCGGCACCGCCTGGATGGGGCTGGATCTCGGCGAGCAGACCATCGGGGTCGCGGTGTCGGATACGACGCGGCTGATCGCCAGCCCGCTGTCGCTGATCCGGAAATCGAAGTTCACCGATGATGCCGCCGCGCTGTTCAAGCTGATGGACGCCCGCAAGGTTTCCGGCCTCGTCATCGGCCTGCCGGTCAATATGGACGGCACGGAGGGACCTCGCGCCCAGTCGTGCCGGGCGTTTGCGCGCAATCTGGACAGGCTTCGACCGACAAGCGTCGCCTTCTGGGACGAGCGGCTGTCGACCAGCGCCGTCGAGCGGTTCCTGATCGACGAGCTGGACCTGTCACGGAAGCGTCGCGCCGGGGTGGTCGATCGGACGGCCGCCGCCTGGATCCTGCAGGGAGCCCTGGACCGGGTGCGCGACCAGCAGACCTGGACATGATCGGCCTGATCGCCGGGGTCGTCCCGGTCTTCATCCTGATCGCCCTGGGCTACGTGTTGAGGAAGACGGATTTTCTGCCCGACGCGACGTGGCGGCCGATCGAGAAACTGTCGATCAACCTGCTGTATCCCGGCTTCCTGATCCCGGCGATCTGGGGCGCCGACCTTTCGGGCGGCAGCGCCCGGGCGGCGGCGGCGGCGGCGGTCGTCGCGGTCCTGATCGTGTCGGCGGCGACGCTGCTGGCCAAGCCTCTGATGACGATCGAGGGGCCGGCCTACACCTCCGTGTTCCAGGGCGTGATCCGGTGGAACAGCTTCGTCTTCCTGCCGGTGATCCAGACCGCGTTCGGTGCCGAGGGGCTGGCGCTGGCGGCGGTGATGATCGCCTGCATCATTCCTGTGACCAATATCGCCTGCGTCGCCGTGCTGGCGAAATGGGGCGCCGATCAGCGGGTCGTGACACCGTTCCAGCTCCTGAAGGCGATGCTGGCCAATCCGATCCTGCTTGCCTGTCTGATCGGCCAGGCGCTGAACTTCGCACGGGTGCCGCGCCTGCCGGGGATTTCGGACACGCTGGAGCTGCTGGGCTCGGCCGCCCTGCCGCTGGGCTTGATCATCGCCGGCGCGGGCCTGAGCTTCGCCGAGGTGGCGCGCAGGAAGTTCACCATCGCCGGGGTGTCGTTCGTCAAACTGTTCCTGATGCCGCCCCTCATGTGGGGGCTGTGCATCCTGTTCGGCGGCGATCATCTGGCTCAGGGCGTGGCCATGCTGTGCGGGGCGGCGCCGGGGGCGGCGGCGGCCTATCTGCTGGCCCGCCAGATGGGCGGCGATGCGCCCCTGATGGCGGGTGTGATCGCTCTGACGACGGTGATCAGCGCCCTGATGATGCCGCTGCTGCTGTTCCTCCATCACCTGACTTGAGGCCATTGTCTTGAGGTCGAGGCCTGACGTCCGTATAGCCGGGCTTTGATGACCCAGCTTTATGCCGCCGCCGACCTTATCGCCGACCGGCTGGTCCCGTTTCCGAAAGCCCATTTTCTCGCCGCCGGCGATCTGAACCCGCCGTTCGTGTTGAGCCTGCTGGATCTGGCGGACTCGTTCGTCGACCTGAACCGCCAGTCGACCAAGCAACTCGATCTGCTGCGCGGCCGCACGGTCATGAACCTGTTCTTTGAGAACTCGACCCGGACGAGTTCCTCGTTCGAGATCGCGGCCAAGCGGCTGGGCGCCGACGTCGTGACCATGCCGGTGCAGGCCAGTTCGGTGAAGAAGGGCGAGACCCTGATCGACACGGCGGTCACCCTGAACGCCATGAAGCCCGACATTCTGGTCGTCCGGCACGGCGCGTCGGGCGCGGCGGCCCTGCTGTCGCAGAAGGTCGGCTGCGCGGTGGTCAACGCCGGCGACGGACGACACGAGCATCCGACCCAGGCCCTGCTGGACCTCTTGAGCCTGCGCCGCGCCTTCGGCGACGTGGGCGGGCTGACCGTCGCCATCTGCGGCGACATCGCCCACAGCAGGGTGGCGCGGTCCAATGTCGCCCTGCTGTCGATGATGGGGGCGCGGGTGCGGCTGATCGGGCCGCCGACCCTGGTGCCCGGCGACGCCGACCGCTGGGGCTGCGAGGTCTTCCACGACATGCGAGAGGGTCTGGCCGGCTGCGACGTCGTCATGATGCTGAGGCTGCAGCTGGAGCGGATGGATGGGGCCCTGGTGCCGTCGACGCGCGAGTATTTCCGCTTCTGGGGTCTCGACCGCGAGAAGCTGGCCTGGGCGAACGTCGGCGCCAGGGTCATGCACCCCGGACCGATGAACCGCGGCGTGGAGATCGATTCCGACGTTGCCGACGACCTTACCGTCTCTCTCATCCAGGATCAGGTGGAGATGGGGGTCGCGGCGCGGATGGCGGTGCTGGCCTCGCTGTCGGCCCGTCTGGAGGGCGCGGCATGAGCTCTCAGGCCATCATCAACGCCCGGCTTCTGGACCCGGCGAGCGACTATGACGGCCCCGGCTCGGTGGTCATCGAGGACGGCGTCATCACCCGCGTCGAGCGCGGGTCTGTCGCGGTCTCGGCGACGGAAATCCTCGACGCGCGAGGCCTCTGTCTGTCGCCCGGTCTGATCGACATCCGCGTCCGCACCGGCGAGCCGGGCGCCGAGCCCAAGGAGACGCTGAAGTCCGCCAGCCTGTCGGCGGCGGCGGGCGGGGTCACCACTGTGGTCATTCAGCCGGACACCGACCCGGCTGTGGATGATCCGGCCATGGTTGATTTCATCCAGAGGCGGGGCACCGCCCTGAACCTCGTGAACGTGCGGGCGGCAGGCGCGGCGACCAAGGCCCGCGACGGCAAGCGGATGGCCGAGATCGGCCTGATGCACGAGGCCGGCGCTCTGTATTTCACCGACGGCGACCACGTCATCGCCGACAGCCGCGTGCTGCAGCGGGTCATGGCCTATGCGACGGCGTTCAACGCCCTGATCGCCTGTCGTCCAGCCGATCCGTGGCTGACGGAGGGCTCGGTGGCGACGTCGGGCGAGCTGGCGACCCGTCTGGGCCTGAGCGGCGCGCCCGCCATCGCCGAACGCATCCAGCTGGAGCGGGATCTGGCCCTGGTCGAACAGACGGGCGTGCGGTTCCTTGTGGATCAAATCTCGACCGAGGCGGCGCTGGAGGTGCTGGCGCGGGCGCGGGGCCGGGGGCTTGAGGTCGCGGCCTCGGTCTCGATCAACCACCTGTGCTTCAACGAGATCGACATCGGCGACTACCGCACCTTCTTCCGGCTGGAGCCGCCGCTGCGCCCCGAGAGCGACCGTCGCGCCCTGATCGAGGCGGTCCGCGACGGGCTGATCGAGGCCATTACCTCGGCCCACACCCCCGCGCCTGCCGAGGACAAGCGCCGCCCGTTCGCCGAGGCCGCGCCGGGGGCCGTGGGTCTGGAGACACTTCTGCCTGCCGCCCTCAGCCTGCATCACGAGGAGGGGCTCGATATCCTCGACGTGCTGCGGCCGCTGACCCATGGGCCTGCGAGCCTTCTGGGGCTGGACGCGGGGGTGCTGGAGGCCGGAGCGCCGGCCGATCTGATCCTGTTCGATCCGGGCGCGCCGGTGATCGTCGACGCCGCCAGTCTGCGATCGAAGTCGAAGAACTCTCCGTTCGACGGGCGCAGGCTGCAGGGCAGGGTGCAGATGACGATCGTCGGCGGGCGGGTGGTGTTCGAGCACTGACGTCCCGGCTGCCGGCAAGAGGTTCGTCAGTTCATCCCGACGAAAAACACCCTGACGAAACGGACGAAACGGACGAAGTCGCCGCTGTTCGCTCTCTCCGCGAACCGTGATTGGGAAGTATAGGGCCTCGGGGGACCAAGGCGCGCAAATCGCGGTGCGGGTCCCGCTGTGACTGACCAGATCGTGATCTGAGCGTCGCGTAGAAAAATTTGCGCGACATGATTGGGCCCCTGCCGCCGATCCAGCCTGCGTGCACCCCGGCGAACGCCGGGGTCCAGGTCACAGACCGAGCCAGCTGGGATCTCGCACCGGTCCAGCTGATCTGGGCTGCGGACTTCCATCTGGACCCCGGCCTTCGCCGGGGTGCACGGTGATTGAATTACGGCTTCCGCTCCAACGCATAGAGCGCCTCGGCCATCTCCTCGGCCCTGGTCGCTATCAGGGCCTGGGCGTCGTAAACGGCGCGATTATAGACCGCGTGGCCCAGGGTATTGGCGAAGAAGTCCATCAACAGCGACGCCTGCAGGTCGCCGATCTCCAGATCCAGTTCGTCGCGTACGAAGGCCTTGATGCGCGGGATCAGGTCGCGCTGTTCTTCCTTCGAAAACACGATCGGCTTCATCAGGAAATCTCGGCCAGGGTTTCCTCCGCCGTCATCCAGGCGGCTTCGGCGGCGTCGAGGTCGACCTGGGTTTTTGCGCGGGCGCGGGTCAGCCCTTCCAGCGCCTTCGGATTGGACACGGCGGCGTTGGCCAGGTCGTCGTCGATGCGGGAAATCTCCGCCGTCAGGGCGACGACCCGTTCCTCAGCCTTCTTCACCGCATGCCGCAGGGTCGAGGGAGAAGGGCCGCCCTTCTGCTTCTGAGGCCTGGCGTTGGGGGTCGAGGCGACGGCCGCCTCTTCCTTCTTGATCTGGCTGGGCTTCACCGCCGCCTGTTTGGCGCGGTCGAGGACGAATTTCGCATAGTCGTCCATGTCGCCGTCGAAGGGCTTCACCGTGCCGTCGGCGGCCAGCCACAGCCGGTCGGCGACCATCTCCATCAGCGACCGGTCGTGGGTGATCAGGATGACCGCGCCCGTGTAGTCGTTCAGCGCGTCAAGCAGGGCGCGGCGGCTGTCGATGTCCAGGTGGTTGGTCGGTTCGTCGAGGATCAGGACGTGCGGCGCCTCCATGGCGACCATGTTCAGCAGCAGGCGCGCGCGCTCGCCGCCGGACAGGCTGTCGACCGTGGTCTCCTGCTTCTCGTAGTTCAGGCCGAACTGGGCCAGCTTGGACCGCCGCCCGGCCTCGGTGGCTTCCGGCATGGCGCGGCGGATGATCTCCAGCGGCGTGTCGGTCGGGTCCATGGCCTCGATCTGGTGCTGGTGGAACCAGCCCACCCGCATCTTCCTGTCGCGATGCAGTTCGCCCTCGGTGACCTTGAGCGCGCCCGCGATCATCTTGGCGAAGGTCGACTTGCCGGCGCCGTTGACGCCCAGCAGGCCGATGCGGTCGTCCAGGTCCATGCGCAGGTTGAGATTGCGCAGGATCGGCCGGCCGGTCTCGTAGCCGACGTTGGCGCGCTCCAGGCGGATCAGCGGCGGCGCCAGGGGACGGGGCGGCGAGGGCAGGGTGAAGGGGGCGACGCGCTCCTCGATCGTGGTCGAGACAGGCTGCATCTTGGCCAGGCGCTTCATGCGGCTCTGGGCCTGGGCGGCCTTCGACGCCTTGGCCTTGAACCGGTCGACGAAGGACTGGAGGTGGGCGCGTTCGGCGTCCTGCTTGGCCTTGGCCGACAGCTGCAGGCGGGCCTTTTCGGCGCGCGCCTGTTCGAACTGGTCGTAGTTGCCGGTGTAGATCTCCAGCTTGCGGTTCGCGAGGTGCAGGATGTGGGTGCAGACCTCGTTCAGCATCTCGCGGTCGTGGGAGATGATCAGGGCCGTCGCCGGATATTTCTTCAGCCGCGCCTCGAGCCACAGGGCGCCTTCAAGGTCGAGGTAGTTGGTCGGTTCGTCGAGCAGCAGCATGTCGGGCTGGGCGAACAGGGCGGCGGCCAGGGCGACGCGCATGCGCCAGCCGCCGGAGAATTCCGACATTGGCCGCTGCTGGTTCTCGTGGTCGAAGCCGAGGCCGGCGAGGATTTCGGCCGCGCGAGAGGGGGCGCCGTCCGCGTCGATCTCGATCAGCCGGGTCCAGATCTCGCCCATCTCCTCGGGCTCGGCGGTTTCGAGACGGCCCAGCAGGTCGTGGCGCTCCGTATCGGCCTCGAGAATGGTTTCGACCACACTGACGGGCGTCGCCGGGTGCTCCTGATCGACAGAGCCGATCCGGGCGGTCTTGGGCAGGGAGACTTCGTCGCCATTGCCGGCCAGCTCGCCCAGGATGATCTTGAACAGGGTCGACTTGCCGATGCCGTTACGGCCGACCAGCCCGACCTTGGAGCCCGGGGGCAGGCTGACCGAGGCGTCGTCCAGAAACTGGCGACCCCAGGCGTTGAACGTCAGGTTGGTGATCTGGAGCATGGCGAAAGAAAACGTCCGAAAGGCGAAAATCCGCTCCTCAAGCAGCGAGCCGCCGCGCGGGGAACGATAGGAGCCAACATGATGTTGGAAACCGGGGAGGCGGCGTCTATAAGCCCGCGACCTTCAAACTCCCAACAAGAAGTCTATCCATGACCGACCGTACCTTCTCGATCATCAAGCCCGACGCCACGCGCCGCAACCTGACGGGCTCGATCAACGCCGTCATCGAGGGCGCAGGCCTGCGCATCGTGGCCCAGCGCCGCATCAAGCTGACCGAGGCCCAGGCCAAGAAATTCTACGAAGTCCATGCCGAGCGTCCGTTCTACGGCGAACTGGTCGGCCAGATGATCGCCGAGCCCGTCGTCGTCCAGGTGCTGGAAGCCGAAGGCGCCGTCGCAAAATACCGCGACGTCATGGGCGCGACGAACCCGAAGGACGCCGCCGACGGCACGATCCGCAAGCTGTTCGCCCTGTCGATCGGCGAGAACTCGGTCCACGGTTCGGACAGCGAAGAGAACGCCGCGCTCGAGATCGCCCAGTTCTTCACGGACGCCGACATCGTCGGCTAAGCGGCTGATATAAAACGTCGCTCAAGCAGAGAGCGACCGCAAGCCTGTGCTCCGGCCGATCGGAGATCGGACCGGGGGCGAACGATAGCGACACTTAACAAAGAGGCCCGCGTCCGGAATCGGACGCGGGCCTTTCCGTTTGATCTCCACGCTGTCCCCGAAGCGAAACTGGAGATTTGACCATGAAGACGATCCTGAAGATGGCCCCGCTGGTCGGCGCGATGGCCCTGCTGGCCGCCTGCGGAACGACGATGGAACAACGCGCCGCCACCGGCGCCATCGGCGGCGCTGTCGCCGGCCAGGTCATCGGCGGCAACACCGGCTCGACCGTGGCCGGCGCCGCGATCGGCGGCGTGGCCGGCGCTGCGACCACCCCGCGTCGTCCGAACTAGGCAGAACCGTCCCTCAGGCAGCGGGGCTTCGCGAGCCTCGCGTTAGCGAGACCAAAAAGAAAGGCCCCGGAGCGATCCGGGGCCTTTTTCGCATTCACCAGATCCGCGCCCGGGCTTCTGGGGCCAGATACTGTTCGTCGCCGGGCTGGACGCCGAAGGCTTGGTACCAGGCGTCGATGTTCCGGGGCGAGACCGCAGCGCGGTACATGCCCGGCGAGTGCGGGTCGGTCGTGACCTGCTGACGCAGGTATTCGTCACGGCTGTTGGTCCGCCAGACCTGGGCCCAGCCGAGGAAGACGCGCTGATCGCCCGTCAGGCCGTTCAGCACCGGCGCCGGCTGGCCGTTCAGCGACATGTGATAGGCGTCCAGCGCCATCAGCAGACCGCCCAGGTCGGCGATGTTCTCGCCCATGGTCAGGTCGCCGTTGACGTTGGCGCCTTCCACCGGCGACAGGGCCGAATACTGGGCCCCCAGGACGGCGGCCCGCTCCTCGAACTTGGCGGCGTCCTCAGCCGTCCACCAGTCGCGCAGCACGCCGTCGCCGTCGGTCTTGCGGCCCTGGTCGTCGAAGCCGTGGGTGATCTCGTGACCGATGACGGCGCCGATGCCGCCGTAGTTGACCGCCGGATCGGCGCGCGGATCGAAGAAGGGCGCCTGCAGGATGGCGGCCGGGAAGACGATCTCGTTGCGCGGCGGGTTGTAGTAGGCGTTCACCGTCTGGGGCGTCATCCCCCATTCCAGCGGGTTCACCGGGCGATCCAGCTTGGAGAGGTTGAACGCCCATTCGAAGGCCGCCGAGCGCTCGACATTGCCGTAGAGGTCGCCGGCCACGAGGTTCAGCCCGTCATAGGAGCGCCACTCGTCCGGATAGCCGATCTTCACCCCGAACCGGCTCATCTTGTAGAGCGCCTGTTCCTTGGTCTCCGGGCTCATCCAGTCGAGGTTCTGGATGCGGATGGTCATGGCGGCGCGCAGGTTGGCGACCAGGTCCTCCATCTGGGCCTTGGACTCGGCCGGGAAGTGGCGGGCGACGTATTCGCGCCCCAGGGATTCACCGAGCGAGCCCTCGACCAGGGTCACGCCGCGCTTCCAGCGGGGCTGGATTTCCTGCTGACCGCTCAGGGTCTTGCCGAAGAATTCGAAGCGGGCGTCGACGAAGGGCTGCGACAGATAGGGGGCGGCCTGATCGATGACATGGAAGGCTTCCCACGACTGCAGGGTCGAGATCGGGGTCTCGGCGAACACCCGCGCCATTCCCGGGAAGGCGGTGTTGTTGGCAGCGATCAGGGTGCGATTCGTTCCAACGCCGGCGGCTGCGGCCCAGCCGGCCCAGTCGAAGCCGGGGGCCGCGGCGGTCAGTTCGGTTACCGTCATCGGGTTGTAGATCTTGTCGATCTGGCGGTTCTGGACGGCCGTCCAGTGCTCCTGGGCGATGGCGGTCTCGAAGGCCAGGATGGCGTCGGCGGCTGCGGCGGGCTCGGCCCAGCCGGCCAGGCTCAGGGCCTGTTCGACATAGACGCGATAGGCGGCCTTCTGGGTCGCGAAACGGTCTTCCAGATAGTAGTCGCGGTCGGGCATGCCGATGCCGCCCTGGACCACATAGGCCGAGGTGCGGTCGGGGGTCCGCAGATCCTCGAAAGTCTGGACGCCGAACAGGCTGGAGCCGAATCCGTACTGGGTGCGGCCCATCAGGACGGCCAGTTTTTCACGGGTGTCGGCGGCGCGGACCTCCGCCAGGTCCGACTGCAGCGGCGAGGCGCCGAGGGCGTTGACGGCAGCCTCGTCGAGGAAGGCGGAATACAGGGCGCCGATGCGGGTCGCATCGGCGCTGGCGCCGGGGTTGGCGGCGCTCTCGTCGATGATGGCGCGCAGATCGGCGTCCGAGCGGTCCCGGAGCACGGTGAACATGCCGTAGGACGGCTTGTCGGCGGGGATCGGGGTGTTGGCCAGCCAGTTGCCGCTGACGTAGCGGTTGAAGTCGTCGCCGGGCTTCACCGACGTATCCATGCCGTTCAGGTCCACGCCGAAGGCGCCGATCTCGGCCTGGTCCTCGGACGGAATCTCGACCGGCAGGGGCGTGGTCTGGGCCAGGGCGGGCGAGGCCAGCAGGAGGGCGGCGCCGGCGGCGCACGCCATGAGGCGAATTCTGGACATTAGGATACCCCGATGGAATTTCGCGGCAGACTGACTCCGTCACGTCGGCCTGTCGCGGGCAAAGCGCGATGATTACAAACTTCTAATCCGGGCCCGGCAGAAGTCGTCCATCGCGCGGGCATAGAGGATATGCTCGGCCTGCAGGACGCGCTGGGCCAGGGTCGCGGACGTGTCATCGTCGACGATGGGCACGGCCTGCCGGGCGATGATCGGGCCTTCGTCCACGCCCTCGGTGACCAGATGGACGGTGCAGCCGGCCTCGGCGTCACCGGCGGCCAGGGCGCGGGCATGGGTGTCCAGCCCCGGATATTTCGGCAGCAGACTGGGGTGGATGTTCAGCATCCGGCCTTCCCAACGGTGCACGAGGAAGGGCGTCAGCAACCGCATGTATCCGGCCAGGGCGACGACATCGGTCCCCGCAGCCATCAGTTCTGCCTCAATCGCAGCCTCGTGGGTGGCGCGGTCCTTGTCGAACGGCCTGTGGTCGATCGCGGCGGTGGGCACGCCCTTGGCGCGTGCGACGGACAGGCCGCCCGCCTCGGGGTCATTGGACAGGACGAGAACCACCCTGAACGACGCATCTGCCGCCTGACCCGCATCGATCAGGGCGGCCATGTTCGACCCGGCCCCGGAGATCATCACGGCCACACGTACGCGGCCCGACGGCTGGTTCATCGGGTGGCGGGCGCCGGCGGGTCGCCCACGGAGACGAAGGCGCCGGCGGGGCCGGGATAGACGACCGGGCTCTCGAACCCGTCGTCGGACAGGGCCGAGACGCCGAAGAAATAGTCGTCGATCGGCACCCCGGTCAGGACCAGCGACGTCGCCGTTCCGGCCGAACGGTTGAACGTCCACTGCGGCGCCGTCGTCGAACGCCACCAGACGCGATAACCGGCCGCGCCCGGTACGGCTGACCAGCGCAGGGTGGTGTCGGGCTTGACCGCGCCCTCGATGGTCACGTCGGCCGGGACCATGGGCGCAGAGGCCAGGGCGGCCATGGTGGCGATGTTGAGCCGGGCGACCTGGGCCAGATAGTCGAAGTCCACGCCCTCGATCGTGTCGCCATATTCGACGCCGTTCTCGGTGCGCAGGTCCTGATGCTGGCGGTCGTAGTTTTCGGAGCCCTCGGAGATGCGGACGGCGGGGAAGCCGGCGCGCAGCATCTCCACCTGATCGCCGCCCCGGCCGAAACGGTCGGTGCGATAGATCATGTCGACGTCGAAATTGGTCAGGTAGCGGTCAGCGATTCCGTCGACGTAGCGGGCGAGATTGCGCGAGGAGCTATCGACCTCCCCACCGTTGTAGCGACGGCGTTCGGTCTGCAGCGGCGTCTCGACGGTCTTGGTGCCCTCTGAAAACACGCGCACCCGGGTCGTGTCGCGGATGCCCGATTGGCCTTCGGAGTTGCCGACGATGTCGTTGTTCAGATTGGCCTCGACGACCCAGCCCTGTGCCTTGGCATAGTCGGCCAGGATCTTGCCGCCCAGCAGACCCTGCTCCTCGCCCGACAGGACGGCGTAGACCAGTGTGGCGTCGAACGAGTGTTTCGACAGGACGCGGGCGGCTTCCAGCACCGCGGACACGCCCGAGGCGTCGTCGTTGGCGCCCGGTGCGTCGGCGGTGAAGTTCATGACGTCGGTCACGCGGCTGTCGATGTGGCCGGAGATGATGATGACGCGGTTCGGGTCGCCGGTTCCGAGTTGGATGGCCACGACGTTGACGACTTCGGTCGGCGTCGGAACGCGGGGACCGGTGACCGTGTCGGCGGGCAGGGCGATCTCGAGGCAGCCGCCGCATTCCGTGCTGATGGTCCGGAAGTGGCTCTCGGCCCAGCGGCGGGCGGCGCCGATGCCCCGCGTGTCCGAATCGGTCTGTGACATCGTGTGGCGGGTGCCGAACCCGACGAGGGCCGTGATGTCGGCGTGCATCCGGTCGGCCTCGACCTGGGACACGATGGTGTGGAGCAGCGGCTGTTCGACCGCCGCCGGCGTCTGGGCGTGAGCGACGGCGGGCAGGGCCAGCAGGGCGGCGAGGGCGATCAGACGCATGGACGACTCCGTTTTCAGCGGCAACCTAACCATATCCCTCTCCCACCGGGAGAGGGAAGTTAGACCAGTTGCCCGCAGACGAACGCCGCTTCACCCGCCTCCAGCAGCCCGGCCAGCACATCCTCGGCGTTCTCCGGCGCGACGATCAGGATGAAGCCTATGCCGCAGTTGAAGGTGCGGCGCATCTCGTGGTCGCTGATGCCGCCGGTCTCGGCCAGCCACTGGAACACCGCCGGCATCGGCCGGGCGTTCCAGTCGAACGAGGCGGTCAGGCCCTCGGCGATGCAGCGGGGCGGGTTCTCGATCAGTCCCCCGCCGGTGATATGGGCCGCGCCCTTGATCAGGCCCGCCTTCATCAGCGGCAGGACCGGCTTCACATAGATTCGGGTCGGCTCCATCAGGGCCTGGGCCAGCGAACGATCTTTTGCGAACGGCGCGTCGTCGCCCCAGGCCAGGCCCGAGCGGTCCACGACCTTTCGGATCAGCGAATAACCATTGGAGTGTGGGCCCGACGACGCCAGGCCGATGATCAGGTCGCCGGTGTTCTGCAGATCCAGCCGGGGCAGGGCGTGACCACGCTCCACGGCGCCCAGCGAGAAGCCGGCCAGGTCGTAGTCGCCGCCCGAATACATGCCCGGCATCTCGGCTGTTTCACCGCCGACCAGGGCGGCGCCGGCCTGACGGCAACCCTCGGCGATGCCCGAAACCACGCGGCGAGCCGCGTCGATTTCGAGCTTTCCAGTCGCGTAATAGTCGAGGAACAGCAGCGGTTCGGCGCCCTGGGCCAGCAGATCGTTGACGCACATGGCGACCAGATCAACGCCGACGCCGTCATGACGGCCCGTCTCGATGGCGATTTTCAGCTTGGTGCCGACGCCGTCGGTTGTGGCGACGATCAACGGGTCGACGAACCCGGCCGCCTTCAGGTCGAACAGGGCTCCGAATCCGCCCAGCGAGGGCTCCGAACCGGGGCGGGCTGTGGATTTGGCCAAGGGCTTGATATGCTCGACCAGCATGTCGCCGGCGTCGATATCGACCCCTGCATCGGCGTAGGTCAGGCCGTTCGGCAATGGGTCTTTATTGTCGCTCATCGCTCACGGGCCTGGAATCGGTGCGGAAATATGGTCGCGGCTCTTGCCACGACCGCGTCGCGGGGGGCTATAGCATTTCAATGACGCCGATCACCACTAATGACGCGCTGGTTCAGTTCTGCGCGGCCGTCGCCCACGCTCCGTTCATCGCGGTCGATACCGAGTTCATGCGGGAAACGACCTACTGGCCCAAGCTGTGCCTGATCCAAGCCGCCACGCCGGAGCATGAGGCCATCATCGATCCGCTGGCCGAGGGCCTGGACCTGGGGCCGTTCCTGGACATCCTGCGCGATCCGAAGATCGTGAAGGTCTTCCACGCCGCGAGGCAGGACACGGAAATCTTCGTCAAGCTGGGCGCCATGCCCAGGCCGATGTTCGACACCCAGGTCGCCGCGATGGCGGCCGGGTTCGGCGATCAGGTCGCTTATGACGGGCTGGTCCGCCAGATGCTGCGCATCGACCTCGACAAGGGCAGCCGGTTTACCGACTGGTCGCGTCGGCCCCTTTCCGACGCCCAGCTGACCTATGCGATCGGCGACGTAACCCATCTGGCGGCCCTGTATCCCAAGCTGCGCGATCGGCTGGAGAAGGACGGCCGGCTCGACTGGGTGACCTCGGAGATGGAGGATCTGGTCGATCCGGCCCTCTACGACACCGATCCGGAGAAGGCCTGGAAGCGGCTGAAACCCAAGAAGTACAACGCGAAATACCTCGCGGCCTTCAAGGCCACGGCGGTGTGGCGCGAGAAGGCGGCGCAGGATCGCGACCAGCCGCGCGGCCGTATCCTCAAGGACGAGGCGATCGACGAGATCGCGACCCAGGCCCCGATGGACGTCGAGGCCTTCAACCGCCTGCGCTCCGTGCCCAAGGGCTTCGGCGGCTCGCGCCTGGGCCTCGAACTGACGGAAGAGCTGAAGCGGGTCATGGCCGATCCGGAGGCCCATGCGCCCAAGCTGGATCGCCCGGCCCACAACCAGCCGGCTCCGCCCTCGGTTGTCGAACTGCTCAAGGTGCTGCTGAAGGCCAAGAGCGACAATGCCGGCGTGGCGTCCAAGCTGATCGCCAATGTCGCCGACCTGGAGCGGATCGCCATCGACGACAATGCCGGGGTCGACGCCCTGACCGGCTGGCGGCGTCAGCTGTTCGGCGAGGATGCGCTCAAACTCAAGCGCGGCGAGATCGCCCTGGTCCTGAACGGGGCCCGGGTCGAGGTCGTCGAGATCGAATAGGCCGCCCGTTCAGATCTCCAGCTTCAGCCCCATGGCCTCGGCCAGGGCCTTGGCGCGGCGACGGGTCTGTTCGCCCAGCAGCACGTCGGCATAGCCGGGCGACGCGGTCAGCTTCAGCGCGCCGTTCTTTACGGTCACCGAGGCGTTGGCCAGTAATTGGGGCGAGCGGCCCGACAGGTCGCAGCCCAGCCGCATGGCCAGGCCCAGGGCCCGGGCGCTGACCCGCGCGTCATCGCTGAGAAGGCGGGTGACGGCAGCCGGCGCGGGCGTCGAGGCCCCGCCGCCGTAGCGACCGTTCAGGGCGCAGGCGAGCCACACGCGCTCGGGGTGGGTCTGGCCCGGGATCGGCGCGCGCAGCACCTGATCGAACACCAGTTCCAGCCGGTGATCGGGATGCAGCCGGGCCCCGAGGTCAGCGAGGCGGCAGGCTGCGGCCGCCAGGACGGCGTCGCGTTCGCGGTCGAAGGCCACGGGCAAGGCGGCGATGACATCGGCGAGCCAGGCGTTAAGGGCGGCCGGCATGGCCGGCGAAATGCCCTGGCGCGCGCCCAGGGCGGCGGCTCCGGCGATCAGCGGATCGGCGGGGGCCTCGTCCTGATCCAGCGTCTCGTAGAGCAGGCCTTCGCGCAGACCCCAGGCGGAGAAGGTGAGGGTCTTCAGTCCCAGGGTATCGATCAGTCCCTCCAGCACCAGGGCGGCGTAGGGCAGGGTCTCGGCGCGGCGTTTTGAGACGCCCGGGAGGCGGTCGAGCGAGGCCTTCGATTGTTGAGCCACCAGTCGGGCCACCCCGCGCGCGTCTTCGGCGCTCATCGCGTACTGGTGGACGATGCGGAGCGGATAGCCGCTCATCTCCATGTGCAACTGGGCCAGAGAGCGCCAGCCGCCGCCCACGGCATGGAGTTCGTCGGCGGCGAATCGTTTCGCCGCCGGTCTCAGCCGTTCCGCGATCGTGGCGCGCAGTCGCCCGGCGTCGAACCCCTTCGGATCGGCCAGGCTGAATGGCCCGAGCGGCAGGGTGATGCCTGACGACGCGGTCCCGTCGCCGACCTTGATAAGCTCCAGGCTGGACCCGCCCATGTCGGCGGCGACGCCTGTCGAGCGCGGCTCTCCGGCGAGGACGCCCAGGGCGGCGTATTTCGCCTCCTCCTCGCCGGTCAGGACACGGACGCGCAGGCCCGTCGTGGCGGCGACGCGGTCGCAGAACTCCGGGCCGTCTGCGGCCTCGCGCACGGCGGCGGTGGCGGCGACGAAGGTGTAGGCGGGACGCACCCCCTCCAGCACGGCCGCGAACCGGCGCAGCGTCGTCATCGCCAACTCGACGCCCGCCGGCGACAGTTTGCCGGTCTCCGGCAGGTCGCGGCCGAGGCCGGCCTGGACCTTTTCGTTGAACACGGTCCAGATGGCGCGGCCTTCCAGCCGGTACAGCACCATGCGGACGGAGTTCGAGCCGATGTCGATCACCGCCGCCTCGCGCGGCGTCGCATAGAGTGCGTTCACTGACCGGGCCGATCGTAGCGCAGCGCTTCCGGCCGGGTCTTCACCTTTCGGCCCCGGCCCGAGAGGCTGGGGTTGGTCATGAAGTATTTGTGGGCCGAGAAGGGCCGAGCCGGATCGGCCGGCGTGACCCTGGTGTAGCCGCCGTCGGCGCCCAGAACCCAGCTCTGGGCGTCGTCCTTCAGGTTGGCGACCATGATCTGGTCCAGCACCTGGTCGTGGACCGTGGCGTTGAACACTGGCGTCATGATCTCGACGCGCCGGTCGAGATTGCGGGTCATCCAGTCGGCCGAGGAAATGAACAGCTTTGCCTTGTCGTGCGGCAGGTCCTTGCCGTTGGCGAAACAGATGATGCGGCTGTGTTCCAGGAACCGCCCGACGATCGACTTGACTCGGATGTTCTCGGACAGCCCCGGTACGCCGGGACGCAGGCAGCAGATGCCGCGCACGACCAGTTCGATCCGCACGCCCCACTGGCTGGCGCGGTACAGAGCATCGATGATCTCGGGATCGACCAGGGCGTTGAGCTTGACCCAGATGGCCGCCGGCTTGCCCTTGGCCGCCGCCGACATCTCCTTGCCGATCAGCTCGATCAGGGTCGATTTCATGTTGAGGGGCGAGACGACCAGCGCTTCCAGATCCTCGGGCTGGGCATAGCCGGTGATGTAGTTGAACACCCGCGACGCATCGCGGGCCAGCACGGGATCGGAGGAGAACAGACTGAGGTCGGTGTAAATCTTGGCCGTGATCGGGTGATAGTTGCCGGTGCCGAAGTGACAGTAGGTCTTCAGCGCATCGCCCTCGCGCCGCACGACGACACTGAGCTTGGCGTGGGTCTTGTATTCGACGAAGCCGAAGACGACGTGGACCCCGGCCCGCTCCATGGCGCGGGCCCAGCGCAGGTTGGCCTCCTCGTCGAACCGGGCCTTGATCTCGACCAGGGCCACGACGTTCTTGCCGTTCTCGGCCGCCTCGATCAGGGCTGCTACGATCGGGCTGTCCTTGGAGGTGCGATAGAGCGTCTGCTTGATGGCGATGACGTTGGGGTCGCGCGCCGCCTGACGCAGGAACTGCACCACCACATCGAAGCTCTCGAACGGGTGGTGGATGAGGATGTCCTTCTCGCGTACCGCGGCGAAAACGTCGCCGCCCTGGTCGCGAACCCGTTCCGGATAGCGGGGCTCATAGCCTGGGAACTTCAGGTCCGGGTGGCCGGAGGGGATCAGTTCGCCCATCTGCGCCAGGCCCAGCATGCCGTCGACCAGAACGACATCCTGGGGCGCGGCCTCCAGTTCGCCGATGATAAAATCGCGCAGATCGGCCGGCATCGACGCCTCGATCTTTACCCTCACGACGGACCCCAGACGACGCTGCTTCAGCGCCTCCTCGAACTCCAGCACCAGATCCTCGGCCTCTTCCTCGATCTCGATGTCCGAGTCGCGGATCAGGCGCAGCACGCCTTTCTCGAGCACCTCATGGCCCGGAAACAGGTGCTCGATGAACAGCAGCAAGACATTTTCGAGCGAGATGAACCGCCTGCGCCCCTTCACCGACCGCCCGTCGCCGGTCAGTTCCCAGAAGCGCCGCACCTGGGTCGGCACGGGCACCAGCGCATAGAGCGTCTTGTTGTCCCGGTTCCGGCGCAGCTTCAGCGCCAGGGAAAAGCCGAGGTTGGGCAAGAAGGGGAAGGGGTGCGCCGGGTCTATGGCCAGCGGCGTCAGCACGGCGAAAAGCTGGTTCAGGAATTCGGGCTCAAGCCGTTCCTTGTCCGTCTTGGTGATCTTGCCTGGCTGAACAACCTCGATCCCGGCCCCGGTCAATTCCTTGCGCAGTTGGCGCCAGCGTTCCTGCTGTTCGTCCATCAGCTCGCCGGCGGCGACGTTGACCTTTTCCAGCTGTTCGGCGGCCGTCAGGCCATCGGCGGAGAGCACCCGCACCCGTTCGCGCACCTGACCCTTCAGACCGGCGACGCGGGTCATGAAGAACTCGTCGAGGTTATTGGCCGAGATCGACAGGAACCGCAGCCGTTCCAGCAGCGGGTGGCTGGGGTTCGCGGCTTCTTCCAGAACCCGCGCGTTGAAGGCCAGCCAGCTGATCTCGCGATTGAAGAACCGTGTGGGCGAGGCCATCAGGGCCTCGTCCAGGTGCAGCTGGGGCGCTCGGGAAGAGGGGACTTCCTCGCCCCGGGTGGCGTCGGCAATGGCGGCGTCGGACATGGGCCGGTTGTGGGGCGCGATTGTTACGGCTGCAACCCTTCCCATAACTCTCCGTCATCCTCGCCCCCACCCTCGATCCTGCTCGGATCTCCGCTACGCTTCGTCCAAGGATGACGGAGACGAGAGTTCCAGCACCTGCCGCGCCAATGTCCGCGTGACCGGCCTGTGCTCCGCATCCAGCCGGTCGACCACGTCGGCGACGGCGGCTGCCGACCGGTCGATGCGTCTGACCAGGTAGTCGATCACGCCTTCACCCGGCGTGATGCTGTGTTCGGCGAAACGGGCGGTCAGGATGGCTGACAGGACGTTGTCGTCCGGCGCCTCCATCGCCACCACCCGCACGGCATCGAGCCGCGACCGCAGATCCGGCACCGCCACATCCCAGCGTCGCGGCGATGGCCGCGAGACCATCAACAGGGCGCCGCCGTCGTGCTGGGCGAGGTTGATCAGGTGGAACAGGGTCTCGTCGTCGGCGTCCTGGGCGATGTCGAGCAGGACAGGGCGGCCCTCCAGCTCGAGCGGATCGGCCAGCGCCGCCTCGGCCCCGTTCAGGGGGATGGCGCCGACCCGTTCAGCCCAGCGGGCGGCCAGATGGCTCTTGCCGCATCCGGCGGGACCGCAGATGGCCATGACCTGACCCGCGCTGTCCGGCCAGGCAGCGAGCGCATCGACAGCAAAGGCGTTGGACGCCGAGCGCACAAAGGCCATCGCGCCATGCGACGCCTCCCGGGTCAGGGGCAGTCTGAGCTGTTCGCGAAGGGGACGGCGCACCGACATGGCTTCACCATAGCAGATCGCCCGGATTGTCCTGATACGGGATTGTCTTGCGACGTGGACAGACGATCCGGCCCTGTGGACCGCTGCGACCGCTTCTGACGTCAAACATAAAAAGTCATTCGACGCTCTGGAAAGCGCCTCTTCCCGGCGGGCGGGCATCGAGGCCTCTCGTCCGCGCCTTGGCGGTCTGCGGGTATAGACTACGGGGCTGGCTCGGACGTCGGCCGCGAACGTGTAGACTCTGTCGACTCTATCGACTCCGTTTTTGGAGTCGCGCGGGGCCCGAAACCGGCGTCCGACCTTGACTTTCGGGGGCGCGGATGCGCCTTACGCCGCTTCCAATTCCCGCCGTTTCGCGGCCGATTCAGACGATTTCCCCCCGATGTCCGACATGCACGCCTATCGCTCCCACACCTGCGGCGCCCTCCGGTCTTCGGACGCGGGCTCCGATGTGCGTCTGTCCGGCTGGGTGCATCGCAAGCGCGACCACGGCGGTCTGCTGTTCATCGACCTGCGCGACCACTACGGCCTGACCCAGCTGGTCTTCCACCCCGAGACCCCGGGCTTTGAAGCCGTTGAGCGCGTGCGTGCCGAAAGCGTGATCCGCGTGGACGGTGAAGTGGTCGCCCGCGACGCCTCGGTGGTGAACCCGAACCTGCCGACCGGCGAGATCGAGCTGCGCGTCACGGGCGTCGAGATCCTGTCCGAGGCCGCCGAACTGCCGCTGCCGGTCTTCGGCGAGCCGGAATACCCCGAGGAAATCCGCCTCAAGCACCGCTATCTCGACCTTCGCCGCGAGACCCTGCACAAGAACATCGTGCTCCGCAGCCGCGTGATCTCCTCGATCCGCCAGCGCATGGTCGGTCAGGGCTTCCTCGAATATCAGACCCCGATCCTGACGGCCTCCAGCCCCGAAGGCGCGCGCGATTTCCTCGTGCCGTCGCGTCTGCACCCGGGCAAGTTCTATGCGCTCCCGCAGGCCCCGCAGCAGTTTAAGCAGTTGCTGATGGTCTCGGGCTTCGACCGCTATTTCCAGATCGCCCCCTGCTTCCGCGACGAGGACCTGCGCGCCGACCGTTCGCTGGAATTCTACCAGCTCGACGTCGAGATGAGCTTTGTCACGCAAGAGGATGTTTTTGCAGCGATAGAACCCGTCATGCACGGCGTGTTCGAGGAGTTCGCCGACGGCAAGCCGGTCTCGCCGATCAGCGCGTCGCACACCTTCACCAACGACTTCGGCCAGACGCTGGAGCACGCCGGCTTCGAGCGCCTGACCTACGAACAGTCGATGAAGTGGTACGGCACGGACAAGCCGGACACCCGCAACCCGATCAAGATGCAGGACGTTTCCGAGCATTTCCGCGACGGCGGCTTCGGCCTGTTCAACAAGATCCTCGGCGCCGACCCCAAGAACGCCGTCTGGGCCATCCCGGCCCCGACCGGCGGCTCGCGCGCCTTCTGCGACCGCATGAACTCCTGGGCCCAGGGCGAAGGGCAGCCCGGCCTCGGCTACATCTTCTGGTCGGATGACAACAACGCCTGGGGCGGCCCGATCGCCAAGAACCTCGGCGAGGCCACCGACGCGTTGATGGCTGCGCTGGGTCTCGGCAAGGGCGACGCCGCCTTCTTCGCCGCCGGTCTGCCGTCGGTCTTCGCCAAATTCGCCGGTCTGGCCCGCACCCGCGTCGCCACCGAGCTGAAGCTGGTCGACGAGGCGCAGTTCAAGTTCTGCTGGATCGTCGACTTCCCGATGTTCGAATGGTCCGAGGAAGAGAAGAAGGTCGACTTCTCGCACAACCCCTTCTCGATGCCGCAGGGCGGGCTGGAGGCTCTCGAAACCCAGGACCCGCTGACCATCCGCGCCTATCAGTATGATATCGTCTGCAACGGCTATGAGCTGTGCTCGGGCGCGATCCGGAACCACAAGGCCGAGATCATGCTCAAGGCCTTCGAAATCGCCGGCTACGATGCCTCGGTGGTCGAGGAGCAGTTCGGCGGCATGCTGAACGCCTTCCGCTACGGCGCGCCGCCGCACGGCGGTCTGGCTCCCGGCATCGACCGCATCGTCATGCTGCTCGCCAACCAGGTCGCCATCCGTGAGGTCATCGCCTTCCCGCTCAACCAGCAGGGGCAGGATCTGCTGATGAGCGCCCCGGCCGAGGCGCAGGACCGTCAGTACAAGGAACTGCACATCCGCCAGAGCCTGCCGCTGAAGTAGGGCTTCCGCCCACAGAGCGGCGGCTTCGACGGCCGCCGCGATCAGTGGTCGGCGCTGGCGAAGTTGCGGCGCGGCGAGGGCGCCGCCGGAGGCGCGGGCGGGACCGGCGGCGCAGGCGTCCGGATCATGACCCGGGAGCCGCAGCTCCGGACGCTGAGACCGTTCGGCAGGCGGGTCGAGGAGTCGCCGCAGGCCTGCGCGATCTGGGCCTGGGTCAGGCCCCGGGCGCTCGACAGGTCGGCGCCCCGGATGTCGGCGCGGCGCATCGAGGCGTCGGTGAAACGGGCCCGGCCGAAGGTCCCCTGGGACAGGCGGGCTCCGTCCAGCTGGGCGTTGCTGAAGTTGGCGGCGCTGAAGTCGCCGTTGGCCATGTTGGCGGCGTTCAGCTCTGCGTTGGCGAAGGAGGCTCCACGTGCACTGACGTTGGCCAGGGTGGTGCCGAACAGCTCGGCGTTGGACAGATTGGTCCCTGACAGCACCGCGCCGTTCATGTTCGCGCCCATGAGTTCGGCGCCCGACAGGTTGGCCCGGCTGAGATCAGCGCGGCTGAAGACGGCGCCCTGGGCCTCCGCTCCGCTGATATTGGCGTTGATGAAGACCGCGCCGCCGAAGTTCGATCCCTGAATCTGCACACCGGTCATGTTTGCGTCGGTGAAGTCGCTGTTCGAGAAGTTTGAGCCGACCAGTTCGGCGCCACGCAGATCCGCTCCGACCAGGGTCGCGCTGATGAAGCTGGCGCCGGTGAAGGTCGCGCCGGCCAGGTTGCGGCCCGACAGTTCGCAGCGGTGGCAGGCCCCCCCCAGTGAGATCATCCGGGTTACGTCGCGGTCCTGGAACGGCAGGCTCACTTCGGCCGCGGCCGGCGCCGCGAGCGCCGAGAGGCCGGCGAAGAGCGCCAGGGCCGACAAGGCGGTGGAAAAACGGCGGGAGAAGACCAAGGCTTGATTCACGCCCTCTAGATGATCCCTGATCACGCGAAACCCTACTTAAATCGCGGTAAGGATAGAGGTCTTCAGCAGGCGGGAATGCGCAGGCTTCCGGGCAGGGAGGTCGCGGCGTCGCCGCAGGCCCGGTTCAGCTGGCTTTGGATCAGGCCCGTGGCGCGCGCCAGCCGGGCGCCGGAGAAGTTGGTCCCTGTCAGGGTCGCGCCCGAAAAGCTTGCCCCCTCCAGGTAGGCGCCGACGAAGCTGGCGTTGGTCAGATCGGCGCGGTTGAAGTTCGAACTGGAGAAGACGCCGCCATAGGCCTCTACATCGCGCAGATCGGCGCTGGAGAACCGGGTGCGGTTCATCACCGCCAGGCTCAGGTCCGCCTGGCGCAGCCGGGAGCCGCTGAGGTTCAGGCCGCGCGCCTCCAGCCCCGAGAAGTCGCCCTGGAACAGATTGCAGCCGGAACAGCTGGCGCCGCCGCGCACACGAGCGATCTGGCCAGCGTTCTGGGCAAGGGCCGGGGCGGCGATAAGGGTCAGGGCGGCGGCGAGGATCAGGCGTTTCACGGCGGTCGTGCTCCGAAGCCGGCGAACCGGCGGCAGTCGTCGCCCTGTGGTTAGCGCACAGGTGCTTACGATCTGTTGAACCGAGCTCGGTCGGGAGCAGCCACGCGGGCGAGCATGGCGCGATAGGCGTCGGAGAGCGGTTCGGATCTGCTCTCCAGGGCGCGGACATAGGTCAACGAGACCTCGGTCAGGATCTGGCCGTCACGCCGGATATCGACGCGAAGCTCATAGCTGGAGCGACCGATACGGGGCAGGGAGACCTCCATGTCCAGAAGGTCGTCGAACCGGGCCGAACTGCGAAAGCTGGCCCGCGCGTCGACGACATAGCTCTGGGCCATGTCGGGATGGTCGTCGGTCATCACCCCGGCGGCGCGGAAGAATTCGGTCGCGGCGACGTCGGCATAGGCGAAATAGTTGGGATTGAAGACGACGCCCTGGGCATCGACCTCGCCCCAGCGGACGCGGAGCGGGCAACTGAACCCGGACATTTGCGCCTATCCACGCATCTGGGGCGCGATCCCGCAGGTGTCGCAGATCCAGGCCGCCCCACGCTGTTGCAGGGTGAAGTCGCCGCAGGCGGGGCAGGCATCGGCCTCGCTGTGGTCGCCGCTGACGACGGGCGCCTCGGTGCGGCGGCCGAAGGGCAGGACGACCAGATTGTCAGGCGTGGCGCCCCGCGCGAAGCCCTTGGAGATGAAACGGGCCGCCGGGACCAGTTCGTCGGCCTTGCCAGAGCCCAAACCGTCGGCGTCCAGGGGCTCGGCGTCGGCGTTGGCCAGCTCGTGCCGATCCAGGTAGCTGACGCCCAGTTCGCGGAAGATGTAGTCGAGGATCGAGGTCGCCGAGCCGATCGAATCGTTGCCGGTAACCCGCCCGGCCGGCTCGAACCGCGTCAGGACGAAGGCGTCGACGAACTCGTCCAGCGGCACGCCGTATTGCAGCCCGATCGAGACCGCTATGGCGAAATTGTTCATCAGGCTGCGGAAGGCGGCGCCTTCCTTGTGCATGTCGATGAAGATCTCGCCGAGCTCGCCGTCCTCGTATTCGCCGGTGTGGATATAGACCTTGTGGCCCCCGACAGCGGCCTTCTGGATATAGCCCTTGCGGCGGTCGGGGAGTTTGCGGCGAGTGCGGACGCGCTCGATGACCCGTTCGACCACCCGCTCGGTCTTGGCGGGACGGGGCGAGGGAGCGGGTTCCGGCGCGCGCCGGGCCGGTTCGACATCCGGCAGCAGAAGCAGGGGCTGGTTCGCTGCCTGACGGCGGGACAGACGAATCGCGCGGCGGCCCTCGGATGCGGCCTGGGTCAGCATCGCCATGGCGGCGCCGATGCCCGCCCGGCTGGGCAGCTCCACCGATGTCATGTCCGCGACGTCGCTTGACGGCTCCGCCGCGCGGATGAGGGCGGCGGCCGCGCCATCGAGGTCAGCGAGAACGGTCTTCAGTCGCATGGGCGTGCTGGGCCAGGCGGACAGGTCCTGATGCCCGAACACATGCTCCGTCGCCGCCGCGATTTCATCGGGGGACGCCAGCTGGGCCAGCAGTCCGCCTTGAATCAGGGTCTTCTGATCGATGCCCAGGACGTCGCGGATGAAGCCGGCTTCCAGCGTCGGCGGTCTAAAGGCGTCTTCGAGCCGCTCGACATGGGTCAGAGCCGTCTCGACGGCTTCCAGCTCCAATTCTGTGAACCCTTTCGCCGAGAGTTCGGCATGGCCGAGGGCCGGCGAGTCCCCCAACGTCCGACGGCCCAGTAGCCAGCGCTCGGCGCCCTCCACGTCGCCGCCTTGGGCCGCGATGGCGGCGGCCAGCGTCGGATGCAGGCGGCGAACGATCTCGCCGTCGCGGGTCTGGAAGACTTCGAGACCGGACAGGGGGGCGACGCCCAGCCGCAAATCCCGCTCCGCGTCCGACGCCAGGGTGGCGATGAGGCACTGGCGGCGACCGGACGCGCTCGCGGCGGCATGGGCCTGGGCGGTACGCAGGGCCGCGGCCCGCCCCAGATCGCTCGTCAGGTCGGCGAGGCGCGCCTCGCGCGCCGCAAGGGCGGCCAGGATGGCCTCGGCGGCGACGGGCCAGTCGGCGGCGGGGCGCAGGGTCTCGGCCAGTTCGCTGGAGGCCAGGGAGGCTGACGCCGCCAGCAGGCTGGAGGCGGCCACGAACTCGGTCTCGTTGATCGCTCCGGCGGCCTGGGAGGCCAGCCAGTCGAGCCCGCCCACCAGCGTCAGGACCACGGGACGCACGGCGTGACGCCGTCGGGCCAGACGCCCGTCCGGAGCGAAGCCGCAGGCGACCTCGATCTCCAGCGCCGTCGTCCACAGCCGTGCGAGGGCGTCCAGGCCTGCGATCATGTCCGGCACGGCGGCCGCCACAGCGGGCAGGGCGATTGCGCAGCCCGGAGCGATGGCCAGATCTGCAGCGGCCTCCGCGTCGCGCACGGAGAAGGCCACGACGAGGTCATCGGCGAGGCAGCCGTCGGCGGCGGCGCGCAGCGGGGCATCCATCGGTGAGTCGGGATCGGATACCGCGACGACCCGCGTCTGTTTCAACGGCTCGGGCTCTGGCGCGGAGAACATCCGTCCGGCGATGGCGTCCAGGATGGCCGTGTCGTCGGCGCCGGCCCGGCGGGCGGCGAGGGCGGCGCGGCCCAGGACCGGGTTGGCGGCGGGGTCGGAGCATACCGACGCCGGGCCGTCGCAACGCCTGACCGCGTCAGTCACGGCCCGCAGGGTGCGGGTGACCCCGGACAGGGCGTGGGCGGTGACGCGCGCGGTGCGCCGCCGCGCCGTGTCGCTTTCGAATCGCGCGCGCACCCCGGCGTCGCCGAGATCGAAGACGGTCGCGTTGCGCGTCGGACCGGGCTGATCCTCGGCTGCAGGGGGAGTCCGCGCGCCCTCAGCCAGGACTGAGGACGGCGCGGCCAGCCCCAGAATGACGCTGGCGACCAGTTCCGAAGCGAAGGTGTCGGCAGCGATCGCGGACGGGAATATGCCGGTGGAGCGGCCCCAGGCGGCGAGGCGGGCGGCCCAGCGATCCAGTGCGCCGTCCAGGACGGGCGGTCCGGCGGCCGCGGTGCGGGTCGGCGCCCCCTCGAGGCGGGGCCAGTCATCGGGCGACTGGTCGTACCAGTCCAGCCACGACTCGACCCTGGCGTCGCTCCAGCCGGCGGGGGCCAGCACCCTGATAACCCGGTCAGCGCGCTCGATCTCGCGCGCTTCGCACACGACGGAGGCGGACAGGTCGGTCAGGAAGGGGGTGAAACGCATTCGCAGGCCCGGACTGGATCGGTTCCCCAGCCTAGGGCGCTCCGCACGGTCGCCGCAATAGATGTAGCGGGTTGAGGCGAGGTTACCCCCAAGATGTTGCTCCATGTGATTTGGGTTGGACGCTGGACGCGGACGCGGCCGGTTTCTATGATCGGGTGAGTGGATCGGGGCTCCCGCCGATCCGAATCTGGACTGGAATCGCCTCGTGCTCGGCAGAATCTTCGGTTGGACGTCCGGCGCGACGATCGGCACCCTCTTCACCATCGCCAAGCGCGGCGAACTGATCGGGACCGACGAGAACGGCAACCGTTATTATCAGTCGCGCGACAACGTCAGCTACGACGGCCGCAAGCGCCGCTGGGTCGTTTACGACGGCTACGCCGAGGCGTCGAAGGTGACGCCTGACTGGCACGGCTGGCTGCACTATACTTTCGATGAGCCGCCGACCGAGGCACCTTTGCCGCGCCGTCGCTGGGAACTGGATCACCGCCCCAACATGACCGGAACGCCGCTGGCCTGGCATCCTCAAGGGTCACTGCTGGAGGAGGGCGTGCGCCCGGCAGCGGCCGGCGACTACGAGGCCTGGAAGCCCGAATGAACCGCGCTCGCATCCTGCTGATCAGTACGGCGGTCGTCGGACTGGCCGTGTCGGGCGGCGTGGTCGCGGGCGGCTGGCAGAATGCGCCGGCCCAGGATGCGACCCCGGCGCCCGATTCCATCGGCGACGTCCTGAGATCGACCGCGCCGACGGAAGAGACGGCGCCCGCCGGCGACCCCGCCCCGGCCGTGCCCATCGCCATCACCCCGCCGACGCCCGCGATTCAGATCGAGACGGCCGCCCTGCAAGGGGATGAGGCCGACGCCGAGGCGGCGGACGCCGATGCGGACAAGGAAGACGAGGACGCCGAGTCTGAAGTGGACAAGGCGAAACGCCTGGCCGCCGATACCGTTCTCCCGCGCCAGCGTCGCCGCGTCGCCATCATCGAGGCGATCGACAAGATCACGGCCGAAAGCATGCGGTTCGAGGTCGAGGTCGGCGGTCGCCCGGTACGCTTCAACCAGGCGCTGATCTTCACCGCCCGCGCCTGCGAGGTTTCGGCGGAGAACGAACTGGTCTCGGACGCTATCGCCTATGTCGATGTGACTCTGCAGCCGAAGGCAGCCGGCGCCGCGGCGCGCCAGATCTTCCGGGGCTGGATGTTCTCGTCGAGCCCGGCCATCAGCGGACTGCAACACCCGATCTATGATGCCTGGGTCGTGGGCTGCAAGGCATAGGTCACGGCCTCCGTGCCTGACAGCGGCCGGGTGAGGGCGGACGAGTCCGGGATCGCGGGCAAGGCGTCGGCCAGGCGTTTCAGATAGGCGCGCTGCGGGATTTCCAGCAGACCGAACTGATCCAGATGCGGCGTGCGGAACTGGGCGTCGAGCAGTCGCCAGCCGCCGAGCCGAAGCCGCGCCACCAGATGGACGAGCGCGACCTTGGAGGCGTCTGTGGTACTGCTGAACATGCTCTCGCCGAAGAAGGCGCCGCCCAGGGTGACGCCGTAGAGGCCGCCGACCAGGACCTCGTCTCTCCAGCATTCGATGCTGTGGGCGTGACCCCGCATATGCAGATCGAGATACAGGCCCATGATCGGGTCGTTGATCCAGGTGTCCTCTCGCCCTGGCCCCGATGCGGCGCAGGCATGTAGGACCGCGTCGAAGGCCGTATCGACGCGCACGACGAACGGTTCGCTGCGGATCGTGCGGCGCAGACGGGCGGGAATGTGGAAGCAGTCGAGCGGGATAACGCCCCGCTGCTCGGGCTCGACCAGATAGACGCGCGGGTCGTCCCGGTCCTCGCCCATCGGAAAGACGCCGTGGGCATAGCACTGCAACAGGGCGTGGGCGTCGAACGGATCCGGCGGCGTGAATGCGCTGGCCGCCGGATCGGTCACGTCAGGCGTCGGTCTTTTGACGCCTGGCCCAGTTCTCCAGCCAGTGGATGTCGTAGTCACCGGACAGGATGTCGGGCTCGTTCAACAGCTTCTGGAACAGGGGAATGGTCGTGTCGATGCCGCCGATGACCATCTCGTTCAGGCTGCGCTTGAGCCGGGCGACGCACTCGGCGCGGTCGCGTCCGTGGACGATCAGTTTGCCGATCAGGCTGTCGTAGTAGGGCGGGATCGAATAGCCGGCGTAGATGGCGCTATCCAGCCGCACGCCGAGGCCGCCGGGGGCGTGGAAGTCGGTGACCGTGCCGGGCGAGGGGGCGAAGGTTTCCGAGTTTTCGGCGTTGATCCGGACCTCGATGGCGTGGCCCTCGAAGTGGATATCGTCTTGCGTGAACGAGAGCGGCAGGCCGGCGGCGATACGGATCTGTTCGCGGACCAGGTCGACGCCGGTGACGGCCTCGGTGACCGGGTGTTCGACCTGCAGCCGGGTGTTCATCTCGATGAAGAAGAACTCGCCGTCCTCCCACAGGAACTCGATGGTGCCGACGCCGAGGTAGCCGATCTTGCCAATCGCCTTGTTGACGACCTCGCCGATCTGGATGCGTTCGGCGGCCGACAGGGCGGGCGACGGGGCCTCTTCCAGCACCTTCTGGTGACGACGCTGCAACGAGCAGTCGCGTTCTCCCAGGTGGACGACGTTGCCGTGGCTGTCGGCCACGACCTGGATCTCGATGTGGCGGGGCTTCTGAAGGTAGCGCTCCATGTAGACCGCGCCGTTGCCGAAGGCGGCCTTGGCCTCGGTCTGGGCGGTCTGGACGGCCTCGACGAGATCTTCGGCGGTCAGGGCGACCTTCATGCCGCGTCCGCCGCCGCCCGCCGCCGCCTTGACGATCAGCGGGAAGCCGATCGACTTCGACGCCTCGATGGCGGCCTCGATCGTCTCGACCTCGCCGGCCGAGCCGGGCACGCAGGGGATGCCGGCTTCCAGCACCGTCTGCTTGGCGCTGATCTTGTCGCCCATGACCCGGATGTGCTCGGGCTTTGGACCGATGAAGGTCATGCCGTGAGCCTCGACGATCTCGGCGAAGCGGGCGTTCTCGGACAGGAAGCCGTAGCCCGGGTGGATCGCCTGGGCGCCGGTGATCTCGGCGGCCGCGATGATCGACGGGATGTTCAGATAGGATTTCGCGGCCGGGGCCGGGCCGATGCAGACGCTTTCGTCCGCCAGCCGCACCCACATGGCGCCGCGGTCGGCTTCCGAGTGCACGGCGACGGTGGAGATGCCCATCTCCTTGCACGCGCGGTGGATACGCAGCGCGATCTCGCCGCGGTTGGCGATGAGGACTTTGGTGAACACGGGATCAGGCCTCGAGGACGACGAGAGGTTCGCCGAACTCGACGGGCTGGGCGTCGCCGACCAGGATCTCCTGCACGACGCCGTCGCGTGGAGACTGGATCGGGTTCATCGTCTTCATGGCCTCGACGATCAGCAGGGTCTGACCCTTCTTGACCTTGTCGCCGACCTTGGCGAACGGCGGGGCCTCGGGCGAGGCCTGCAGATAGACGGTGCCGACCATCGGCGACTTCACCTGCTCGCCCGACTTGGCGACGATCGTGGCCGGGTCCGACGGCATGGACAGAGGCGCGGCGCTGGCCGCAGGCGCTGCGGCGGCCTGCGGGGCGTAGGCCGGAGCCGACGCGTACTGCATCACCGGGGCGGCGGTGATTTCGCGGGCGACGCGGATGCGCAGCTCGCCACGCTCAACCTCGATCTCGGTCAGCGAGGTGTCGTTGAGAATGTCGGCCAGCTGGCGGACCAGCGTGGTGTCGATCTCCACCGAGGGCTCGTTATCCAGTTTCTTGTCGGTCGCCATGAGAGCTATGCCTTGTGGTCTGGGTTCAACGGGCAGGCGATGCGGAGCGTTCCCGCGCCAGCCGGAGGGCGGCCTTGACGGCCAGTTCGTAGGAATGGGCGCCGAAGCCTGAGACGATGCCCGTGGCCGCCAGCGAGACGTAGGAGTGACGTCGAAATTCCTCGCGGGCCGCCGGATTGGACAGGTGGCACTCGACGACCGGGATCGTCAGGGCCTTGAGCGCGTCCAGCAGGGCGATGGAGGTGTGGCTGTAGGCCGCCGGATTGATGACGAGCGCCACAGCTTCCGTGCGCGCTTCCTGGATCCAGTCGACGAGTTCGCCTTCGTGATTCGACTGGCGGAAGAACACCCTCGCGCCTTCAGCGGCCGTCTCGCACAGGGCCTGGACGTCGGCCAGGGTCTCGCGCCCATAGATGTGCGGCTCCCGCACCCCCAGAAGGTTGAGGTTGGGGCCGTTCAGGACGTAGAGGACGGGGGTTTCGGGCATTCGCTCCGGATGGGTTGGCGACGGGGCCAATGAGAGTGGTTCGCCGCTTCGGTGGGCGGGCCTTTTAGCGGAACGGCGTCGCTCGTCAAAGTCGAGGTTGCGCCGGAAAGGTCAGGTTGACGTAACGACATGCGCATTCAAGTCAACGGAGATACGCGGGAAGTGGCCGCGCGGACGGTGCTGGCGCTGGTCGAGGAGCTCGGATTCGACGTTCGCAAGGTCGCCGTCGAGCGTAACCTGGCCATTGTGCCCCGGTCGCTGCATGCCGGGACGGCGCTGGAGGACGGCGACCGGATCGAGCTGGTCCAGTTCGTCGGCGGCGGGTGAGCGGGTTCCGTTCCCCAGCGCGTAGGCCTAGATTAAGGCGATGAACGCTCCCTTCGTTGCACCGACCGCCGATTCCCCGAACGATTGCTGGACCGTCGCCGGGCGCAGCTTCGACTCGCGCCTGATCGTGGGCACAGGCAAATACGCCGACTATGCCCAGAACGCGGCGGCGGCCGAGGCTGCGGGCGCCGACATCGTCACCGTGGCCCTGCGCCGGGTGAACCTCAGCGATCCGTCCCAGGCGATGCTGGTCGATTATCTGAAGCCAGACCGGTTCACCTTTCTGCCCAATACAGCCGGCTGTTTCACCGGGGAGGACGCGGTCCGCACCCTGAGGCTGGCGCGGGAGGCGGGCGGCTGGGACCTGGTCAAGCTGGAGGTGCTGTCCAACTCGGCGCACCTGTACCCCGACATGATCGAGACGCTCAGGGCGCTGGACCTGCTGGTCAAGGACGGCTTCGACGTCATGGTCTACTGCACCGACGACGTGGTCATGGCCAAGCGGCTGGAAGACGCGGGCGCGGCGGCGATCATGCCGGCGGCCTCGCCGATCGGATCGGGTCTCGGCATCCAGAACCGGGTAAATATCCGGCTGATCGTCGAGCAGGCGACCGTGCCTGTGCTGGTGGACGCCGGCGTGGGCACGGCCTCGGACGCGACCATCGCCATGGAACTGGGCTGCGACGCCGTGATCGCCAACACGGCCATCGCCGGGGCGCGCGATCCCATCGGCATGGCGCGAGCGATGAAGCATGCCGTCATCGCCGGGCGGGAGGCCTATCTGGCGGGCCGGATGGCCAAGAAGATGTACGCCGATCCGTCGTCGCCGCTGGGCGGGCTGATCTGAGCTTGACGGAACGCGGGTTCGGGGACAAGGTGTTCCTGTAATGTTCCGGAGCGACCGATGCGCACCCTGACTCTCCGAGGCTATCTCGCCGTGGCTGTTCTCGGCCTGTTGATCGCGATCGGGGTCATGGCCGCAGGAAGCGCCAAGGCCCAGGAGACAACAGTGCATCACGCCGTGGGGACTTTCGAGGTGGCGTTGGCGCCCGCCGATGCCGAGGTGATCGAGGCGGGCTTGGGCCTGTCCCGCTACATCCTGTCCAAGACCTTCAGCGGCGGGATCCAGGGCGTGTCGAGCGGCCAGATGCTGACGGGAGGGCCTCCGGGCGACACGACCGGGACCTATATCGCGCTGGAACGCGTGGTCGGCACGCTGGATGGCAAGGAGGGGGCCTTCCTGCTGGCCCATCGCGGCGACATGAGCCCGGAGGGCTATACGCTGTCGATCACCGTGGTGCCGAACTCGGGCACCGGAGCGCTGGCGGGGATCAGCGGGGACTTCGCCCTGACGCTCGAAGGCGGGGAACACCGCTACGACCTGAGCTACAGCCTGCCAAACCCCTGAGACGATCGGGGCGCTTGGAAGCGCTCTTCGACTGGTGCAGGATCCTCGCCTCGGATCGAGGGGAAGACGATGCGACTGACACTGCTCACCTTCACCGCCGTCGCCCTCTGTCTGGCGGGGCCGGCCGCCGTCGCGGACGCGACCTCTGCCGCAGCGGATGCCGAGGCGAGCGCCTCCCTGTTGCAGAACCCCCGGGGATGCGGCCGGGTCGGGTCGGTGCTGGACGCCGCGCCGGAAGCCTCCATGGTCCTGGTGCCCGGTTTCGGCGAGGTCGCGAGCTGGACCGTCGACACCACAAATCCCGAGGCCCAGGCCTGGTTCGACCACGGGGTGCGGCTGCGCTGGGCCTTTGAACACAAGGAATCGGTCCGGGCCTTCCGCCGGGCGCGGGCCATCGATCCCGACTGCGGCCTGTGCGCCTGGGGCGAGGCCTGGGCGACCGGGCCCAACCTCAACGGCGGCGGCACGGATGACGACTCCCTGCGGGCGGGGCTCAGGCTGGCCCAGCTGGCCCGGCGCGAGGCGGGAGGCGCCACTGCGGTCCAGCGCCAGATGATCGACGCCCTGATCCAGCGCTACTCCGGGGCCAAGGCCAGCCAGGGCGTTCGCTTCGCCCGGGCCATGGACCGGATCGTTCGCCGCAATCCCGACAGCCCTCTGATCGCCGCCATCGCCGCCGACGCCTGGATGCTGCAGGCCGATGAGTGGTTCGACGACGACGGCGCGCCCAAGGACCGCGGCATTGTCCGGGCCATGGACATCCTCGAGGCGTCGCTGACGAAGGCGCCCGACGACCCCGGCACCATCCACCTCTACATCCACCTGACCGAGTGGTCCGACGACCCGCACAAGGCCATTCCCTATGGCGAGAAGCTGGCCCGGCTGGCGCCCTCGGCCAGCCATCTGGTGCATATGCCGTCGCACACCTTCTATCGCGTCGGGCGCTACCGGGACGCCATGCGCTCCAACGTCGAGGCCGTGGCCCTGGACAAACGTTACGACCGGCTGGCCGCGCCTCCGGGCGGGATCACCGGCATGGCCCTGCACGCCCACAACATCCACTTCGGCATGGGCGGGGCCCTGATGGCGGGCGGGGCCGAGGAGGGGCTGGCCCTGGCAGAGGGCTTCCTGTCGACCTATACCGACATCCCGGCCGAGAACCTGTGGCGTCAGCTGATGGCCAATGACGCCTATGCGATCTACGGCCGCTTCGGCACGGAGGCCCAGGTCGCGGCGCTGCCGGAACCGGCCGAAACCAAGCCGGTGCAGCGCGCCAACTGGCGCTACGGGCGCGGCGAGGCGGCGGCCCGGGCCGGCGACGCGGGCGCCGTCCGCGCCGAGGCCGAGGCCATCCGGGCGATCCGCGAAGGCGACGCCATCACCGGCGCCCAGGCCGCCGACATGAAGGACTTCATCGAGGTCTCGCAGCGGGTGCTGGAGGGTCGGGCGGCGATGCTGGAGGGCAATGCCGCCGCCGCCGTGGCCGCCTTCACCCGCGCCGCCGAGATCCAGGGCCAGGAGGAGGAGGGCGGCGACCCGCCGATCATCTGGTTCCCGACCCGTCGCAGCCTGGCCGCGGCGATGCTGGCCAACGGCGATGCCGCCGGAGCGAAGGCCAGGATCGAGGAACTTCTGACCGACTGGCCGATGGACCCCTTCAGCTATTTCGTCCTGGCCGAGGCCGAGGCCGCCCTGGGCAACACGGCCGCCTCAGAAGCCGCGCGGGCGCAGGCGCGGGTCGAATGGATCGGCGGGGAGATGAGTCTGAAACTGGCCTAGGGCCGCGGGTCTGTCCCGTTTCGTCCATTGGTCCGGACGAAAAACACCCTGACAAAACGGACGAAACCGCCAGGTCGGCCTTCCTGATCTCCGTGCACCCCGGCGAAGGCCGGGGTCCAGATGGCAGACGCTGTCTGTCGATCAGTCGTTCAGGTGCGAAATCCCGGCCGCTTCGGTTTGTGATCTGGCCCCCGCCCTTCGCCTGGGTGCACGGTTAAGGGAGGTCAGGTCTCCGCTGCTCCTTCCGCCGCGTCTTCCGCATCCGCTGCCGCCGCCTCGTCTTCCACCCGCCCCTCGGCGATGGCCTCGTTGAGCCGGTGCAGATAGGCGGCGCGGACGTAGTCGACGTCGCGGAAGGCGGCGGCGTCGCTGTCCAGACCGTCGCCGCAGCGCTCCACGAGCTGGCACAGTCGCATCCAGGCGACGGCCTGCTGCGGCCGGTCGACGGCGGCGTTCTCGGCCGCCTGGCGGAAGGCGAAGCGACGCAGGGTCCGGGGATGGGGGTTGAACAGGAGGCCGAAGCGGGAGGTGGACTCGGCCGCGTCCACCTCCTCCAGCGCCGGATCGATCTCCATCTCATCGTCCTTGGTGCGCGGCGCCGCCATCCAGGGCGGCGGCGGGGCGGGGCGCGCCGGAAGGAAATCACGGCGTCGCCAGCCCTCGATGGCGGCGCGGCGGCGGACGCTGCGGTCGGTCGTGCCGTAGCGTTCGGCGATGACGACGCAACTGATGCCGGCGAGGAAGTCCTCGCGGGCGCGGGCCCAGGCTTCGGCGGTGAGGCGGGGCGGTCTGTGTTCGGTCTGGGTCATGCCCGGCATTGTCCGGCCGTTTCGAACCAGGGCGCGTAAAATGGCTCTCGTTAGAGCTGGGCGTTGAATTTAAAGGGGTTTGGGGACGATCCGCGCCCTGGTATCAGGGCTATCGCATACATTGATGCGCCTGAAAGCGGACGCTTCCAACGTCGGTAAGGGGTGGGGAGCGTGCATTGGCAATCCGGACCCTGAGGGGATGCGTTCACGGGTCTCGCAGCAGATCGTCAAGGGCTTCCCCGAATCGCTGGCGGACAGCGTCGGACAAATTTTCAGGCGTAATCACGCCGGGCGCTCCGGTGACCTCCGCCACCCAAGCCTGAAGGAACTCAGCGCCGTGTTGCTCGGCAGTTTTCGCTTTTTGGCTGACCGACGTCACAATACGGGACGGCGGATCGTCATCTGATCGAGACCCGTCTGAGGTCTCCAGCAGGACAACGAACATGCACACCATTTTCCTTGAACACTGCACCCGCCCCGGCGCTCGTGCGCAGGTTCAGGCCGTTTGGAACAAGCATGTGCGGCCCGCCGTAGCCACCAATCCCGGCCACCTCGCCTACATCTACGCCTTTGGAGTCGATGAGGACCGCATCTGCGCCTTTCAGGTCTACAAGTCGGCGGAGGAGGCCCAGGCGTTCCTCCGTTCCGATGCCTACGAGGCTTATGAGTTGGAGGTTACTCCGCTGCTGGACGGCCCTCCGCAGGTCGAGGTTCTACAGGCGAAATGGGTAAAGGGTCTCTCGTGACCCAATCCGTCGGACCGCGGAACATAGCCGCCTTTCAGGACAGCCGTGGCGCCATGCTCGGCCTAGCCTACCGCATGCTGGGATCGCGGTCTGATGCGGATGACGTCCTTCAGGATGTCTTCCTCAAGTGGCAGGCGGCTAATCGCGAGGCCATCCAGGAGCCCGCGGCGTGGCTCGTGACCGCATGCACCCGACGCTGTATCGACGTGCTGCGGTCCGCCGCTCGCTCAAGAACCGATTACGTGGGCCCGTGGCTGCCGGAGCCGATGGACGCAGCAGCGCTTGATGAGCCGGCGGCGCTGTCTGACAGTCTCGAAACAGCTTTCCTGACACTGCTTGAGCGGGTCACACCCCGCGAACGCGCGGCCTTCTTGCTGCACGAAGTGTTCGACATGCCTCATACTGAGGTCGCTGTGGCGCTCGGCCTGACGCCCGGTGCCAGCCGCAAGCTCGTGTCGCGGGCCCGCGCTGCCATCTCTGCCGATGCGCCTCGCGTCGTCGTCGAGCCTGGCCGTCATCGCGCCCTCCTCGAGTCGTTCGAACGGGCGATCCGGACCGACGACATGGCGGAGTTCGGCGCCTTCCTGTCCCGGGACGTCAGGCTGACCGCCGACAGCGGCGGCAAGGCGCCGTCAGTGGGGGCAATCTGCGGATCGGAAGAGGCCCTAGCCTTCCTGGCACAGGCGAGGGCGTGGTGGCCGCACTACGTGTGGCGACCGGTAGATCTCGCCCGGAGTCGGGGGTTTCTGATGTCTGACGGGTACACGCCTGTGGTGCTGATCTGGTTTGCCAGCACCGACGGCCAAGAAGTCTCGGACATCTTTGTCCTTCGCAACCCCGACAAACTGGCCGCCTTTGTCCATTATCTTGGAGCCCCGCCGTGTGCCGGGTGACGCGGACGATCAAAGAGCATTCGGCCAGCTCCGTGCCACGATCGGTCGTTGGAAATCGCAGATCCGCGCGCCTTGGCATACTGCGTCGTAGGGTGCCGCCACGGACCCAAACGTAGAACTATTCGGCATCGGTCGCAGTGGCCGGATAGTCTTGGCTTCAACGCCGAAAGCGGAACCCAGCAATGTCTGCACCGGTCGCGCCCCGTCATTAGCCCTATGTCGGAAAGCAGACATTGGACAGCCGCGCCGGAAGCGGACGTTGCCCGGGTCTCTTTCGGTGGTTAGCGGTCGGAAACTACAGGCATCGGATCGAGGGTGGCGTCACTGAACCTCCGGACTAGGGGACCGGGCCGTTGCGGACCCTTGTTCGGCGCACATCTCATAGATGAGTTCGTTGAGAGCCCCGAACGGCGGCGTCTGATCCGCCACCAAGGCCACCAGGCGAGCCCGCCCCTGAGGTGTGAAGACAGGCGCGATCATCGACCAATCGCTGAAAAGCCGGTGTTGGATCGGAATGCGGGCTAGGACGATCATGTCGTGGTGGCGCGGGTCCATAGCGAGCTTCAACAGCAGGACGTCTAGCGACCCATGTGAGCCTTCCAACACCTGAACGAAGCGCGACGGGGTGAAGGCGAGTGCGCCGGTGATGTTGTTGCGAGGGTTTTTTCGGACCGACTGCTCAAGAATGTCGGAGGCAGCCATTACCGATTCCGCCGGGTCCGTCGCGTGGCTGACGTAGGTTAGTCGTTCAAACTGCATGGCTTGGATCCCCCGCACCAGCGGCTCACCTCGCCGGCGTCGCGTCAGTCAACTCACCGACAAATGGAAAAAGAATTGGTTCGCCGTGGCTGTCGCGGCTCGCGCTTCAGCCGTGGTCGTGTCGGCGAGCGGTCGAACAGCTTGATAAAATGTCCGCAACGGGTCGACATCGCTTTTCGGCTTGCGCCCGGAAAGCAGACGCGCTGGGTATCGACTTAGGGTGGGGAGCAGACGTCCAAGAGGAGGTCGCAGCCTTAGGCCGTGAACGTGTGATGCACGGCTTCAAGGTTAAGGCCCTCCGGGGTGAGCACGAACGCTCCGTAGTAACCCTGATGGTATTGAGGTCTTAGGCCGGGGGCGCCGTTGTCCTGCCCACCGGCTTGGAGAGCCGCTGAATAGAAGGCATCGACGGACGGGCGATCAGGCGCGGGAAAGGCGAGATGGACATAGCCACCAATCTCTTCGCCACGACCGATCCAAAAGTAGGGTTTGGAGCCACTTCCATAGCCGACGTGATCGACCTGTCCTTCTGTCGCTCCGTAGGACATCAGTCGTTTGATCCCGAGCGGTGCGAGAGCCGCGTCGTAGAACGCAAGCGCGACTTCTAGGTCCGCAACGCCAATCCCCACGTGATCCACTCGAACGCCTCCTGATTGCTGCTGCCTTCACGCTACAGACTGGCGTAAAGGACCGCTATGGGTCGGACCACGACATCGACGTCAGGCCGAAAACCAGACATTGACCGCCAGGTCCGAGAACAGAGGTCCCAACCGCCGCTGGGGGTGGGTAGCGGACTCCGCAAAAGGACGACAGTAGCGCAGGCTAAGAGTTCGGATCAGGCCGACTGGGCTTCTTTGTAGCGCATGTCCCCTGGCCCATGGGCGGCGATGATGGCGCATTGATCGTCGATTGCCTTGCGATAGGCAGGTCGGTCCAGGCAGCGTTCCTGATAGGCTCTGAGCGCAGGATAGGTCTTCAGAAGGTCCAGCGACACGGCGATCTTGAGCACGGAACTCATCATCAGGTCGGCGACTGAGAACTCGTCGCCAACCAGCCAGTCGCGGTTGCTGAGAGCAGCCTGAAGCTCGGCCAGACGCTGATGTGCGAAAGGCAAAACCTGCGGTCGCCGCACGGCCTTGGCCGCCTCGTCGGGCAGAAAAAACTCTGCTTCAGCGACATTCATCAGCGCCCCCTCGATCGTGTTGAGGGCAGCGAAATACCATTCCAAGACCTGAGCGCGTTGCACAGAATCGGTCGGGATAAGAACGCCCGCCCGTTCCGCCACCGTCAACACGATGGCACCGTTTTCGAACATCGGTGGCCTGCCGTCCTCTTCGAGCGTGGGCACCTGACCGAAGGGCTGCTTGGCCCGGTGGGCCGCTGACTTCTGATCCACGGCATCAAGCAAGCGCACCTCGTAGGACCAGCCCGCTTCGTTAAGGATCCATCGCACCCGGTGGTCGCGGACCTGTCCGGCGGCAAATGGCGGGACCCACTTGAAGGCTGTGATGGTGATCATGCTCGGATCCTTAGGCGGTTAGCTGACGCCCTACTCGGAAAGGCGCATGATAGGTTTCGAGTTCCGATGCCCCTAAGCGCATGTCCGCAATGGGTCGAGGCCGTGTAAAAACGGGTCGGGCAGTGGCGGGGCGTCGTTGGCGTTAGACGCCAAGCGTCATCGCCTCAGGCCCTGATCGCCTCGATCAGTGGCTTCGTTCCGAGCACCGCCATCACGCGTTTCATGTTGTAGGCGAGGATGTGGAGGCTGATCTCGGTCTTCACGTTGGGCAGGCGCTTCATCAGGAAGTGGGTGTGTCCCATCCAGGCCTTGATGGTGCCGAAGGGGTGTTCGACCAGCCGTCGTCGGATGCGCATGGCGCGCGGTGCCAGGTCCATCCGGGCCTGCAGCGCATCGATCACCGCTTCATGCTCCCAGCGGGTGACCCGACGCTCGATGCTGGGGGTGCACTGGCTCTTGAGCGAGCAGCCGGTGCAACTGGCCCGATCCCAGTATCGGTGCAAAGTCATGCCCTTCTCGACGGTCGTCATGTGGCGCGGCAGCAGCGCGCCGGCCGGGCAGCGATAGACGTCCTGATCGGGCAGGTAGACGAAGTCCTGCTTGCCGAAGCGGCCCGCGGCCTTGGCCCCTGACGTCTGGGGCTTCGGGACGTAGGGCGTTACGCCCATGGCCTCGCAGGCGAGGATCTCCTCGCCGGAGAAGTACCCCCGGTCGGCCAGTACATCGAGCGCTTCCACGCCCATGGCGTCCTTGGCCTTGCCCGCCATCGACGCCAGCTGTTCGCGGTCACTTCCCGTCATCACCACCTCATGGGCGACGATCAGGTGATGCTCGCCCTCGACGGCGGACTGGACGTTGTAGCCGACCATGCCGCTGCCCCGGCCGGACGTCGCCATGGCGCGGGCGTCGGGGTCGGTCAGGGAGACCTGTCCGTCGGGCGACGCCTCCACCTCGGCCTCCATCGCCTTGAGCATCGCCATCTGAGTGCGGAGCCGGTCGATCTTCTCCACCAGCCGCCCGGACCGCGCTTCAGTTGCTTCGCTCTCCTGCCGGTCGGCTGTGTCGAGGTCCTGGAGATAGCCTGCGATGTGCTCGGCCACCTGCTCGATCCGCCGCTTCACCTTGTAGGCGGTGAAGTTGCGGTCACGGGTGTTCACCGCCTTGAACTTGGAGCCATCGATGGCGACCAGGGCCGTTCCGAACAGGCCGAGCTGGCGACACAATACGACGAACTGAGCGCAGGCCACCTGGATCGCCGGACCGTTCTCGCGGCGGAAGTCGGCGATGGTCTTGTGGTCCGGCACCAGCCGTCCCGTCAGCCACATAAGCTCGACGTTGCGCTGAGCCTCGCGCTCCAGCCGCCGGCTCGACTGCACCTTGTTCAGATAGCCGTAGACGTACAGCTTCAGCAGCATGGCCGGGTGATAGGCCGGCCGGCCCGTCGCCGCCGGGGTTACGCCCTCGAAGCACAGGCCCCTGAGGTCCAGTTCGTCGACGAAGACATCGACCACCCGGACCGGATTATCCTCGGCCACATAGTCGTCGAGACACTCGGGAAGCAGCGTCTGCTGCTGGCGATCGGCACCCTGTACGAAGCGGCTCATACCCACCTCCTGCTGACCTCAGAAGGATAAGCTAATTCGCTCGGATGGCAGGCGTTTTCACACAGCCTCGGTCGGAAGCGGTCAAAGGCGTTGGACCGAAAAGCGGACGTTCCCAGGCTCAGACGGCATGGCTGAATGTCGTGTTTCCGGCGCTCGGTGAATGACCGGGTCGGGCGCAACAGCGTCGTCAGCTCGCGGTTCTGCCTTGTCCCCAAGCACAGCTGCTTCTTTCTACCCCGCCTTGGCCGCCGCAATCGCCGCCGCCACTTCCTGCGGGTTGATGGTGGCCGTGGTCTTGCCGTTGATCAGGAAGGTCGGGGTGCCGATGAGGCCGAGGGTGGCGCCGGTGGTGTGGATGTCGGCCAGCAGGCGGTCGGTGCCGGTGTCGCGGATGACGGCGGCGGCCTGGTCCAGGGCGACGCCGTTGGCGGCGAGGATGCGATCCACCGCCTCCGGCGTCAGGCTGCGTTCGGCCATCAGGGCCTGGTGGACGGCGAGGTATTTGCCCTGGCGATGGGCGGCGAGGGCGGCGCGGGCGGCGTAGTTGGACGTGGTGCTGTCGCCCCGGTCGAGGATCGGCCACTCCTTGAAGACGAAACGGACGTCCGGATGGGCGCGCATCAGGGCCAGATAGTCCTCGGAGACGGCCTTGCAGCCCGGGCACTGGTAGTCGAAGAACTCGACCACGGTGACCTTCGCATCGGCGGGACCGAAGGCCGGATCGCGCGGGTCGGGCGCCATCAGGGCGGCGTTGGCGGCGACGGCCGCGTTGATCGTGTCGACGCGGACGGTCTCGGCCCGGGTCTCGAACGCGGCCTGGACCTCGGTCATGACCTGGGGGTTGGCGAGCAGATAGGCGCGGACCTTGCCGCCGAAGTCGCCTCCGGTGACATAGGGGGCGGCCGCCAGACCCAGGGCCACGAGGGACACCGCCAGGGCCGCCGCGCCGCCGCGACCGGACGCGAACCAGGCCAGGGGGTCGCGAGTCGGCTTGTCGTCCGGGGACGGGGCGGGGGCTTGGTCGGTCATTCAGGTCTCGGAAAAGGGGCGGTCAGGCGCCGGGCGCGATGACGGTCTGTTGTTGTTCGCGGCGACGCTCGTTGCGCCGATCGACGTCGGCGATGTCGTCCATCGTGGCCCCGGACGCCAGAACGATGTCCATGGCGCGCCGCCACTCGTTCGAGCCGGGCGGCAGCATGTCGCGGGCGCGCAGGGCGAACTGGGTCGACTGTTCCTCAGCCCCGGCGGCGAAATAGTATTCGGCCGAGGCCAGACGCGCCTCGCCCTCCTTGCCCTGGGAGGCATAGGCCTGACCGAGCAGGCGCCAGGCCAGGGTGTTGTCGCCTTCGCGGGCCGTGGCGCGCTTCAACTGATCGACGGCTTCCTCGAGGTTGGCGGGATCGTTGGTCTCGATCAGGGCGTGGGCCAGGTTGATGCGCAGCAGGGGGGCGTCGGGCTTGAGCCGGATCGACTCGCGGTGGGCGTCGATGGCCTCGCGCGGACGGCCTTCCTCGAACAGGATCTGGCCCTTCAGCTCCCACAGATAGGGGTTGTCGACGTCCCCGGCGATCAGAGCGTCGGTCGCGTCCAGGGCGCGCTGGGTCTGGCCGTCGCGATACCAGGCGATGGCGCGGGCGTAGCGGGCCGGGAAGGAGGTGTCGCTCTCCAGATAGGTGCGCAGGGTCTGGGTCGGCGCATCCATGAAGGCATGGACCTTGGCCAGGATCAGGGCGTGCTCGGCCAGCCTCTCGGGGCTGTCCCTGTGGCTGTAGTGGGACGCGGCCTCGACGGGCCTGCGCAGGGCCTCGATGCGCTGGCCGGACAGGGGGTGGCTGCGGAAATAGGGATAGCGGCGGGCGTCGGAGAACACTTCCTGACTGCGGAAATTCTCGAAGAACTCGACCAGGCCCCGACCGGATTCGCCGGCGGCCTCCAGGCCGCGTGCGGCGGTGATGTCGGCCTCGCCTTCCTGGCCCTGCATGTAGCGCAGGGAGCCCAGGGCGCCGAAATACTGGCCGGACCCGATCAGCGCCATGCCGGCGCCCGGCTGACCGGCCGCGACGGCCAGGGCGCCGAGCGCCATCGACATCAGCATGGGTTGCATGCCCGCGCTCTGGGCGCCGTCGCGCAGGGTGTGCCGGTTCTTGACGTGACCGGCCTCGTGGGCGAGCACCCCCAGCAACTCGTTGGGATCGCGCGTGCGCAGGATAAGCCCCGTGTTGATGCCGATGATCCGTCCGCGCGTGGCGAAGGCGTTCAACTCGGGATCGTTGATCAGCAGGACCTCGACCTCGGACGGTTCGAGACCCATGGCCGCGAACACCGGGTCCGACCACCCGCGGATGATGCCCTCGACCTCGGTATCGCGGATCGTGCTCTGGGCGGAAACAGGGCCGGCCGCCGCCATCACGAGGACGGCGGCGGACGCGGCGACCAGCCCGAGGAGGGAGGACGTGACGCGGGTCGGCCGGATCATGGCGAACTCCTTCGACGGGCGCCCCCGCCCCACGGTCTAATCTAGGCGCGGTTCATCACAGACGCCACCATCCGCGTTTCGGCTTGGCGGGTGGCGCGGTGATCTGGTTCGGATCGTTGGCGATGATCGCGCTGAGATCGGCCTCGGGGGCCGGTGCGACAGACGCCTCGGCGGTGACCAGGGTCTCCGTCCCGATGACGACCGATTCCGGCTCAGGCTCGACGGAGACGGGCGCGGTTTCCGGCTCCGCCTCGACGAAGGCGATCTCGGGCTCCAGCGGCGGCGCGAAAGCCTCGACGGCTTCGGCAGCAACGACTTCGGTCTCAACGGGCGAGCCGGTCGTCTTGCGACGGACGCGGCGACGCTGGGGCTCGGGCGCGATCACCGGAACGACCGCCTCGGAGGCGTCATCCGACAAGACCACGGCCATCGGGGTCTCGGGATCGCCGTCGGCGGGCATGCCTTCGTTGGTGGCGCGACCCTCGACCCTCAGATCCTGCGGCGTGGCGCGTTCGCCGCGACCCCGGCCGCGACGGCGGCGACGCGAGCGACCGCCTTCGCGGTCCCCGGCCATTTCGCCCTCGGGACGTTCGCCGATCAGCTCCTCGACGTCGTGCGCGGCCTCGGCTGTGTCACGGGCTGGCGCGGCCGGGCGTTCGGCGCGCGGGGCGGGGTTGATCGGGTCGAACCAGACATAGGGATCGTCCAGCGACGGCGTGCGGCCCCGGACCCAGAAGAAGGATCCCGCGCCGGCGCCGGCGCCAGCGGTGTCGCCGTCTTCTCGGATGCGACGTCCGCCCCGACGACCCCGACGACGGCGGCGGCCGGCCTCGCTGTCATCGTCATCGGCGGCCAGACCCTCGACCTCGGCGTCGGCGGCCACGGGAGCGGCCTCCTCGTCACGACGGCCGCCCCGACGGCGGCGACCCCGACCGCGGCCCTTGTCGCCCTCCGAACGCTCGGCGCGTTCGGCCCGCTCGCGCGGTTCGTCGTCGTCGGAGTCTTCGCGATCCAGCGCGTCCTCGTCGTCGTCGCCGGCGATGATGTCGTCCTCGTCGTCGTCGTCTTCGTCCTGCCAGGCGTTGTCGTCGAAATCGTCGTCGAGATCGGCCAGCGAGACGATGGCTTCAGGCGGGGTGAAGTCCTCGTTGGTTTCGGTGCGCTCGATTGCGCTCTCGCCCTGACCCAGACGGTCGTCGATCTGGATGATCACGGCCAGGCCGCGACGCTCCAGCAGACGCTGCAGATAGTCGCGCTTGTGGTTCAGGATATAAAGGGCGACGGCCGAGGAGACCTTCAGGTTGATCGACCCCGCGCCGTTCTTGCCGGCCTCGATATCGACGGCGCGCAGCACCATCAGGGCGGCGGATTCGGCCGAGCGGACGCGACCGGCGCCCTGGCAGTGGGGGCAGACCTCGGTGGCGCCTTCCAGCACGCCGAGGCGGCGGCGCTGGCGGCTGATCTCCATCAGGCCGAAGCCGGAGATGCGGCCCATCTGGATGCGGGCGCGGTCGTGGCTCAGTTCATCCTTGAGGATGCGCTCGACGGTCCGGTTGTTCTTGGACTCGTCCATGTCGATGAAGTCGATGACCACCAGGCCGGCGAGGTCGCGCAGGCGCAACTGACGGGCGGCCTCGACGGCGGCTTCGCAGTTGGTCTTGAAGGCCGTGGCCTCGACGTTGCGTTCCTTGGTGGCGCGGCCCGAGTTGACGTCGATCGCGACCAGGGCCTCGGTCTGGTTGATCACCAGATAGCCGCCGGACTTCAGCGGCACGATGGGCTGGTGGATCTGCGTCAGCAGCTCCTCGATGCCGTTGGCGGCGAACAGGGGTCTGGATCCCTGGTACAGATGCACCTTCTTGGCCTGCGAGGGCATCAGCACCCGCATGAAGTCGCGCGCCTCCTTGAAGCCTTCAACACCCTCGACCTGGATGCCGTCGAAATCCTTGTCGAACATGTCGCGCACGGCGCGGCGGACGAGGTTTTCTTCTTCGTAGATCAGTGACGGGGCGTGCGAGGCGAGGGTGGTCTCGCGGATCGTTTCCCACAGGCGCAGCAGATATTCGTAGTCGCGCTTGATCTCGGCCTTGGTGCGCTTGGCGCCGGCCGTGCGGATGATCAGGCCCATGCCGCGCGGGACGTCAAGGGCGGCTGCGGCGGCCTTAAGGCGCTTGCGGTCCGTGGCCTGGGTGATCTTGCGGGAGATACCGCCGCCCTTGCCGGTGTTGGGCATCAGGACGCAGTAGCGGCCGGCCAGCGACAGCCAGGTGGTCAGGGCCGCGCCCTTGCCGCCGCGCTCGTCCTTGACGACCTGGATCAGCAGGATCTGGCGGCGCTTGATGACGTCCTGGATCTTGTAGCGCCGCATCAGGCGACGCTTCAGCCGCTCTTCCTCGGCCATGCCGCCTTCGGAATCGCCGTCGTCCGAGTCGCGGGCGTGCTCGTCGTCGTGATCGTCCTCGGCCGAATGGGCCTCGGCCATGATCGCGTCGCGGTCGGCGGCCGGGATCTGGTAGTAGTCGGGGTGGATTTCGTTGAAGGCCAGGAAGCCGTGGCGATTGCCGCCGTATTCGACGAAGGCGGCCTGCAGGCTGGGTTCTACGCGGGTGACCTTGGCGAGGTAGATGTTGCCGCGAAGCTGGCGTTTGGTTTTCGACTCGAAGTCGAATTCCTCAACCTGGCGGCCGTCCACGATAGCGACGCGGGTTTCTTCCGCGTGCGCTGCATCGATTAGCATCGTCTTTGACATTGAAGGTATCTCTCTGGCGCGCTCGGCCATTGCCGGGGGAGGCAACGGCGGCTCGCCGAACGGGGTAAGGGGCGGACGCGTGCGTCATCCCGTCGTCGCGGCGATGGCCGAAGACGACTGCGACCGGCCCGAAGAGGGCTGTCGGTTCACGGGAGAAGCAGGCGGAAATGCCCATGGGTTCTGGTAGGTCCTCGACCCGCACGCGCCGAGGGCGTCGCAAGGTCCGGTTCGGAATAGGCCCGGCTTTGTCGATCGATGGGCCAGTCAGTCAGTGACCACGGTCAGAGACGGGGGGCGACACGATCCGCGAAGGCGGGAAGTCGGCACCGCGCCGGGGCCGCGCCAAACCGACAAAGCGGCGGCGCGATCGTTCGCGGACGGATACAAGCATAAGCATCAAGTCACGGAATGGAAAGGCAGCCCTCGGCTTTAGGTGGCGAATGCGCAGAAAGCGCTGTCGCTTAACCCAATCCAAACCGGGCCCTGCCACAATGGAACCAACGATAAAGGTGGGCCCGCCGTCAGAATGACTGGTCGCAAGTATTTTAACCTGTCCGGCTGGGGCCCGCGTGAGTGGGCCATGACCGCGCTCGCCCTGCTGGTGCTGGGCGTGGTGCTGCTGGTCAGTACGCGCGGTCTGGCGGCCGGCGCGAGCGGTGACGTGCGCGGCGTGCGCTTCGGCGGGGACGTGCAGCGGACCCGGGTCGTCATCGATCTGGACCGGTCCGCTCGCGGAGAGGTGATCGAGAGCGGGGACCGCGGATCGGTCGTCCTGACCCTGGCCGGGGTTGGCGCCGGTCGCGGCGTTGACGGCGCGGGCTCGGGACTGGTGCGCGACTGGCGCGTCACTGCATCGGGCACGGCTTCGCGGGTGCAACTGGGCCTGGCCCGGACGGCGCGGATCGAGCGTCGGTTCCTGCTGCCGCCCGGCGACGGGGTCCCCTACTATCGCTATGTCATCGATATCGCCGCGACCGGATCGGCTGCGATTCCGGCGGCTGCGCGCCAGGCCCCGCGTCCCGAACAGCGCCGCGCCGAGCGCCCGTTGATCGTCATCGACGCCGGTCACGGCGGCCGCGATCCGGGCGCGCAAGGCGCACAGCGCAGCGAGAGCGAGGTCACCCTGGCCGCCGCCCTGGCCCTGCGCGACGAACTCACCCGGACAGGCCGCTATCGCGTCATGCTGACGCGCGAGACCAATGTCTATGTCGACCTGTACCGCCGGGTGCGGATCGCGCGTCAGGCCGACGCGGACCTGTTCATCTCATTGCACGCCGACGCCGGGGCCGATCCGGCCACGCGCGGGGCGTCGGTCTATACCCTGTCCGAACAGGGGGCGACGCGGGCCGTCCGCGAAGTGACACGCAGCGATGACTGGCACCGCGACCTGCATCTTCCGGGGCGGGATCCTTCGGTGGACCGGATCCTGCTCGACATGACCCAGAGGGCGACCCAGAATCGTTCGGCCCAGTTCGCCCGCGTCCTGCTGACTCACCTGGAGGCCGCCGACCATCCGCTGCTGCGCCGCAGCCACCGCGACGCCGGTCTGGCCGTGCTCCTGGCCCCCGACGTGCCGGCCGTGCTGCTGGAGATGGGGTTCATCACCAATCCCGACGACGAGCGGGCGCTGGGCGACACCGGTCAGCGACGCACGCTGGTCCGCGCCGTGGCCGAGGGGATCGACCGCTATTTCCGTGAACCGTCGGCAGGAACCCAGATCGCCGGCATGCCGAGCGCGGGCGGCTGATCCTGGACGATTCCGGCCTTCCCGCCGGACCCGGCGCGGGTTACATCGGGCCAAGGGCGTAGTCGGAGAAGTCTTGGTGAAGGTTGCCGAACGGTGGTTCGTGATTGCGGGCATCGGCCTTTTGGGCGCGATCGCGCTCGCGGGGCTGATCGTGGCGGTTTACGCCGCCTGGCTGTTCCATGACCTGCCCGACGCATCCGAGCTGGCCGACTATCGGCCGGCGACCGCGACGCGGGTCTATGCCGGCGACGGGACCCTGATCGGCGAATTCTCGGACGAGCGCCGCATCTATGTGCCCTACGAGCAGATTCCGACGCCGGTCGTGCAGGCCTTCCTGGCCGCCGAGGACCGCAACTTCTTCCAGCACGGCGGTATCGACGTGTCGGGCCTGGGCCGGGCGATGCTCAAGAATGTCTTCAACGCTGCCACCGGACGGCGGCTGGAGGGCGGTTCGACCATCACCCAGCAGGTCGCCAAGAACGTCTTGCTGACCAATGAATCGACCATCGGCCGCAAGCTGAAGGAAGCCATCCTGTCCAGCCGCCTGGAGGCGACGCTGTCCAAGGAGCAGATTCTCGAGCTGTATCTGAACGAGATCTTCCTGGGTTACCGGTCCTACGGCGTGGCCTCGGCCGCCTACAACTATTTCGGCAAGTCGCTGGCCCAGTTGACGCCGGACGAGGCGGCCTTCCTGGCGGCCCTGCCCAAGGGCCCCAACAACTATCATCCGAAGCGGCACCCCGAGGCGGCCAAGGGACGTCGCGACTGGGTTCTGGGCGAGATGGCGCAGAACCGGTTCATCACCCAGGCGCAGTACGTCGAGGCGATCGCGCGTCCGCTGACGACCCGCGCCGCCCCACGCCGCGCCGAATACCAGGACGCCGACTTCTTCGTCGAGGAAGCGCGTCGTCAGGCCGCCGCCAATCCGGAGTTCGGCGACCAGCTGAACGCCGGCGGCTTCTACATGCGCACCACCCTGGATCCTTCGCTGCAGACGGCGGCGCGCGACGCCCTGATGCGCGGGCTCGAGAACTACGACCGCCGCCATGGCTGGCGCGGGGCCTGGGGCACGACCGACTTCGCGCCGGGCTGGCAGGCCGTGGCCCTGCGCCAGACCGCTCCGCCGGAACGGCGCGAGTGGCGCGCCGCCGCGGTCGAGAGCGTGTCGGGCAACACGGTCCAGATCCGCACTGCCCGTGATGACACGACCGGCAGCCTGATCGTCTCCGATGCCGCCTGGGCCAACGCCAACCGGCCGCTCAAGCGCGGCGACCTGATCTTCGTCGAGCCGCGCAACGGCCAGTTCGCCCTGAAGCAGGTCCCGGCCGTGAACGGCGCCATGGTTGCCATCGAGCCGCAGTCGGGTCGGGTCCTGGCCATGGTCGGCGGCTATTCCTACGCCCTGTCGAGCTTCAACCGTGCGACCCAGGCCCAGCGTCAGCCGGGGTCTTCGTTCAAGCCCTTCGTCTATGCCGCCGCTCTGGAGGGCGACTTCACCCCGGCCTCGATCGTTGTCGACGGGCCTATCAGCTTCGCCGGCGGGGCGAATGGTCAACGCTGGACGCCCGAAAACTACAGCCGTCGCTACTACGGTCCCTCGACACTGCGGCGTGGCCTCGAGCTGTCACGCAACGTCATGACCGTGCGCCTGGCCAACACCATCGGCATGGACAGGGTCGTCGACCTCGCGGCCCGCATGGGCGTGGCCGACAATCTGCAGCCCAATCTGTCGGTGTCGCTGGGGGCAGGGGAGGTCACGGCCTATCACCTCACCGCCGCCTATGCCGCCTTCGTCAACGGCGGGCGGCGCGTCGATCCCTATCTGATCGAATACGTCCAGGACCGGGACGGGGAGACCATCTATCGCGCCGACCAGCGCCGCTGCCGCGACTGCGGCCGCGCCTTCTCGGGCCAGGCCTCCCCCTATCTGGACGCGCGCGGAACCCAGGTAATCGATCCGATCACCGCCTATCAGATCAGCTCGATGCTGGAAGGCGTGGTCCAGCGGGGCACCGCCGCCAGCGCGCGCGGACTGGGCCGCTGGGTCGGCGGCAAGACCGGCACGACTAACGAATATCGCTCGGCCTGGTTCGTCGGATTCACCACCGACATCGTGGTCGGGGTCTATATCGGGTTCGACGACAACCGGTCGCTGGGATCCGGGGAAGCCGGCGCCTCCGCCGCCGTGCCGATCTTTATCGACTTCATGGAAGACGCGTTGAAAGAGCGGCCGGCGCGGCCGTTCGTCCGTCCGCGCGGCGCCATCTTCCGCAACATCAACGGCATCGAGGAGGCCTTCCGCCCCGGCACAGAGCGTCGCCGCGAGGAAGAGCGTCGCGATACCGGCCCCGCCGTGCCGGAGGGGCCGCAGAACTACAACGAAGTCATCCGTCGCGAGCAGCAGGCGGCCGCCGGCATCACGCCCGGACCGTCCGCGCCCCCGCCAACCGCGCCCCCTGCGCCGAAGCAGGAGCCGGCCGAGGATCTGGACGGGCTGTTCTAGGACGCTGGGCAGCAGGGGTCAGGCCGTCGGCAGCAGGAAGGGCGAGCGTCGCCGGCGGGAAGAAAACCTCCTCTACTGCCTGCTGCCTATTGCCTACTGCCTTCGATCCCCCCTATCTCCGCGCCTTCGCACCGTAAGGATTTGCATATGAGACCGGATGTCGAGGCCATGAAGGCCGACATCGAGCAGAGCGTCGCTCTGCTCAGGAGGCGTCTTTGACTGGGATGTCGCCAACCGAAAGCTCGATGAGCTGAACGCACGGGTCGAAGACCCGACCCTGTGGGACAAGCCCGACGAGGCCCAGGCCGTGAGCCGCGAGCGCTCGAAGCTCGAAGCCCAGATCAACACCGTCAAGGCCATGGAGCGCGAGCTCGAGGACGGTGTCATGCTGTCCGAAATGGCCGATGAGGAAGGCGACGAGGCGACGCTGGAAGAGGCGCGCGCCCAGCTGAAGGCCATCAAGGACCGCGCGGCGCGGGCCGAGCTGGAAGCCCTGCTGTCCGGCGAGGCCGATGGCAATGACGCCTATCTGGAAGTGAACGCCGGCGCCGGCGGCACGGAGAGCTGCGACTGGGCGGGGATGCTGCTGCGCATGTATTCGCGCTGGGCCAGGGCGCACGGCTATGAGGTCGAGATGGAGGCGTCGGAAGACGGCGATCAGGCGGGCATCAAGTCGGCGACGATCCTCGTCACAGGTCCCAACGCCTATGGCTGGCTGAAGTCGGAATCGGGCGTGCACCGTCTGGTTCGGATCAGCCCGTACGACGCCGCGGCCAAGCGGCACACATCCTTTGCCTCGATCGGGGTCTCGCCGGTGGTGGACGACACGATCGAGATCGACATCAATCCGTCCGACGTGCGCACGGATACCTATCGCGCCTCCGGCTCGGGCGGACAGCACATCAACAAGACCGATTCCGCTGTCCGTCTGACCCACATCCCGACTAACACCGTCGTGGCCTGTCAGGCCGGGCGATCGCAGCACCAGAACCGCGAACAGGCGTGGAAGATGCTGCGCGGGCGTCTGTATGAGCTGGAGCTTCAGAGGCGCGAGGCCGCGGCCCAGGCCATGGCGGACGCCAAGACCGACATCGGCTGGGGTCACCAGATCCGAAGCTACGTCCTGCAGCCCTATCAGATGGTCAAGGATCTGAGGACCGAGGTCGAGACCTCGGACACACAGGGCGTACTGGACGGCGACCTGGACGCCTTCATGGGCGCAGCCCTGGCGCAGCGGGTCGGCGAGACCCGCGGATCAACGGTGGATTAAAAGATAAGGGCGGCTCCGCGAAGGAGCCGCCCTTATCTCAGTCCTGGACCGTGGATCAGACCGTCTTGAGGTCGATGATCTGCGGCTTGTCCTCGACCGGAGCGGCGGGCGCTTCGAAGTCGGCGGCGGCCGACGCCTGGGCAGCAGGACGCGGAGCAGTGGCGACCGCGGCGGGCGCATCGCGGCGACTCTGAAGCACGCGACCCTGGAAATAGGCGCCGATGTCGATCGACAGCTGTTCGGCGGTGATGTCGCCGTCGACATAGGCGGTCGAGACCAGCTTCACCTGCTTGCCGTTGACCGCGCCGACGATGCGGCCGCGAACTTCAAGATAGTCGGCGGTGACATTGCCCTCGACGGCGCCGGTCTCGCCGATGATCAGACGGCCGACGCGGACGTCGCCCTTGATCGAGCCGTCGACCTGGAGATCGCCGGCGCCCGAGATATTGCCTTCGAACTGCAGGTCGGACGAGAGGGTCGACAGGCCGCGCGAGGAGGCGATGGGCGAGGGGGCCGGAGCCGCGACGGGGCTGCGGCCCATGCCGGGCGACGGCAGGTCGGGCAGCGGCGGGATCGGCGGCGCGTTGGACGAACGGTCCGGCGTGGCGGGTGCGGGGGATTTGGTTTTATTGAACAATCTGGTCTCCTGCTCGGAAGAAGCGGGCGGGGTTCTGGGGTCGGCCGTCCATCCACACTTCATAGTGCAGGTGAACGCCGGTGGAGCGTCCTGTCGTACCCATGGCGCCGATCCGCTGGCCCAGCGCAATGCGCTGGCCGGGCTGGACGGCCATGGCGTTCAAATGGGCGAAGCGGGTCTTGAAACCGCGACCATGGTCTATCTCAACGGTGTTGCCATACCCTGAACGAACGCCGGCGAAGGACACGATTCCGGGAGCGGTGGCGTAGATCGGCGTGTTCAGGGGGGCGGCGAAATCCTGGCCCTGATGAACCGCCGGACGGCCGTTGAAGGGATCGAAACGGACGCCGAAACCCGAGGTGGTGCGGGCCTGGGTCGGGCGGTCGAACGGCAGGTGTTCGGCGGCGTCCGAAAGGTTGCGCATCTCCGACAGATTGTCGGCGGCGCGGCGGATTCTGACGGCGAAGGGCTCGTCCACGTCGAGGATGGTGGCCAGGGCCTTGGGATCGCTGGCCTCGACCAGAGGTCCACCGAGAGCTGATCCGGAGGCCGCGCCGTATGCGGCCGGGTTCAGGCCCGCGAGGCGGAAGGCGAGGCGCAAGCGTTCGGCGCGGGTCTGGGCGAAGTCGCCGGCCCGTTCGATCAGCCGCTCCTGGTCCATGCGGACCGCGACGATCCGCTGGACCGGACGGGCTTCGGTGGCGCTGAGGGCCGGGGAGGGCGCCAGGGCGGCCTCGGCGCCGTCGACGCCGTGGAACATGCCCATGACGTTGGTCAGGGCCGCGTGGCGGCGCTCGACCATCCGGGCCATCTCGTCTAAGCCGCCCGTCGTGGCGGACATGCGGACGACGGCCGTCTTGAGGCGGGCTTGCAGGTCGGCGTTCAGGCGTTCGGACGCCGCGCGGGCGCGGACCACCTGGGTGTCCGCCTGGCTGCGGGCGATGATGTCGAAGACGAAGCCGCCCGAGGCGACCAGGGTCCATGCGGCGGCGGCGCAGGCGACGCCGGCCATCATCATCTGGCGGCCGCTTGTCAGGACGTAACCGCGCGTGTCGCCGTTCGAGCGCAGATAAACATGGCGCTCAGGAAACCAACGCTCGATCAAAGAGCGTCTGACCACTCTCTGTTCTTCATCCATTTGAACACGCCCCCACGCACTGGAGGCTTTATCCGCGAACTGTTGCCTGTGGGCAATACCGTTCACGCAATGTTAACCACGTTGCCCGTCCTGAGCGATCAAAACGAATCTATTCAGGCGAAGATCCGCGTGCTGGGCGTATTCCGATAGACTGTGGAGGGCGCCGGCTAGACTTCACCGATCCGTCCGGCCTCGGATCAAACCTCTCTTGCGACGGCAAGAACCGCCTCCGCGTGGCCTTTCACCGAGACCTTGCGCCAGACCTTGCGGACCGCGCCTGCGCCGTCGATCAGGAAGGTCGCCCGCTCGACGCCCATATACTGGCGGCCGTAGAGGGTCTTCTCGACCCAGACGCCATAGGCCTCGGTGACGGCCCCGGCCTCGTCGGATCCGAGGATGACCTTGAGGTCGTGTTTGGCCTTGAACCGGTCGAGCTTCTTGACCGGGTCGCGCGAAATGCCGATGACCTGAACGCTGGCCGCCGTGAAGGCGTCGATGTGGGCGGAGAAGGCGATGGCCTCGTTGGTGCAGCCTGGCGTGTCGGCCTTCGGATAGAAGAACACGACCGTAGGGCCGGACACGGTCGCGCGGCCGCCGCCGTCGGCGGGGATGTCGAACGCGGGGGCTTTCGAGCCTTCTTCAACGGTCACTTCAACACTCCGATCCTCCCCGCGAAGGCGGGGACCCAGTTCTGTGGGCGCTCCGGCCCTTTTCCGGTTCGCCACCGCAATCGTTCCCGCGCACCTGTGCCTCACGAAAGCACTGGGTCCCCGCCTTCGCGAGGATGCACGGGAATGGGGTTAGACGGGGCGAACCAGGACGATCTTTTTCTTCCCGAACTGGACCTTGAAGGCTCCGTGATCGGGCAGGAGTTCATCGTAGCTGTGCATCCGATCTTCGACGACAAGTTCGTCATTGATGCGGATCGCGTTGCCGGCCATGTGGCGGCCCGCCTCGCCCAACGACCGAGCGAACCCGGCGGCCTTGACGAGGGCGCGAGTTGAGCGCGCCTGCTCCCATTCGTCCTTGGGCAAGTCGATGACCGGCAAGTCAGCGCTCGTGACGCCCTGCTCGAACGCGCCTTCCGCCGCCGCGCGGGCCGAGGCCGCCGCCCCCGCCCCATGCAGCATCGTGGTGGCCGCGTCGGCCAACGCCTTCTTGGCGTCGTTGATCGCGGCGCCTTCCAGAGCTTCGAAGCGGGCGATCTCGTCCAGCGACAGGTCGGTGAACAGGCGCATGAAGCGGCCGACGTCGCCGTCCTCGGCGTTGCGCCAGAACTGCCAGTAGTCGTAGGCGCTGAGCTGTTCGGCATTGAGCCAGATGGCGCCCTGGGCCGTCTTGCCCATCTTGCCGCCGGACGCCGTCGTCAGCAGCGGCGTGGTCAGGCCGAAGGCGGCCTTCTGATCGACACGACGCACCAGGTCGACGCCCGAGACGATATTGCCCCACTGGTCCGATCCGCCCATCTGCAGCGTGACGTTCTGGCGGCGGTTGAGCTCCAGGAAGTCCACCGACTGCATCAGCATGTAGTTGAACTCGAGGAAGGTCATCGGCTGCTCGCGCTCGAGCCGCAGCTTGACCGAGTCGAAGGCAAGCATCCGGTTGACCGTGAAATGGGCGCCGTAGTCGCGCAGGAACTCGACGTAGCCGTATTTCGACAGCCACTCGTCGTTGTCGATCAGGATCGCGTCGGTCGGACCATCGCCGAAGGTCAGAAATTTCTCGAACACCGTCTTGATGGAGGCGATGTTCGACTGGATGGTCGCGTCGGTGAGCTGGGGCCGCGAGGCGTCCTTGCCGGTCGGGTCGCCGACCTTGGTGGTGCCGCCGCCCATGATGACGACGGGCCTGCCGCCCGCCTGCTGGAGCCGTCGCAGCATCATGATCTGGATCAGACTGCCGACGTGCAGGCTGGGCGCCGTGGCGTCGAAGCCGATGTAGCCGGCCACGACGCCGTTCTTGGCCGCCGCATCCAGCTCGGCCGGATGGGTGATCTGATGGATGTATCCGCGCGCCTGAAGCGTCTGCAGGAAGTCGGACTGGAAAACAGGGTCGGTCATGGTCGGCTCCGTTAGCAGGGAGGCCGGCGCTCTGTCTCGGGTGTCGCGCCGGCAAAATGCAGCGCGTGGGTTCGCGGCCGCTCGCTAGATCAGCGGGCGGTAATAGAAGCCGGGCAGGGCGCGGGGCGCGAACATGGGCCGTTCGTAGCGCCCGGCGTTGACCGGCGTCAACCAGCCGCTATCGGTGCAGGATGCGCGCTACGCTGATCCCCTTTCCCGACGAGACCAAGGTCTATCCCGAGGCGATCTCGGTAGAGTTCGAGCGCGAGGACGGCCTGCTGTGGCTGAGGTTCGTCATTGACGACAATCCGGATTTCATCGCCTGGCCCGGCGAGGCGCCGGTCGGGCGGGCCGACGAGCTGTGGAAACACACCTGTTTCGAGGCCTTCGTGACGACCGACGACGGCTATCGCGAGTTCAACCTGTCGCCGTCCGGCCAGTGGGCCAGCTACCGGTTCGACGGGTATCGTGAGGGCATGCGCCCGGCTGACGAGGTCTGTGTGGTCGAGGGGCTCGACGGCGGCTCGGACTACGTCGCACTGGAAGGCCGGATCGAACTGCCGGTCGAGGCTCGCAAGCTGGCCCTGTCGGCGGTGATCGAGACCCTCGACGGGGCCAGGACCTGGTGGGCGCTGGCCCATCCGTCCGATAAGCCTGACTTCCATCATCCCGATTCCTTCGTTCTGGACCTGCCATGAAATTCGGCATCGACCGCCTCGTCTCCGAGCCCGATCTGCAGGCCGCGCTGAAGGGGCGGCGGGTGGCGCTGGTGGCGCATCCGGCCTCGGTGACGGCCGACCTGACCCATTCGATCGACGCCCTGATCGCCTCGGGCGTGCGGATCAGCGCCGCCTTCGGGCCCCAGCACGGGATGAAGGGCGACCTGCAGGACAATATGATGGAGAGCCCGGACGAGACCGATCCGGTCCACGGCTTCCCCGTGTTCAGCCTCTACGGCGAGGTGCGTCGCCCCACCGGCCAGATGATGAGCACGTTCGACGTCGTTCTGATCGACCTGCAGGACCTGGGGACGCGCATCTACACCTTCATCACGACGCTGTTGTACGTGCTGGAGGCCGCGGCCGAGCACGGCAAGGAGGTCTGGGTGCTGGACCGTCCCAACCCCGCCGGGCGGCCGGTCGAGGGCACGACCCTGGTCGCGGGCTGGGAGAGTTTCGTCGGCGCCGGGCCGATGCCGATGCGGCACGGCATGACCCTGGGCGAACTGGGTCACTGGTTCATCGACCACTTCAAGCTCAAGGTCGCCTATCGCGTCATCGAGATGCAGGGCTATGACCCCGAGGCGGCGCCGGGCCTCGGCTGGCCGCTGGGAGAGCGGGCCTGGATCAACCCCAGCCCGAATGCGCCCAACCTGTCGATGGCTCGCGCCTATCCCGGCACCGTGATGGTCGAGGGCGCGACCCTGTCGGAAGGGCGGGGCACGACGCGGCCGCTCGAACTGTTCGGCGCGCCCGACATCGACGCCCGGGCCGTGATCGCCGAGATGAAGGCCTTCGCGCCCGAATGGGTGAAGGGCTGTGCCCTGCGCGACATGTGGTTCGAGCCGACCTTCCACAAACACCTCGGCCAGCTGTGCTCTGGCGTCCAGATCCATGTCGAGGGCCCGCACTATGACCACGCCGCCTTCCGGCCGTGGCGGGTCCAGGCCCTGGGCTTCAAGGCAATTCGGCGGCTGTATCCCGACTACGACCTGTGGCGGGACTTCCCGTATGAATACGCGTTCGGGAAGCTGCCGATCGATGTCATCAACGGCGGGCCAAGCTTGCGCGAATGGGTCGATGATGCCGGATCGACGGCGGCCGATCTGGACGCCATCGCCGAGCCGGATGAGGCGGCCTGGGTCGAGGCGCGCAAGCCGTTCCTGATCTACTGACCTAGAACCGCCGCGCCACGCCCACGCCGAACTCCACGTCCGGGCTGTCGTCGTTCAGGCCGAAGTTGAGGCCGAAGTCGATCTGGCTGTCGGGCAGGAAGGCCGGGGTCCAGATGGCGATGAGGTCGGCGCTGGCCTGGGTCGTTTCGACGAGAGGATCGTCGTCGCGGCTGACCCAAACCTCGGCCCCGAGGATCCAGTCGCCGAGATCGCGATCCACGTCGACCGCGAACGAATATGCGGCGTGCGATCCTTCGCCGTCTTCGTCGCCGACGATGTCGAGGTAGGGCGACAGGCCGAGGCCCCACTCATTGCCCAGGTCGATCGAGACGGGGACGACGACGCCGGCCTCGATGCCGCTGGCGCGGACCTCGTCGCCGCCGGTCGGCAGGGTGGCGTATCCCATCAGTGCGACCGAGAAACCCTCGCCATCCGGCCGGATCAGCCCTTGGCGGACGGCCAGGAACAGGTCGCCCGTGCCCTCGGCGACGTCCTCGACGCCCGCGACGCGGTCGGTGAACTTCTCGCGCTCGAAGGCCGTGACGCCGATCTGGAATTCCGTTGCCGGGCCGACGCCGAAGCGGGCGGTGATGGACCCGGCCGACCAGCTGTCGATCTCGGCCGCGGCATCCCTCTGGCGCGCGCCATCGAAGGCGCCCACCTCGATCTGCACATGGCCCTGATTCAGCACGCAGCTGGCCGCGCCCTTGCCCGGACGGTCGGCGCAGAAGGGACGCAGATCGTTCGTCTGGGCCGAGGCGGATGCGGGCGCGGGCCAGACGCCAGCCAACGCAAGCACGCCCACGGTGAAGTTGCGGATCATGTCAGCTCCCCGAATCCCGAGCTGAACCATAGGGGCAAGCGCAGCCGCGAAGAAGCGGCAGTCAGACGATATCAGGCCGGCTTTTCTTCCAGCCGCTTGTCCAGATACAGGCCCACGCGGCGGTCGACGGCGGGGATATGGTCCTGCCAGAAGTGGCTCGCGCCTTCTTCCAGTTCGTAGTCGATGATGATGCCCTTCTGGGTGCGCAGCTTGTTGACCACGCGCTCGACCTCGACCGGCGGCACGATGGTGTCGGCCGTGCCGTGCAGGAACAGACCGGAGGCCGGGCAGGGGGCCAGGAAGGAGAAGTCGTACATGTTCGACGGCGGCGAGACCGAGATGAAGCCGTCCGTCTCCGGGCGACGCATCAGCAGCTGCATGCCGATGTAGGCGCCGAACTGATAGCCGGCGACCCAGGTCTGGGTGGCGGCAGGGTTGTTGGACTGCAGCCAGTCGAGCGCCGTGGCCGCATCGGCCAGTTCGCCGATGCCGCTGTCGAACTCGCCTTGCGACTTGCCGACGCCGCGCGAATTGTAGCGCAGGGTCGCGAAGCCGCGCTTCTGGAACAGCTGGTACAGGGTGACCGTCACCGGGTTGTTCATGTGCCCGCCCGCCTTGGGGTGCGGGTGCAGGATCAGGGCGATCGGCGCGTTGGCGCGCTTGCCGGGGGAGTAGCGGCCCTCGATGCGACCGGAGGCGCCGGGCAGGATGACTTCAGGCATGGGGCTCTGGAATCCGTTCAACTGTCATTTCGGGCCCGCCGAATACTTGACTACAGGGGTAGGACTTTCTAAGTCCTGTCTGCGTTCGGCCGCCTCGCGAAGCGGCGGGTCATAGCACAGGACCTCCGAAAAGCGCGCGATTTTTGAGGATGGGCGATGCGACTGTCGACCAAGGGACGATACGCCGTGATGGCGATGGCCGATCTGGCCCGGCACGGTCGGTCAGACGCCGGTGCGGGCCGCGCCGTGTCCCTGGCCGAAATCGCAACCCGACAAGAGATTTCATTGAGTTATCTGGAACAGCTGTTTGCTCGACTTAGAAAAAGCGGGCTGGTGCTCAGCGTGCGCGGTCCGGGCGGCGGCTATCGTCTGGCCAAGACGGCCGGCGAAACCGTGGTGTCCGAAATCGTCCTGGCGGTCGATGAGCCGATCCGGGCGGTGCGTTGCGCGGCCGACGGCACGCCGCGCGGCTGCATGCTGGGCGGCGAACGCTGCATCACCCACAATCTGTGGGACGACCTAGGCGACGAGATCCATCGCTATCTGGCCAGTGTTTCTCTGGAGGACGTGATCCTGAACCGCACCAGCCGTCGCCCTGCGAGCGTGGGAGTAGCGGCATGAGCGGCGTCTATCTGGACTACAACGCTTCGGCCCTCGTGCGGCCCGAAGTTCTGGACATCATGACCGAGGCCCTGGCCGACAACGGCAACCCGTCGGCGGTCCATGCGGCCGGTCGGCGGGCGCGGGCGCGGGTCGAGACGGCGCGGGCGAAGGTCGCCGAACTGGTCGGCGCCGATCCGACGGCCGTCATCTTCACCTCCGGCGGCACCGAGGCGAACGCCCAGGCGCTGCAGAGCGCGCTGGCGGCCGGGTGCGAGCGTCTGATCGTCTGCACCACCGAACATCCCTGCGTGGTCGAGGCGGCCATGGCGTCGGGCAAGTCGGTCAAGCCGCTGCCCGTCGATGAGCGTGGCGTCATCGATCTGGTCAAGCTGGGTCAACTGCTGAACCAGACCGGCGGCCGGGCCGTCGTCGCCATCCACCACGCCAACAACGAGAGCGGCGTCATCCAGCCGATCGCCGAGGCGGCGCGTCTGGTGCGTGCTGCGAAGGGCTGGCTGCACGTCGACGCCATCCAGTCGGCAGGCAAGATCCCGGTCGACATGCGCGCCCTGGGCGCCGACAGCCTGACCCTGTCCGCGCACAAGCTGGGCGGGCCGCAGGGCGTGGGCGCTCTGGTGCTGGGCGAGGGATCCTCGGCGGTTCGCATCCTGCACGGCGCCGGTCAGGAGCGCGGCCTGCGCGCCGGGACCGAGAACGTGCCGGGCATCGCGGGCTTCGGCGTCGCAGCCGACTGCGCCGCGCGCGACCTGCCCATGGCCGAGGCGCATCGTCCGTGGCGCGATGCGGCCGAGGCGGCCGTCGAGGCGGCCGGCGCGACTATCCTGGGCAAGGGGGCGCCGCGTCTGCCCAACACCCTGTTCCTGTCGGTCGCCGGCTGGGACAGCCCTCAGGCCCTGATCTTGCTCGATCTGGATGGTGTCATGGTCTCGGCCGGGAGCGCCTGCTCGTCGGGCAAGACCAAGCCCAGCCGCGCCATCGTCGCCATGGGCCGGATGGACCTGGCGACCGGAGGCGTGCGCGTCTCGGGCGGCTGGGGCACCACGCAAGACGATTGGTCACGCTTCGCTGCAGCGTGGACCAAGGCATACGAGACACATTGCGCGCGTCAGGCCGCCCGCGTGAAGGAAACCGCGTAAGATCATGGCCGCCGTTCAGGAAACCATCGACGCCGTCGCCGCGCTGGAGAAGTACGAGCATGGCTTCACCTCGGACATCGAAACCGAGTTCGCCCCGCGCGGGCTGAACGCCGACATCGTCCGCTTCATCTCCGAGAAGAAGGGCGAGCCGGAGTGGATGCTGGAATGGCGTCTGGCCGCCTATGAGCGCTGGCTGGCGATGGAGGAGCCGACCTGGTCGTCGGTGAAATACACGCCGGTCGATTACCCGTCGCTGTTCTACTACGCCGCCCCCAAAAAGAAGGACGGTCCCAAGTCGCTGGACGAGGTCGATCCGGAAATCCTCGAGATCTACAAGAAGCTGGGCATTCCGCTGAAGGAGCAGGAGGTGCTGGCCGGCGTCGAAGGGGCTCCGCGATACGCCGTGGACGCCGTGTTCGACAGTGTCAGCGTGGTCACCACCTTCAAGGCCGAGCTGGCCAAGGTCGGGGTGATTTTCATGCCGATTTCCGAGGCCTTGCGGGAATATCCCGAACTGGTGCGTCAGTATCTGGGATCGGTCGTGCCGGTCTCGGACAACTATTTCGCGGCGCTGAACAGCGCAGTCTTCTCCGACGGATCGTTCGTCTACATCCCGCCGGGCGTGAAATGCCCGATGGAGCTGTCGACCTATTTCCGCATCAATGCGAGCCAGACCGGCCAGTTCGAACGCACCCTGATCATCGCCGACAAGGGCAGCTACTGCTCCTATCTGGAGGGTTGCACGGCCCCGATGCGCGACGAGAACCAGCTGCATGCGGCGGTGGTCGAGCTGGTCGCGCTGGACGACGCCGAGATCAAATATTCGACGGTCCAGAACTGGTACCCCGGCGACGCAGAAGGGCGGGGGGGCATCTACAACTTCGTCACCAAGCGCGCCGACTGCCGCGGGGACCGCTCGAAGGTCAGCTGGACCCAGGTCGAGACCGGCTCGGCCGTGACGTGGAAATATCCGTCCTGCATCCTAAAGGGCGAGGAGAGCTCGGGCGAATTCTATTCGATCGCTATCACCAACGGACATCAGCAGGCCGACACCGGCACCAAGATGATCCATCTGGGCAAGAATTCGAAGTCGCGGATCATCGCCAAGGCGGTTTCGGCGGGCAAGTCGGACTCCACCTATCGCGGTCTGGTCTCGGTGCATCCCAAGGCGACGGGGGTGCGCAACTTCACCCAGTGCGACAGCCTGCTGATCGGCGGCGACTGCGGCTCGCACACCGTGCCCTATATCGAGGCCCGCAACGGCTCGGCCCAGCTGGAGCATGAGGCGACGACGACGCGCCTGTCCGACGACCAGCTGTTTTATGCCCAGCAGCGCGGTCTGTCGCAGGAGGAGGCCGTGGCCCTTCTGGTCAACGGCTTCGTCCGGGACGTGATGCAGAAACTGCCGATGGAGTTCGCCGTGGAAGCCCAGAAGCTGGTGGCGATCAGCCTTGAAGGCTCGGTCGGGTAAGACAAAGAAAAACAATGCTCAAGATTAATAACCTCCACGTCTCCATCGGCGACAAGCCGATCCTCAAGGGGCTGATGCTCGACGTTCCGGCGGGCGAGGTGCACGCCATCATGGGGCCGAACGGGGCCGGCAAGTCGACGCTCGGCTATGCCCTCTCGGGACGGCCCGGCTATGAGGCCATTGAGGGCTCGGTCGAATGGCGGGGCGAGAGCCTGCTCGACTTCGACCCGGCCGAACGGGCGGCCAGGGGCGTCTTCCTGTCGTTCCAGTATCCGATCGAGATTCCCGGCGTTCCCGCCCTGACCTTCGTGCGCACGGCGCTGAACGCCCAGAAGCGGGCGCGGGGCGAAGAAGAAGTGTCGGCTCCCGCCTTCCTGAAACAGGTCAAGGCGGCGTCGGCAGCGCTGAAGATGGATTTCGACATGCTCAAGCGGCCGCTGAACGTCGGCTTCTCGGGCGGCGAGAAGAAGCGGATGGAGATCCTGCAGATGGCCCTGCTGGAGCCGTCGCTGCTGATCCTGGACGAGACCGATTCCGGCCTCGACATCGACGCCCTGCGGATCGTGTCTGAGGGGGTCAACGCCCTGCGCTCGCCCGACCGCGCCATGCTGGTCATCACCCACTACCAGCGGCTGCTCGATTATATCAAACCCGACCGGGTCCACGTGCTGGCCGCTGGTCGCATCGTGGCCTCGGGCGGCCCGGAACTGGCGCACCAGCTGGAGGCGGAAGGGTACGACAAATACCTGCCGCAGGCCGCTTGACCGTCCTGCACAAGATCGACCTCACCGACGCCGCGACCTTCCCCTCACGGCGGGAGGAGGCCTGGAAATACAGCGACCTGCGCCGCTATCTGCGCGAGGCCCCTGAACCCTCGCCGACCACGGCGATCGGCCCGCCCGGACCCTTCTACGACCTCGGCGGCGAGGCGATCGTCTTCGCCAACGGCCGGGCGGTGGGCGTCACCGACTTCATCGCCTCGGGCGACCAGACCCTGCGTCTGCGCTTTATCTCGCAGGCCACGGAGACCGGCCACACCGCCTCCGCGCGGGTCGTGGCGCGGCCGGGCGCTAAGCTCCTGCTGCTGGAGACGCACGAGGGTTCGGGATCGGCCTATGTCGCCCACAACCGCCTCGACATCGATGTTGCCGGCGGGGCGGAGGTCACGCGGATCGTCCTGGTCGACGAGCCCCATGATGCGATCTCCCTGACCGAGATCGACGTCCGCGTGGCGCCGGGCGGCGTCTATCGCCAGACGACGATGACCGGTGGGGCGAAGCTGCAGCGCCAGGAGACCCGGCTGATGCACGGGGGAGAGGGGGCAGAAGTCCAGATTGATGGCCTCTATGCCCTGTCCGGCGAGCGGCACACCGACCTGACCAGCGTGGTGCGTCACCACGGCCTGAACGGCGTCACCTCGCAGCTGACCAAGGGCGTCGTGCGCGACACCGCGCGCGGCGTGTTCCAGGGCAAGATCGTCGTCGAGCGCGGCGCCGACGGCACCGATGCGAGGATGGGCCACCATGCCCTGATCCTGGGCGAACGGGCCGAGGTCGACGCCAAGCCGGAGCTCGAAATCTACGCCGACGACGTGCAGTGCGCCCACGGCAATACGATCGGCAATCTGGACGAAAGCGCCCTGTTCTACATGCAGTCGCGCGGCATTCCGGCGGACGAGGCGAGAGCCCTTCTGACCCAGGCCTTCCTGTTCGAGGTCGTCGACCGCATCGCCCACGAAGGCGCGAGAGAGGTGGTGAGGTCATGGCTGACGGCACGACTGTAGTCACCCGTTTCGACCCCTACGCCGCCCGGGCCCAATTCCCGATCCTGTCGCGGAAGGTGAACGGCAAGCCTCTGGTCTATCTGGACTCGGCCGCCTCGGCGCAGAAGCCGCGCGCGGTGATTGACGCCCTGACGGCGGCGATGGAGGGGAGCTATTCCAATGTCCACCGCGGCCTGCACACCCTGGCCAACGAGACGACCGAAGCCTTTGAAGCTGCGCGCGAGACCGTCGCGCGGTTCCTGAATGCCGAGACCCCCGACCAGATCGTCTGGACCAAGGGCGGCACCGAGGCTTTCAACCTGGTCGCGGCGGGGCTGGCGCAGAGCCTGAATCCCGGCGACGAGATCGTCACCACCCAGATGGAGCACCACGCCAACATCGTGCCCTGGTCGATGCTGCGCGACCGGCTGGGCGTCGTGCTGAAATGGGCGCCAGTGCTGGACGACGGGTCGCTGGACATGACGGGTCTGGCGGCTCTGATCGGGCCGAGGACGAAGCTGGTCGCCGTGACCCATATGTCCAACGTGCTGGGCACGGTGAACGACGTGAAGGCCGTCGCCGACCTGGCCCATGCGGCGGGCGCTCTGGTGCTGGTCGACGGCTGCCAGGGGGCGGTGCATTGCAGTCCCGACGTCCAGGCGCTGGACTGCGACTTCTACGTCTTCACCGGCCACAAGCTGTACGGCCCGACCGGTATCGGCGGGTTGTACGGCAAGCGCGCCGCTCTGGAGGCCCTGCCGCCGTATCAGGGCGGGGGCGAGATGATCGCCACCGTCACCGAGGATGCGGTGACCTATGCCGGCATTCCGCACAGGTTCGAGGCGGGCACCCCGCCGATCCTTGAGGTCATCGGTCTGGGAGCCGCGCTGGAGTGGATCATGGCCTTCGACCGCGCGGCGATCGCCGCTCATGAACGGGCCCTCTACGACCATGTCGTCGCCCGCCTGTCCGGCCTGGACTGGCTGCGGATCATCGGCGAGGCTCCGGGCAAGGGCGCCATCCTGACCTTCACGGTGGAAGGGGCGCACGCCCACGACGTGGCCCAGATCCTGGACCGGTACGGCGTCGCCGTGCGGGCCGGTGTCCATTGCGCCGAGCCACTGTCGAGGCGATTTGGCATCACGTCGAGCGCGCGGGCCAGCTTCGCCCTATATAACACCACAGAGGATGCAGATGCCTTTGTGGACGCGCTGATCAAGGCGCGGGAGTTCTTTGTGTGAGCGAGATGGACGGACAGATCAGCAGCAGCGACGCCTTCGCCGAGACCTGGGCGGAACCGCAGACGGCCGCCCTGCCCCAGGCCGAACTGGATCGGCTGACCGATGCGCTGATCGCAGCGCTGAAGACGGTCTATGATCCGGAAATCCCGGTCGACATCTATGAGCTGGGCCTGATCTACAAGGTCGACCTCTCGGACGACCGCGACGTGTTGATCGACATGACCCTGACGGCGCCCGGCTGCCCGGTGGCCGGGGAGATGCCCGGCTGGATCGAGGACGCGGTGATGAAGGTCGAGGGCATCAAGTCGGCGCGCGCCAACCTGGTGTTCGACCCGCCGTGGGATTCCTCCAAGATGAGCGACGAGGCCAAGCTGGCCTTGAACATGTTCTGAGGTGACGCGATGACCGACTTCGAGACATCGTCATCCTCCGGCCTGACCGGGGGACGCCCGCGTCGCCCGCGCCCCAAGGTCGTGACGTTGACCGACGCCGCCGCAGAGCGGGTGCGCGAGATCATGGCCAATGCAGAGAAGAGCTACATCGGCCTTCGCGTCGGGGTTAAGAACGGCGGCTGCGCCGGACAGGAATACACCTTCGCCTATGCGGAGGAGATCGGCCCGATGGACGAGGTCGTCGAGGACAGGGGCGTCACCATTCTGGTTGAGCCCAAGGCCATCCTGTTCCTGATCGGGTCCGAGATCGACTACGAGGCGACCAGGCTGGCGTCCAAATTCGTGTTCCGCAATCCGAACCAGACCGACGCCTGCGGCTGCGGTGAAAGCGTCACCATCATCCCGGCCGCGGCGCTCGAGACCGACTGACATGATCCGGCTTGAAGGCGTGACCAAGCGCTATCGCAGCGCGGCGGGCGTGCGCGTGGCGCTGGACGCCGTCGACCTGTCTGTCGCCAGGGGTCAGGTGTTCGGGGTGGTCGGACGCTCCGGGGCCGGCAAGTCGACCCTGATCCGCACCATCAACCGGCTGGAGACCCCGGACGCGGGCAAGGTCTTCGTCGGCGATCAGGAGATCACGGCGATGAAGCCGGCCGAGCTGCTCGCCGCGCGCCGGCGGATCGGCATGATTTTCCAGCATTTCAACCTGCTGAACGCCAGGACCATCGCCGAGAACGTCGCCTTCCCCCTTCAGCTCGAAGGCCGTCCGGCCGCCGAGATCGAGCGGCGGACCGCGGAGTTGCTGGACCAGCTCGGCCTGGCGGAGCACGCGAAGAAGTATCCCGCCCAGCTGTCCGGCGGCCAGAAGCAGCGCGTCGGCATCGCCCGGGCCCTAGCCTGCGGACCCGACGTCCTGCTGTGCGACGAGGCGACCAGCGCGCTCGACCCGGAGACGACCGACGAGATCCTCGGCCTGCTCGACGGGCTCAACCGCGACCTCGGCCTGACCGTCGTCCTGATCACCCACCAGATGGAGGTCGTGCGTCGCGTCTGCGACCGGGTCGCCGTGCTCAAGGACGGACGGCTGGTGGAGGAGGGGGGGACGGCCGATGTCTTCCTGCACCCGAAGTCACCGGTGACCCGCGCCATGCTGGCCGAAGGCGAAGGCGGCGAGACCCATGACGCCTCGGTCGTTCCCGCCGGCGGGCGGCTGGCCAGACTGACCTTCCGGGGCGGTTCGACCTACGCGCCCGAACTCAGCCGTGTGGCGCGCACGACGGGCGTCGACTATTCGATCCTCTCCGGCCGCATCAGCCGCATCCGGGGCGAGCCCTATGGCCAGATGGTCGTGGCGTTCACGGGGGGTGACGCGGACGCCGCTGTGGCCCAGCTCACCGGACGCGGCGTCGTGGTGGAGGCGTTGTGATGGAGTTCTTCGTTAACATCGACTGGCCCGAAATCCTGCGGGCGACGCGCGACACGCTTCTGATGCTGGGCGGGGCCATGGTCCTGACCGTGGTGTTCGGGGTCCCTTTGGGCGTGCTGCTCTACCTGTCCGGCAAGGGACGGCTGGCGGCCAATCCCGTGCTGAACGGTCTGCTGTCTCTGGTGGTCAACATCCTGAGGTCGGTGCCCTTCATCATCCTGCTGATCGTCATGCTGCCGGTGACGGTGCTTCTGGTTGGGACGTCGCTGGGCGTCGCGGGCGCCATTCCTCCCCTGGTCGTCGGAGCCGCCCCCTTCTATGCGCGGCTGGTCGAGACGGCCCTGCGCGAGGTCGACAAGGGCGTGGTCGAGGCGACCCAGGCCATGGGCGGGTCGACGTTCCAGATTGTCACCCGCGCCCTGCTGCCCGAGGCCATGCCCGGTATTATCGCAGGCGCCACGGTCACGGCGATCGCGCTCGTCAGCTACACGGCGATGGCGGGCGTGGTCGGCGCGGGCGGCCTCGGCGACCTGGCGATCCGGTTCGGCTATCAGCGCTTCCAGACCGATGTCATGGTGGTGACCGTAGTTCTGCTGCTGGTGCTCGTACAAATTCTGCAGATGATCGGCGACCGGTTGGTCGCTAGGGTCTCGCACCGCTGATTTCAGACTGAGAGACTTCCATGCTTCGACGCTCCCTGATCCTCGCCGCCGCCGCGCTGGCCCTGGCCGCCTGCGGACAGGGGGTGGAAAAGGCCGCCGACGGATCGGCGCCGCTGATCGTGGGTGCCACGGCCGTACCGCACGCCGAGATTCTCGAGTTCATCAAGCCGACCCTGGCGGTTGAAGGGTTCCCGATAGAAATCAAGGTCTTCAATGACTATGTTCAGCCGAACACCCAGCTGTCCGAGCGTCGCATCGACGCCAACTACTTCCAGACCAAGCCCTATCTCGACGAGTTCAACGCCGCCCGGGGTGCGAATCTGATCACCGTGGCGGGCGTGCATGTCGAGCCGCTTGGAGCCTACTCACGCCGCTTCAAGACGCTGGCCGAACTGCCGAACGGGGCCGATGTGGCGGTCCCGAACGATGCGTCCTCGATCGGGCGCGCCCTGATCCTTCTGCAGACGGCGGGGCTGATCCGCCTGAAAGACCCGACCAACCCGCTTCAGAGCGTGCGGGACATCGCCGAAAATCCGGGGAACCTGCGGTTTCGCGAGCTTGAATCAGCGACCCTTCCGCGCGTGCTGGACCAGGTCGACCTGGCGGTGATCAATACCAACTATGCGCTGGACGCCGGTCTGAAGCCGAAGACCGACGCCCTGGCGCTGGAAGGCGGCGACAGCCCCTATGTGAACTATCTGGTCGCCCGGCCGGACAATCAGAATGACCCGCGCATCCAGGCCCTGGCGCGGGCGCTGCGCAGCCAGGCGGTCAAGGACTTCATCGCCCGGAAATACGACGGTGCAGTCGTCCCGGCGGCCTGACGCATGGCCTACGACCCCGAGTTCGGCGAATGGGTGCGCGAGCATTTCGCAGGGCTTGGGCCGCTGGAGATCAAGCGGATGTTCGGCGCCGGGGCCGTCTATGCCCACGACCTGATCTTCGCCCTGCTGGACGACGGGACGGTCTGGCTCAAGGCCGACGAGATCAACGAACCGCTGTTGCAGGCGGCCGGGTCGCGCCAGTTCACCTATCCGACCAAGGACGGCGAGACGATGAGCATGGCCTACTGGTCCTTGCCCGAGACGGCGCTCGACGACCCGGACGAGGCCGTCGACTGGGCGCGCCGGTCGATCGACTCGGCGCTGCGCAAGGCGGCGGCGAAGAAGCCTCGAAAAGCCAAGCCTAGGCCGTAGCGGCCGCCTTGGCAGCGCGGGCGGCTTCGTCAGGGGCAAGCACGCGAACGTTCTGGATGACCGGCCCTCCACGCGCCTCTGCGATCAGTTCGGCGGTGCGGTTCTCGACCACAGCTTCCAGTCGCGCGAGGAATTCGTCCTTGCCCAAACCCGTCGGAATGGGGTCGAGGAACTCAAGGGTCGCCGTGCCCGGGTGTTTCTCATAGGCCTCCTGCGGCCAGAACAGGCCGAGGTTGGAGGCCAGGGGCACAACCGGCATGTCGAAGTCGCGGTACAGGTGCCAGACGCCGGAGCGATAGCGGAACTTCTCGCCGACCTTCGCCAGATTGCCCTCTGGATAGATCAGGATCTTGCGGCCCTCGGCATGGGCCGTCGCGCCGCTCTGCTTGAGCGAATCCCGGGCTTCGCGGCCGCCGCAGTTGTTGACGACGATGGCGCCGAGCTTGCGCAGGACAGTTCCCAGCAGCGGGAACTTCTCGAGGTGGTCGCCCGTGACAAAGGCCAGGTCATCGAACTGGTCATAGGTGGCGAAGCCGTCGCCCCAGCTCTGATGTTTCGAGGCGATGATGAAGGCGCCGGCGGGCAGACGTTCTCGGCCGCGCACCTCGATCCGGATTCCGGCAAGGATCCACATGGCCTGCACCATGCGCTTCACATAGCGGCGGATCACCCAGGTGGCGGCGTTCCGGCCGGGGGCGAGCGCGGCGAAGGCGGCGGTCAGGCCGTAGCCGATCGACAGGAACCAGTAGGCGATGTTGAACGCAAAGTTTCGCATGCGATCAGCCTGCCAGAGTGTGTTGATCAGGTTCACCCGATTGGCGTCTGACCTTGATCGGTTTGATCAGGCCGCCTGTTCCAGCCGCTCGCCGTTGGTGACCTTGTTCCGGCCGGTGCGTTTTGAGGCGTAGAGGGCCTCGTCGGCGCGGTCGAGCAGGGAGGAGCCGGTCTCGCCGGGGCGACGCTGGGCGACGCCGGCCGAGATGGTCACGGCGCCGAGCTCGTCGTTGGTCGAGCGACGGCGCAGCGCCCGGGTGCCGACCTCCTCGCGCATCGTGTTGAGCACGGCCTCGACGATGGAGGCGCTCTCCGACGGGAAGATGATGGCGAATTCTTCGCCGCCGTAGCGGGCGGCGACGCGGGGCGCCTTGGAGACGCGGCCAATGACGCTGGCGACGTAGCGAAGGACCTGGTCGCCGGTCTGGTGGCCCCAGGTGTCGTTGAACCGCTTGAAGTGGTCGATGTCGATGACGGCGAGGCTGAGCGTCTGACGCTTGTTTTCGGCCTCGTCGCAGGCCCGCAGCAGTTCCTCGTCGAAGGCCTTGCGGTTGGCCAGGTTCGTGAGCGCGTCCGTCATGGCGTCGCGGCGGACCTGTTCCAGATGTTCGCGCAGACGGGCGACTTCCTTGGTGGAGCTTTCCAGACGCTTTTCGAGGGTGGCGTTCTCGGCCTGGACCTGGGTCGTCGCCGAAGTCAGTTTGGACACGACGCCGAGCAGGGCGGTCGGCTCGGACGCGCCTTCCAGATGGGCGGAGGCGCCGGCCAGGGTTTCGCCATAGGCAGCCTGCGACCTCTGGGCCTTGGCGATGGCCTCCGAGACGGTCGACAGTTCGCGGTTCAGCACGGCGCCTGCGTCGCGGATTTCCTCGGAGAGGCGGCCGCGGGGCAGGTATTCGGCGGCCAGCATCTCGGCCGTACCTTCGGTGAAGGCGTCGCCTGCCGCCAGCAGCCGCGTCATCTCCTGGCCGAGCGCGCCGCCGGGATCGCCGAGGTAGTGAAGCCAGAGCTCGAAATTGAGCGGGGTCGGCCACACGCCGGCACGCTCCATCTCCTCGACCGCCTTGCGGGCGAGGCAGAAGGCTTCTGGCCCCCGGAGCGTAGTCTGCACCTGTGTGGACATTCTGTTTTCCCGACCGCCGTTCTTTTTTGACGCTCTACGGTCAGAACTCTAGGCTGGCGTTCCGTAACACCGGGTTAAGCGAGGCCGTCAAATCGGCGAACCCCGCTCAGAAATCAACCTTTACGAGAAGTCGAGCGACGCAGAAACGCAGGGATGTCTCCCCCGAAACCGGCGCCTTCGCGGGCCGGCGGCGCATCGCCTTCGGTCCGGCCGCCGGGACGGCGATCGGCCTGACGCAGGCGGGGTTCGGCGGCAGCGACGGGCCTGGCGGCTTCTTCCGTCACGACGGGCACCGCGACCACTTCGGCGGGCGCGATCTCGGCCTGAGCGGCTTCGACGGGCTTGCTGGAGCGGCGGCTGCGGGTACGGCGGGCGGGCGGCGCGGTTTCACCTTCGGGCGAAGCTGCTGCGGGCGCGGAGGCGGGAGCCGCTTCAGCGACCTCAACCTCGGGCACGGGCTCGGGCGCTGGACGTTCGCCACGGCTGCGGCCCCGGGCGGGACGGCCTTCCGCGCGCTCGGCGGGGCGAGCCGGCGCCGGGCGACCTTCCGACCGGCGAGCGCCGCCCAGGTTGGACCAATCGATATCCAGCACCAGTTCTTCAGGCTGCATCTTGATCAGCTTCATGACCTTGTCGAGCGACTTGTCGTCGGCCGGGGTCACGATCATGAAGGCCTGACCCGTCTTGCCCGCGCGGCCGGTGCGGCCGATGCGGTGGACGTAGTCGTCGGCGTGGTGCGAGACGTCGTAGTTGAAAACGTGGCTGACGTCGGGAATGTCCAGTCCGCGCGCGGCGACGTCGGACGCGACAAGGATCTTCAGCGCTCCGGACCGGAAGTCCGCCAGGGTCCTGGTGCGCAGCGACTGATCCAGGTCGCCGTGGATCGGGGCGGCGTCGAAACCGTGCTGCTTCAGCGACTTGGCGACGACGTCGACTTCGGACTTCCGGTTGCAGAAGACGATGCCGTTCTTGACGTCCGCACGCTCCATCAGGGCCCGCAGCGCCGCGCGCTTGGCCTTGGGATCCGCCGACGGGATGCGGACCAGATACTGGGTGATGGTCTCGGCCGTCATGGCCGGGCGCGAGGCCTCGATCCGGGTCGGGTCCTTGAGGAAGGCCTGGGTCAGACGGGTGATCTCGGGCGGCATGGTGGCCGAGAAGAACAGGGTCTGGCGCTTGGGCGGCGTCAGTTTGAAGATGCGCTCGATGTCGGGGATGAAGCCCATGTCGAGCATCCGGTCGGCTTCATCGACGACCATGAGCTCGACGCCGTTCAGCATCATCTTGCCGCGTTCGAACAGGTCGAGCAGGCGCCCGGGCGTGGCGATCAGGACGTCGACGCCCTTGTTCAGGGCCGCGACCTGGTCGCCCATGGAGACGCCGCCGATCAGCAGCACCCAAGAAAGCTTGGTGCCCTTGGCGTATTTCTCGAAGCTCATCGCGACCTGGTCGGCCAGCTCGCGGGTCGGAGCCAGGACCAGGGCGCGGGGCATGCGGGCCCGCGCGCGTCCCTTGGACAGGCGCTCGATGAGGGGAAGGGTGAATGCGGCGGTCTTGCCGGTGCCGGTCTGGGCGATGCCGAGAACGTCGCGGCCGGCGAGGGCGACAGGAATGGCCTGGGCCTGGATCGGGGTGGCGATCGTATAGCCGGTGTCGATGACGGCTTGCAGGGTTGTGGGCGAGAGGCCCAGCTGGGAGAATTCGGTCATGCGTCCTTAGGACTAAGGCCCGGTCGCCAGGGGCGCCGGGTTGGGACTGTTCGACCGATGCGAGACGGATCGATCGAGGAGGGCCGCGCCATCGGTGGCGAGGCGGGGAATACGCGGAACCACCCTGTCTCTTGGGCGAGCGGGTGGCGCGGTAAGCCAGTCCTGTCCCGAACGTGGGCCGGATATAGAAGCCCCCTCGCCAGAGTCAAGTATTCGCGGGCCAAGGCGCCGCTTGGCAATTCGTGAACGAACGGTAATAATCGACCATGGGGATTAGAATGCCGCGTGAGGGTAGGGCATGAGGAAATGGATCGGCGCCTTGGCGCTGGCGGCGGCCGTGATGGCCCCGATCACGGCCTCGGCCGAGATTGACGAGACCTTCGGCAACACCGTCCTGTCGCGCTATCCGGACGGCGGCTGGGTCAAGCACTGGTTCAATCAGGACGGTTCCTATTCCGCTGAATTCTCCGACGGTCGCCGGCTGGCGGCCCGCTGGCGCGTTGAGGGCGAGCGCATCTGTCTGAATGGCATCCGGCCCTCGTTCATGATGATCTCGCGCTTCTGTTCTCCGTTGATCGAGGCCAGCCTTGGCCAGAGTTGGGTGTCGCGCGATCCGCTGGGCCGGCGGGTGACCAACGTCCTGCAGCCGGGGCGATAGGAAACCCGAGGGTCCTCCCTCGGAGAGACGAATAATAAAACCCGGGCAATATTGACGTTACTATTTCGTCCGGGTAAATCCTCTCCCGCGCATCCGAGTTTGCCGGATCTTGGAGGAGAATGGCGATGCAACAGGATCTGACCCAGGGGTCCATCTCCGGGAAACTGGTGGGGATGGCCGGGTTCATCGGCATCGGTCTGGTGTTCCAGACCCTGTATTTCATCATCGACCTGTATTTCGTCGCCGGACTGGGCGCGGCGGCGATCGCCGGCGTCGGTCTAGCGGGGAACGCCTTCTTCCTCAGTCTCGCGCTCGCGCAGATGGTGGGCGTCGGCGCCCTGTCGCTGATCGCGCGGTCGATCGGGGCCAGGGATTTCGCCGCCTCGGAGGGGGTCTATCGCCAGGCGATGATCCTGTCGCTCGGGCTCGGCGCCCTGACCCTGATCGCCGGCTATCTGCTGGCCGAGCCGGCGCTGGCGACGATTGCGGCGGACGCGGAGACGACGGCCATGGGCAAGGCCTATCTGTTCGGCTTCCTGCCGGCCCTGGCACTGAGCTTCCCGACCAACGCCATGGGATCGGCGCTGCGGGCAGCGGGCGTGGCGCGGCCGACCATGTTGCTGCAGACGGCCTCGGTGCTGCTGAACGCGGCGCTGGCGCCTGTGCTGATCGCGGGCTGGGGCACGGGGATTCCGCTCGGCGTGTTCGGCGCCGGTCTGGCCAGTTCGATCGCGGCCCTGTTCGGCTTTCTGGGCATGCTGTTCGTGTTCGGCCGGTCCCAGACCCTGATTGCACATCCGCTGAAACTGCCGAGGCCGGACTGGAGCGTGTGTCGCCGGATCGTCGGCATCGGCCTGCCGACCGCCGGCGAGTTCCTGCTGATGTTCGTCATCACCGCCGTCGTCTATGGCGTCATCCGTCAGTTCGGCAGCGAGGCCCAGGCCGGTTATGGCGTCGGCGCGCGGGTGATGCAGTCGATCTTCCTGCCGGCCATGGCGGTGTCGTTCGCCGTGGCGCCGGTCGCGGGCCAGAACTTCGGCGCAGGCCGCGCAGATCGCGTCCGGCGCACGGTGCGGGATGCGGCGGTGATCTCATCGGGGTTGATGCTGGTGCTGACGCTGATCTGTCAGGTCTGGCCGCACGCCATGATCGCGGTCTTCGCCCATGATCCGGCGGTCATCGATGTCGGGGCCATGTTCCTGAGGATCGCCTCGATCAACTTCCTGGCGACGGGGCTGATCTTCGTGGCGTCCGGGACTTTCCAGGCGCTGGGCGACACGCGGCCGGCGCTGTGGGGGAGCTTCAGCCGGCGGGCGACCTTCGCGATCCCGGCGATCTGGCTGTCGGGGCAGCCTTGGGCCAAGCTTGAATACATCTGGTGGCTATCGGCGACCTCGGTGGCGATCCACTGCCTGGTAGCGCTATGGTTCCTGCGCGGCCAGCTGAAGCTCAAGCTGGCGGGCCTGACGCCGCGCGGTGCCGTCGCCTAGACGTCGAGATCGGCTTTCGCGAATTGCGCATTGTCCTGGATGAAGCGGAACCGGGCGTCGGCTTTCTTGCCCATCAGCCGCTCGACCAGGTCCTCGATGTCGTCCTCGGATTCCGGGACGGTGACGCGGGCGAGGGTGCGCTTCTTCGGATCCATGGTGGTCTCCTTGAGCTGGGAGGCCATCATCTCGCCGAGACCCTTGAACCGGCCGATCTCTGTCTTCTTGCCCTTGAACACGGTGGCGATCAGCTCGTCGCGGTGGGCGTCGTCGCGGGCGTATTCCGACAGCGGCCCGGCGCTGATCCGGTAGAGCGGGGGCAGGGCCATGAAGAGGCGGCCCTGGCGGATAACCTCGGGCATCGAGCGATAGAAGAAGGTGATCAGAAGCGCCGCGATATGGGCGCCGTCGACGTCGGCGTCGGTCATGATCACCACCCGCTCGTAGCGCAGGGTGTCGATGTCGAAACGCGGGCCGGGGGTGACGCCGAGTGCGAGCGTGAGGTCCGACAGCTCGATGTTCTGGCGCAGCTTGTCGGCGGTGGCCGAGGCGACGTTCAGGATCTTGCCGCGCAGGGGCAGGATCGCCTGGGTCTGGCGGTCGCGCGCCTGTTTGGCCGAGCCGCCGGCCGAATCGCCCTCGACGATGAACAGTTCGGTGCCATTGGCGGACTGGCGGCTGCAGTCCGACAGCTTGCCGGGCAGCCGCAGCTTGCGGGTGGCCTGGGCGCGCTGGACCTCCTTGTCCTTGCGACGGCGCAGCCGGTCCTCGGCCCGCTCGATGATGAAGCCGAGCAGGATGTTGGCCTGTTTCGGATTCTCGGTCAGCCAGTGGTCCAGGGGGTCGCGCAGCAGGGCCTCGACCAGGCGTTGGCCCTCGGCGGAGGACAGGCGGTCCTTGGTCTGGCCCTGGAACTCGGGGTTCCTGATGAAGACGCTGATCAGGGCGCCGGCATTGGCGGTGACGTCCTCGGCCGTGATCTGGGTGGCCCGCTTTTCGTTGGTCAGTTCGCCATAGGATTTCAGGCCCCGGACCAGGGCGGCGCGCAGGCCGGCCTCGTGGGTGCCGCCGTCGGGGGTCGAGACGGTGTTGCAGTAGGACTGGACGAAGCCGTCGGCCTCGCCAAAGCCGATCGGCGACCAGGTCACGGCCCATTCGACGGCACCTGTCTCGCCCTTGCGTTCGACGCGGCCCGAGAAGGCCGGGGTGACCGTGTCCAGCTCGCCGATCCGCTCGGCCAGGGCGTCGGCCAGACCGTTGGGGAAATGGAAGGTGGCGGTCTCTGGCGTCGCGTCGATGATCCGTTCGGGCGCGCAGGTCCATTTGATCTCCACGCCGCGGAACAGATAGGCCTTGGACCGGGCCATGCGGAACAGGCGGGCGGGCTTGAAGGCCGCGCCGACGCCGAAGATTTCCGGGTCCGGATGGAAGCGGATCAGGGTGCCCTTCTTCTTCGACGGCTGCAGCTGCTGGATGGGTCCGAGCGGGATGCCGCGCGAGAAGGACTGTTTCCACTCGAAGCCGTCGCGCCAGACGGTGACGTCGAGAATATCGGACAGGGCGTTGACGACCGAGACGCCGACGCCATGCAAACCGCCTGAAGTTTCATAGGCCTTGCCGGAGAACTTGCCGCCCGAGTGGAGGACGGTCATGACCACTTCGAGGGCCGACTTGCCCGGATGTTTCGGGTGGGGATCGACCGGGATGCCCCGTCCGTCGTCGAACACCGACAGGATGCCGTCCGCGTCGAGATCGACCTTGATGATCTTGGCGTGCTTGGCGACCGCCTCGTCCATCGCGTTGTCGAGGACTTCCGCGAACAGGTGGTGCAGGGCCCGCTCGTCGGTGCCGCCGATATACATGCCGGGGCGTTTGCGGACCGGCTCCAGCCCTTCCAGCACCTCGATCGACGAGGCGGAGTAGCTGCCGGGGACGTGAGGCTGGACGGCTTGCGCAGGCGCTGCGGCCTGCAGCTTCAGGGCCGGTTCCGGGGCGGGCGCGGGTGCGCGTTCCGCAGCCGCCGGCTTCGGCGCTTCGGGCATGTCATCGAACAGGGACGGGACGGTGGACGCGGGCATGAGCAGAGTGTGCGGCGATTCGGGGAGCCGTCTGGTAGGCCCGTGACCTCGCCGTAGCAAGCGGCGCGCGGACGCGATCGGGCTCGAACGCCAGGGCGCGCGCCAGGATGGCCAGCAGCAGGGTCCAGGGCAGGTTGGCGTGGCTGAGCAACACGCTCTCCGACAGGCTCAGCAGCAGGAAGACCAGCAGATAGCCGACGGCCCAATAGCCTTCGCGGGCGCCCGAGCCCGGGATACGGAAGACGGTGACGACCGTAGCGATGGCGACGGTGATGCCGACCGTGATCGCGCCCGGCCAGCCGAGCTGGATCAGCAGATCGATCCAGCCGTTGTGCGCCGACGGCACGGGCCACTGGGTCTCGGCGCGGATGAAGGCGGCGGGCACCGAATCCTTGCCCCAGAAAGCCTGGTAGCCGAAGCCGGTCCACGGCCGTTCGGAGACCTCCCGCATCAGGGCGGCCCAGATGTCGGTCCGACCGGTCAGGGAGGGGTCCTTGCCCAGCGCCTGAAGCACCATGGCCGGGTCGGTGATGAAGACATAGGCCCCGCTCGCCGTCAGGACGACGCCGAACCAGACGGCGACGATGGAGAAGGCTGCGCCGCCGCGCTTCATGGCCCAAAGGCCTCCAACCGCGCCGACGCCGAGCATCAGGCAGAGGAGGGAGGTCTTGGACTGGGTCGCCAGCACCAGAAGCGTGGTGATGGCCAGGGTGATGGCGGGCAGCAGTCGTCGCTGATCCGCAGAGGCGAGACAGGCGGCGGCGGCCACGGCCCCGGCCGACATGACCAGCCCCATCTGGTTCTTCTCGTACCAGAGGCCGCGCCACAGGCCGGCGTTCTCGATCTGGTGCACGCCGATGGTCGGGTTGGCGAAGACCATGACGAGACTGCCCAGCCCCATGATCAGCGAGGCCAGCATCAGCATGCGCGGCAGGTGGCGGCCGGTGAAGGCGACGCCGAGATAGATGGCGAAGGCGCTGGAGATGGCCATGCCGATGACTCGCCTCTGGGTCACACCCGGATCGATGGACCACCATTTCGAGGCGAAGGCCTGAAGCACAAGCACCGCCAGGATCAGCCACGCCGGCCAGGCGCGCACGAGGACCGCCGGACGCAGGGCGATCAGGCCCGCGATGACGGCATAGACCGGCAGCCAGACGAGACGCAGGATCGGCGTCTCCACCTGTGTCGGGGCGAACACCGGGCCGATGAAGGCCTGGGTCAGCATCATGATCACGACGATAGCCGCCGCCTGTTCCCACAGGGGCGGGGCGGGGTCGGTCAGGTCAGGGGATTCGCCAGGCAGTCGCACGACCCGCAGGGTCGGCCATCGCCGCTAACGAACCGTTAGCCTCACCAGCGCGCCAGAAGGGCGTCGAGGCGGGCAACGGCAGCCGGGTCGCCCGCCCGCGTCGCGCGCAATTCCCGCCCCTCCGCCAGCAGTTCGTCGCCGCAGCGGAGTTCGTCCATGCGGGCGTTGATGGCGCGATCCTGTTCGGACTTGTCGCCGCCGAACTCGCTGCCGAGGAAGTCGCAGCGCACCCCGCGCCACATCACGGCCTCGACGGGGTCCGAGGGCTCGACGTTGACCGCCAGATAGCGCTCCTGTTCCGCCGCCCAGGCCGCATCGATGGCAGGCTGGGCCGCGGGGGCCGGCGCGGCGGCCGCCGCAGGTTCGGCAGGGGGAGCCGGTTCGGCGGCGGGTTTGCAGGCCGCGAGGACGAGGCCGGCGAGGCCGATGGTGATGATCCGGGACATGGCTAGCCCTCCCCAGGCTATTGAATAGTCACTGTGATTGGAAAGCGGAGCCGGGGAAAGGGCGTGCTGGACGAAACCGCTCCGGCGCGACCCTCGCCGTCTTGGCCGCACTGGCGACTCTGACTGAAAAGACTGCCTAGTCGCCCGCCCTCTCCACGAAGGTGTCGATGACCTTCTTCTCGCCGGCCTTTTCGAACTCGACGGTCAGCTTGTTGCCCTCGACAATCCGCACCGAGCCGTAGCCGAATTTCTGGTGGAAGACGCGCCGGCCCTTGGTGAAGCCCGAGCCCGACTTCGGGTCGGCGGTCGCCACCAGCCGGCCTTCGCCTTCGATGACCGTATTGCGGGCGGGGCGTGCGCCGGGGGCTCTGGACGCGGTGACCACTTGGGCCCGCTGCCAGCCCGGAGAGGTGTAGCCGGCGCCGAAGGTGGGGGCGTCATCCCAGCGGGATTTGGCCTCTTTCATCCCGGTCGAGGCGCCGTAGTAGCCGGTGTCGCTTTCGGCCTCGACGTGGGCGATAGGCAGTTCGTCGACGAAGCGGCTGGGCAGTTGCGAGGTCCAGCGGCCGTAGACCAGCCGGTTCGCGGCGAACGAAATTCGCGCATCCTGTTTGGCGCGGGTGACGCCGACGTAGGCGAGGCGACGCTCTTCCTCGAGGCCCTTCTCGCCTTTTTCGTCGATGCTGCGCTGGGACGGGAAGACGCCTTCCTCCCAGCCCGGCAGGAAGACCAGCGGGAACTCCAGCCCCTTGGCGCCGTGCAGGGTCATGATCTGCACCGCGTCCGACGACGGGCCGCGATCGAGGTCCATTACGAGGGAGACGTGTTCGAGATAGGCGCCGAGCGTCTCGAACGACTGCATCGCCTGGGTCAGTTCCTTGAGGTTGTCGAGGCGGGTCGGGCCGGTCACTCGGTCGGCCTTTTGCATGTCGGTGTAGCCGCTCTCTTCCAGCACGGTTTCGGTCAGCAGCCAGTGGCGGGTGTCGGCGGCCAGGGTACGCCAGCGGTCGAGGTCGCGCACGAAGGTCGACAGGGCCGTGCGCGTGCGGGCCTGAAGCTCGTCGGAGCCGATCAGCTCACGCACGGCGGTCATGGCCGAGACGCCGCGATGACGGGCGATCTGGAGGATCTTCTGGACCGAGGTTTCGCCAATGCCGCGCTTGGGCACATTGACGATCCGTTCGAACGCCAGGTCGTCGTCCTCGGACTGGATCAGGCGCAGATAGGCGTGGGCGTCGCGGATCTCGGCGCGCTCGAAGAAGCGCGGCCCGCCGATCACCGTATAGGGGATGGCCAGGAGGACGAACCGTTCCTCGAAGGCACGCATCTGAAACGACGCCCGAACAAGGACGGCCATGTCTTTGTATTTCAGGCCATCGCGCTTGGCGGTCTCGATCTCGTCGGCGATCAGCCGGCTCTCGGCCTCGCCGTCCCAGACGCCGCGCACCCGGACCTTGTCGCCCGTCTGGTCCTCCGTCCACAGGGTCTTGCCCAGCCGGTCGCGGTTGGCCGCGATCAGGCCGGACGCGGCCCCGAGGATATGGCTCGTCGAGCGATAGTTGCGCTCCAGCTTGACGATCTTGGCGCCGGGGAAGTCCTTTTCGAACCTGAGGATGTTGTCGACTTCTGCGCCACGCCATCCGTAGATCGACTGGTCGTCGTCGCCGACGCAGCAGACATTGCCGGTCGAGGCCGTCAGCAGCCGCAGCCACAGATACTGGGCGACGTTGGTGTCCTGATACTCGTCGACCAGGATGTAGCGGAAACGATTTCGATAGTCTTCTGCGATATCCGCGTGTTGAGACAGAATAGTAAGGTTGTGAAGCAACAGATCGCCGAAGTCGCAGGCGTTCAATGTGGCCAGTCGCGACTGGTAGGCGGCGTAGAGGGCCTGGCCCTTGCCGTTGGCGAAATCCTCGCCGGCGGGCAGCTGATCGGGCCTCCAGCCCCGGTTCTTCCAGTGGTCGATCAGGCCGGCCAGGGACTTGGGCGTCCAGCGCTTGGTGTCGATGTTGGCGCCCTCGAGCAGCTGTTTCAGCAGCCGCTCCTGATCGTCGGTGTCCAGGATGGTGAAGGTCGACTTCAGTCCTACCAGTTCGGCATGGCGGCGCAGGATCTGGGCCGCAACCGAGTGGAAGGTGCCGAGCCAGCGCAGGCCCTCGGCCGACGGACCGATCAGATGGGTGATTCGCTCGCGCATCTCGCGCGCGGCCTTGTTGGTGAAGGTGACGACCAGCAGCTCCCACGGACGGGCGCGGCCGGTGGCGAGGATATGGGCCAGACGGGTGGTCAGGACCCGGGTCTTGCCCGTGCCGGCGCCGGCGAGGACCAGGACAGGCCCCTCGGTCGTCTCGACGGCCTCGCGCTGTTCGGGGTTCAGGCCGCTGAGATAGTCCGGCGTCTCATGCGCCACGCCTTCGGGACCGCGCGAGCGGGCCAGGTCGGAGATGCGCGACCCGGACACTGGAGGATTGGGCAGGAAATCGGTCAAACAGAGGCACTCGGGAGCGATGCGGGATTCGAGAACCTAATGAGCACATGAGGCAAAGTCAGGCCCTCACGGTTCATCTCCCGGAACCGGCAAGCGTGGCCGGAGTTTGGTCGGGTCAGGGGAAGCTTCTGAGAGGGAAATACAATGGCTGAGAATACAAACAGCGGCGGCGGCAACACAGGCCTCGCCTTTATCGTTGGCGCGGTCGTGGTCGTGCTGGCGATCGTGGCGTACTTCGTCTTTGCACGCGGCGGCATGGGTGGAGACACCAAGGACGTCAACGTCGACGTGAATTTGCCGTCGGTCGAGGCGCCGGCCGTCCCGGGGACCAACTAGATGACGGACCCGAATATGCCGCCCGAACGCGTCGTGGTCGTCGATCCGCCGCGCCAGACCACCGTCAATGTCCAGCCCGAGCGTCGTGGCGGGGGCGGTGGCGCCATGGCCTTCATCGTGGGCGGCCTTCTGGTCGTCGTCGCGGTCATCGCCTTCTTCGTCTGGAACGGTGGCGGCATAGCCACGCCGGACGCGGCGGACACCAACGTCGATGTCGATGTAAACCTGCCAACTCTGCCGGAAGCGCCGAAGCTTCCGGATGCCCCGACGCTTCCACCGATCGAGCCGCCGACCCTGCCGTCGCCGGGTCCGGCCCCGTCGAACTGATCGACTGAATGTCTCCTCCCTGCCGCGAAGCGGTGGGGAGGAGACGCTGCAACAGCTAGCGCAGCTGGTAGGTGACCGTTGCCACCACGCGGACGCGCTTGTCCAACGAGGTGGATTCGCTGTCGACGTCCTCGCGGGCGAGGATCTCGAACGAACCCTGGGTCGCCTGTTTGATCGGACCCAGCGGCGCCCCCGAATCCTTGGCGAACTGTTCGGCGCCCGAACGGGCCGAGGCGGTGGCCTCGGCGATCATCTCCGGACGCACGTCATTGAGCTTGGTGAAGACATAGGTCGGGGCGGTGAAGTCCAGCAGGACGCCCTGACGGACTAGGTCGTTCAGGGCGCGTTCGGTCTGGGCCACGCGGGCGACGTCCGTCGTGCGGACCGTCACGCTCTGGGCAACGATATAGTGCGGCGTGCCGTCGGACGGGGCATAGCTCTGCGACTGGGTGTCGGTGACTTCCAGGCGGCCGATAGTGATGATGTCGTCGGCGTAGCCCTGTGAGGTCAGGAAGGCCCGGACCTTGGCCAGATCGCCGTCGATCTTGGACTGGACCCCCGGCAGTTCCTCGCCGGCCACGGTGAACCGCAACGACAGGATGGCCAGATCGGCCTCGACATTGCGCTCGGCGACGCCGCGTACGGTGACCTGGCGGTTGCCGGTGTTGGCGTTGACCACGCCCCCGCCGACGGCGATGCCGGCCCCGATCAGGCCTAAGGCGATGAGGCCGCCGATGATGGCCGGTGGAATGAGGCTGCGGTCGATCTGCACGTTGGTTTCCCCTTGTTGAGAAGGGCAGGCTGCGCCTTGAATTCAGCGTTCGCCAATGACCCTTTCTGACGCCGAGAATTCCAGCGCCAGAAGGCGGCAGGCGGAGGCCAGGGGGCGGCGGCCGCGCGTTTCGTCGACCCAGACCAGCAGGCCTGCGTGGCTGAGCCCGCGCGCCAGGGCGATACGGTCCAGCACGGCCCAGAATTCGGGCTCAAGCGCCACGGAAGTGGCGTGGCCGGCGAGGACGACGGAGCGTTTCTTGAGCACAGGATCTCCGGCGGAACGGCTTTGAGCAGACGGTGGGTTGCGATAGGATACCCGACTTCGAGCAGGATGTTTCCGATGACGATGGGCGCCGCCGTCTACCCCGACGAATTCCAGGTGCTCAAGCCGCAACGGATTCGGCCGGTCACCGCGTTTCGCGCCTTCCGCAAGCTGATCCGCGACAAGGAGGACACCGCCCAGGTGTTCGAGATCATGCGGGCCCTGGCCGGCCGGTCAGGCGCCAGGGGCTACGGCCGGATGCTGAAGACGGTCGAGGGTGGGCGTCAGGCCTTCCTGCGCGACGAACTGGCGTTGAAGCTGGACGATCCGATCTGGCTGGCGCGGTTCGCGCCGGGCACGGTCGGGGCGAAATACAAGGCGTTCCGTGAAGCGCGAGGGTTCACTGCAGACGGTCTGGCCGAGACCGCGCGCGAAGTGGCGCCCGAGATCGATGCGCCGCATCCGGTGATCTGGTACTCGCGCCGGCTCCGGGACGTGCACGATATCTGGCATGTTTTGACCGGCTACGGCACCGACGCTCTGGGCGAAGCCTGCGTGGTCAGCTTCTCCTATGCCCAGACTCACAATCTCGGCTTCGGTTTCATCGGCTACGGCGCGGCGCGGGAAATCCAGCGCGAGAAGCGGTCCATCCCGGCGCGGCGGGCCGTCTTGCAGGCCTGGTCGAACGGGCGCCGGGCGCAGTGGCTGCCGGGGCTGGATTACGAGGCCCTGTTCGCCGAGCCGCTGGCGACCGCGCAGGCGCGGCTGGGCATTCGACCGGCGACCGTTTACGCCGCTGTGCCTGCGGCGAATCTGGCGGCGCTGAAGCTTCGCGGCTGACATAAGCGGCGCTTGTCAGCAGTCTTCGGTATCGGTGTTGCACCGTTCCCGTCGGGAGCGCATCCAGCGCAATCCCGTCTCCCCGCGTTTCGTGAGTCTGCCTTGACCCTTTCCGAGCTGCGCCGGCCGTCCGCCGGCGTCCTGGCCATCGCCGGCGTCGCGCTGTGCGCGATCATCTGGGGCACGACCTGGTATGCCATCACCTGGCAACTGGGAACGGTCGATCCGGTGGCGTCCCTGACCTGGCGGTTCGGGCTGGCGGCTCTTGTCCTGTTCGTCGGCTGTGCGGCGACGCGGCGGTCGCTGGCGTTGAACCGGGGCCAGCATCTGGCGGCGCTGGGGCAGGGGGCGTTCGTCTTCGCCGTCAGCTACACCTTCACCTATGCCGCCGAAGGGCATGTAACCTCCGCCATCGTCGCCGTGGTGTTCGCGGCCCTGGCCTTCCTCAATCTGGTGATGTTCCGGGTCTTCGTCGGCCAGAAGGCGTCGCGCATGGCGTGGGTCGGAGCGATCCTGGGTGTCGTCGGGGTCGCCGTGCTGTCCGGCGGCGAGGCCCTGGGGGCCGGGTTCGACGCCCGCGCCCTGACCGGCATCGGCCTGGCCGTGCTGGCTGTGAGCAGTTCGGCCGTCGGCAACTATTTCTCCTGGAAGGGGCAGGAGCTCGGGTCCGCGATCCTGCCGCAGACAGCCTGGGCCATGGGCTATGGCACGGCCATGCTGGCGCTGCACGGCCTGGTCACCGGCGCAGAGTTTACCATTGATCCGTCGCCCGGGTACCTGATCTCGCTGGTCTACCTGGCGGTGCTGGGATCGGTGGTCGCCTTCGTCGTCTATTTCGCCGTTGCTCGAGCGCGCGGCTATGCTTTGGCCAGCTATATCTCGGCCCTGACGCCCCCGATCGCCATGCTGGTGTCAGTCCTGTTCGAGGATGCCCGGTTCGGCTGGACGGCGCTGGTTGGCCTGTTGCTGGTCCTGGCCGGGCAGGCCCTGCTGATTCGGGCGCCGAAGGTCCCCTAGCGGAACCAGCCGCGCTTCTTCGGCTTCGCTTCGACCTTTGCCGCCGTCTTTGCCTCGCGTTCGGCCTCTTCCAGCTTGCGACGTTCGCGCATGGCCCTGGCCTGGCGGATGGCGATCAGGGCGATCAGCCCATGACGGGTCCGGGATGAGGCGCCGGGTGTACAGGTCGCGCCCATGAGTCAGTCCTCGCGCTTCGTCTGATCGAGAAGCCGCGACAGCCGCTCCCGTTCCGCCTTCGCCATTTCGCGCTGGGCCTTCGTCAGGCCGTGGGCGACACGATTGGCGGCGGCGTCGGATTTCGCCACGGCCTTGTCGCGCGCCTTTCTGGCCCGGTTCAGATTGACGATCTCGGCCATCGGTTCCTCGCAACCGGCTGAAGCAAGCGGCGTTTCAGGGTCTCACCATTCGACAGGAGACACCCGATGGTAGACCTCACGCTCATCAAGGAACACCTCGAAGTCGTCGGCTCCGACGGCGGCCATGTGGGCCGCGTCGATCACGTCCTCGGCGACCAGATCGAACTGGCCAAGCTCGATCTCGCCGGCGGCTTCAAACATCACATGATCCCGACCAGCTGGGTCGACCATGTCGATGACGACAAGGTCCGCCTGACCCTGACCAAGGATCAGGCCAAGGCGCAGTGGACCGAAAAGCAATCCCACTAGATCTCGCCACACGACTAACCGCGAATTCACGAGGGCCCCGCTGATATTGGCGGGGCCTTTCGCCTATCTAGGGTCCGTCGGCGACTCCGCCGGTAGGAGAGAGGCGCCGTGATCCGACTGATCCTGAATATCCTGTGGTTCATCCTCGGCGGCTGGATCTCCGGCCTGCTGTGGCTGATCGGGGGCGCGGTGCTGGCCCTGACCGTCGTCGGCCTGCCGTGGAGCTTCGCGGCCTGGCGGATCGCCAGCTATTCCTTCTGGCCGTTCGGACGCGAAGTTGTCTGGGGAGGCGAGGCGGACGGCAAGGACATCGGCTGTTTCGGCGTCGGCCTGAACATCATCTGGTTCCTCTTCGCCGGCTGGTACATCGCCCTGTCGCACCTGTTGATCGCCTTCGCCGAGGCCATCACCCTCATCGGCATCCCCTTCGCCCTGAAGGACCTCGAACTGGCCAAGCTCGCCCTGGCCCCGGTCGGCGCGACGATCCGGGACAAGCCCTGACTGCCGGTCAGTCGTCTTTCAGCAGCACGTCCAGCATCCTCTCGCGCCGCGTCAGGAAGTTCTTCGTGACCTTATAGTGGTCGGTGTCCTCGTACTCGATCCGGTCGAGCCCATGCTCCGAGGCCTGGTAGATCCAGGCGTGCGGATAGCCGAGCAGGATCGGCGAATGGGTGGCGATGATCAGCTGCGACCGGGCCAGCACCAGTTCGTGCATCCGCGCCAGGAACGACAGCTGCCGGCTCGGCGACAAGGCGGCTTCGGGTTCGTCGAGGATATAGAGGCCGTCGCCGATGAAGCGATTGTCGAACAGGGCGAAGAAGCTCTCGCCATGAGACTGTTCGTGAAGGGATTTCTGCCCGAAGCGATTGGCGCCGGCGGCCTCGAGATAGCTGGCGACCGTGAAGAAGCTCTCGGCGCGAAGGAAGAAGCCGTCCTGAAGCCGCAGCGGTGATTTGATCGGCCGCACGAACCGGTGCAGGGGCGAATGCGATTGCCGAGTCCCGAACCGGTGCTCGCGCCCGCCGCCCTCGGCATTGAAACCCCAGGCCACGGCCAGGGCCTCGATCAGGGTCGACTTGCCGGAACCGTTCTCACCCACAAGGAAGGTGACGTTCGGATGAAATTCCAGCGTGTGCAGGGACCGCACGGCCGGCAGGTTGAACGGATAGACGCCCTCATCCCACCCCTCGCGCCGCTCGAACCACGCCTCGATCCAGTAGGGTTGGGTAAGGGCGGTCATCCTCAACCCGGCGAGATCATCTTCTCGGGGCGCACGGCCTCGTCGAACTCGGCGTCGGTCAGATAGCCGCCACCGACGGTTTCCTGACGCAGGGTGGTCCCGTTCTTGTGGGCGGTCTTGGCGATCTTGGCGCAGGTGTCGTAGCCGAGCCTGCCGTTCAGGGCCGTGACCAGCATCAGCGAATTATTCAGGCCGCGCGCGATGTTGTCTTCGCGCGCCTCGATGCCGACAACGCAGTTGTCGGTGAAGCTGATGGCCGCGTCGGCGACCAGGCGGACCGACTGCAGGAAGTTGTAGGCCATCACCGGGTTGTAGACGTTCAGCTCGAAATGGCCCTGCGAGCCGGCGAAGGTGATGGCGGCGTTGTTGCCGAACACCTGGACGCAGACCTGGGTCAGGGCCTCGCACTGGGTCGGATTGACCTTGCCCGGCATGATCGAGGAGCCCGGCTCGTTCTCCGGCAGGGCCAGTTCGCCGAGGCCCGAACGCGGGCCGGAGCCCAGGAAGCGGATGTCATTGGCGATCTTGAACAGCGACGCGGCGACCGTGTTGATCGCGCCGTGGCTGAAGACCATGGCGTCGTGGGCGGCCAGGGCCTCAAACTTGTTCGGCGCCGTGGTGAAGGGCAGGCCGGTGATGCCGGCGATCTGTTCGGCGACCTTCTCGGCGAAACCGACGGGGGCGTTCAGGCCTGTGCCGACGGCCGTGCCGCCCTGGGCCAGTTCCATCAGTTTCGGCAGGGTTAGTTCGATCCGCTCGATGCCGTTCTCGACCTGCTGCGCATAGCCGCCGAACTCTTGGCCCAGCGTCAGGGGCGTGGCGTCCTGGGTGTGGGTGCGGCCGATCTTGATGATGTGGGCCCAGGCCTCCGACTTGGCCTTCAAGGCGGCGTGCAGCGTCTTGAGCGCGGGCAGCAGGTCGTTGACCACCTGTTCGGCGCAGGCGACGTGCATGGCCGTGGGGTAGGTGTCGTTGGACGACTGGCTCATGTTGACGTGGTCGTTGGGGTGGACCGGCTTTTTCGACCCCATCTCGCCGCCCAGCATCTCGATCGCGCGGTTCGAGATCACCTCGTTGGCGTTCATGTTGGACTGGGTGCCCGAACCCGTCTGCCAGACCACCAGCGGGAAGTGGTCGTTGAGCCTGCCCTCGATCACTTCGTTGGCGGCGGAGATGATGGCGTCGGCGATGGTCGGGTCCAGCTTGCCCAGGGCCATATTCGTCTCGGCGGCGGCGCGCTTGACGATGCCGAGGGCACGCACGACCGGCAGGGGCTGTTTCTCCCAGCCAATCTTGAAGTTGCCGAGGCTGCGCTGCGCCTGGGCGCCCCAATACTTCGAGTTATCGACTTCGATGGGGCCGAAGGTGTCGGTTTCGGTGCGGTAGGCGGTCATCGGCTTCGGCTCTTCAGGGCGTGGCGGGAGGATGCGCGGCGGTGTAGCACGGAGGAATGACCGGACAAGCGCACGGGCGTCGGAGACTGGGATACGCGTGATCAGAAGAACCCTGACGATACTGGCGACGACGGTGCTGGCCATGACCAGCGGCCCCGCTCTCGCGCAGGACAATCAGCCCCTCGTCACACTGCATACGACGCAGGGCGACATCATCGTTCGTCTCGACGCCGGGCAGGCGCCGATCACCACCTGCAACTTCCTGCGCTACGTCCAGGCCGGCCGCTATGCCGGGGGAACATTCTTCCGCACCGTCGTGGCGGAGACCAACGACAGTCCTGCCCCCATCGATGTGATCCAGGCCGCGACCACGGCCGGAAGCGACGATCCCGGACTGGGTCCCATCACGCTGGAGAGGACGATCGACACCGGCCTGAGGCATTCCGCCGGTGCAATCTCGATGGCGCGGGACGGCCCGGACACGGCGACGTCCAGCTTCTTCATCGTCACGAGCGATACGCCCGCACTCGATTTCGGCGGTGGACGCAATCCGGACGGCCAGGGGTTCGCGGCGTTCGGCCTGGTCATCTCCGGCATGGAGATCATCCAGGCGATTCATTCGGCGCCGGCCGAGGACGAGCAACTCATCAGCCCGGTGGTCATCGGGGCGGCTACCCTGTCGACCGGGCTGCCGGCAGTCTGCCGCGCGTGAACGACGACTGGATCATCTCCGGCAAGGTCCGCGCGCGCGAGGAGGGGGACGCCGTCGTCATCATGATCGACGGCCTGACCACCCAGGCCAAATACTACAAGCCGCTGGTCTACGAGTTCTTCCGCAGGGAATGGCGCGGATCACGGCCGGCCTACGGCGACTTCGTCGTCGAGATCGTGATGGAGCATGTCGGCGATCCGCCATGGATGGACCTGGACAACCTGGCCAAGGCGCTGCTGGACGCGATCAAGGGCTATCTGTTCCACGACGATGCCCAGGTGGCGCGGCTGCTGGTCGAGCGGCGCGAGGGGGAACGCGAGCGGATCACCATCCGGGCGTTTCCGCGCAAGGCCTAGCCCGGCGGTCCGGGATAGCGTTCGAACGACGGGAGTCTGTGCAGTTCGGCCATCCAGCCTATGCCGTCGGCAGTCTGGATCTGGGCCTGGAGGGGAATGGCGTCGGGGTTATCGAGCGTCGCACTCTGAACGTCGATCTGGTCGGGGAAGATGTCTTCGTTGGTGTAGAACAGGCCGGTCCCGCACCGTCCGCAGAACCCGCGCCGTCCATGTTCGGGAGGCATACCAGACCGGCTCGCCCGTGATCTTCACCTGATCGGACGGCGCCAGGGCCCATGCGACCGCGGGCGCCCCCGCGCATTTACGGCAATCGGTGCAGTGGCACAGGGCGTGATGGATCGCTTCCTCGGCGGTCTCATAGCGAATGGCGCCGCAATGGCAGCCTCCGGTCAGCATCGACAACCTCCTTCCGCGTTCATGTTCTGTTCTATACCCGGAATGATGGCGACGCAATCCGTCAAGGCGACGGCCGGGTGAAGCGCAGCGTCGGAAGAAGCAGTTGCAGGTCGGCCCCGATCGAGACCTGCGGCTCCGAGGCGGGTGAAAGGCCCTCAGCCTCCTCGCGGGTTTTGACGCAGGCGCGGACCCCGTTGGCCAGGGCGATGAAGTCCGTCGCCGTCGGCAGGGTCGAGATCACGCAGGCGTCGAAATACGGGTAGGTCGCATCCTCGCTGCATCCGAACGAGGAGCGGTCACGGCGGGCCGCGGTCATGATCATCCGGTTACGCGCGGCGAGGGAGTCCACGAAGATGCCGGAATAGTAGGCGGAGAGAACCACCACTGTCGGCCGGTCCTGGCACCAGCCGCGCACCAGCGTCACCATGCTGGTCGGGCTCAGGATCCGGTTCGGGCCGAACACAATGCCCTGAGGACCGCCGTGCGAGGTCATGTAGAGCAGGCAGCCTCGCGTGGCTCTCGCCGTCGCCTCGGCGATGCCCCGGACGGCCGCCATGTCGGTGGTCACGGGCGTCACATCGGGACGCAGGCTGTAGTCGACCATGTCGGCGCGCGAGAAGCCTGCGGCGAGGAAGCCCGAGGTCAGGTCGCGGCGGGCGTTGTCGAAGGCCTGGATCGGCTCACCCTGGCTGGTGCGCCAGTCGGCGGCGACGACGGCGGAGGCCCAGCCGTCGAAACGGCTGGCGGGCGCGGTCTGAGCGGCCGTCGTCGTCGCGCAGGCCATGCTGAGCAGCACCGACAAAACCAGTCTGAACATGCGACCCCCGACGCCAATCCACCTCACACCGTGCACCCCGGCGAAGGCCGGGGTCCAGATGGAAAATCTCGCAGTCGGAGTCCGGGTCGAGCTTCAAATCCAGGCGATCGCGTGCACGATCCGGCCCCCGGCCCTTGGTTCATCCTTGAGCCGGCGAAGCCGGACCCGGGGGCCGGGGCGCACGGCTTACTTCTTCCGGAACTGGTCCAGCGAGACGACCTTGGGGCCGTCGTCGCCGGACGGCGTCGGATCGGTGCGGGTCGGGGCGGGCAATTCAGCGACGGGTTCTGGCACCGGCTCGGGCGCCTCGAACTGAAGCAGGAACTGGACGCTGGGGTCGTAGAAGCGGGTCACGGCCGTATAGGGCACGGTCAGGACCTTGGGCATTCCACCGAACTTCAGCATGACCGAAAACAGGTCGTACTCGACGGCGAGGTCCCAGTACTGATGCTGGAGGACGACCGTCATTTCGTCGGGATATTTGGCGATGACGTCAGGCGGGACGGAGACGCCGGGGCCGCGCGTCTTGAAGGTGATGTAGAAATGGTGGGCGCCGGGGATGCCCGAGGGGCTGGCCGCGCGTTCGAGGGCGGAACGGATCACCCCGCGCAGAGCGTCCTGCGCCAGCTTCTCGTACTGCATCTCGTCGACGGGCGGGGTCTCTTCGGCCATGGGTATCCTCGCTGCGGGGCGACAGATAGCGGGACCGTGCCCTGGGCGGAAGATAAGAATGCGAGGAAAGTGCCGGAGGTTCTGTTGGCAGGCCCCCATCCTTCAAGAATCAGAAGGAGGGCCTCTTCAAACAGGGAAAGTGCCGGAGGTTCTGTTGGCAGGCCCTCCGGCGGCCCCGCCTAAGGATCTGAACCCCTAGGACTTAAGATTCGAAATCAACCGAACCGCATTACGCGGCGAGGCGGACTTCTCCAGCGAAGTTATCGTTCGCAGTTAGAAAATGGCCCGATACGGTGGGCCAGGACGGGCAAAAGCAGTCTTCTTTACACGTCCGTCGATGCTAGTCGGCCCCATGCTGTCCCGCCGATAACGCGGAGGAAGAGATGGTGGAGCCGCCGGGAATCGCACCCGGGTCCGGTCCGCTTATTACAAGCGCGTTTATCGCCATATCCGGAGCAAGCCCCGGCAAGGCCAATATAGGGGCCCTGCGGGTGAATGCCAAGTTCCCCGCTCTCCGTTCCGTTCAGCCGGCCCCCGGGTCGGGCTTCGCCGGCCCGAGGATGAACCAAGGCCCGGGATCCAGGAGACGCGTACAGCCGCCGGCCGCGTGTCTAAATCCCAACCACCGTCTGGACCCCGGCCTTCGCCGGGGTGCACGGTGGGGTGGAGGGGGATCGACCATGGACGCGAAGGGCAGGCTGGAGATCGCGGCGGGGTTCGCCACGGCGCTCGGGCCGCGCAAGGACAACCAGGATTTCGGCGCGGTGCACCTCGGCACGCCGTCCGAACAGGCCCTGCATGGCATGCTGGCCATCGTCGCCGACGGAGTCAGCGGGTCGAAGGCGGGGCGCGTCGCGTCGGAACTGGCGGGCAGGACCTTTATCGACGGCTATCTGGACCAAAGCCCGCTGAAGGGCATCGCTGCGGCCGGGGTGGCGGCCCTGTCGGGCTATAACCGCTGGCTCCACGCCAAGGGCCGGTCGGATCCGGAGATGGCCGGAGCGGCGACGACCTTCACCGCCCTGGTCATGCGCGGGCGCGAGGCGACGGTCCTGCATGTGGGCGACAGCCGGGCCTGGCATTTCCGGGACGGCGTCCTGACCCTGCTGACCGAGGACCATGTGCTGGCCCAGCCCGGCCTGAGCCACGTCCTGTACCGCGCCATCGGCATCGAGCCGGACCTGAGGCTCGATGCGCGGGCGGTGGCGCTCAAGGCGCACGACCGGCTGCTGCTAACCACCGACGGCGTGCACGGCGCAGTGTCGGACGAGGATCTGACGCGACTGCTGGCCCGGCGCGCGTCGCCCGAGGCCGACGCCCAGGCCATCGTCGACAAGGCGGGCGAGGAAGAGACCCGCGACAACGCTACCGCCATCGTCATCGACGTCATCCGCATCGGGGCGGTGGATCAGGACGCCATCGGCGCCGAGGCCGCCGGCCTGGCGATCCCGCCGCCGCCCGACGTCGGCGACAATGTCGACCGGTTCCGGCTGGAGCGGCTGTTGTCCGACGGGAAATACACCCGGGTCTTCGCGGCGAAGGACGAGGAGGGCGGCGGCCCCGTGGTCCTGAAATTCCCCAAGCCCGCCTTGCTGTCCGAGAGCGGTGCACGGGGTGCCTTCCTGCGCGAGAGCTTCATCGGCCGGCGCATCGACAGTCCGTTCGTCGGCAAGACCCTGACGCTCGACGCCGGGCGCCAGAGCCGCCTCTGTATCGCCCAGCCCCTCTATGTCGGCCGGACCCTGCACGCCAGGATCGCCGAAGAACCGTTTGATATCCCGGAAGGCGTGAGCATCGCCATCCGTCTGTCGCGCGCGGTTGCGGCCCTGCACCGCCAGGGCATCACCCACCGCGACATCAAGCCGGACAATGTGCTTCTGGAGACGAACGGCGGCCTCAAACTGATCGACCTGGGCGTCGCGCGCCTGCCGCGGATCGAGGAGTTCGCCGAGGCCGAGACACCCGGCACCCCCGGCTACAAGGCGCCGGAGATGTTCGCCGGGAACAAGGGCGACACCCTGACCGACCAGTATGCCCTGGGCGTGACTCTCTATCGCCTCTTCACCGGCGACTATCCGAGCGGCCAGGAAGAGGACTTCAACCGCATACGGTTCGAAAAGCCGACCCGCCCGACCAGCCATCGCCCCGACATGCCCGCCTGGCTGGAGGCCGCGATCCTGCGGACCCTCGCCGTCGAGCCCGGCGACCGCTTCGCCGACGTCGAGGAGTTGATCCACGTCCTCGAAGGCGGCAGCGCCGCCGCCGTGCCGCCCAGCCGCGACCTGTCGCTGATGGAGCGCGAGCCGGTGCGGTTCTGGCAGGGGATCAGCGCCGTGTTGCTGGTGCTGCTGCTGGCGTCGTTGATGGTGGGGTGAGCCATGAGCCGCATCGAACCGGTCACGGAACTCGCAACCGGAGATGCTACGCCTTGGACGGCCCCGGTCTCCATCGTGCCGACGCCATGGTGACGGCCCCGATGACGAGTGCGGAGACCCCTACGGTGATCGCATGGAGCTGAACCTTGTCCGCCGCGAAGGCGTCTAGCCAGAAATAAAGCGGGCCTTTGACGAACGCTGCGCCGAAGACAACGGCCGCTAGTCCGACGAGCACAAGAAAGCCGCCGGTCACCATCCGCAACTTCATAGCGTTCTCCAGATGATCGGTCCGCAATCTATACGGGCAAGACGACACACGGACAAGCCTCTTTGGATGCCCAGCCAGAAGGGTTCAATTCCAGCCTCGCCTGAACCCTCGCCCGATCCAGGATCGCCTCGTGAGCGCAAGGACAATACGGCGACGCTTGACGTGTCTGCGTGACAATTGTAGCGTATACACGACAAGTACGGAGCCGACATGTCGCAGACCGGAACCCCGACCCCGACGGACGCCGAACTGGAGGTCCTGAAAAGCTTCTGGCGCGACGGCGATCTGTCGTCGCGCGAGGTCCATGACCGGATCGCGGCCCAGATGGACTGGACGCCGTCCACGACCCGCACCGTCCTGGAGCGGATGCGGGCCAAGGCCCTGGTCTCGCGGCGCGATGTGCATGGCGTGGCCGTCTATTCCCAGACCCGGCCCAAGGTGGAGGTCCTGACTGGACTGATGCGCCGGTTCTCGGCCCTGCTCGACATGGACGAGGCGTTGCCGGCGGCCGCCTTCACCGGCAGCCAGCTTCTGAACGATGCCGACATTGCCGAACTGGAGGCAATGCTCAACGCGCCGGTCGCCAAGCGGGAGGTCGGCAATGGGAACGGCTGAACTGCTCGCGCTGTCGCTGGGATTGTCGCTGATTCTGGACGGCGCAGCCTATGGACTGGTGCGGCTGTTCGAGGCCGGCGCGCCGGACCCGGTCCTGCGCGATACCGCCTGGGCTCTGGCGCTCTATCTCCCTGCCTTACCGATCGTCCTCGTCGGGGCTGCGCTGTTACTGCCGCCGCCGACCGTTGCGAGCGCCGTCGGGCTCGAAGGTCCGGCAACCGGCCCCGACGTGATCGAGATCATCGTCCCGCAGGGCGCCGCCGTGGCGCCCGTCGGCGAACCGCTGGCTCTCGGCATCCTCGCCCTGGCCGGTTTGCTGTCTCTTATCAGGGTGATCTGGCTGGCCAGGCGCAGCCTGCGCCTGAATCGCCTGATCCGTGCTTCGGGCGAGGCCTCGCCCGCCGTCCGACAGATCGTTGAAGACACGGCCCGGCGTCTCGGCGCGCCGACGCCGGAGGTCCGGGTGCGCGCGGCCGGAGCCGAGGCGCTCATCGCCGGACTGCTCAGGCCCGTTCTCGTCTTGCCGGCCAGCCTTCTCGACGCGACGGATCCGCAATCCCTGCGCGCCGTCTGCGCCCACGAACTGGCGCACCTGAAGCGCGGCGATCATCGCGCATTGTGGATCGAGGAGGCGCTCCTCACGGTTCTGGCCTGCAACCCGCTCCTCCGGATCATTCGCGACTATCGCTCCGCCGCGCGGGAGGAGGCCTGCGACGCTGCGGCCCTCGCTCACGCCGGAGACGATGCCCGCAGGCTCTACGCCCGCTCACTCCTCGACGCGCTTCGCGCCTCGCCCAAGGGCGATGACGCGCCCGCACTCACGTTCACCAGCAGCAGAAGGATACTCGTCATGCGTCGCCTGAAAGCCATCCTGTCCCCGGTCCCGACCTCGGGCGTTCGCCAGCGCCTGGCCGTCCTCGGTCTGGGCGTCGCCGTCGCGGCAGTGGCCGGTACGAGCGCCTATGCCCTCGCGGCCCAGAGGGAGGCCGTAGTCGCCCCGCAACCTGCTCCGGTCATGACCGTGAGCCGTGCGCTTCCCACGCCTCGGTCGGTCGTCTCCGCGACGCGAGCCCTGCCGTCCGTCGCTTCGCGAGCAATCGCCGCGCCCGCGCCGACGTCGGAACCCGCGCCGCTCCCGACGCCAACCCCTGAGGCACAGCGTCAGGCCGAGGTGATCACCAATCCGAGCTGGTCCCGGATGCCGATGCCGTTGACCTACCCGGCGGCGGCTCTTGAACAGGGTTCGACCAGTGGCAACGCCGACCTTTCCTGTAATGTGCAAGCCGACGGCCGCGTCTCGGACTGCGCCATCGTCAATGAAACGCCTGTCGGCGCGGGATACGGCGGCGCCGCCGTGGAAGCTGCGGCCGCCGCGCGCCTGTCGCCCCGGAGCGTCGATGGCGTCGCGGTCGGGGGCACGGTTCGCTTCACCGTCCGGTTCATTAGGGCCGCCGAGTAGTGAGACGAGGGCCTGATGGTGCTCGCAGTCAGGCCCTCGCCCAATCCCGGCACTGGTTCCTGAACCAGGTCAGCTGGCGTTTGGCGTAGTTGCGGGTGGCCTGCTGAAGGGCGGCCACCGCATCGGCGCGGGTGGTTTCGCCTGCCAGCCAGGCGGCGATCTCCCGGACCCCCACGGCCTTCATGGCGGGCAGGGCCGTGTCTAGGTCGCGGGCGATCAGGGCGCGGACCTCCTCGACGGCGCCGTCCTGCATCATCGCCAGGACCCGGGCGTCGCAGCCAGCGTAGAGAGTCTCCCGCTCCGGCTCGAGAACCAGCCGGTCGTATCTCCCGGGTTTCAGCAGCGGCGTGGTGCCCGCCTGCCAGTCCGACAGGGACCGACCGGTCGACCGGGCCACGGCGAAGGCGCGGGTCAGACGCTGACGGTCGCCGCTCGCGATGCCCGCTTCGGCCGGCGGATCGAAGGTGATCAGTCGCAGGCGAAAGGCGGCCTCGCCCTCGGTGTCATACAGCGCCATGGCCTCGTCGCGGGCTTCGATCGGCACCTCGGGGATGTCGGCCAGTCCCTTCGTCAGGGCGGTGAAATACAGCCCCGTGCCGCCGACGAGGAGGATCGGGCGACCCTGGCTGGCCAGTTCGTCGATCAGGGGCAGGACCGCGCGGGTCCAGCGTCCGACGGACCAGGCCTCCGCCGCATCGACGGTCCCATAGAGATGGTGCGACGCCTGCCGTTCCTCGTCGCGCGACGGTCGGGCCGTCAGGACGCGCAGGTCGGCATAGAGCTGCTGGCTGTCGGCGTTGACGATGGCGGCGCCGGTCGCCCGGGCGCGCTCCAGGGCGAGGCGCGACTTTCCCGAGGCGGTCGGTCCGGCGATCAATGTAATGGGCGGATGGGACAACGGGTGCTCGCGCGGGACAGGGGATGGCGATAGAACGCGCATCCTTCCCTCGCAACCGGGACAGATCCCCTTGATCGACCGCGCCTCCGTCGAAGCCGTGCTCAACGCCATCCTCGATCCCGACACGGGCCAAGGACTGATCGACGCCGGGGTGCCGAAGGGGCTGACGGTGGCCGAGGATCGCGCCGGCTTCGTGATCGAGGTCCCGGCCAACCGGACCGCCGCCTGGGCCCCGGTGCGAGACGCGGCCGAGGCGGCGCTGAAGGCCATGCCGGGAATGGCGCGGGTGTCGGTGGTGCTGACGTCGGAGACGGCCCCGGTCGGGCGCAAGGCCTCCCTGTCGCCCGCCGCCGTCGACCAGACGCGCGCCAGGGCGCCCGTGCCGACTGATCGCCCGGCCCATGTGCGGCGCGTGCTGGCCGTGGCCAGCGGCAAGGGCGGGGTGGGCAAGTCCACCGTCGCGGTCAACCTCGCGACGGCCCTGGCGCGGCGCGGCCTGAGCGTCGGCATCCTCGACGCCGACGTCTACGGGCCGTCGTTGCCGACCATGCTGGGGCTGTCGGGCCAGCCCGCCTATGAGGACGGGGCGATCGTGCCGCATGTGGCGCACGGGCTGAAGGCCATGTCGGTGGGCCTGCTCACCCAGAGGACCGACGCCATGATCTGGCGCGGGCCGATGGCGTCCCAGGCCATCACCCAGATGCTGACCCAGACGCGCTGGGGCACGGAAGCCGGGCCGCTGGATGTGCTGGTCGTCGACCTGCCGCCGGGCACGGGGGACGTGCAGCTGACCGTGATCCAGAAGACGCCGCTGGACGGCGCGGTGATCGTCTCGACGCCGCAGGAGGTGGCCCTGGCCGACGCGCGGCGGGCCCACACCCTGTTCCAGCGGGTGAATGTTCCGACCCTGGGCCTGATCGAGAACATGAGCGGCGACGTCTTCGGGCGCGGTGGAGCGCAGGCGGAGGCCGGACGGCTGGGCGTCGACTTCCTCGGCGACCTGCCGCTGGATGCCTCGTTGCGAGAGGCAGCGGATGCAGGCGCGCCTCTCACGTCCGGGCGGGTCGCGGATCGGTTCGACGCGATGGCGGAAGCCCTGGTCGCCAAACTGGGGCTGTAGCCCCTCACTTTCGTCATCCTCCGGCGAAGCGCAGCGGAGACCGGGGGACCCAGCGGCGCCGAAGGCGATCTGTCCAGGCCCGATGTCGGACGCAGCAGGGTGCGCGACAGGTTCGCGCTCTCGCGCGCCGCTGGGTCCCCCGGTCGCTTCGCGCCGGAGGATGACGAATGAAAATAGCAAAATCGAGGGTTTTCAAACGCAACGGAAACGGCCACCTTGCCGCTTCCTGCATCCTCCCGCGAGACTTCCGATGAGCGTCGACACCCTGTTCCGGCCCTTCACGATCAAGGGGCTGACGCTGCCGAACCGCATCGTCATGGCGCCGATGACGCGATCCTTCTCTCCGGGCGGCATCCCGACCTCGGATGTCGCGGCCTACTACCGTCGCCGGGCCGAGGGCGAGGTCGGACTGATCATCACCGAGGGCACGGTGGTCGAGCGTCCCGCCGCGCGCAACGACGCCAGTGTGCCGGTCTTCCACGGCGAGGCCCTGCCCGAATGGAAGAAGGTGGTCGACGAGGTCCATGCGGCCGGAGGCCTGATCGCGCCGCAGATCTGGCACGTCGGCGCCGCGCGCGGCCGAACGGCGGACTGGGAGCCGCTGGGCCAGGTCGACAGCCCGTCCGGCCTCGTCGCGCCCGGCAAGCAGAAATACGAGCCGATGACCGAGGAGGATATCGCCGACACCATCGCCGCCTTCGGCCGGTCGGCACGGGCGTCGCGTGAGCTGGGCTTCGACGCCGCCGAGATCCATTCGGCCCACGGCTATCTGATCGACCAGTTCTACTGGTCCGGCCTCAATGCCCGCGGCGACCACTGGGGTGGTCCGTCGATCGCCGAACGCGCCCGGTTCGGGGTCGAGGTCGTGAAGGCTGTGCGTGAAGGCCTGGGGCCGGACATTCCTCTGATCATCCGTCTGTCGCAGTGGAAGCTGCAGGATTACGACGCGAAGATCGCCGCCAATCCTGACGAGATGGCCGAGTGGCTTCTCCCGCTTTCGGATGCGGGCGTGGACGTGTTCCACTGTTCGCAGCGCCGCTTCTGGGAGCCGGAGTTCGAGGGCTCGGACCTCAACTTCGCCGGATGGGCCAAGGTGATCACCAAAAAGCCTACCATCAGCGTAGGCTCGGTCGGTCTGGACGGCGAGTTCATCGCGGCCTTCGGCGGGGCCGGGTCGAAACCGGCGTCGCTGGAGGGGCTGATCGGGCGGATGGAGCGCGAGGAGTTCGACCTGATCGCCGTGGGCCGCGCCCTGCTGGCCGATCCGGACTGGGTGCAGAAGGTCCGCGACGGCCGCCAGGCCGAGCTGACCGATTTCGACCGCAGCCATATGGCTGTGCTGCACTGATGGGGTCCTCCCCCGACGGGGGAGGAAGGGGTAAGGTGAATCTATGGTCGTCGCCGTCCTCGTCACCACAGTCTGGCTCAGCCTAATCATCGGTGCGCGCTATCTGCTGGTCGCGGGCGGCATGTGGTGGATCACCTGGGGGCGACCGAACGGCGTCGGGCGCCGATTGAACCGCGAGCGGCCGTCGCGCAGGCTGATGCTGCACGAGATCCGCTACTCACTACTGTCGACGCCGATCTACGCCTTCCCCGCGGCCATCGCCCTGGAGGCGTGGAAGGCGGGCGGGACGAAACTGTATCTCGATCCCGCCGCCTGGCCCCTGTGGTGGCTGCCGCTCAGTTTCCTGCTCCTGCTCATCGTGCAGGACGCCCATTACTACTGGACCCACCGGCTGCTGCACGACCGGCGGGTCTTCGCCTGGGCCCATGCGGCGCATCACCGGGCGCGCGACCCCAGCCCCTTCGCCAGTTTCGCCTTCGATCCGGCGGAGGCCGTGTTGACCGCCTGGTTGCTGCCGGTTCTGGCCTTCATCGTCCCGCTGAACATCTGGATGCTGGCCGTGATGCTGACGGTGATGACGGCGACGGCGGTGATGAATCACTGCGGCCGGGAGATGTGGCCGGATCGTTGGGTGCGCGGGCGGATCGGCTCACAGCTGATCACGGCGACCCATCACAGCCGGCACCACACCCACATGAGGACGAATTTCGGGCTCTATTTCCGGGTCTGGGACCGCTGGTGCGGGACCGACGCCATGCCGCCTGCGGACAGGACTCAGACGGGTTCGACGACGACCGCCGTGCCGTAGGCCAGCACCTCGGTCACGCCGGGCATGATCTCGGTGGCGTCGTAGCGCATGGCCAGGATGGCGTTCGCCCCGGCGGCCCTGGCGTGTTCGACCAGATGTTCGAAGGCTTCCTGCCGCCCGACCTCGGCCAGCTTCACATAGGCCCCGACGCGGCCGCCGAGCATCGACTGGACGCCCCCCACCATGTCCGAAATGGCGTTGCGCGAGCGCACGGTGATGCCGCGCACGACGCCGATGTGGCGCACGACCTTGTGGCCGAAGATCTCGTTGGTGGTGGAGGTCATCATGACTGGCGGCTCCGGGGTCAGAGGCGTTCGAGGATGCGGAAGGCGAAGGCGTGGTCGTCTTTCTCGCCCGCATCATGCCGCTCGATCGAGACTTCGCGGAAGAGGGATTCGTCGAAGGCCGGAAAGACCGCGTCGCCCTGCGGCTCCGCATCCACCTCGGTGATGTAGAGCCGCTTCGCACGCGGCAGGGCGGTCTCGAACAGGGCCGTGCCGCCGATGACGCAAACCTCGTCGATGTCGTCGTCCTCGGCCGTCTCGCGGGCGATATCGATGGCGTCGGCGAAGCTGGAGACGACCACGGCGCCCCTCGCCTTGCCGGATTCCTCATAGGACAGGTCGCGTGACAGGATCAGGTTCAGCCGGCCGGGCAGGGGGCGCAGCGGCAGGCTCTCCCAGGTGCTGCGGCCCATGATACAGGGCTTGCCCGTGGTGATCGCCTTGAACCGTTGCAGGTCGCTGCGCAGCGTCCACGGCAGGTCGCCGTCCCTGCCGATGACGCCGTTCCGGGCGCGTGCCACCACGAGAGCAATGTGAGGAATGGGCATGGGCGGCTCCGTCGATGCAGAACCTGATCGGCTGAGGAGGAATCGCTTCGCGATTCCGCTGATGCCGTGAATCAGGCTCCAGGTTTAAGCGAAAGCTTGATTCACGCTTCATGTCGGACCCGCGAAGCGAGTCCACCAGAAACGATCATGCTCTGGCCGCCCACTGACCTGTGTCAGGGGTCCGGGTCCAGCACTTTCAACCGGAACAACAGAGCCCCAGCACCGCGCCCACGGCCGGGGCGACGATGAACAGCCACAGCTCGCGGATCTCCGTGCCCCCGCGCCCCCGCGAGGACAGCGGGACCGAAGCTGCGGGCCGGATTGACCGAGACGCCGGTCGCCTGGATGCCGACGATGTGGATGACCGCAGGGGTGACGCCGATGGCCACGCCCGCGAACGGTCCGTGACCCTTGTCGCCGCTGGCACCCCGGCCGCCCGATGCGGATCCAGACGGAAGGCCGCGCCGAGTCCTATGGTGACGCTAGGCGAATTGAACGCCGGTCTTCGGCTCGAGCCAGTGGAGCCATTTGCGTTGCATCGCCTTCTCCAGATCGATGCCTGCGCGGTCGCAATAGATCAGAAGCATGCCCAGGACATCGGCCGCCTCGTCGCCTAGCGCGTCCGGATCGGCGGCGCCCCGCGCGCGGCCGCTGATCCGCAGATGTTCGGCCGTCAGCTCGCCCAGTTCCTCCTGCAGCTTCAGGATCGCCCAGTCGCCGGAGCGGTCGATGCCGTGTTCGGCGGCATAGATGTCGGAGATGCGAGCGACCTTCTCCGACAGTTCGGAGAGGATCATATGGCGACGGCCGCCTTGATGTGCGGGTGCGCCTCGTAACCCGACAGGACGAAGTCCGACGGATCGAAGGCGAACAGGTCGCGCTTCGCCGCGATGGTCATGGTCGGCAACGCCAGCGGCTGGCGGGTCAGCTGGAGCGCGGCCTGTTCGACGTGGTTCGAATACAGGTGGGCGTCGCCAAGGGTGTGGACGAAGTCGCCCGGCTCCAGCCCCGTGACCTGGGCCACCATCATGGTCAGCAGCGCATACGATGCGATGTTGAACGGCACACCCAGGAAGACATCGGCCGAGCGCTGGTACAGCTGGCAGCTCAGCTTGCCGTCGGCGACGAAGAACTGGAACAGGCAGTGACAGGGCGGCAGGGCCATGTCCTCGATATCGGCCGGGTTCCAGGCCGAGACGATGTGACGCCGGCTGTTGGGGTTGGCCTTCAGCCCCTCGAGCAGGCGCGCGATCTGGTCAATCGACTCGCCGTTCGGCGCGGCCCACGACCGCCACTGTTTCCCGTAAACCGGACCCAGCTCGCCATTCTCGTCGGCCCACTCGTCCCAGATCGAGCAGCCGTTCTCCTTCAGCCAGCGGGTGTTGGTCTCGCCGCGCAGGAACCACAGCAGTTCGACGATGATCGAGCGCAGGTGCAGCTTCTTGGTCGTCAGAAGGGGAAAGCCCTTAGACAGGTCAAAGCGCAACTGGCGGCCGAACACGCCCAGGGTGCCTGTGCCGGTGCGGTCGTCGCGACGCACCCCGTTGTCGAGAATGTCGCGCAACAGGTTGAGGTACTGGAATTCCGGATGATCGGCCGGCGCGGCGCCGATACGGTCCTGAAGGTCACTGATCTGGGCCACGGCGTTCATCGCCACAGTGTGCCGGTGATTCGCCGCCGTCACATCGGCGCGATTCGGTTGCTCACAGGAAATTGGCCTCGCCTGCGACCGAATCTGGCGCACCCGCGTGGCAGGGTTCCGGCTTGAACCGCGCCAGCCAGATCAACTCTCCCGGACCTCTACGGTCAGGGCGGCGCGATGCCCCGCCGACGGGGTGCGCTCGCCAACCCCTGCCTCTATTCGTGCTCGGTCCAGTAACTCCCATAATTTGAATGAGATAGGGAAATTATCGCTCACGGACACAGAGAAGTTGGACTCTTTGGACTCCTTTTTTTTGAGTGCAATCCGGCGGTTCAGCCTCCGAACCCGCCCTGATCCAGAAAGGCCTGTTCCTCCGCCGTCGTCTCGCGGCCCAGCGCCCGGTTGCGGTGCGGGAAGCGGCCGAAGCGAACGATGATGTCCCGGTGGATGTGGGCGTACTTCAGCACCTCGGGCATGTCGGCGCACAAGGGCAGGGCGGCGTCCTGTTCGGCCAGGGCCTCGGAATGCTCGAACGGGGTGACGAAGAACTGGCGCAGATCCGGCTCGAACGTCTGGGGCCAACCGCGCTCCCAGGCCTGTTTCGCGTACATCAGCCCCAGGCTGTCGGTGGCGAACTGGTGCGCCGTGCCGCGGTAAGAGTTCCGGGGATACTGATCGAGCAGGATCATCAGGGCCAGGGCGCCCTCGGCCGTCTCGATCCAGTCATCCAGTTCCCGCCGGGCGGCGGCCCAGTGCGGGTCGAGAGCAGCCTCGCGGAACGCGCGGTCGAAGGCCTCGTCCTTGGCGTACCACTTCTGCGGCCCCGCCTCTTTCCAGAAGGCGACGACGGAGGAAGGCGTTATGAGGACGGTCATGAGCCAGCTTGTACCCAATCCGCTTCCCGTCTTCCACGACCGCGACTGCGACCTGTCGATCATCCGCGGCAAGCGGGTGGCGATCATCGGCTACGGCAGCCAGGGGCGGACCCACGCACTGAACCTGCGCGACAGCGGCGTCGTCGACATCGTCGTGGGGCTGAAGGCCGGTTCGACGACGCGGGCGAAGGCAGAGGCCGACGGCTTCCGTGTCCTGACCGCCGGCGAGGCGACGGCGGGCGCCGACGTCATCGCCGTCATGGTCTCCGACGAGGCGCATCGTGACCTGTATCGCGATGAGATCGAGCCGAGCATCCGGCCGGGCGCGGCCCTGATCTTCGCCCACGGCCTGTCGGTGCGGTTCGGGCTGGTGACGCCGCGCACCGACCTCGACGTCATCCTCGATTCGCCCAAGGGCATCGGACCGCGCATCCGCGATCTCTACGAAGCCGGGGAGGGAGTCTTCTGCCTGTTCGGGGTCCATCAGGACGCGACCGGCGGAGCCCACGCCCTCGGCCTGTCCTATGCCGCGGCTCTGGGCTGCGGCCGCAAGGGCATTCTGGAGACCACCTTCGCCGCTGAATGCGAGAGCGACCTGTTCGGGGAACAGGTGGTGCTGTGCGGCGGCGTCGGCGAACTGATCGACGCGGCCTTCATGAAGCTGGTCGACGCCGGCTATCCGCCGGAGGTGGCGTGGTTCGAATGCTTCTACGAGGTCAAGCTGGTCACGGACCTGATGTACGAACGCGGCATCGCCGGGGCCTTCGCCAAGATCTCCAACACCGCCGAGTACGGCGCCTATCTGACCGGCCCTCGCGTGATCGGGGAGGCGTCGCGGACGGCGATGGACGGGGTGCTGGCCGATGTGCGCGACGGGTCGTTCGTGAAGCGGCTGATGGCCGACTACGACGCCGGTTCGCCCGAACTGCTGGCGCGCAGGAAGGCGCTGGGAGGCCGTACGATCGAGGCCGTGGGCCTGCGTCTGGGGGAGGTGGCGACAAGGGCGGAGGACTGAAACGAAAAGAGCGCTCCTGACGGGGCGCTCTTTCGATCGTATCGGGGGTTCGGACACCCCTGCATAAATGGTCGGAGTGAGAGGATTCGAACCTCCGACCCCTGCCTCCCGAAGGCAGTGCTCTACCAGACTGAGCCACACTCCGACTTGGAGGCGGGCTTATAGCGAGGGGTTTCGGAGCCTGCAAGCGCGATCCGGGGCTTTGCAAAATAGTCCGGAAACCGGGTGTTGCATCCCCGGCAGCCTTGGCGTATTCGACCGCCTCCCTCGGGCCCAGGCCCTCGGGCGCACCGGTCCTGCTGGGGAATGGTGTAATGGTAACACTCCGGTTTTTGGTACCGTCATTCAAGGTTCGAGTCCTTGTTCCCCAGCCACGGCCTTCCAGGCAGTCCAGCCATGACCACGCCCTCAGGGGCGGGCGTCAGTGCGTCGTTTCGGGCCGTATAGTCAGGCGCACGCGGATGCCGACACCGGCTCCGGCCGCGGATTCGATGACCATGGCGCCCCCCAGATGGGCGACCAGCCCCTCCACCAGCGCCAGGCCGTCCCCCTTGGCGAGGTCATCCGCGCCGATCCCCGAATCGCGAACCACCAGGCTGACGCCGTCGGAGGCCCGGGAGCAGGCGATGGCGATGGAGCCCCGGCGGTCTTCCGGGAAGGCGTGGCGCACGGCGTTGGAGATCAACTCGTGCACGATGATGGCCAAGGGCAGGGCGTGGCTTTCCGGCAGGGCGGTCGGGGCGGCGCGCAGGTCGATGCGCACGCCGCGAGTCTCGCAGGTCCGCCGCCAGAAGCCCGTCGCGTCATCCAGGTAGGCGGCGAAATCGACTGACCCGCCCTCCACCACGCGGCGATTGATCAGACCCATGGCGGCGACGATGTCGCTGAGCCAGGTCAGATGCCGCCGGCTCTCGGAATCCCGGACGCTGCGCAGCCGGATGCCGACCAGCGCCTGGAGCAGCTGATAGCCGCCAGGCAGCGGCGGATCGATCTCGGCGAGTCTCAGTTCCGAGTCGGCGGCCATTCGCCCCCCAAGGCGCGTAAATCGGAGATTCTGATACCTCACGGTGAACCAACTTTCCAAGCGCGCGTTTGGATTGTGCGGTAACCGACACAGTAACCTTTACGACCGTCGGCGGGGCGCTTTGGCGAGTAGATTGCAGCAGACGTCTGGCCTGCGGGTCATGATCGTGGAGGACTAGGCGATCCTCGCGATGGAACTGGAGCTCGTGCTTGGCGACGCCGGGTGCGACGTGGTCGGCTGCGCCATGGATCGCAAGGGCCCCTTCGAGATTGCCGAGCGCGAGCGGCCAAGGCTGGCCCTGGTGGATGTCAACCTGCTGGACGGGATGACCGGGCCGCAGATCGCGCATCGACTGGTGAGCGACTACGGTATGGCCGTGATCTTCCTGACCGCCAACCCGGAACAGATTCCCGACGGATTCGCGGGCGCGCTAGGCGCTGTGTCCAAGCCGTTCGACGAGCAGACGATCCGCGCCGTTGTGGCCTTCGCACAGCGTTTTATCCTGACCCGGACGGTGGGCGATCCGCCGAGGCGGTTCCGGCTGGCGCCGTGGCTGACCACGCCGCCGGCGGACATCGCCCCGCACTGATCAGGCGAGACCTCCGGTCAGATCGATTCCCGGAGCCTTGGGCGGGACGCCGGTCGGATCGAGATCAAGCTGCATCAGGTGGACGTCCAGCCACCGATCGAACTTCCAGCCGACCTGATGGTAGCGACCCACGCGGCCGAATCCGAGGCGTTCATGCAGGGCGATCGACGCCTGACTGGTTGTGCTGTCGCTGATGGCGCCGATGATATGGCGCAGGCCCAGCTCGCGGGCCCGATCGATCAGGGCGACCAGCAGCGCGCGGCCGATGCCGCGGCCGCGCGCGGTCTCCTCGACATAGATCGAGCCCTCGACGCCGTAGCGATAGGCCGGACGCGGCCGGAACGGCGAGGCGTAGGCATAGCCCGCGAAGGCGCCGTCGATCTCTGCCACGAACCACGGCAGACCCCTGGCGCGGACGGCGGAGAAACGGCCGGTCATCTCGGCCAGCGAGGGCGGCTCCAGCTCGAACGTCGCCGTGCCGGTCAGAACCTCGCGGCCGTAGAGGGCCGTGATGGTGGGGAGGTCGTCGGGTGTCGCCTCGCGGATCACGCGGCCTCCCACCCCCGTTGGATCGCCCAGACCGCGAAAGCGTAGTCGTGGGCGACTTCCTTCAGATAATCGAAACGGCCGGAGGCTCCGCCGTGGCCGGCCTCCATGTTGATCTTCAGCAGGACCGGCTTGCCCGAGGTCGTCGCGGGCCGCAGCCGGGCGACCCACTTCTCGGGCTCCCAGTAGGTCACGCGGGGATCGGACAGGCCCCCCGTGGCCAGGATCGCCGGATAGGCCCTGGCCTCGACGTTGTCATAGGGGCTGTAGCTGGCAATGTAGTCATAGGCCTGGACGTCCTCGATCGGATTGCCCCACTCGGGCCATTCCGGCGGCGTCAGGGGCAGGCTGACGTCCGACATGGTGTTGATCACGTCCACGAACGGCACCTGGCCGATGACCCCGGCCCAGAGCTCGGGCCTCATATTGGTCACCGCCCCCATCAGCAGGCCGCCTGCGGACCCCCCTTGCGCCACGATGTTCCCGGCGCGGGCGTAGTCTCGGCTGATCAGATGGTCGGCGGCGGCCGTGAAGTCCGTGAAGGTGTTCTTCTTAGTAAATTTGCGTCCGTCGAGGAACCAACCCCAGCCCTTGTCCGAGCCGCCCCGGATGTGGGCGATGGCGTAGATCCAGCCGCGATCGACCAGCGACAGCCTTCCGGTCGAGAAGCTGGCCGACATCGGGATGCCGTAGGAGCCGTAGCCGTAGAGCAGCAGGGGTGCGGACCCGTCGACGGGCGTCGAGCGACGACGCAGAACAGTGACCGGCACCAGCTTGCCGTCCGAAGCAGGGGCGTTCAGCCGCTCGACCACATAGTCCGCCGGGTCGTGGCCCGAAGGGACCTCCTGTACCTTGCGCAAGGTCCGCACACGGGTGGCGAGGTCGTAGTCGTAGGTCGAGGTCGGGGTCGACGGCGAGTTGTAGTCGTAGCGCATCGTCGTGGTTTCGAACTCCGACGCCCCGGCCAGCGACAGGGCGTAGGCCGGTTCGTCGACGGCGATCTCGTGCTCGTCGCCCGCGCGGCTGCGGATGACGATCTTCGTATTGGCGTCGGCGCGCTCCTGCCGGGCGAGGAAGCTCTTCACCACGGCCACGCCCTCGATGAAGCGGCCGGGCGTGTGGGGGACCAGGTCCTCCCAGCTGGCGCGGGCGGGCCTTTCGGTCGGGGTCTGGACAATCTTGAAGTCGATGGCGTCGTCGGCGTTGGTGCGGATGACCCAGCGGTCCTGCCAGTGATCGACGTCGTAGCGGACGGCGACCTCGCGCTCGGCCAGGATGACGGGCAGGTTCGTCGGCCGCTGGCCGGAAATGTAGCGGGCCTCCGAAGTCTCCTGATTCTGGATCGAGATGACGATGAAGGCGTCGTCGGAGGTGCGTTCGACGCCCATGAACATGCCGTCATCGGCTTCCTCGTAGACCAGTGTCGTTTCGCCGCCGCGGGAGGGGCGGCGGAAGATCTTGTCCGGGCGGCCGTTGTCGTCGCGGTTGGTCCAGAAGATCCAGCAGGAGCAGGGCGAGAAGGTGAAGTTGCCGGTCGCCGACGTGATCGGGTCGGGTAGGACCTCGCCGGTCGCCAGGTCGCGGGTGTAGATGTGGTGGACCTCCGACCCCTGGGCGTCTTCGGCATAGGCGAACAGGGTGTGGTCGGGGCTGTGCTCGACGGCCGAGACCTCTGAATAGGCCTTGCCCTCGGCCAGCAGGTTACAGTCCAGCAGCAGTTCGGGCGTCGGGGCGACGATGAAGTTCTTAGTCACCTGTCGCCCGTCGGCGATCCAAGTCCCCTGGCGCTCGACACGCATATAGCGGGGGTGCTGGTCGCCGGTGCGGTATTCGGTGAAATACTCCCACGGGCCGTCGGGCGAGGGGACGGATGAATCGTCCTCCTTGATGCGGCCCTTCATCTCCTCGAACAGCTGCGCCTGCAGCGGAAGGGTCGAGGCCAGCATGGCCTCGCGATAGGCGTTCTCGGCCTCCAGGTGCTCCTTGACATCGGCCTTGATTAGGGTCGGGTCGCGCAGGACGGCCTGCCAGTTGTCATCCTTCATCCACTGATAGTCGTCGGTGCGTATGCGCCCCAACTGTTCGATGACGACGGGAATCTTCCGGGCGACGGGGGGCGAAGGCGACATCTGGGCTCCGGGGGAACGGGCGAGGGCGGGGGAGGCGGCGGCGAGCGCCGAGGCGGCGGTCGTGGCGACGAATTCGCGGCGGTTCATCGTGGTCGCTCCCCTGTAAGTCAGTGGCGCAGCTTGTGCGACCGGCATGCACGCCGTCAAATGCAGCGCCCGTCCAGGAAGGTTGCCCATGATCGAGATCCCGCCCGCCCAGGACGCCGCGCCGCCGCCGATCGTCGCCCATGTCTGGGACCTGACGGTCGGTCTGATCGACGCGACGGTGCAGCTGGACCAGCCGTCGGGACCGACCACGCGGACCGTGGGCACCGGGTTTCTGATCCAGGCGCCGAGGCCCGACGGGACGCCGCGGGTCGTTCTGGTCACCGCGGCCCATGTGCTGGAGACCATGAACGAGGCCGAGGCGCGGATCGGCTGGCGCACGCCGCTGGGTGACGGGACGTGGCGTTTTGATCCCGAGCCCCTGACGATCCGCGACGCGGAGGGGCAGCCGCTGTGGACCCAGCATCCGGATCGCGATGTGGCCGTGATGGAGGTGCAGGCCCCGGAAGCTTTCGCCCGGGCAGCGATCCCCCTGGGCTGGCTGGCGGACGAGAACGCCTTCGACGCCTGGCAGGTGGGGCCGGGCGATGAGCTGTTGTCGCTGGGCTTTCCGCGCGGACTGTCGGCCAACCGGGCCGGTTTTCCGATCCTGAGGGTCGGGCGGATCGCGTCGTATCCCCTCTCGCCCGTCAGCGCGTTTCCGACCTTCCTGCTGGATTTCACCGTCTTCCCCGGCAACTCCGGGGGGCCGGTCTTCTGGACCCCGAGCGCGCGGAAGCGTCCCGGCACGACGGAGCCGGAGACCGCCTTCATCGCCGGCCTGCTGAGCCAGGAGGTGAGGGTCAACGACGAACAGCTCGAGATCGGGGTGGTGACCCACGCCGTCTATATCCGCGAGGCGATCGAGATGCTGGACCGATAGGCTCCGCACGACGCTCAGGCCGGGCTGGATTGGACTCCGGAAAAACCGAGTCCAAAGAGTCCAACGACCAGTAAATTTCGAACATCTTCAGGGTGTTGGAACGATGTCCTGATTGGACTCGAGTCCAATGCGAGTCCAACGCTCTTGCCTGATCCGACGATTTCACAAGCCTCCTTGAGGAGGTGGGTGTGGCTCTCCTGCCGCGCAAGAGGCCGTGAGGAATAAATACCTCTTACCTTCGCTCGCTTGGCGCTGCTCTACATTCAACGGTGCTGACTTTATCACCGTGCACCCCGGCGAAGGCCGGGGTCCAGATGGCGCACTCCGACTCTCGGCACGAAGATGAGCGCCAAATTCCAGCCGCCTGGGTCTGTGATCTGGACCCCGGCCTTCGCCGGGGTGCACGGAAAAGCCAAGGGCGCCTGGATGAATCTCTAACCCACCACCGCACCGGGAAGAGACAGGAGCGCCTAAGCCCCCAGCGCTTCGCGGGTCATCCGCGACAGCAGGTCGCCGCCCTGACCGATGGCCGCGAGGCGGCTGGAAGCGTGGCCGAGGATGTTGGCGGCATAGACCTCATAGAGGTCGATCTTGCCCTGCAGCCAGGCCGGATCGCCGTCGTGGGCGTCGAGACGGGCCCTGGCCGCCAGGGCCCCCCTGGCCAGCATCCAGCCGCCGATGACGTCGCCGAGCAGCTTCAGATAGGCGTCAGCGGCGGCGAGTACATCGGCGCCGCGCGCCGCATCGGCCTTGGCGTCGAGCAGCCACAGGGTCGCGTCCTCGACCGCGCCGATAGCGGCGGCGAACCGCTCGACGGGCTTGCCGGTGTAGAGCGCCCCGAGGACCTTCAGCGTCGCCTTCATCTCGGTGATGACAGCCTTGGCCGATGCGCCGCCGTCATGGGACAGTTTGCGGCCGACAAGGTCTATCGCCTGGATGCCGTTGGTGCCTTCGTAGATCGGGGTGATGCGGGCGTCGCGGTAGTACTGGGCGGCGCCGGTCTCCTCGATGAAGCCCATGCCGCCGTGGATCTGGATTCCGTCCGAGGCCACGTCGCAGCCAACGTCGGTGCCCCAGGCCTTGGCGATCGGCACGAACAGGTCCTCACGGCCCTTCCAGGCCCTGCGCTCGTCCTCGGTGGCGGCGTGCCGGGCCATGTCCGCGGCGACCCCGGTGGCGAAACAGATGGCGCGGGCGGCCTCGATCTTCGCCTTCATGACCGCGAGCGTACGGCGGATATCGGGGTGGTCGATGATCGGAGCGTTGGCCTCTCCGGTCCAGATCGAGCGGCCCTGACGCCGGTCCAGCGCATAGGCCAGGGCGTGCTGGTAGGCGCCCTCGGCGACGCCGACGCCCTGGACGCCGACGGCCAGGCGGGCATTGTTCATCATCACGAACATGTGAGCCAGGCCCTGGTTCGGCTGACCGACCAGCTCGGCGCGCGCGCCTTCATAGCTCATGACGCAGGTCGGGGAGGCGTGGATGCCCAGCTTGTGCTCGATGCCGACAGGGCGGAAGTCGTTGCGTCCGCCGAGCGAGCCGTCGGCCTTGACCTCGAACTTCGACGCCAGGAACAGGCTGATGCCCTTCGGTCCCGGAGGGGCGTCGGGCAGGCGGGCGAGGACCAGATGGACGATGTTCGGCGTCGCGTCGTGGTCGCCCCAGGTGATGTAGATCTTCTGGCCGTTGAGGGCGTAGGTCCCGTCGCCGTTCGGCGTCGCGGTCGCCGTCAGGGCGCCCAGGTCCGAGCCCGCGCCCGGCTCGGTCAGGACCATGGCGCCGGTCCACTCGCCGGAGACAAGCCTGGGCAGGTAGGTTGTCTTCTGGTGGTCGGTGCCGACCTGCTCCAGCGCCTCGATCGCGGCCAGAGACAGCATGGGGCACAGGGCGAAGGCCATGTTGGCCGACTGGATGGTCTCGTAGGCCGCCAGTTCCAGCGCCTTGGGCAGGGCCTGGCCGCCAGCCTCGGCCGAGGCCGTCAGACCGGTCCAGCCGCCCTCGGCGAACTGGCGATAGGCGTCGGCGAAACCGGGCGCGGCGGTGACCGAGCCGTTGGCGTAGGTCGAACCCTTCTGATCGCCGATGCGGTTCAGCGGCGCCAGCACGCCTTCGGAGAACTGACCTGCGGCCTCCAGCACGGCGCCCAGAACGTCGGCGTCATAGTCCGGGAAGGCGCCGGTGGCAGCGACCTGGTCGATGCCGGCGATGGCGGTCAGGCTGAAGGCGAGATCCCGAACGGGGGCGCGATAGGTCATGGCGGAAATCTCCGGTCGGGCTGAAGCGTCTTCTTACTCAAGTCACGCAGTGCGTCAGACCTTCTTGCGACGATGCCGTCGCGTCAGGCAAGGGACCGCTTGGCCTGCGCCGTCCGTTGCGGCAAGCTGTCTGCGACGCGTCGGGGGAATATGCATGGCCGAGCCTAGAAACCGATACTCGATCGTGTCGCTGGTCTTCCACTGGGGACTGGCGCTGCTGGTCCTGTGCCAGGTGCTGCTGATCACGGCGAAGGAGGCGACCGACGGGCCGATCTCGCGTGAGTTCGTGCAGATCCACAAGGCGCTGGGCCTGACCGTCCTGGTCCTGACCCTGGCGCGCATCGGCTGGCGGCTGGCCAACCCGGCCCTGCCCATGCCGCCTGGCACCCCGGACTGGCAGAAGTTCGCAGCCAAAACGACGCATGTGCTTTTCTACGTGCTGCTGATCGGCATTCCGATGTTCGGCTGGGCGGCGGCGAGCGCCGGTGGACGGGACATCGACTGGTTCGGACTGTTCAACTGGCCGCTGCTGCCCGTCGAACGGAGCCGCGCTATGGCCGGGACCCTCATGGGCCTGCACGAGGCCGGGGTTAAGGGGCTGTACGTCTTGCTCGCCCTGCATGTGCTGGCGGCGCTTAAGCATCATTTCGTCGATCGCGACAATGTCCTGCACCGGATGATCCCCCTGATTCGCCGGCGGCCCTGAGATGCGCCTGGCCCTGATCGCATTGCTGATCGGGGCGGCCTGTCTGGCGACGGGCGCGAGCCGGGCCGAGGTCGAGCGCTGGGCCGTCGTCCCGGGTGATTCGGTCATCACCATGCGGGTCGGGACCCCGGTCGGCGCGCGGACCGGGCGGTTCACGCGCTGGACGGGCGATATCCGTTTCGATCCCGACGCCCCGGAGACGGCGCAGGTCGCCATCGAGGTCGAGGCGGCGTCGCTGAGAATGGATGACGGCCGCCTGACGTCCACGGCGGCCGGTGCAGGCTTTCTCGACAGCGGCCGCTATCCGCGCATCGCCTTCCGCCTGACCGGTCTGGAACCGGCCGGCGGGCAGCGCTTCACGGCCTGTGCGGACATCACGATCAAGGGCGTCACACGGTCCGTGAGGTTCCCCGCGACCTTGCGCAGCGAAGGGCGGACGGCGCAGATGACCGGCGGCTTCTCGCTGGATCGGGCGGCCTTCGGCATTGGAACGCGTGGACCGTGGAACGGACTGATCGGACGGCAGGTGAGGGTGAACGTGTCCCTGGCGACGCGCCCGGTCGGCTGAGCGGGGTCGAGGGCGCCGTCGCGGCGCTGCGGGCCGGCGAGCTGCTGATCATGCCGACCGAGACCGTCTATGGGCTGGCGGCGGACGCCGGGAACCCCGATTCGGTCGCAAAGATCTTCGAGGCCAAGGGACGGCCGCGTTTCAATCCCCTGATTTCGCATGTGGCAGATGCCGTGGCGGCCGAGCGGATCGCCGTCTTCGACGATGCGGCGCGGCGTCTGGCGGCGGCCTTCTGGCCCGGGCCGCTGACGATCGTGGCGCCGTGCCGGGACATGACGGTAGTCAGCGATCTGGCGCGTGCAGGGCTGGACAGTATCGCGGTGCGGGTCCCCGGCCATGCCAGGGCCCGGGCGGTGCTCGACGCGTTCGGCGGTCCTGTGGTGGCGCCCTCGGCCAACCGGTCCGGGCGGCCCAGCCCCACGACCTTCGCCGATGCCATGGAAGAGACGGGCTCCTTCGCGAGCGCGGCACTGGACGGCGGGCCGTGCGCGGTCGGGGTCGAGAGCACCGTCGTTTCGGTGCTGGACGGGCGGGTGGCCCTGCTGCGGCCCGGGTCGGTGACGCGCGAGGAGATCGAGGCCCTGGTCGGGCCGCTGGACGGGGCGGGCGAGGGGCACAGGTCGCCCGGACGGCTGACCCGCCACTATGCACCGGTCTCGCCGGTACGGCTGGAGGCGGGCGAGGCCGGGGCCGGGGAAATCCTGCTCGGCTTCGGGCCGGGGGTCGGCGTCGAGCGCTGGAGTCTGAGCCCGTCAGGCGACCTGCGGGAGGCCGCGGCGAACCTGTTCCGGCTGTTGCGTGAGGCCGATCGGGAAGGCCCCGCAGCGATCGCCGTGGCGCCGATCCCCGCGACCGGACTGGGCGAGGCCATCAACGATCGATTAGAGCGCGCCGCCGGCTTCGTCGGCTAGCCGAACCGCGCCTGCAGATCGACGCTTGACCGCACCCCCACATCTCCGAAGCAACTGTCCAGCCATTCCTCCGCCGCCGCGCGCCCGCGTGTCTTCAGGTCGTTGAGGAAGGTCCATTCGGTGTTGAACTTGGATCCCAGCGAAAGGTCGCCCAGCCAGCCGTCGGCCTCGATGGCGTGCATCAGGATGTGGCGATACTGCTCGCGGGCGGAGGGGGTGAGGCGGCCGTCCTCGATGAGTTCCTGGACGAAGGCGACGGCGCGCAGTTCGGCGACCAGCGGCGCGTTGAAAACGACCTCGTTCAGCCGGTCCATGATGTCGCCGGCGGCCTTGGGCGCATCCGCGCGCTCGAAGGCGTTGAGGGTGATCAGGAGGACGTCGTCCGGCGTGTCCTGGTAGAACAGGGGCCACAGCGGCGGATTGGCGAGGTAACCGCCGTCCCAGTAGGGCTCGCCGTCGATCTCCACCGCCTGGAAAAGGTGGGGCAGGCAGGCGGAGGCGAGCAGGACCTGATCCGTGATCTCGCTCGAGGTGAAGACGCGGGACTTCGCATGGCGGACGGCCGTGGCGGCGACGAAGAACTTCACCTCGGCGGCGCGAACGGCCTCGAAGTCGATCGTGGCCTGCAGAACCCGTTTCAGAGGATTGTGATTGAAGGGATTGAATTCATAGGGCGACATTGACATCGCGAGGGTCTCTGACGCCCGCCACAGGGGCGAGTCCTTCAGCCAGGTCGGCTGCAGGGCATTGGACCAGATCGAGGTGTCGCCGAACACGTTCTTGCCGCCCGACTGGTTCGTCTCGCGCCACAGTTTGTCCAGCGCCTCGCGGGCTCCGTCGGTGCCGCCGATGGCCAGGCCGGAGACCAGGGCGGCGCCGTTCATGGCGCCGGCCGAGGAGGCGGTGACGGCCCGGATGTCGACGACGTCGGCCTCGAGCAACCGATCGAGAACGCCCCACTGGAAGGCGCCGTGCGCGCCGCCGCCCTGAAGCGCCAGGCAGATGGGGCGGCGACCGCTGACGGGCGGTTCAGGCGCTGCGGGCGCCGGGGTCGACTTGCGTTTGAAAAGCGCCATCGTCTCCCCTGCGTTCGTCCTATTGAGCGGTCCAGCCGCCGTCGATCGAGAAGCTGGCCCCGTTGGCCGAGGCTCCCAGGTCCGACACCAGATAGAGGAAGATGCCGGCCAGTTCGTCGGTTGTGACGAACCGCTTGGTTGGCTGGGCGGCGAGAATCACGTCCTTCAGGACCTGCTCTTTGGAGATGCCGCGCGTGCGGGCCTGATCGGCGATCTGCTTCTCGACGATCGGCGTCTCGACGAAGCCGGGGCAGATGGCGTTGCAGGTGATGTTGTCCTGCGCCAGCTCCAGAGCCACGGTCTTGGTGAAGCCGAGGACGCCATGCTTGGCGGCGACATAGGCGGACTTGAACGGCGAGGCGACCAGACCGTGCGCCGAAGCGATGTTGACGATCCGGCCGCGGCCCTGCGCCTTCATGATCGGGATGGCGGCGCGGGTGGCATAGAAGGTCGAGGAGAGGTTGATCGCGATGATCTTCTCCCACTGGTCAGACGGGAATTTCTCGACCGCCTCGACGTGCTGGATGCCGGCGTTGTTGACCAGGATGTCGAGCCGGCCGAGCTGATGCCTGGCATAGGCGACCATGTCGGCGACCTCGTCGCCCTTGAGCATGTTGGCAGCGTGATAGCGGACCCGGACGCCGCAACTGGCCTCCATCTCGGCGCGCGTGCGCTCGATCTCCGACGGGTCGCCGAGGCCGTTCAGGACCACGTCGCCGCCGCGCGAGGCGACCGCGCGAGCCAGGGCCAGGCCGATGCCGGACGTCGAGCCAGAGATGACGGCCACCTGGCCCTTGAGGTCGTTGGGATCACGATAGACGGGGCGCTCGGTCTCCGAGCCGTCCTTCTTGCCGGGCCATTGGAACATGGGGTCGTTCACTCTCGTCTCTTGCCCTTGTCCGCGTCGATCGAACGCGTCGGGGATCTCTGGTTTGCCGGGACTCTAACCTTTCGCGACTGCGAAGGCGACCCGGTCTCAGGAATTTCCCTGCCTGGTGAATATCCAGTCTGTCTCGGTCGAGGCGGCCTTCTGGAATCGATAGCCGTCACGATCGAACGCCTTCAGATCGCCGGCGGCTTCGATACGCTCGTCGATGGCGAACCGCGCCATGGTCCCGCGCGCCTTCTTGGCGAAGAAGGAGATGATGCGGCTCTCGCCGTCCTTTTCCTCACGGAAGTGAGGCGTGACGACTGGCAGTTTCAACGCCTTGGCGTCGACGGCGCCGAAATATTCCTGGCTGGCGAGGTTCACGAGTGTGGGATCGGACTGGCCTTCGGCGTCGGCATTCAGCTGTTTCGAGATCCGGTCACCCCAGAAGTCGTAGAGACTGGACCCGCGCCGGGTCTTCAGACGGGTTCCCATCTCCAGGCGGTAGGGCTGGATGCGGTCAAGCGGCCTCAGCAGCCCATAGAGGCCGGACAGGATGCGCAGGTGATCCTGGGCGAAGGCGAGACCGGCATTGTCGAGGGTGCGCGCCTCAAGCCCCTGATAGACGTCGCCGGCGAAGGCGAAGGCAGCCTGGATGCCGGTGTCGAGCGCGTCGGGTTCGAACGCCTTGAAGCGAGCCTGGTTCAGCTTCGCCAGATCGGTCGAGATGCCCATCAGGCGGCGCAGATCGGCCTGGGTCTGGTTGCGCGCCGTCTTCGACAAGGTCGAGGTGTCGTCGACGAAGCGGCGGTATGTCGCCGCGACGTCGTGCGAGGGTTCGGTGAAATCCAGCCGCTTGGCCGGGGACAGGACGATCAGCAAGGCGGTCTCCGTTCTTCAGCCGGGTGCATAGGCCGCTTGGGTGACGAATTGAACCGGACGGAATTCGCGCCCGTTTGCGAATCGGCAAATCGTGGCTTCCCGGGCGTACCAAGAGACTGGGATGACAAGGCAAACTTTGACGGCGCAAGACCTCCGCACCTATGCGGAAGATGGCTATCTGGTCGTGAAAGGAGCCGCCGCGCAGAGGCCGATCGACGAACTGATGGGATTCGTGGCCCATGTGATCCGGCTGGAATCTGGATCGATCGAGCCGGACGAGGCGGTGCTGAACCGCGTTCTCGTCGATCTAAAGCGGTCCCATCCGTCGAGCAGTTCGTGGATCTATCAGACCATACTGGGGTCCTGGGCGCTGAAACGATTCTTCATCGACATCGCCATCGAGGACATGGCCATGCAGTTGCTGGGGATGGACGACCCGAACAATCTCGGCATCGTCAGTCCGGCCTTCCGTTTCGACATTCCGGGCGACACCCGCAACGTCCGGGCCTGGCATCAGGACTCCGCTTATTTCCGCGAGAACCAGGCCGGGACGGATGCCCTAGTAGCCTGGATTCCGACCACGCCGTCGAGACAGGAGAACGGCTCGGTCGTCATGGCGCCCGGCACCCACCACGTCGGTCGTGTCGGATCAGTCCACGAGGAGGCTTCGGGCTACAAGTCCGAGCAGTACGTCGTGCCGGACAGCATGCTGGAGGGGCGTCGCCTGGTTCACGTCGAGGCGGAGCCGGGAGACGTGGCCTTCATCAACATGGACCTGGTGCACGGCTCGGGCGTGAACTCGACCGCCGACAACGTTCGCTACACCGCCCAGATCCGGTTCAACACCATCAATCGTCCAGAGTATCGGCCCGTCCAGCTCCGACCGATCTATCCGACCTATGAGCGCCGGACAGACTAGAACAGCACGGCTGGATTCATGATCCGCTGGGGATCGATGGCCTTGCGGATCGCCTCCATGGTCGAGATTTCCAGCGGCGACTTGTAGCGGCGCGCCTCGTCCGTCTTCAGCCGGCCCAGCCCGTGCTCTGCGGAGATGGACCCGTCGTAGCGGGCGACGATGTCGTGGACGACCCGCGACCCGTCCAACCAGCGGCCGAGGAAGGCCGGCAGGTCGCCGCCGGGCGGGCACAGGATGTCGTAGTGCATATTGCCGTCGCCGACGTGGCCGAAGGCGCTGACGCGGGCGCCCGGCTCGAAGGCCTCGACGGCGGCGGTGGCTTCATCGAGGAAGTCGGCGATGCGGCTGACGGGGACGGAGACGTCGTGCTTCCAGCCGCCGCCCTCTGGCCGTTGGGCCGCCGACTGTTCCTCGCGCAGTTTCCAGAAGTCGCGGACCTGGGACTCATTCTGGGCGATGGCGGCGTCGGTGATCAGGTCTTCCTCGAAGGCCGCGGTCAGGATGCGTTCCATCCCGGCCTCGGCCGCACCGGGCTCGCCGGAGGCCAGTTCGATCAGCACGTACCAGGGCTGGACGCTGTCCAGCGGCTCGCGGACGCCCGGGATGTGTCTGATGCCGAACTCGACGCCGATGCGCTTCATCAGCTCGAAGGCCTCGACCCCGCCGCCGGTCTCGGCCTTGGCTCGGGCGAGGAGTTGGATGGCGGAATGGGCGCTGGCCAGACCGACGATGGCGGTAGCCCGGCTGCGCATGATCGGGAACAGCTTCAGGGTCGCGGCGGTGACCACCCCCAGCGTGCCCTCCGCGCCAATCAGCAGCTGCTTCAGGTCGTAGCCGGTGTTGTCCTTGCGCAGCCGTTTCAGGCCGTTGAACATCTGGCCGTCCGGCATGACCGCCTCGATGCCGAGCACCAGGTCACGCATCATGCCGTAGCGCAGGACGGCCGTTCCCCCGGCGTTGGTCGAGATGACCCCGCCGATGGTGGCCGTGCCCTCGGCCGCAAGGCTGAGGGGAAAGAAGCGATCGGCCCCGGCGGCCAGTTGCTGGGCCTCCAGCAGGGTGACGCCCGCCTCGACCGTCATGGCGTCGTCCAGGGGGGTTACATCGCGCACGGCGCGCAGGCGGCGGGTCGACAGCAGCACCTCACCCATCGGAATCTGGCCGCCGACCAGGCCGGTGTCGCCGCCCTGGGGTGTGATGGCGACGCCGTGGCGGGCGCAGATCTCCACGGCGCGGGCCACCTCGGCGGTCGTGCCGGGCTTCAGCATCAAGGGTGTGTGCCCCTTCCACTTGTTGCGCCATTCTGTGAGCCACGGGGCGATTTCGGACTGATCTTCCGTCCAGCCCGAGGGGCCGAGCACGGCTTTCAGTTCGTCGAGGGCGGTGGAGGAGGGGGAGGCCATGGCGTCTTGTCTCAAAGCCTTGCCTCAGACGCTACTCAAAAGAGGGGCCAGCCTAAACAGGCGCTAGGGTGGCGTCATGAGCGATTCCTCCATGATGCCCGTGCCCGCCGTCGGCGTGGTTTGCCTGAAGGGCGAAGAGGTGCTGCTGATCCGACGCGGGACGCCGCCACGGATGGGGGAGTGGAGCCTGCCGGGAGGACGCATCGAGCCCGGAGAGCGCGCGGCCGATGCGGCGTTGAGGGAACTCGTCGAGGAGACGGGGATCGAGGCGCGTATTCTCGGCCTCCTCGACGTCGTGGACGGCATCTTTCCCGAGGCGGGGCGACACTATGTGCTGATCGACTATGTCGCCGAATGGACCGGCGGCGAGGCGGTCGCGGGCGACGATGCGGCGGACGCTGTCTTCATGCCCATTGCCACCGCCATGGCCGCTGTTGACTGGGCCGAGACGCGGCGAGTGATCGCCCTGGCGGTGGCGTTTCGCCATGGTTGACGGCATTGTCAGGTCCCGTCACTTAACCTAGCGTGCTGCAAAGCCGACATATTTACAGGACGGCCCAGACGATTCCGTCCTCGGTCGCTCTCTTTTGAACTTTGGCCGGCATCCCGCCAGCCTCGGGGGACTAAACAGATGAAGACGAAACTGTTCATGGCGGCCTCTGCCGCCGCCATCCTGTTCGCGACAGGCGCTGCCGCCCAGGCGACCATGACGGTCACCAACGACGGCGAAGTCGCTATCACCGAACTGGCCATCTCCGGCACGTCGGTCGAGGACTTCGGCGACAACCTGCTGGACGAAGAAATCGCACCGGGCGACGGCGTTGAAGTGACCTTCGACGTCGGTGACGACTGCGTCCAGGACGTGATGGCTACCTACGAGGATGGCGACACCGAAGAAGTGTACGACGTCGACCTGTGCGAAGGCGGCGGCTTCGAAGTCGAGGACGACGACGCCGACGAGGAAGATCCGAGCGAGGACGAAGACGAAGAAGACGACGAGGAAGAAGAAGACGAAGAAGAAGAAGAAGGCGAAGAAGAAGAAGAAGGCGAGGAAGAAGAAGACGAGGAAGAAGAAGAGGACGAGGAAGAGGAGGAGTAATCTTCCGACCCACCTTTTTGCGTTGCGGCGGCTCCCGGAAGGGGGCCGCCGTTTTCGTTTGCGGTGTCCGGATTCCGTGGCGTGCCGGCTCGGCGCGGGCTAACCTGCGGCCAGGAGGATCCTGAATGACCTATTTCGCCGTTGTGCTGCTGGTTTTCGCAGTCATTTTCGTGTTCAGCACCGTCAAGATCGTGCCCCAGGGGCGGGAGTTGACGGTCGAGCGGTTCGGCAAATACACCAAGACGCTGAAGCCCGGCATCAGCATCCTGATCCCGTTCGTGGAACGGATCGGCCGGCGCATGAACATGATGGAGCAGGTCCTGGACGTGCCCCAGCAGGAGGTCATCACCAAGGACAACGCCATGGTGAAGGTCGACGCCATCGTCTTCATCCAGGTGATGGACGCGCCGAGCGCCGCCTATCGGGTCGAGAACCTGCCGTATGCGATCACCCAGCTGTGCTCGACCAATCTTCGGACCGTGGTCGGGTCGATGGATCTCGACGAGGTCCTGTTCCAGCGTGACAACATCAACTCGCGTCTGCTGACCGTCATCGACGCGGCGACCGAGCCTTGGGGCGTCAAGGTCAACCGGATCGAGATCAAGGACCTCACCCCGCCGGTCGACATCACCAACGCCATGGCGCGCCAGATGAAGGCCGAACGCGAACGCCGCGCCGTGATCACCGAGGCCGAGGGCGAGAAACAGGCAGCCATCGCGCGCGCTGAGGGCGCCAAACAGGCGGCGATCCTCGAGTCCGAAGGTCGCAAGGAGGCCGCCTTCCGCGACGCCGAAGCGCGCGAACGGGCCGCCGAGGCCGAGGCCAAGGCCACGGCCATGGTATCCGAGGCCATCGCCCGCGGCGACGTCAACGCCATCAACTATTTCGTCGCCCAGAAATACGTCGAGGCCTTCGCGGAACTGGCGCGCAACCCGACGGCCAAGACGGTCATCGTGCCCGCCGAGATGAGCGGACTGGTCGGGACCATCGCCGGCATCGGCGAACTGGTCGGACTGGCTCGCAACCAGCAACAGGCGGCTCGCCCGGCTCCGGCGGCGCCGCCGGCGCGGTCCACCCGGTCCGGCGGCGCCGTGCCGCCGACGGCATGACGGAGTTCTGAGCCATGGGCGCTATTCTGGACATCTATGCCGCCCAGCCGTTCTGGATCTGGCTGGCGGTGGGCGTGCTGCTGCTCGCAATCGAGGCGTCGCTGTCGACCGAATGGCTTCTTTGGCCGGCGGTCGCGGCCGGCGTGGTCGCTGTTCTGACCGCCCTGGGGCTGCGCATGGGGCTGGCCGTCGAGGTCGGGCTTTTCGCTGGCCTGACGGTGCTGGCGACCGCGTTGTCGCGGCGCCTGATCCGACGTGTGAACCCGGAAGACCACCCCGACATCAACGACCGCGATCTGCGCCTCGTCGGACAGCGGGCGCGGGTCGTTCAGGCCTTTGTCGAGGGCAGGGGACGGGTCTTCGTCTCCGGCGCCGAATGGGTCGCCCTGATCGACGGCGACGCTCCGCCCGTGGGCGACAGCGTCGTGGTGGATCGCCTGGAAGGTCCGTCGCTGAAGGTCCGGCGCGAGGCCTGACCGGTCAGCCTATGCCGGCGACCGCACCGACCTCGTCGCGACAGGCGCTCGACGCGGTGTTCAGCTGGTCCGTTTCCTCGCCCGCGAGTCGCTCGAGATCGGCGATGTCCTGGGCTGTGATGACGCCGGCGTCCAGCACCTCGACCTGCTTGTTGTAGAGCGCCACCCGCTTCTCGCTGGCGGCATAGGCGGCGTCGCTGATCTCGTCGGGGAAGACCATCGTCATCTGAAGATACTGTTGGTAGATCGACGTCGAGACGGCGTCGCCAGCCTCGAGGCGCGCGGTGATCTCGGCGCTGACGTCGTCGTCGATCGGTCCCTCGACCAGGGCTGCAGCCTTCTCGCTGTCCGACGAGGCGCGGGCGGTCAGTTCGCTGAACTGCAGGCAGGTGGCCAGCTGGGTCTCGAAGATCTTCTGCTTCGCCGCCGTGCGCGACACGTCCAGCGCCTGGACAGCGGTGAACATGGACGCCGCCGCGACGATCATTGCAGAGATGGCCGAGACGGAGGCGATCGTGCCCTCGACGGAAACGCGCTGGGTCTTGCCCCTGGAGCCGTTATCGATCGGATCGGTCTCGGGAGGAATCGGGGTCATGTCGGTCATCCGCCGACCTGATCGCATCCCAAGCTTCGCCGCAAGGCGTCTACCGACGTTCGTCTGAACCCGTCAGGTCGAGGCGGCGCGCATCCGGTCGATTCCGAGGTTGGCCAACTGGTCCGCGCGCTCGTTGAGTTCGTGGCCGGCGTGACCCTTGACCCAGTGCCACTTCACCTCGTGGCGGGTGCGGGCGATGTCCAGCCGCTTCCACAGGTCATCGTTCTTGACCGGCTTCTTGTCCGCCGTCTTCCAGCCGCGCGCCTTCCAGCCGTGAATCCAGCTCGTGATTCCATCCATCACGTATTTGCTGTCGGTATGGAGATCGATCTTGCAGGGCCGCGTCAGCGCCTCCAGCGCCATGATGGCCGCAGTCAGCTCCATGCGGTTGTTGGTGGTCAGTGTTTCGCCGCCGCACAGCTCCTTGGTCTTCCCGCCAGCCTGCAGGATTGCGCCCCAGCCGCCTGGGCCCGGATTGCCCTTGCAGGCACCGTCGGTGTGGATTGTGACGTGACTCATTTGCGCGGACTTACAGCTTCCCTTGGCGCGTCGCCATCCGCTGGACTATAGGAACCGTATGTTTGACACGGGCCGCATTCGGCCTGTTCGAGGAGAGCGTTCCGTGGGCAGCTTCAGCATCTGGCATTGGGCCATCGTCATCGTCGTCGTCGCCCTGCTGTTCGGCGGCAAGGGCAAGATCTCGGGCCTGATGGGCGACGCCGCCAAGGGCATCAAGGCCTTCAAGGAGGGTCTGAAGGACGACGACAAGAAGGACGGCCCGTCCGACGGCGTCAGCAGCCTGCCGCGAACCGACGCGGAAAAGGAAGAGCTGAAGCGCTAGGTCCGGTTCGGGAAAGAGCCTGACGCATGGGCGGCCTCGGCCCCGGGATCGGGGGCCTCGAATATCTCGTAATCGGCATCGTCGCCCTGGTGGTGGTCGGACCCGAGCGGCTGCCTGGAATGCTGCGCCAGCTCGGCAAGATGGTCGCCAAGGCGCGCGGCATGGCCAATGAGTTTCGGTCCAGCTTCGAGGAGATGGCGCGCCAATCAGAGCTCGACGATCTGCGCAAGGAGGTCCAGGCGCTGCGCGACGGTCAGGGACCGGTGGGGCAGGGGATGGTCCGCCTCGGCGACGAGGCCAACGCCGCCTTCAAGGACATCAAGGCCGAGCTGGAGGCGCCCGCCTATGTCGAGCCGCCGCCACGCGCGGTGATGGTGGACCAGCCGGAATTCCCCGAGCCGGCGACACCGCCCGTCGTCGCGCCGGTGAAGACCCGCAAGCCCCGCGCGACGCCGCCCAAGGCCGCCGCTACCCCGGCCGCCAAGGCCGCAGCCGCCAAGCCTCGCGCCAAACCCGCATCCAAGGTCGCCGCCAAGCCGCGCGCGCCGCGTAAGCCCAAGACTGTCCCATGACCGACCGCGACGAAGCCGAGATCGAGGCGTCGCGCGCCCCGTTGATGGAGCATCTGATCGAGCTGCGCGGTCGGATGATCTGGTCCGTCGTCGCCTTCTGCCTGGCCTTCCTCCTGTGCTTCTTCTTCGCCGCCCAATTGCAGGTCGAGTTGATCAAGCCGTTCCAGGCCGCCGCAGCGGTTCACGCCGCCGCCGTGGCGAAGGGCGAGCACGGCAATCCTCTGGACCTGCTGGCCATCACGGCCGGTTTGAAGCCTTTCCCACCCGGCGGGCTGGCGGCGGTCGAACTGATCGCCACGGCGCCGCTGGAACAGCTGTTCACCAAGATGAAGATCGCGGGGTTCGGCGCCATCGTCCTGGCCTTCCCGATCCTGGCCTATCAGCTTTACGCCTTCGTCGCGCCGGGCCTGTACCGCAACGAGAAGGGCGCCTTCCTGCCGTTCCTGATCGCGACGCCGGTGATGTTCTTCCTGGGAGGGGCGCTGGTCTATTTCGTCATGCTGCCGTTCGTGATGCTGTTCTCCCTGAGCCAGCAGATCTCCAGCGAGGGCATCACCGTCCTGCTGACGACCAAGATCTCGGACTATCTGAACCTGGTGACCTCGCTGATCCTGGCCTTCGGCCTGTGCTTCCAGTTGCCGGTCGTGACGACGCTGCTGGGCATGGCCGGGCTGATCTCGTCCAAGCTGATGAGCGAGGGGCGTCGCTATGCGATCGTCGCCGTCGTGGTCCTGGCAGCCGTGGTCACGCCGCCGGACCCGATCAGCCAGCTGATGCTCGCCGTGCCGCTGGTGCTGCTCTACGAGGTCTCGATCTGGTGCGTGCGCCTGATCGAATGGCGTCGGAAGAAGGACGATAACGCCGAAGGACTGGCGGCGGCCTAGCTTGGTGTCTCCTCCCCGGCGCGAAGCGGTTGGGAGGTGGCGCGGTGCACTTGCGCCGTGACGGAGGGGCTCTTCGCCCCAGACACCTTGCCTTGATCAAGAACCCCTCCACCGCTTCGCGGTCCCCATCCCCATTGCCAAGCGGCGACGGGGAGTGGACGGCGCCAGGCTACCAACGCCTTCCAGCCACAACAAAAAGCCCCGGATGGCGGACCATCCGGGGCTTTGTCTATCCGCCGATCGAACCGATCAGCAGCTGTAGTACATGTCGAATTCGACCGGGTGCGGGTGCAGGGCCAGGCGCATGACCTCTTCCATCTTCAGCTCGATGTAGCTGTCGATGAAGTCGTCATCCATAACGCCGCCCTTCTTGAGGAAGGCCCGGTCCTTGTCGAGGTTCTCCAGGGCTTCCTTGAGCGAACCGCAGACTTCCGGGATCGAGTGACGCTCTTCCGGCGGCAGGTCGTAGAGGTTCTTGTCGGCGGGGCCGCCCGGATCGATCTGGTTCTCGATCCCGTCGAGGCCGGCCATCAGCAGGGCCACGAAGGTCAGATAGGGGTTGCCCATGGGATCGGGGAAGCGGGCCTCCAGGCGCTTGGCCTTGGGGTTCGAGGTGTGCGGAATGCGGATCGAGGCCGAACGGTTGCGGGCCGAGTAAGCCAGCTTCACCGGGGCTTCGTAGCCGGGCACCAGACGCTTGTAGGAGTTGGTGGTCGAGTTGGCGAAGGCGTTGATGGCCTTGGCGTGTTTGATGATGCCGCCGATGTACCAGAGACACTGCTGGGACAGGCCGGCGTATTTGTCGCCGGCGAACTGGGGCTTGCCGTCCTTCCAGATCGACATGTGGACATGCATGCCCGAGCCGTTGTCGCCGAACATGGGCTTGGCCATGAAGGTCGCCGACTTGCCGTAGGCTGCGGCCACATTGTGGATCACGTACTTATAGAGCTGCAGCCGGTCGGCCATGGTCAACAGGTCCGAGAACTTCAGGCCGAGCTCGTGCTGGGCCGGGGCGACCTCGTGGTGGTGCTTCTCGGGGTTGAGGCCAAGGTCTCGCATGACGCCCAGCATCTCGCCGCGCAGGTCCTGGCCGCTGTCGACCGGGTTGACGGGGAAGTAGCCGCCCTTGGGTCCCGGGCGGTGGCCCATATTGCCCTCGGTGTATTCCGCGCCCGTATTGGCCGGCAGCTCGATCGAGTCGTAGCTGTAGCCGGTGTTGTGCGGGGCGGTGTTCCAGCGGACGTCGTCGAAGATGAAGAACTCGGCTTCCGGGCCGAAATAGACCACGTCGCCCACGCCCGAGGACTGGACATAGGCCAGGGCCTTCTTGGCCATGGAGCGGCTGTCGCGGTTGTAGGGCTCCATCGTGTCCGGGTTCATGACGTCGCAGAACAGGAACATCGTGGTCTGCTGGTAGAAGGGGTCGATATAGGCCGTCGTCAGGTCCGGCAGCAGCAGCATGTCGCTCTCGTTGATCGCCTTCCAGCCGGCGATCGAGGAGCCGTCGAACATCGTGCCTTCTTCGAGGAATTCCTCGTCGACCAGGTCGATGTCGAAGGTGACGTGCTGCAGGCGACCCTTGGTGTCGGTGAAGCGGACGTCGACGTACTTGACGTCCTTGTCCTTGATCTCCTGCAGGATTTTCTTGGCGGCGCTCATGGTCGATGATCCTTATGCGTTTCTTCTGGGGAGGAAGTCTTTTGCGGGGTTCGGCCTAGACGGCCATTCTTCTAGACGGCTTGCGCCCCGGTTTCGCCGGTGCGGATGCGGATGACGTCGATCACGTCCGAGACGAAGATCTTGCCGTCGCCGATCTTTCCGGTGCGGGCAGCGGTCTGGATGGCCTCGACCACGGCCGGGTAGAGGTCGTCGGCGACCACCACCTCGATCTTGATCTTGGGCAGGAAGTCGATGACGTATTCGGCGCCGCGATAGAGTTCGGAGTGACCCTTCTGGCGGCCGTATCCCTTGGCCTCCAGCACAGTCATGCCTTGCACCCCGATGTCCTGGAGCGCTTCCTTCACGTCGTCGAGCTTGAACGGCTTGATGACGGCTTCGATCTTCTTCATGGGCGACCCCGAGGCGGCATCAGGTGGGCCAGACGCTCGGGAACCAAAGGGACATCGCATCGCAGCATAAGGCAAGGGGCGATTTGCATTTTCGTCACGGAAGGGCGTTGAGAGAAGCATGAGCGAAACCAACGATCCCGCCCTGTGGCGCAGCCTGCTGCGGTGGCCCGGCCCCGATGCGCACAAGCATCAGCGTGGCCGGCTGGGCGTCGTGTCGGGCGGTATGCTGCACACCGGGGCGGCGCGACTGGCGGCGCGGGCGGGTCTGAGGATCGGCGCGGGGCTGGTGCGGATCCTGTGTCCGCCGGACGCCGGACCGCTGATCGCGGGGGCGATGGAGGCGGTGATGGTCTCCGACTTCGACACGGCGGAGGCGCTGGCGATTCTGGCCGAGCCGCTGGATTGCATCGTGATCGGACCGGCGGCGGGACTGACCGAGGCGACGGCATCGAACCTCAAGGCGCTGGCCGGGACGAAAGCCGCGCTGGTCGTCGATGCGGACGCGTTGACGCTGTTCAAGGGGCGGCCGGACGATCTGTTCGCCTGTCTCGAGGCGAAGGATGTGATCACGCCGCATGAGGGCGAGTTCGAGCGGGTGTTTCCGGGCCTTCTGGGGCAGGGGCGCGAGACGGCCGCCGTCGAGGCGGCGCGGATCAGCGGGGCGCATGTGGTCCTCAAAGGTCGGGAGACGGTCATCGCCGCGCCTGATGGTCGGGTCAGGGTCAATCGGAACGGCTCGCCGTGGCTGGCGACGGCGGGCAGCGGCGACGTCCTGGCCGGATTGATCGGAGGACTGATGGCCCAGGGGATGGATCCCTTCGAGGCGGCGTCGGCTGCCGTGTGGATCCATGCTGACGCGGCCGGGCGGTTCGGGGCGGGGCTGACGGCGGACGATCTGCCGGGATTGATCCCCGCCGTGCTGGGCAATCTCGCATGACGCCGGTTGCCTCAATGGGCGGTGTCGCCTAGGTCCGGTCCGTGAGCCTTGAATCCCTTCCCCAAGAGGTCGCCGGGGGCGACGTGACCGCCTATCGGCGCGCGCTGGGCGCCTTTGCGACCGGGGTCTGCGTGGTGACGGCCGACAGCAGCCTCGGGCCGCTGGGGATCACGATCAACTCCTTCACCTCCGTGTCGCTGACGCCGCGTCTGGTGCTGTGGTGCCTGGATGAGCGGTCGGAGCGGTGGCAGGCCTTCTGTGAGGCGGAGCGGTTCTCGATCCACGTGCTCGACGCCCAGTCGGAGGCCCTGGCGCGCCGGTTCGCCAAGGGCATCGGCCTGATGGAGGCGCACGAGTTCCAGCGGGTCGGCGATGCGCCGCCGCGGCTGGGCGCCGCCGCCGCCCGGTTCGACTGCAAGACCCACGACCGGGTGCAGATGGGCGACCACATGATGATCATCGGCGAGGTCGCGGGCTTCGAGTCCTCGGATGCCGCGGCCCTGACCTATTTCCGGGGGCGCTACGGCGTGGCCGGAGGCGCCCAGGCATGAGGATCGGTTTCGCCGGCCTGGGCGTCATGGGCGGGCCGATGGCGCGTCATCTGGTCGCGGCCGGGCATGAGGTCGCCGGCTACAACCGCTCGCCCGACAAGGCGCGGGCCTGGGCCGAGGCGAACGGCGGACGGTTCGCCGCGACCGTGGCCGAGGCGGCCGAGGGCGCGGACCTGTTCGTGCTGTGCGTCGGCAATGACGACGATGTGCGTCAGGTGGTGGGCGAGGCCCTGCCCATGCTGAAAGCGGGGGCCGTGATCGTGGATCACACCACCACCTCGGCGAAGGTGGCGCGGGCGATGGCGGATCTGTGCGCCGCCGCCAGTGTCGCCTTTATCGACGCGCCGGTCTCGGGCGGTCAGGCGGGGGCGGAGAACGGCCAGCTCAGCGTCATGGCGGGCGGCGACGCGAACGCCCTGGAGACGGTGCGGACGGCGGTCATGGCCTATTCGAAGGCGATCCAGCACATGGGGGCCTCGGGCTCGGGCCAGCTGACCAAGATGGTCAACCAGATCGCCATCGCCGGCGTGGTCCAGGGTCTGGCCGAGGCGGTGCATTTCGCCCGGGCCGCGGGGCTCGATACGGACGCCGCCTATGACGCGGTGTCCAAGGGGGCGGCCCAGTCGTGGCAGATGGACAACCGCTGGAAGACGGCGGCCAGGGGTGAGTTCGAGTTCGGCTTCGCCGTCGACTGGATGCGCAAGGACCTGGGACTGGTGCTGGACGAGGCGCGGGCCAATGGCGCGGTCCTGTCGCTGACGGCGCTGGTCGATCAGTTCTATTCCGAGGTTCAGGGGATGGGCGGCAATCGCTGGGACACCTCGAGCCTGAAGGCGCGTCTCAAGCCCTGAGCCAGCGCGGCCTGGACTCCGAAAAAACCGGGTGCAGAGTCCAATTTGCTGAGGAATGACGCGTAATCTCTTGATCTTGAGAGATTAACGCGCCGGGACGGAATTGCACTCCGAGTGCAACCCGTCCAATCGGCGCCCCGGCGCGGGTCTGCGGGATGTCAAAGACCGAAGACCATCATACCATGGCTGCGAGGGGTGCCTGTTCGAGTGCCCCAAAAATTCATAAATGTCCGGGGATTTCAGCGGCCTGACGGGCCGTGGAATGCTAACTCGGGGCGTTGAGGAGCCAAGACGGCCATGCGTATCGCGACGATCCTTCTGTTTCTGCTGGTCTGGTGTGGTCAGGCCGACGCCCGGACCCCGCAGATGTGGAGCCCGATCGAGGGCGATGCAGCGATCGGCGACCTGCCCATGGCGCGGGGATCGACGCTGGCGAACGCGCGGATGCACTATCGGACGCTGGGAGAACCCCGGCGTAACTCCGAGGGGCATGTGACCAATGCGGTCCTGTTGCTGCACGGCACGGGCGGGACGGGCGCGACCTTCCTGTCCGCACAGTTCGCCGGGGAGCTGTTCGGGCCGGGCCAGCCGCTGGATGTGACCCGCTACTACGTCATCATGCCCGACGGTCTGGGGCACGGCGGGTCGAGCAAGCCGAGCGACGGTCTCAGAGCGGACTTCCCTGAATACGGCTACAACGAGATGGTCGAGGCCCAGCGGCGGATGCTGGTCGACGGGTTGAAGGTCGATCACCTGCGGCTGATCCTGGGCACTTCGATGGGCTGTATGCATGCCTTCGTCTGGGGCGAGGCGCATCCCGACTTCGCCGACGCCCTGATGCCCATGGCCTGCATTCCGACCGAGATCGTCGGACGCAACCGGCTGTGGCGCTCGATGGTCAAGGACGCCATCCGGGCGGATCCGGCCTGGAGCGGCGGCGACTATGTCGAACAGCCCGTGCAGGGGTTGAGGACGGCTGTGGACCTGCTGCTGCTGGCGGGCGGGGCGGTGATGCCGATGCACCAGGACCTGGCCACGCCCGAGGCCGTCGACGCCTGGCTGGCGACCCAGCTCGAGCGTCGGCTGCCGACGCTGGACGCGAACGACTTCTGGTATCAGGTCAATGCGTCCTGGGACTACGACCCCTCGGCCAACCTGGAGCGGATCACGGTTCCGGTGACCTGGATCAATTCGGCTGACGACTTCATCAATCCGCCGGAGCTCGGTCTGGCCGAACGGTTCGCGCCGCGCCTCGCCAACGGGACCTATCGGCTGATCCCCAACAGTCTCGACGGCAAGGGCCACGGCACCCACACCTGGGCGCGGTTCTGGAAGGACGATCTGGTCGCCCTGCTGGCCCGCAGCGAGCCCTGAGGAGCGACGAGTTCGGCGCGGACGACGTCCTGATCGCGGTCAGGCTTCGCCGACTGGCCAGCCGGCGGCTCTGAGTTCGGCGACCTTGGAGCGGGCGACGGGGGCCTCCAGTCCGGAAACCAGCTTCAGGCGCAGGTTTCGCCCGTCCTGAACGACACCCTGCACCGCCTGACGGGCGACCCACCATGAGCGATGCACCTGCATGCCCTCTATGGCGCCGACCTGGGTGATGGCGGTGCGCAGGGGCGTCAGGACGAGGACCGAGCCTTCCGGCGTGTGGAGGCGGACATAGTGGTCTTCCATCTGCAGGCAGAGGAGGTCTCGACCCAGACGATGGGGCAGGCGGTCGAGGATGCGGGCTGCGCCCGTGGGCATGGGCGAGGTCTCGCCGGACGGAGCCTGGGCCGCCCGGGCATGGGCCGCGACATAGGCCGCGAGGAAGACCAGCTCGATCAACAGGGTCTGTCCGAACCACTCGATCAGGCTGACCCGATCCCGGATGCCCGGCCAGAAGCCCATAGCGAAGACGCGGGCGAACAGGCCGAGCGGACCCGTGATCGCCACCCCAAGGAGCGCAACCCACGCCCAGGCCGGCACGCGCCGCCGCCGGGCGACAGGCCAGACCCAGCGCACGCTCGCGCCGATGACCGCACCGCTAATCAGGGCCAGCGTCATCCAGTAGGCGAGGCGCACCGGCAGCGTATCGTTGAAAAAACTTCCGAAGGGCCCGACCGCGCCGAGGATCGCCCCGACAACAGCCCAGGCCGCGAGGTCGATCATCCAGGCGCGCGGCGTGTTCATCGACCGGGTCGGTGTCTCGTTCATCGCCCGACTATAGCGGTGACCGGCTGAAGCGGAACCGTTCGCCGTGTCGCGAACCCGTTCGCCCGTTCGCGAAACCGGGCTGGCGGCGGCGACCGGGCGGCGGGCAGGAGAGGTCATCCAACCCGGAGATCCTCATGCAGATCCCTGCGTCCTTCCCACGCTTCCTTTGCGCCCTGTTCGCCTGCGTCCTGATCGGAGGGCTGCCCGTCACGGCTCGCGCCCAGTCTGACGCCCCTGACCAGATCATTCATTTCACGGGCCCCGGCGGTGAGACGATCGAAGGCGGCGTCTGGTTGCCCGACGGCGCCAGCGATGGCTCGCCTCGACCACTGGTGGTCATCTCGCACGGCAACAGCGGCTGGTATCGCGGCCATTCCGATACGGCCGGGGCCCTGACGGAGGCCGGCTTCGTCGTCGCGGCCCTGACCCATCCCGGCGACAACTTCCAGGACCAGAGCCGGGGGCTTCGGCTGACCGGACGGGCGCCGCAACTGAGCGCCCTGATCGACTATATGACCGAAACCTGGATCGGCCCGGTGGAGATCGACGACGCGCGGATTGGCGCGTTCGGCTTCTCGGCGGGCGGCTTCACGGTGACGTCGATCATCGGCGGGGTGTCGGACGCCGGAGCGATCCGGGCGCATTGCGTGGCCCAGCCCGAGGTCTTCGCCTGTCGGCTGGTCGCGATGTTCGGCGGACTGGATCTGGCGACCTGGCGGCCGGAGACCCGCGATGCGCACGTCAAGGCGGCCGTCATCGCCGCGCCGGCGTTCGGCCTGTCGTTCACCGACGAGAGTCTGGCCGCGATCACCGTTCCGGTGCAGCTGTGGCAGGCCGCCGACGACCAGATCCTGCCGTCGCCATGGAATGCCGAACCCGTGCGCGACCGGCTGGGCGGGACGGTCGACTATCACCATGTCGAGAACGCCGGCCACTATGACTTCCTGACCCCCTGCGCGCCTGAGATGAGGGCGGCGATGCCCGAGCTGTGCACGTCGGCGCCCGGCTTCGACCGGGCCGCGTTCAAGGCCGCGTTCAATGCTGAGGTCGTACGCTTCTTCCGCGAGGCGCTGGGCGAACCCTAGGGCGTCGTTTCACGCCAGGCCCGGAGGATGGTGATCTTCGGCTCCAGCATCTGGCCTCGCATGAAACCTTCGCCCTCGGTCGGGGAGGTCGGGCTGGCCAGGATGGCGCGGACGACCTCCATGCCCCCGACCACGCGGCCGAAGACGGCGAAGCCGTCGGGATCGACCGAGAACGAGCGTCCTGCGTCGTAGGACAGGGTCGGGCCCACAGAGACGAAGAAGTCGCCTGTGGCCGTGCCGGGGGCGTAGCGGGCCATCGAGACGGCGCCGTCGATATGGCTGAGGCCCGTCTGCGTCGTCGGCTCGTGGGCGATGGGCGGCAGGACCCGCTCGGGATCGTTGTTCACCCCGCCCTGGACCAGACCCATGCCAGGGCCGGACTGCATGGCGCGATAGAAGGTTGCGCCATCGAGGCGGCGCTCGTCTACGTATTTCAGGAAGTTGGCGACCGTGATCGGCGCCTTGACCGCCTCGACCTCGATAGTGATGCGACCGGCCGAGGTCTCCAGCGCCACACGGGGCAGGGCGGGCCCGGCCGGGTCCTGGGCCACGGCGAGCGCGGGCCATAACAGCAGGCCGGCGAGGGCGAGGAGTGTGCGTCTGATCATCGATGTTGTCTCACGTCGTTCCCGAGAGCGACGCTAGCGGGATCAGCCGGTCGCGGCCAGCGAGCGATCGATTGTCAGGACCGGCAGGGCCCCGGCCTCCCACGCACGACCGCCGATCGGCTCGCTCTGAAGCCGGCAGATTCCTGGCCCGGTCAGGAACGGGAAGCCGAGGCTGATCGCCAGGTCGCGCTCGGCCCGGTAGCGGATGTTGGACAGCCCAGGCCAGATGCGGCGGCGCCGGTATTCCGGAGCGTGAGAGGCGAACCGCCTCAAGGCGGCCGTCCGAACCTCCTGGCTCGCGTTGGGGAGCACAAGGGTGACGCTCGTCACCGTCTTCTGCGCCAGCTGCGTGACCTCGAAATCCGGGTCCTGGGTGCGTAGGTCAAGGCTGGAGAAATGGTCACGCAAGGCCTCATGGATGACCTTGAGCGACTGGAAAGACGGCGCCCTGGGCACGTCATAGACGGTCGCGGCCAGCTGGGAACGGGTCTCCACAGGCAGGATGCCGAGAAGCTCGACATAGTCCGCCCTCTGGGTGGGGCGGACCAGGGTCGAGAACGACACCGGCACGAACAATGGGGTCACGACCGGGAAATCGACCAGGAAACGCAGCGCCGTCATCACGCAACTGCCGTCGAACGACCCGGATTCGTCGGGCAGGTGCTCCTCGCCGTCGACGGCGCTGTAGTAGGTGGGCGCGCGTGACGGAGTGCAGCTGATGACGTCGCCGACGAAGGCCCGGGCCTTGGGGAAATAGATGCCCTGCGCGCCATCGATCGAGGGACCGAAGTTGGTGTCGTCGACGGGCCCCTTCGGCGCCCTGACTTCCTCCGGCACGTCGATCAGCGATCCGTCCGCCGCGATGCGACGCAGGCGACCGCCTTTCGGCAGGCGGCCAGGATCCTCCATGGCCAGCACCACCTCTTCGGCGGATGCGGCGGTGAAGGCGCGCATCGCCTCCGGCTCGCCCTCGAACAGCACCAGCTTCACCGCGTCCTCGACCCCGGTGCCGAACAGCCGCTCCTGGAGCTCGGTGGCCAGGTGAGCGAGTTCGAAGGTGTCCAGCTGGTCGGTCTGCGGGTCGCTCAGCAGATAGCAGTAGTGGGTGAGCGGATCGGCGGTGCGGGGCCGGACCCAGCGCACCTCCAGAAAGATGATGGTGTATTTCGCCACGAGGGGGCCGAGCGTCTCCGCTGGCAAATCCGTGCGATTTGCGTCCACCATGACCCGCAGGCACGAAACAGCCGTCATCGCCTTCCCTTTTCCCGAATCGTGGCGGGGTCGGGTGAAGATTTGACGAAGGAGCTTGGCCGCAAGGGCCTGATCGGTTCTGGTGGACCCGCTTCGCGGGTCCGACATGAAGCGTGAATCAGGCTCTCGCTGATCCTGCTCTAGCGGCCCAGCAGCCTCGCGGCCTGGGGCGCGAAATAGGAGAGCACGCCGGCGCAGCCCGCGCGCTTGAACCCATGCAGGGTCTCCAGGATGGCGCGGTCCTGGTCGAGCCAGCCGTTGGCGATGGCGGCCTGCATCATCGAATACTCGCCGCTCACCTGATAGGCGAACGTCGGCAGTTTGAACGTCTCGGAAACCCGCTGGACGATGTCGAGATAGGGCATGCCGGGCTTGACCATGACCATGTCGGCGCCCTCGGCGATGTCCATGGCGACCTCTTTGAGGGCCTCGTCGGAGTTGGCGTAATCCATCTGATAGGTCTTCTTGTCGCCGGTCAGCATCTTCGCCGAGCCGACCGCGTCGCGGTACGGGCCGTAGAAGGCCGAGGCGAACTTGGCCGCGTAGGACAGGATCAGGGTGTCGTGGAAGCCGTTGGCCTCGAGCGCCTCGCGAATGGCCTGGACCCGGCCGTCCATCATGTCCGAGGGGGCGACGACGTCGGCGCCGGCGTGGGCCTGGATAAAGGCCTGTTCGGCGAGGCGCTCCAGCGAGGCGTCGTTGACGATCCGGCCGTCCTCGACGACGCCGTCGTGGCCGTGGTCGGTGTAGCAGTCGAGCGCCACGTCGCACATGACGCCGATCTCGGGCGCCGCGTCCTTGATGGCCTTGATGCAGTCGGGGATCAGGCCGTCGGGATCGGTGGCGCCGGTCCCGATAGCGTCCTTGGTCGCAGCGTCGACGTTGGGGAAGAGGGCGACCATGGGGATGCCGAGGTCGCGGGCCTCGACAGCCGCCTTGGCGGCCGCCTTCGGTGACAGGCGGAAGACGCCGGGCATGGATGGGACGGGCACGCGGTCCTCGGCGCCGTCGTGGACGATCAGGGGCCAGATCAGGTCGGACGGCGTCAGGGTGGTCTCGGCCACCAGTCGGCGCACCCACGGCTGGCTCCGCAGGCGGCGGGGACGGGCCATGGGGAAGGCGGCGGGTGCGAAGGGGAGGGTCATGGGTGTGCTGTAACGCCCTTCTCCCGTTGGGAGAAGGTGGCCCGCAGGGCCGGATGAGGGTCGGGTCAGACCGATGAGGCACGCCCCTCACCCTTTCGCGCAAGGACGACGGCTGCGCCACCGTGCGCTCAAGCCCTCTCCCAACGGGAGAGGGATGCGGATAGAAGCCGAAGAAAAGCCGCACCGGAGACCCTATGGATTTCGCCCTCACCGACGACCAGCGCGCCATTCAGGACGCGGCGCGCGCCTTTGCCGATGCGGAGCTGGCGCCCCATTCGGCCGCGTGGGACGAGACCAAGCATTTCCCGGTCGATGTGATGCGCCGCGCGGCCGAGACCGGGTTCGCCGCCATCTACGCCTCCGAGGAGCACGGGGGCATGGCCCTGGGCCGGGTCGAGGCGGCGCTGATCTTTGAAGAGCTGGCGCGCGGGGACGTGTCGACGGCGGCCTTCATCTCGATCCACAATATGGCGACCTGGATGATCGACCGGTTCGGCTCGGACGACCTGCGCGCCCGCTATGTGCCGCGTCTGGCGACGATGGAGCTGATCGCCTCCTACTGTCTGACCGAGCCGGGCTCGGGGTCGGACGCGGCGGCCATGCGGACGAGCGCGACGCGGGACGGCGACGACTGGGTGCTGAACGGGTCGAAGGCCTTCATCTCCGGCGCGGGCACGTCGGACGTCTATGTCGTCATGGCGCGGACCGGCGAGGCGGGGCCGAAAGGCATCAGCGCTTTCGTGGTGGAAATGGGCACGCCGGGCCTCAGCTTCGGAGCGCAGGAGAAGAAGATGGGCTGGAATTCCCAGCCCACGGCCATCGTCCAGTTCGACGACTGCCGCGTGTCGGCGGCCAACCTGTTGGGCCAGGAAGGCGACGGTTTTCGCTATGCGATGATGGGTCTGGACGGCGGGCGGCTGAACATCGCGGCCTGTTCCCTGGGCGGGGCGCGGCTCGCGCTCGAGACGGCCCAGGCCTATGTCGCGACGCGCAAACAGTTCGGCAAGGCCCTCGCCGAGTTCCAGAACACCCAGTTCAAGCTGGCCGACATGGCGACCGAACTGGAGGCGGCGCGGCTGATGGTCCTGCGCGGCGCCTGGGCGCTGGACACGCGTCACCCCGAGGCGACCAAATGGTGCGCCATGGCCAAGCGGATGGCGACCGACGCCTGTTTCCAGATCGCCGATGAGGCCCTGCAACTGCACGGCGGCTACGGCTATCTGAAGGACTATCCGCTGGAGCGGATCGTGCGCGACCTCAGGGTTCACCGTATCCTGGAAGGCACCAACGAGATCATGCGGGTGATCACCGCGCGAGAGATGATGCGGCAGTAGCGGAAGGGAAAGCACGGGAATGTGGAAGATCACTCTAGCGGGCGTCGCGGCCCTGATTTGCCTCGCCGGTCCCGCCTGGGCGCAGGTCGACGAGATCATCGTGACAGGCAGCCGTTCCATCGAATGGGATCGGGACGACATTCCGGTCGTGCAACTGCCCCGGCGGGCGGACAATCTGATCGTCGCGGTCACGGTCGTGAATGATACGCGCGAGGCCGCCGGCCGGCGCAATGAGCTGATCGCGACCCTCAGGGCCATGGTTCAGGCCGCCGGCCGCGATGCCCGGATCGATCTGTCCATCGAGGATGACGGCGCTCTCGTCCCCCTGACCGAAGACATGGTCTCGACCCTGACGCTGGGCGCTGATCCGGGTCGGGCGGACACCAGCGTCGCGCATCTGATCGTCAAGACGCCGATCGCGGCGGCGGATACGCTCGACGACGCCTCGGGGCGAATCGAGACCTTCGTCGAGGCGACGCCGAAGACGGGTCGCTCGCTGGTCGACATCACGGGCGAGTGGGAGCTGTCGATCATCGATCCCGGCCAGTACCGACGTGCGATTCTGGCGGCGATCTCATCCGACGCGACGACGACGGCAGAGGCCTTCGGAGCCGGCTACGCCGTCGAGGTTTCGGGCCTGTCCAATCGGGTGACCTGGACGCAGTCCGGGCCGCTCGACCTGAGCCTGTTCATTCCCTACGAAATGACCGTCAAGCCGCGCTGAGACGGCGGGAAGAAACACCATGGCCGAACCCATCAAGTCCGTCCTGATCGTGGGCGGCGGCACGGCGGGCTGGATGGCGGCCGCCGCGATCAAGCGGTCGGTGGGACCGCATGCCGAGGTGCGACTGGTAGAGAGCGCCGACATCGGCATCGTCGGGGTGGGAGAGGCGACGGTGCCGCCGATCCGTGACTTCAACGCCCTGATCGGCCTCGATGAGGCGGAGTTCATGCGCGAGACCCGCGCGACCCTGAAACTGGGCATCGAGTTCAAAGGATGGGGCGCGAAGGAGAGCGCCTATTTCCATCCGTTCGGGACCTTCGGCGCCGGGCCGACGCTGGGCGACTTTCCCGGGTCCTTTTTCGCCCTGAAGGACCGCGGCCAGACGGGCTCGCTTGAGTCCTATTCGATCACCTCGCACGCGGCCAAGCGCGGCAAGGTCGGGGCGCGGTCGAACGATCCGAGATCGGCGTTGTCGGGCTTTCACACTGCCTATCATTTCGATGCGACCCTCTATGGCCAGTACCTGAGGAAGGTCTGTACGACGCGCGGCATCGAGCGGATCGAGGGCGAGATCGTCGGCGTCGTGCAGAAGCCGGAAGACGGCTTCGTCGACCATGTGGTGCTGAAGGACGGACGGACGCTGACGGCGGACCTGTTCATCGACTGCACCGGCTTCCGGGGCCTGCTGATCGAGGGGGCGCTAAAGGCGGGCTACGAGGATTGGTCGCACTGGCTGCCGATGAACCGGGCCCTGGCCGTGCCCTGCGCCAAGGTGCGGGCGGTCGATCCTTTCACGTCTTCGGCGGCGCGCGAGGCGGGGTGGCAGTGGCGGATCTCGCTGCAGCATCGGACCGGCAACGGCTATGTCTATTGCTCGGACTTTATCGAGGACGAGGCTGCAAAGCAGACGCTGATGGCCAACCTCGATGGCGAGGCCCTGGCCGATCCGCGGCCGCTGCGGTTCGTTACCGGGCGGCGCAAGACACTATGGGACAAGAACGTCGTGTCGCTGGGCCTATCGTCGGGCTTCATCGAGCCACTGGAATCGACCAGCATTCATCTGGTCCAGGTCGGGATCATCCGGCTGTTGCAGCACTGGCCAGACACGGCATTCAGCCAAACAAATACAGACGGTTACAATCGACGGCTGACACGCGAGATCGAGCTGATCCGCGACTTCGTGATCCTGCATTATCACGCGACCCGGAGGGACGACACGCCGTTCTGGCGGCACGTCCGCGACATGGCGATCCCAGACAGCCTGGCCGAACGGGTCGAGATGTTCCGCGACCGGGGTCTGCTGTTCCAGGTCGGCGCCGACGAATATTTCAGCCAAGGGTCGTGGATGGCGGTGATGATGGGTCAGGGTATCGTGCCCAGGGCGCACAACCCGCTTTATAACTACCAGGACCTCGATCGGGTCGCGGCGGGTTTCGAACAGATCAAACAGGCCTGGGCGACGACGGCGGAGAACCTGCCGGCGCACGAGGATTATCTCAAGGCGAACAGGATGTGGGCGGACGCATGAGCGAAGCTGAAGTGATCACACGGATCGAGGGATCGGTCGGGCGCATCATCCTGAACCGGCCCAAGGCGCTGCATGCGCTGAACCTGGCCATGTGCGAGGCGATGACGACGGCATTGCTGGCTTGGGGGGACGATCCCGCGGTGACCTCGGTGCTGGTCGACCATGCGGGCGAACGCGGGTTCTGCGCCGGCGGCGATATCCGGATGATAGCCGAGAGCGGGGCCACGGATGCGTCGGAGGCCAGGGCCTTCTTCCTCGCGGAGTACCGGCTGAACCACCTGATGTTCGAATACTCCAAGCCGATTACGGCCCTCGTGGACGGGATCGTGATGGGCGGCGGCGTCGGCATCTCCGAGCCCGCCCAGATCCGCATTGCGACCGAGCGGACGACCTACGCGATGCCGGAGACGGGCATCGGCCTGTTCCCAGATGTCGGCGGCGGCTGGTTCCTGCCGCGGCTGCCGGGCGAGACCGGGACCTGGCTGGCCCTGACCGGGGCGCGGCTGAAGGCGGCGGACACGGTAGCATTGGGGATCCATACCCATTTCGTGGCGTCGGGCAGCCTCGAGGCGCTGAAGGCCGATCTGCTTTCCCATGGGCCGGATGCCGTCGCGGAGCATGCGGCTGATGCCGGCGCCGCGCCGCTTTCGTCTCACCGCGAAGCCATCGACCGGCTGTTCGCCTTCGACACGGTCGAGGCGATCCTAACGGCGCTCGAGGCCGATGGGTCGGACTGGGCGCTGTCGCAACTGGCGACGCTGAGGACCAAGTCGCCGCAGTCGCTGAAGGTCACCTTGCGTCAACTGCGGGCGGGGCGTGCGATGCAGACCTTCGCCGAGGTCATGGCGATGGAGTACCGGCTGGGCGGCCGTGTGGTGCAGACCCGCGACTTCCAGGAGGGGGTGCGGGCCGTCATCGTCGACAAGGACAATAAGCCGAAATGGTCGCCGGCGACGCTGGAAGGCGTGACCGAGGCCGAACTCGACGCCCTGTTCGCGCCGCTCCCCGTCGATGAGGAATGGACGGCGCTGTGCTGACCACTTGCATCCTGTGAAGCGCGCGCGCGTATGTGCTTCCAACCGCTGTTCGAGGATCGCGCCATGCTGAAACTGTCCCTGCTCGCCGCAACCGCCCTGGTCCTGACGGCCTGCGCGCCGATGATGTCGGCGGAGACGCCGGCTGATCCCGCCGAGCGAGCCTCGGCGATCGTCAACGACTACGCCCTGGCCATCGCCGATCCGTTGCGGCCCGCCGGGGAAGTGGCGCGGGATCCGCTGAGGAAGCCGGCCGAGATGCTGGCCTTCATCGGCATCGACGGCGGCGAGCGGATCGCCGACGTGCGGCCCGAGGAGGGCTATTTCTCCCGCCTGTTCGCCCGCGCCGTGGGGCCCGAGGGTCGGGTCTACGCCTATGTGCCAAACCAGACGGCGGCGCGCGAGAACGCGTTCGGCGACACCCTGGCGACCGACTATCCGAACGTGACCCGGCTGACCGGCGCGCTGGAGGCGTTCGCCATTCCCGAGCCGCTGGACGTCGTCTTCATGGGCCAGGAATACCATGACTTCGTCATCGACCGGTTCAACGTCGACGTGGCGGCGATGAACGCGGCGGTGTTCCGGGCGCTGAAGCCGGGCGGGCTTTATGTCATCCTGGATCACCAGGCGGCGGCGGGCGCGGGGACCAGCGTGGTCGGCACCCTGCACCGGATCGAGGGCTCGGCCCTGCGCGCCCAGGTCGAGGCCGCAGGCTTTGTCTTCGACGGCGAGACCAGCGTGGTCAGGAACCCCGAGGACGATCACAGCCTGTCGGTCTTCGACGAGGCCATCCGGGGCCGCTCCGACCAGTTCGTCTACCGGTTCAGGAAGCCGGGCTAAGCCTCTCGGGTCTCGAACATCAGCATCGAGGCGCCGCCCGTGGCGAAGTTGGCGACGTCGCCGGCGGCCGCCTGACCCTGAAGGCTGGCAAAGGCGGCAGCGATATCGCCCAGGCCGTCGAAATACAGGGTGGCGATCAGATGCACGTCGGAGGGGCCCTCCGGCGTCAGGACCGGCCCCTCGGTGACCTCGAAGCGGCGCAGGCCGGGAATCGCCTTCGCCAGGGGCGCGTGCACGTCGCGATAGTGGGCGTCGAAGGCGGCGATGTCGGTCGGCGTGCGGTAGGTCACGACAAGCTGGGCCAAGGGGGTCTCCTGCGATGGCGTTGAATGTGAATTCGAGGACAGGTTCGCGTGATGGACACTGACACAGGCCGGCGACAAAGATAAAACGCCGTTGCGCCGTCCGGGCGTCGTGGAGGTTTCGATGCGTCATTCGCTCGCCTTTATTCTGACCGGGACCGTTTCGGCCGCGATCCTTCTGTCCACCGGGGCAATAGCGCCCGCGCCCCAGCACGGCGGCGCCTATGCCGCCGTGCTGGCCGATGCTGATCGGCCCGAGGCCGACACTGCCCGCGACGCCGCGAGGAAGACGGCCGAGGTCCTGGCCTTCGCCGACGTGATGCCGGGCCAGACCATCGGCGACATGATCATCGGCGGCGGATATTTCACGCGCGTCTTCGCCAGCGCTGTCGGCGACGGAGGCAGCGTGGTCGCCTGGCAGCCGGCGGAGTTCATCGCCTTCCAGGCCAGCTATGGCGAATCAATCACAGCGGCGGACGCCATGGACAACGTCTCCGCCATCCGCTCGCCCATCGGCGCGCCCGAGTTTCCGGCCGGGATGGACCTGGTCTTCACGGCCCAGAACTATCACGACCTGCACCTGCGGCCCTTCCCGGCCGACACGGCGGCGAAGGTCAATGCGGCGGTGTTCGCGGCGCTAAAGCCCGGCGGCCTCTATGTCATCGTGGACCACGCCGCGACGGCGGGCGCGGGGCTGGACGTCGCCGACACCCTGCACCGGATCGACATCGCCAACGTGAAGCGCGAGGTCGAGGCGGCGGGCTTCGTGCTGGACGGCGAGAGCGACATCCTGCTGAACGCGGAGGACCCGCTGACGGCCAATGTGTTCGATCCTTCGATCCGGGGACACACCAGCCAGTTCATGCTGCGCTTCCGCAAACCCGCGTGAGGACTCTGGCGGCGGTCGGAATGAGAGGCTAACCGGAGGCCAACAAGAACGCTTCCAGGGAAACGCCGCAATGACCGCCACCAAGATCGCCTTCATCGGCCTGGGCAACATGGGCGGCGGCATGGCCGCGAACCAAGCCAAGGCGGGCCATGCGGTCGCGGCCTTCGACCTGTCGGCGGCGGCTCTGGATCGGGCGAAAGGCGCGGGCTGCGTGCCGGTCGAATCGGTCGCCGAGGCCGTGCGCGACGCGGAGGTGGTCATCACCATGCTGCCGGCCGGGCCGCATGTGCTGAAGGTCTATTCGGAACAGATCATCGGCGTGGCGCCGTCCTCGGCCCTGCTGCTCGATTGCTCGACCATCGACGTGGACACGGCGCGCAGGGTCGCGGGCCTGGCGAAGGAGGGCGGCTACGCCTTCGCCGACGCGCCGGTTTCGGGCGGTACGATGGCGGCGGACGCCGGGACGCTGGCCTTCATGGTCGGCTGCGACGAAGGCGACTTCGCGCGCATCGAGGCGGCGCTGGAGCCCATGAGCCGGGTGACCTTCCGGGCCGGTGACCACGGAGCGGGGCAGGCGGCCAAGATCTGCAACAACATGATCCTGGGCATCACCATGCTGGGAACCTGCGAGGCGATCGCCCTAGCCGAGAAGCTGGGTCTGGATCCGGTGAAGATGTTCGACATCGTCGCCAAGTCATCGGGCCAGAGCTGGTCGACGACGACCTACTATCCGTGGCCCGGGCCGGTGCCGACGGCGCCGTCGAATCGCAACTATGACGGCGGTTTCGCCACAGCGATGATGCTGAAGGATTTGAAGCTGGCGCAGGACGCAGCGGCCAAGGCCGGCGCGAGCACGCCGCTGGGGGCGCAGACCGAAGCCCTGTTCCAGATGTTCGACGGCCTCGGTTACGGCGGCCGCGACTTTTCGGGCATCCTGCAGATGCTGCGCGGGAAGCTGGACGAGTTGCCCCGGACTTGATCCATCTCAATGCGGCGCATGTCTCTTCCCGCGATTGTCGCACATGCGCACGAACGAAACTGAGAACCGTTATCAATTAGAAGGTTGCGACCATTTTGCAGCCTGTGGCGATAGACTTTCGCGGACCCGGAGCGCAAATACCGCGTCATCCCGAGAGACCACGCGAGTAACAGGGTTGTTCGACTACACCGCCGCATTCCAGTCCGCCGTCGACCAGGTGAAGGGCGAAGGGCGCTATCGCGTCTTCGCCGATATCAAGCGCGTGCGCGGCCAGTTTCCGAAGGCGGTTCGGCGCCTGGATGACGGGTCCGAGCAGGACGTCATCATCTGGTGCTCGAACGACTATCTCGGCATGGGCCAGCATCCGGTCGTCCTTGAGGCCATGCAGGCCGAGCTGGACGCCGTGGGCGCCGGCGCCGGGGGCACGCGCAACATCAGCGGCACGACTCGTTCGGCCGTGGACCTGGAGGCCGAACTGGCGTCCTGGCACCAGAAGGAAGCGGCCCTGCTGTTCACCTCGGGCTATGTGGCCAATGAGGCGACCCTGACGACCCTGCAGCGCATTCTGCCGGGACTGATCATCTTTTCCGACAGCCTGAACCACGCCTCGATGATCGCGGGGATCCGCAACGGCGGCTGCGAGCGTCACGTCTTCCTGCACAACGATGTGACGCACCTCGAGGAACTGCTGGCCGCGGCCCCTGCGGATGCGCCCAAGCTGATCGCCTTCGAGAGCGTCTATTCGATGGACGGCGACATCGCCGACATCGCCGGGACCATCGCCCTGGCCCGGAAATACGGCGCCATGACCTATCTCGACGAAGTCCATGCGGTCGGCCTCTACGGCGCGACCGGCGCGGGCGTGGCCGAGCGCGACGGCGTGCTGGACGGGATCGACATCGTCGAATGCACCCTGGGCAAGGCCATCGGCGTCATGGGCGGCTATATCGCCGCTGACGCGGTGATCATCGACGCCGTGCGCAGTTGGGCCTCGGGCTTCATCTTCACCACCTCGCTTCCGCCCGCATTGACCGCCGGGGCCCTGGCCTCGGTGCGGCACCTGAAGACGCATCCGGAACTGCGCGAGGCGCATCAGGAGCGGGCCCGGACCCTGAAGGACCGTTTCGCCGCCGCCGGCATCCCGGTGATGCCGAGCGAAAGCCACATCGTGCCGGTCTTCGTCGGCAATCCTGTGCATGCCAAGATGATCTCGGACATGCTGCTGGAAGACTTCGGCGTCTATGTTCAGCCGATCAACTATCCGACCGTGCCCAAGGGGACAGAGCGGCTGCGCTTCACGCCCTCGCCGAACCATGACGACGGCATGATGGACGCCCTGGTCAGCGCGATGGACAAGCTGTGGACCCACTGCCACATCGCCCGGATGCCCGTGGCGGCTTGACCGATTTCCGGCTGCCGCGGATTCGCGGTATCCTGACGCCATGAACGTCCATCAGCCGATCCCGGAGATACCGATCGAGGAGGAAGACTTCTTTCTCATGTCGAACCTGCGCCCGAAGCACACCGGTTTGCCGATGGTCGTCTGGGTCAGCAATCGCGGCAATGCACGACACGACGCCAGAGTGAAGGTGTGCCGCAAACCAGGCGACCTAATCGACGTCACTGACATGGCTGTCGTCGGCATCCGGCCCACGCCCACCTTGATCGAGGGTTCACTTGATAATGCCAGCTTGAAGCTGGTGCAGGACTGGATCAGGCTGAACGAGGCTACGTTGATCAGCTACTGGAATAGCGAACTCGACTCGATTGATCTTGGTCTGGCGCTGAAGAAAATCTGATGTCTGAGGACATCGGCGAGGTCATCGTCGAGGCGATACGCAACGGGACCTATCTGAAGGTCACGGCCGTCCATGTCGCCACCGGTCGTGAGGCGACGGCCGTCGGACCGGCGCACGAACCGAGGGCCGTCGAGCGGCTGGCCATAGCCAAGCTCAAGCGGCTGCTTGCGACGCAGTGACACAAGATGTTGTGGTGAACGGGCGTGGGGCCTAGATAAGCCGCCTCCCATTCCGTCAGCCCGGACCTGCCCGTGACCGCTCCCTTCATTCACGACGCCTATTTCTCCAAGGGTCTGGCCGAGGCCGATCCTGAAGTGTTCGGCGCCATCGAGGGCGAACTGCATCGCCAGCAGGAACAGATCGAGCTGATCGCGTCCGAGAACATCGTCTCGAAGGCGGTGCTGGAGGCGCAAGGGTCGGTGCTGACCAACAAATATGCCGAGGGCTATCCGGGCCGTCGCTACTATGGCGGCTGCGAGTTCGTCGACGTCACCGAGGACCTGGCGCGCGAGCGGGCCAAACAGCTGTTCGGCGCGGCCTTCGCCAACGTGCAGCCGCACTCGGGCGCCCAGGCCAACCAGGCGGTGTTCCTGGCCCTGCTGCAGCCCGGCGACACCTTCCTGGGCATGGATCTGGCGGCGGGCGGGCATCTGACGCACGGCTCGCCAGCGAACCAGTCGGGAAAATGGTTCCGGCCCGTGACCTATTCGGTCAACCCTGACACCCATCTGATCGACTACGACCACGTCGCCGAGATGGCGCAGAAGGAAAAGCCGAAACTGATCGTGGCGGGGGCCTCGGCCTACAGCCGCCACATCGACTTCGCCCGCTTCCGCGAGATCGCCGACAGCGTCGGCGCCTATCTGATGGTCGACATGGCCCACTATGCGGGTCTGGTCGCAGGCGGCGCCTATCCGAACCCGGTGCCGCACGCGCACGTGGTGACGACGACGACCCACAAGACCCTGCGCGGACCGCGCGGCGGTATGATCCTGTCCAACGACGTCGAGCTGGGCAAGAAGTTCAACTCGGCCGTCTTCCCGGGGCTGCAGGGCGGGCCGCTTGAGCATGTCATCGCCGCCAAGGCCGTGGCCTTCGGCGAGGCGCTGAAGCCCGAGTTCAAGCTGTATGCGAGACAGGTCGTGCTGAATGCCCAGGCGCTGGCAGGTGTGCTGATCGAGCGCGGCCTGGCGGTCGTGTCCGGCGGCACCGACAGCCACATCGTCCTGGTCGATCTGCGGCCCAAGAACGTGACGGGCAAGGCGACCGAGCTGCAGCTCGAGCATGCCCTGATGACCTGCAACAAGAACGGCGTACCGTTCGACACCGCGCCGTTCACGGTCACCTCGGGCGTTCGCCTGGGCACGCCGGCGGGCACGACGCGCGGCTTCCGAGAGGAAGAGTTCAAGCAGATCGGTCACTGGATCGCCGACGTCGTCTCCTCGATGAACGGCGGGGACGAGGCCGATCCGGCCGTGGTCGCCGAGGTCGCCGGACAGGTCCGCACCCTGACGGCCCGCTTCCCGATCTACGGATAGGGCCCAGCGATGAAGTGCCCCTTCTGTGGCAACATGGACAGCCAGGTGAAGGACAGCCGCCCGTCAGACGACGGTGCGGCGATCCGTCGTCGCCGGTCCTGTCCCAACTGCAACGGGCGCTTCACGACCTTCGAGCGGGTGCAGCTGCGCGAGCTTGTCATCCTGAAGCGCAACGGACGGCGCACGCCCTTCGATCGCGACAAGCTCGAACGATCCCTGGCCATTGCGCTGCGCAAACGTCCGATCCAGCCGGAGCAGGTCGAACAACTGGTGTCGCGGATCGTGCGTCAGCTGGAGAGCCTTGGCGAAACCGAGATCCCGTCCAGCGTCGTCGGCGACTTCATCATGAAGGGGCTGAAGGCCGTGGATGAGGTCGCCTATGTTCGCTATGCCTCGGTCTACAAGGACTTCCGGGCGACCGGCGACTTTGCCCGCTTCCTCGGCGACGAGGGACTGGACGACGATCCGGGATCGTCGAGCCGCTGATGAGACCCCGGATTACCTGGAAGGTCGCCACGTCGCTGGACGGGCGGATCGGCACGTCGACGGGCGAGAGTCAGTGGATCACAGGGCCGGAGGCGCGCGAGCAGGGCCACCGGCTGCGCGCGGCGAACGACGCCGTGCTGGTCGGGGTCGAGACGGTGCTGGCTGACGATCCGCGCCTGACGGTGCGTTTGCCGGAGGGCGAGGCGAGCAAGGACCCTCTGCGCGTCGTGCTGGACAGCAGGCTGCGGACGCCTTCGTTCGCGCGGCTGGCCAGGACGGGCACGCTGATTCTGACCACGCGCGAGCCGATCGCGGTCGGCGAGGCGGAAGTTCTGAAAGTGAAGGGCGACGCCCACGGCCGCCCCGGCGTGGACGCCGTGCTGGAAACGCTCTCCGAACGCGGCGTCAAATCCCTGATGATCGAGGGCGGCGGCCGGGTCGCCGCCTGTTTCATCGCGGCCGGGGTCGTGGACGCCATCGAGTGGTTTCGGGCGCCGATCCTGCTGGGCGGAGACGGGCGTCCGGGAGTCGCGGCCCTGGCTCTCGCGCGCCTCGCGCACGCTCCGAAGTACCGGCGCCTTGCGGCGGAGCCCATGGGTGCCGACCTGTGGGAACGCTACGAGAAGGTCGTTTGATGTTTCCCGCCGTCCTATCCGAAAACCGGCGTCCACTTTTCGGGACGGCGGACTGACATGTTCACCGGAATTATCACTGACATCGGCCGCGTGCGCTCGGTCGCCCAGACGGCGCGTGATCGCCGGTATGAGGTCGAGACGGCCTGGGATGTCTCGGGCATCGACCTGGGCGCCTCGATCAGCCACGGGGGCGTCTGCCTGACCGTGGTAGAGAAGGGCTCCAGGCCTGAAGGGGGCGGCTGGTTCGCCGTCGAGGTCTCGGGCGAAACGCTGGACAAGACCACGCTGGGCGAATGGAGCGCCGGCACGCCGGTCAATCTGGAACGGGCGACGAGGGCCGGCGATGAGCTGGGCGGCCATATCGTCTCGGGTCACGTCGATGGGCTGGGCACGGTCGTCGAGATCACGCCCGAGGGCGGATCGCACCGGATCGTCATCGAGGCCCCCGCGCCGCTGCACCGGTTCATCGCCGCCAAGGGCTCGATCACCGTGGACGGTGTGTCGTTGACGGTGAACGCGGTGGACGGTCGCCGTTTCGGCCTGAACATCATTCCGCACACCTGGGAGGCGACGACGCTCGGCGCCCTCAAGGTCGGGAGCGCGGTCAATCTGGAGATCGACATGCTGGCGCGTTACCTCGCGCGGTGGCAGGAGACAGCATGATGACCAACACCATCGTCCTGGCCCACGACATGTTCGACAGTCCGATCAGCCCGATCGAGGATATCCTCGAGGATGCCCGCAACGGGCGTCCCTACATCCTGGTGGATGCCGAGGACCGTGAGAACGAGGGCGACGTCATCATCCCGGCCCAGTTCGCGACGCCGGACCAGATCAACTTCATGGCCCGGCATGCGCGCGGCCTGATCTGCCTGGCGATCACCGCCGAGCGGGCGCGCCAGCTGCGCCTGCCGCCGATGGCCGCCGAGAACCGCGAAAGCATGGCGACCGCCTTCACCGTCTCGATCGAGGCGGCCGAGGGGGTGACGACGGGAATCAGCGCGGCGGATCGCGCGCGAACGGTGCAGGTGGCCTCAGACCCGACAAAGACCGCCGACGACATCGTCTCGCCGGGCCACGTCTTCCCACTGGTGGCGCGCGATGGCGGGGTGCTGGTTCGGACCGGACACACCGAGGCGGCGGTGGACATCAGCCGGATGGCGGGTCTGACCCCCGCCGGCGTGATCTGCGAAATCATGAACGACGACGGGACCATGGCGCGCTTGCCGGATCTGGTCGCCTTCGCCCAGCTGCACGGACTGAAGATCGGCACCATCGCCGACCTGATCGCCTATCGCCGCCGCACCGAGCGGTTCGTCGAGCGGATCATGGACCAGCCGTTCGAGAGCGTACATGGCGGGCCGTTCCGCCTGATGCTCTACAGGAACACCATTGAGGGCGCCGAACACGTCGCCCTGGTCCACGGCCGGATCTTACCGGGCGAGCCCACGCTGGTGCGGATGCACCAGGTCGATTTCGCCGCCGACCTGCTGGGCCATGTCGAAGATCGCCAGAGCTATATCCCCGACGCCCTGAAGACGATCACCCGGCATGACGGGCCGGGCGTGGTCGTCTTCCTGCGCGACCCGACCCTGCAGGGTCTGGCCGAACGGCTGGCGGGCGTAGACAAGCCGGCGGCGGTCGATCGCAGCCTTAGAAACTACGGGGTGGGCGCGCAGATCCTGCTGGATCTGGGGGTCAAGGACATGATCGTCATGAGCTCCACCCGCCCCGAACCCGCCGCCATCGAGGGCTATGGCCTGCGCATCGTCGGCTGGCGCGACATGGACGGAGAAGACCAATCTTGAAGGATCCCCCCCGCGTTCTCATCGTCGAGGCGCGCTTCTATGACGAACTGGCCGACGCGCTTCTGGAAGGCGCGAAGGATGCGCTGCGGACTCAGGGTATCGCGTTCGACGTCGTCACCGTGCCGGGCGCTCTGGAGATTCCGTCGACCATCGCCCTGGCCGAGGAGGCCGGCCGCTATCCGACCGCCCCGCGCTATGACGGCTATGTGGCGCTGGGCTGCGTGATCCGGGGCGAGACCTATCATTTCGAGATCGTGTCGGATCAGTCGGCGGCCGGGATCATGCTGCTCGGCACGCGCGGCGTGATCATCGGCAACGGCATCCTGACCGTCGAGGACGAGGATCAGGCCTGGGCCCGGGCCCGTCTGTCCGAAGGGGACAAGGGCGGCGGCGCGGCGCGCGCCTGCATGGACCTCATTGCGCTGAAGAAGCGTCTGCGCGTAGGGCTCGGGGAATGACCGAGCCCCACTCCATCAAGGCCGTTCTCGCCCAACTGGCCGAGAACGAACGCGCCCAGGCCGAACCGCAGCTGACCAGCCGCCAGCGGCGCGCGCGCACGGTGGCGCGTCTGGCCGCCGTTCAGGCCCTGTATCAGATGGAACTGGCGGGGGAGGGCGTCGAGACCGTCATCACCGAGTTCTCGAACCATCGCTTCGACGCGGACATCGAGGGCGAGGCGCTGGCGGAGGCCGATGAGGCCTGGTTCGCTGATATCGTGCGCGGCGTCATCGCCGGCCAGAAAGACATCGACTCCTCGGTGAAGGCGCGTCTTGCCTCGAACTGGCGGCTGGAACGGCTGGACGCCACGCTGCGGGCCCTGCTGCGCTGCGGAGCCTGGGAGCTGACGCACAAGACCGAAGTGCCCAAAGAGATCGTGATCGACGAATATGTCGAGCTGGCGAAAGCCTTCTTCGACGAGGGCGACGCGAAATTCGTCAACGCCGCCCTGGACGGGGTGGCCCGCGACGTGCGTTCGAAGGCCTAGGTTATGGCCGCCGTCGACGCCGCCGGTGAGTTCGAGACGATCCGCAAGCTCTTCGCACCCCTGGCCCACCCGGACCATGCCTGGGGGCTGACCGACGATGTCGCGGTGATGCCCACGCGGCCGGGCGCCGATCTGGTCCTGACCAAGGACGCGATCGTCGAGGGGGTCCATTTCCTGCCCGGGGACCCGCTCGATACGGTGGCTCAGAAGCTCCTGCGGGTGAACCTGTCGGACCTGGCCGCCAAGGGGGCGGAACCGTTCGGCTATCTCCTGGCCTGCCACTGGTCGCCGCGGTGCGGCTGGCCCGAACGGGAAGCCTTCGCGGCCGGACTGGCGGCGGACCAGAAAGAGTTCGGCATCCATCTGCTGGGCGGGGACACTGTGCTGACCCCCGGACCGGCGTCCTTCTCCGCGACGATGCTGGGCTGGGCGCCGAAGGGCGGATCGGTGACGCGCGGCGGAGCCAAGCCCGGGCACGGGATCTATGTCACCGGCATGATCGGCGACGGCTGGCTGGGGCTGCAGGCGGCGAAGGGTCATCTGCACCTGGAACAGGAACGCATCGCCGCGCTGGCGGAGCACTATCGCCGGCCCGTGCCGCACCTGGCCTTCGGTCAGGCGGTGCAGGGGCTGGTCACGGCCATCATGGACGTTTCGGACGGCCTCATCGCGGATCTCGGACATATCGCCAGCGCGAGCGGCGTGGCGGCCTCGGTGCAACTGGAACTGCTGCCGCGGTCGGCGGCTGCGACGGCCTGGTTCGACTCGCGGACGGACCCCGAGGTCGCGCTGGTGACCCTGGCGACAGGCGGCGATGACTACGAACTGCTGCTCACCGCAGCCCCTTCGGACGAGCCGGCGCTGAAGCGCGAGGCTGATCGACAACTGCTGCGCCTGACCCGCGTCGGGACCATTTCGGCGGGACGCGGCGTGACGGCGAGCTATCTCGGCAAGCCGGTCGATATCCGCAAACCCGGCTGGACCCACGACTGAAACGGTCCCGACTCTCCGCTCTGCTCCGGCCGGAATGACAGGGGCCGGACCGAAGCAACGGAATCCTAATCGATCCGCGCGATAAGGCTCTCATGCGCCGTAGAGACCTCTTCGCCCTCGGAACCCTGGCCCTGGCCGGAACCGCCGCCAGCGCCGCTTCGGCGTCGGAGGCCCCGGCCTCGTCCGGTGCGGTCACCTCGAACATCGCGGGCGTCGGTCTGCCGATCATCGCGGGCGGGCGTATCCGCAACTATGTCTTTGTGACCATCAGCCTGACGCTGGGCGGCGGTTTCACCGCGGAGCAGATGCGGGCCAAGGAGCCCTATTTCCGTGACGCCCTGGTCCGCGCCGCGCACCGGACGCCGTTCGTGCTGGCCGATGACTGGACCCAGGTCGACGCCCCGGCGCTGTGCGCCGCGATGATGCGTATTGCGCCGTCGATTTCCGGCGCCGGTTCGATCGCCAGCATCCAGGTCGCCCTGCAGGCGCCGCGTCGCCGCACAGGCGTCCGGCCCACCTAGACCAGGATCGGCTGAGGAGGACTCGCTTCGCGATTCGGCTGACGCCGTGAATCCTGCCCCGTCTGTTCCTGAAAAACGCCGGTTGCGTCGTTCCGACGCAGTTGTAAGCTTCCCGGGCAATTCCCGAGGGACGCGCTACTGCGTCGAGACTGCGCACGGGGGGACCGGAAGGCGGACAGAGGCCAAAAGGCCCGCCGCGCCAAGGGTCCGCGCGCCCAATGCTTTAGGTATGGAAACGCCAATGACCAATGTTCTGTGGCTAGTGATAGCCGCCGGCGCGCTGGGGGTCCTCTACGGGCTCGTCCAGACCGCCAGTCTGATGAAGGCCGAAACCGGCAACGACAAGATGCGAGAGATCGCAGCCGCCATTCAGGAAGGTGCCTCGGCCTATCTGAAGCGCCAGTACACCACCATCGCCATGGTCGGCGTGGTTATCCTGATCATCGCCTATCTGCTGATCGGCCAGTACGCCGCCATCGGCTTCGTGATCGGCGCGGTCCTGTCGGGCCTGGCCGGGTTCGCCGGCATGCTGATCTCGGTGCGCGCCAATGTGCGCACGGCGCATGCGGCGTCGCAGAGCCTGTCCAGAGGACTCGACCTCGCCTTCCGCTCGGGCGCCATCACCGGCATGTTCGTGGCGGGCGGAGCCCTGCTGGGCGTCGCCGGCTACTACGGCGTGCTGACCGAGGTGCTGGGGCTGGAATCGACCGGCCGCGAGGTCATCGACGGCCTGGTGGCCCTGGGCTTCGGGGCCTCGCTGATCTCCATCTTCGCGCGTCTGGGCGGCGGCATCTTCACCAAGGGCGCCGACGTGGGCGGCGACATGGTGGGCAAGGTCGAGGCCGGCATTCCCGAGGATGATCCCCGCAACGCCGCGACCATCGCCGACAATGTCGGCGACAACGTCGGCGACTGCGCCGGTATGGCCGCCGACCTGTTCGAGACCTATGCGGTGACCACGGTCGCCACCATGGTGCTGGCGGCGATCTTCTTCCGCGGCCAGCCCTATGTGGAGGTGATGATGCTGCTGCCGCTGGCCATCTGCGGCATCTGCATCGTGACCTCGATCATCGGCTCCTTCTTCGTGCGCCTCGGCAAGTCGAACAACATCATGGGCGCCCTGTATCAGGGTCTGATCGTGACCGGTGCGCTGTCCGTCATCGCGGTCTGGTGGGTCATCACGACCCTGGTCACCGGCCCGGTCGTCACGACGTCCGGCCTGCAGATCGAGCCGATGGCCCTGTTCTGGGCTGGCATGGTGGGTCTCGCGGTTACTGCGGCCATCGTGGTGATCACCGAATACTACACGGGCTCGAACTTCCGCCCGGTGCGGTCGGTGGCCAACGCCTCGGTCTCGGGTCACGGCACGAACGTGATCCAGGGTCTGGCGGTCTCGCTGGAGTCCACTGCGCTTCCGGCGCTGGTGATCATCGTCGGCATCGTGGCCAGCTTCCAGCTGGCTGGCCTGTTCGGCATCGCCATCGCCACCACGACCATGCTGGGCGTGGCCGGGATGATCGTGGCGCTCGACGCCTTCGGTCCCGTGACCGACAACGCCGGCGGCATCGCCGAAATGGCGGGCCTTCCGGCCGATGTGCGCCATGTCACCGACGCCCTGGACGCCGTGGGCAACACCACCAAGGCCGTGACCAAGGGCTATGCGATCGGATCGGCGGGCCTCGGCGCGCTGGTCCTGTTCGCGGCCTATACCTCGGACCTGCAATACTTCGCCGCCAACCCGGCCGAGTATCCGTTCTTCGCCAACATGGGCCCGGTGGCCTTCGACCTGACCAACCCCTATGTCGTCGTCGGCCTGCTGTTCGGAGGGCTGCTGCCCTTCCTGTTCGGTGGGATGTCGATGATGGCGGTCGGACGCGCGGCCGAGGCCGTCGTGGAAGAGGTCCGTCGCCAGTTCCGCGAGAACCCCGGCATCATGACCTATGAGGTCAAGCCGGAGTACGGACGCGCTGTCGACATCCTGACCAGGGCGGCGATCCGCGAGATGATCGTTCCGTCACTGTTGCCGGTCCTGTCGCCGATCGTCCTATTCACGGCGATCCTGTTCATCTCGGACAAGGCCAACGCCTTCGCCTCACTGGGCGCCATGCTGATGGGCGTCATCGTGACCGGCCTGTTCGTGGCCATCTCGATGACCTCGGGCGGCGGCGCCTGGGACAACGCCAAGAAGGTGATCGAGGAAGGCTTCACCGACAAGAACGGCGTCGTCCACGGCAAGGGCTCCGAGGCTCACAAGGCCGCGGTGACCGGCGATACGGTCGGCGATCCCTACAAGGATACGTCCGGCCCGGCGGTGAACCCGATGATCAAGATCACCAATATCGTGGCCCTGCTGCTGCTGGCGGTGCTGGCGAGCGGGAACATCGGCTAGCGAAGCGGGTCTCCTCCCAGCGCCGCAGGCGTGGGGAGGTGGCTCGTAGCGAAGCGAAGAGACGGAGGGGGTCTGGTCGCATAATGAATCCCTCCGTCTGCTCGCAAAGAGCTCGCATCTACCTCCCCGGCCGCAAAGCAGCGAACGGGGAGGAGACAAAGAAAAGGCCCCGGAGAGCGATCTCCGGGGCCTTTTTCTGTGCCTGGGCGAGAGCCTAGTCCGGACGGCGCTGACCCGGGACATCTTCGTCGGTGCGGGGCAGCTGGCCGCGGCCGACGTTGCCGAGCAGCTGTTCCAGGATGGTCAGCTGGCGACCGCGGGTCGGCGTCTCGCGGCGCTCCATGGCGATCTGCTGGCCGTCTTCGAGGTTGAGGTTGCGGACCTCTGCGACCTTGTCGTCGGCCTCGTTGAAGGTGATGGCGGTGACGTTCCGCTGGGACACCTGCGGGCGGTTGTAGGTGTACCGCTCCGTCGTCTGGGAGATGTAATACCAGATGTTATCCTCAAAGGTCGAAACCGCCGAGGGCGAGCCAAGCTGGGCCAGGACGGTCGACTTGGTGTCGGTCCCGATGACGATGTCCTTGGGATTGACGTCGATGACCTGGAAGCCGTGGTTGCCCACGACGGGGGCGCAGGCGACCGCAAGCGGCGCGAGGGCGACCAGAACGGCGAGACGAACGACGACTTTATTCATGGAGACGAGCGCCTGGGACGAAACAAGGTCTTTGACCTAACCGGACCTGACGCCTAGTTCAACGGCGCGGCGGAAAAGGGGCCGTATACCGATGCTGAAGAACCTGTTCCGAACCCGATCCGCCGAGCGCATGGGCCTGCCGTTGTACACGGCGGCCGTGGAGCAGGCCCGCGATCCGGGATTCTACACCACCCTGGGCGTGACCGACGAGATCGACTCCCGCTTCGAGCTCTACACCCTGCACGTGCTGCTGCTGATTCTGCGCCTGCGTGACGAGACGGGCACCGGGGCCGAACGGGGCGCCGAAGCGGCGCAGAACCTGTTCGACGTCTATGTCTCCGCCCTGGACAACGCGCTGCGCGAGCTGGGCGTGAACGATGTGACCATGGCCAAGAAGATGCGGCGGCTTGGCGAGGCCCTTTACGGCCGCATGACCGCCTACGAGACGGCGCTGAGGGCAGGGGACGCGCCTGAGCTGTCCGGCGGCCTGGCGCGCAACGTCTATACGACCGACGATGCCGACCTGGCGACCGGACTGGCGGCCTATGCCCTGGCGGCGCGTGGGGTGCTGGCGAAACAATCGATCGACACGGTGCTGGCCGCGCCGGTCTGGCCGGAGATCCAGGCATGAACCCGGAACATCGACTGCCCTTCAGCGAGGTGGTGCGGGTCAACGAGATCGGCGCAGGGCTGGAACGCCATCTGGTCCCGGATGAGGCGGCGCGGAAGCGCATCATCAAGGCGCTGGATCTGGGCTCGCTGTCCGCGTTCGAGGCCGATCTGAAGATCACGCCCAGCCATGTCGGCTGGATCCTGACGGGCCGGGTCACGGCGACGCTGGAACAGGTCTGCGGCATCACGCTCGACCCGCTGCCGGTTCAGGTCGATGAGCGATTCTCCGTCCATCTGGTCGAAGCGGCCGAGCCGGAGGCGGACGAGATCGAGGTGACGCTGGACGACGACGCACCCGATGTGATCGAGGACAGCCGAATCGACCTCGGCCAGTACGCCGTCGAGCAACTGGCCCTGACGCTGGACCCGTTCCCGCGCAAGCCGGGCGCCGAGTTCGTCCAGCCGGACGAGCCCGCCGAGATCTCGCCCTTCGCGGTCCTCAAGGCGTTCAAGGCCGGGGACGACGACGGAAAATCTTGACGTAACGTCCGCGCGGTTTGCATCCGCACCGCGCGGCGGTATCCTTGAGACCAGCAGAAAGCGCCGCAACGACGACGCACCGGAGTTTCCGACCCCTTGCCAACCCCCACGCTTATCTCGCTCGACGCCATGGGCGGCGACCATGGTCCGCCCGTCGTCGTCGGCGGAATTCGCGACTACATCCGCCGTCACGGCGAGCAGGACGTCCGCTTCCTGCTGCACGGCGACGAGCAGGCGATCGTCGCCGAACTGGCGAAGTTCAACCTGACCTCCGAGGTCTGCGACATCCGCCATACGGACAAGAAGATCGCCTCCGACGAAAAGCCGGCCCAGGCGATGCGGCGCGGCAAGGGTTCCAGCCTTTGGAACGCCATCGAGGCGGTGAAGTCGGGCGAGGCGGGCGCTGTCGTTTCCGCTGGCAACACCGGCGCCCTTATGGCCATCTCCAAACTGATCCTGCGCATGGCGGCGCCGGGCCTTGAGCGGCCGGCGATCGTGGCCAGCTGGCCGACCCAGCGTGGCGTCACCGCCGTCCTAGACGTCGGCGCCAATATCGAGAGCGACGCCGAACAGCTGGTGGAGTTCGCCATCATGGGCGAGGCCTTCCACACCGCCGTGCACGGCACGGCCCGGCCGACCATCGGCATCCTGAACGTCGGGTCCGAGGACATGAAGGGCCACGAAGAGGTGCGCGAGGCGGCGCGGATCCTGCGCGAGGGTGGCCTGGGCCTGAACTATCACGGCTTCGTCGAGGGCGACGACATCGCCAAGGGCACGGTCGATGTGGTCGTCACCGACGGTTTCACCGGCAATATCGCCCTGAAGACCGCAGAGGGCGTGGCGCGGTTCATCTCGGTCCTGCTCAAGGAGGCCCTGACCTCCAGTCTCCAGGCGAAGGCGGGAGCCTTCATCGCCATGCCCGCGTTGAAGGCCATGGCCCAGAAGATCGACCCCAGCGCCATCAACGGCGGCCCTTTGCTGGGGCTGAACGGCATCGTGGTGAAAAGCCACGGCGGCGCCGACGCCAAGGGATTCGGCAACGCCATCCGCATCGCTGTCGATCTGGCCCGCAGTGACTATATGCAGACCGTTGGCGCCAATCTGGGGCGACTCGGCGACGTGCTTCATGCCCCGGCGGCCCTCAAAACCCAGTCCCAAGAGAGCGTTTCGTGAGCGTCACCCGCAGCGCTGTCACCGGCGTCGGTTCCTTCCTGCCGGAAAAGGTCGTCACCAACGCCGATCTGTCGAAGTTCGTCGACACCTCGGACGAATGGATCATCGAGCGCACCGGCATCTTGCAACGCCATCAGGCCCGTGACGATCAGCCGACCAGCGACCTGGCGGCCGAAGCTGCGAGGCGGGCGCTCGCCGACGCAGGCAGAACCGCCGCCGACGTGGACATGATCATCGTCGCCACCACGACGCCGGACATGACCTTCCCGGCGACCGCCTCGATCGTTCAGAGGAAGATTGGCGCGCCCGTGTGCATCGCCTTCGACGTCCAGGCCGTCTGTTCGGGATTCGTCTATGCCCTGAGCGTGGCTGACGGTTTCGTCGCACGCGGCCTGGCCAAATGCGCCCTGGTTATCGGCGCCGAGGAAATGACCCGGCTGATGGACTGGACCGACCGGACGACCTGCGTCCTGTTCGGCGACGGGGCCGGGGCTGTAGTGGTCGAGCCGCGCGAGGGGCAGGGGACCAGCGCCGATCAGGGTCTGCTCGGCTTCGCCCTGCGCTCGGACGGGACCAAGACCGATCTGCTCTATGTCGACGGCGGTCCGTCCAGCACAGGGACGGTCGGTCATCTCAGGATGGCGGGCAATCAGGTGTTCCGTCACGCCGTGGTAAACATCGCCGAGGCCATCACCGCAGCCTGCGCCGCCTCCAATATCACCGTGGCCGAGGTCGACTGGTTCGTGCCGCACCAGGCCAATCAGCGAATCATCAAGGGCGTGGGCGACCGGCTCGGCCTGGATGAGCACAAGGTGATCTCCACGGTCGCCATGCACGCCAACACCTCGGCCGCCTCCATCCCGCTGGCGCTGGACGCCGCCATTCAGGACGGGCGCATCAAGAAGGGCGATCTGGTACTGCTGGAGGCCATGGGCGGGGGCCTGACCTGGGGCGCCTGCGCCTTCCGGCTGTAACTTCGGGCTACAATCGCCCGGTGTCCTTTGACTTCGCCCGCTTTTCGCCTTCTATGGTGTGTCGGGATCAAAGGGGACGAACCTTGGGCGAACTACAAACCTTGACCCGCGCGGACCTGTGCGAAGCGGTTCATGAAGAGGTCGGCCTGTCGCGGCAGGAATGTTCCAGCATGGTCGAGCGCACGCTCGAGCTCATCGTCGAGAGCCTGGAACAGGGCGAGACGGTGAAACTGTCCGGTTTCGGCGTCTTCCAGGTGCGCGAGAAGCGCGCGCGCATGGGGCGCAATCCCAAGACGGGCGAGCCGGCGGCGATCAACCCGCGCCGTGTCATCAGCTTCCGGGCCTCACAGATCATGAAGTCCCGCGTTCACGGCGCCGGCGCCTGATGAGCAAGAGCCCCAACGCCTTCCGAACGATTTCGGAGGCCGCGGAGGCGGTGGGCGCCCCGCAGCATGTCCTGCGGTTCTGGGAGACCAAGTTCCCGTTCGTGACGCCTGTGAAACGCGCCGGCGGGCGGCGATTCTATCGCCCTCATGACATCGTGGTGCTGAAGGCGATCCGTCGGCTGCTGCACGACGAGGGCCTGACCATCAAGGGCGTGCAGCGGTTGCATCAGGAACAGGGGATCGCCCGTCTGGCCGCCTACGGCGATGCGGATGCGGCCTTCAGCATGGATGCGCAGCCCGGAGCCGCGCCTGCGCCGACAACCGAACCTGTGTCCTCGACCTCGGGGCGGTCCGAACGCGAATTGCGGGGGATTCTGGCTGATCTGGAGAGCGCCCGCGCCCGGATGGACGCCGTTCTGGCGGGTTGAACCCGCCCATCGGACGCGTGACGCGTTTTCTCGTTTGCGGCGACGCCAACCCCCCGCTATAGGACCGGCCTCTCGGAGCGTGGCGCAGCCTGGTAGCGCACTTGACTGGGGGTCAAGGGGTCGCAGGTTCGAATCCTGTCGCTCCGACCATCTTCCTTTTCAGGAAAATGAGTCGGCTAAGAGGGGCCGCTTTCGAGCGGCCCCTTTTTGCATGTTTGAGGCGCTATCACTCGCCGCGCGGCGGCTCGCTGCTTGAGCGGGTTTGGTGTGCTATCGCTCGCGACGCGGTCGCTCAGTGCTTGAGCGGGATTGGGGCGCGCTTCTACCGCTTCTTCAGGAACGGCTTGCCCTCGGCCCAGGACATCAGCGGCAGCAACGGCACGCCCCACAGCGTTCCGGCCAGACCGTAGAAGAGCAGGGACGCCACCGGATGATCCGGCACATGGGCGCCGATGGCGATGACCCCCCACACATAGAGGACGAGGAAGGCGAGAATGCCGACCGAGGCGATGGCCCGACGCGCGCGCAGCCCCATCAGCGGGTGTTCCGGAACAGATAGTAGGTGACCAGACCCAGCACGGTGCCTGCGCCCGACCACAGGACCCAGCCGAACTCGTCCATCGTCGAGACCCCGAAGACGCGCACCGCCAGGAACCAGCCGCAGGCCGCACCGGTCAGGGCCACCAGCGAGGCGGCGAACAGCCCCCTCCGCCCTGTCAGCAGATCGGCGATCCAGCCGAGGACGAACGCCCCGACAACGGCGACGACGATATCGGCGTATTCCAGCAGTGATTCCAAAACGGGGGGCTCCAGGCAGGTCGGCATGCGACCCTGCGTCATGACTTCGGACTTTGATCTCGCCACGATCCAAGGGCATACCGCCCCGGTCGCCGCGATTAGCGACACTGTATCCGTTGGAGCGTCAGGCGTCGAATGAGCCGTTTCAGAAGTCGGGACCAATCGAGAGCCGTCGCCATCTGGCTGTTCGTCTGCGCCGCCATGGTATTCGCCATGGTGGTCATCGGGGGGATCACCCGACTGACGGGTTCAGGCCTGTCGATCACCGAGTGGAAGCCGATCATGGGCGCCCTGCCGCCGATGTCGGCCGCCGACTGGGCCCAGGCCTTCGAGAAATACAAGGCGATCCCGCAGTACGCCCAGATCAACGCCGGCATGTCGCTGGGGGAGTTCCAGGCCATCTTCTGGTGGGAGTGGTTCCACCGGCTCGTCGGGCGGCTGGTCGGCGTGGTGTTCGCCGTGCCGTTCTTCGCCTTCCTGTCGTTCCGGCTGCTGTCCGGGCGGGGCTTCCTCGGCCGGATGGCCATGCCGACGCGGTTGATCTGGCGCTGCGCCCTGCTGTTGTCCCTCGGCGGACTTCAGGGGCTGATCGGCTGGTGGATGGTGTCTTCGGGCCTGTCGGAACGGGTCGATGTCGCCCCCGAGCGGCTGGCGACCCACCTGGGGCTGGCCCTGGTCATTTTCGCCGGCCTGATCTGGACGGGGCTGGAGGCCTGGTCGGGCGAGGAGCATTCGCGTTCGCCCGCGGGCTGGAGCCGGGGCGCCGCCATCCTCCTGGGCGCGATCTTCATTCAATGCCTGCTGGGCGGTCTCGTCGCCGGGGCCAAGGCCGGCTTCATCTACACCGACTGGCCGCTGATGAACGGCGATGTCCTGGCGCCTGTCGACTGGGGTCTCGGCGGTCTGGCCTTCCTGCATGACCAGGCGCTGGTCCAGTTCAATCACCGGGTCTTCGCCTATGGCCTGCTGATCGGCGGCACCATCTACGCAGTCCAGGCCTGGCGCTGGCGGCTGGCCGAGGGGCTGGGTCTGGCCGCCTTCGTGGTGGCCGCAGCCCTGTGGCTGCAGGCGGCGCTGGGGATCGTGACCCTGATCCACGCCGTGCCGCTGTGGCTGGGCGGGCTGCACCAGGCGGGGGCGGCGGTCGTCCTGGCCCTGGCGACGGCCAATCTCTGGCTGGTCCGACGCTCGCAACCCCGGCTTTTCATGTCCGGACCCCGCCTCTAGGCCGTCAAATCGTGCGGTATTTTCATACCGTTACAGAAAAACCGTTTTAGAACAATATTATAGGGCATTTTGCGCGCGCGAACCGGCATTGACGCCTGTGGATGTTTCCCCTACTAGCGCGCCTTCGCTCGCTTCGGCCCGTCCGGAGCGACCCCGTTTCGCCTCCTATTTCAGGAACCACCTCATGCTGAAGAGCACCACGGCTGCCTTGAAGCCGTCCGAGGTCGAGAGGAAGTGGATTCACATCGACGCTGAAGGCGTCGTCGTGGGCCGTCTCGCGACCTTCATCGCCATGCGTCTGCGCGGCAAGCACCTGCCGACCTACACCCCCCACGTCGACTCGGGCGACTATGTCGTCGTGACCAACGTCGACAAGGTCGTGTTCACCGGCAAGAAGCTGACCGACAAGATCTACTATCGCCACACCGGCCACCCGGGCGGCGTCAAGTCGACGACCCCGCAGAAGGTCCTGAACGGCCGCTTCCCCGAGCGCGTGCTCGAGAAGGCTGTCGAGCGGATGATGCCCAAGGAAAGCCCGCTGGCGCGCGGTCAGATGACCCACCTGCGTCTGTTCGCCGGCTCGGCCCACGAGCACGACGCCCAGCAGCCCGAGACCATCGACTTCGCCGGCCGTTCGGCCAAGAACACCCGGAGCATCTGAGCATGACCGACGTCACTGAAGACACGGCCACCGGCTTCGACGCCCTCAAGGGTCTCGCAACCTCGGACAACGGCTACGACAACTCGGCTCCGGTCTATGTCCGCAAGGTCGACGCCCAGGGTCGCGCCTATTCGACCGGCAAGCGCAAGAACGCCATCGCCCGCGTCTGGGTCATGCCCGGCAGCGGCAAGTTCACTATCAACGGCAAGGATCAACTGCAGTATTTCGCCCGCGAAATCCTGCGCATGATGATCGCCCAGCCGCTGGTCGTCTGCGGTCGCGAGACCGAGTTCGACGTCGTCTGCACGGTCGAGGGCTCCGGCCTGTCCGGCCAGGCCGGCGCCATCCGCCACGGCCTGTCGCACGCCCTGACGCACTACGAACCGGCCCTGCGCCCGGTCCTGAAGCCGCACGGCTTCCTGACCCGCGACAGCCGGGTCGTCGAGCGCAAGAAGTACGGCCGCGCCAAGGCCCGTCGTTCGTTCCAGTTCTCGAAGCGCTAGTCGCAATCGCGACTTGGAATACAAAGGCGCTCCGGGGAAACCCGGGGCGCCTTTTTTTCTTCCTTCTCCCGGTGGGAGAAGGTGGCCGCGGAGCGGACGGATGAGGGTTGGACCTCAACGGGAGTCACCCGACCCTCACCCTTTCGCGAAAAACCGATCGCTGCGCTCTCGGGCGCTCAAGCCCTCTCCCACCGGGAGAGGGAGGAGGCAGGATGACCCACACCATCTTCATCGACGGCGAGGCCGGGACCACGGGGCTGGAGATCCGCCAGCGGCTGGAAGGCCGGACGGACCTGGAGTTCATCTCCCTGACCGGCGACCTGCGGAAGGACCCGGCCGCGCGCGCCGAGGCGCTGAACGCCGCCGACGCCGTCATCCTGTGCCTACCAGACGAGGCGGCCAGGGAAGCCGTGGCCATGATCGAGAATACGACGACGCGGGTCATCGACGCCTCCACCGCCTTCCGCACCGCCACCGGCTGGACCTATGGCTTCGCCGAGATGGACGCCGTCCAGCGCGGCCAGATCATCGGTTCGCGCCGGGTGTCGAACCCCGGCTGCTATCCGACCGGATTCATCGGCCTGGTCCGCCCGCTGGTGAAGGCCGGCCTGATCCCCGCCGACTGGCCGATGACGGTCAATGCCGTGTCCGGCTACTCCGGCGGTGGAAAATCAATGATTGCCGAGTTTGAACAGGGTGGCGCCGCCGACGCCTTCCGCGCCTATGGCCTGTCGCTGCAGCACAAACATGTGCCGGAGATGACCAAACATTCGGGGCTGAAGCACGATGTCCTGTTCGCCCCGGCCGTCGGCGCCTATCGCCAGGGCATGCTGGTCGAGGTTCCGCTGCAGCTCTCGGCCCTGCCCGAGACGCCGTCAATCGACCGTCTCCACGGCGCCCTGGTCGAGGCCTATGACGGCTGCCGCTTCGTCGAGGTCGCCGGGCTGGATGCTGCCGAGGCGATGACGGGCCTGGACCCAGAGGGGCTGAACGGCACCAACAGCATGCGTCTGCATGTCTTCGGCCATCGCGACGGCGCGCAGGCGCGGCTGGTCGCCCTGCTGGACAATCTCGGCAAGGGCGCATCGGGCGCGGCGGTGCAGAACCTCAACCTGATGCTGGGTCTGGACGAGGCGACGGGGCTCATTTGATCCGGGCATCCCCGCGAAGGCAGGGATGCACGGAGTTTACAGCGGTCGACGCTTGAAACCCTGCCCGCCTTTGCGACGTATAAGGGATCATGACCCACGTTCTCACGACCTCACGCCGGACCCTTCTGCTCGGCGCCGCCGCGACCGCCCTGGCGTCCTGCACCTCGGGCGAGGCCGACGCCTCCGTGGCGCAGTACGCCAGCTCGCCGTTCCGTCGCGTGACCGACGCCCAGTGGCGTGCGCGGTTGCCGGGCCTGAGCTACGACGTCCTGCGCCACGAAGCGACCGAACGGCCGTTCACCAGCCCGCTGAACGACGAGCATCGGGCCGGGACCTTCGTCTGCCGGGGCTGCGATCTGCCGTTGTTTCAGTCGCGGACCAAGTTTGACAGCGGCACCGGCTGGCCCAGCTTCTACGACTACATCCCGGGCTCGCTGGGCATGAAGCAGGATTTCGCCATCGGCATTCCCCGCACCGAATACCATTGCGCCCGTTGCCTGGGGCATCAGGGTCACGTCTTCGACGACGGCCCGCGCCCGACCGGCAAACGCTATTGCAACAACGGCGTCGCCCTGACCTTCAGGCCCGCCTGACCTTCAGCGCCGACTCGATGGTCACCCCGGCCATGACCGAGGCGATGATGACCAGCAGTCCGTAGTCATGGCCGCTCCAGATCATCGGGATGGCGGCGAACAGCATGACCACGACCGGGAAGCCGCCGGCCCAGGCGGCGGTCGCGGGCGTGTCGAGATTGATCATCGGCGGTGTCACCCGGCCCATGCGCCGGGCCATGATGCCGTTGCCGATCACGAAGGCGACCACGCAGATCACGGCGATGACCGGATATTTGATCGCCCCTCCCGGCGCGCCGAACAGGGCGCCGGTCGCGATCAGCAGGGTCAGGGCGATCAGGGTCGAGACGGCCAGCAGGAAGTTCGGTTCGAGACGCTTCAAGACTTCACTTTCACATAGGAGCCGGGGGCCGGCTCGATGGGCTTCAGCGGCCCCTTGTTCGGATCACGCGCCGGAATCATGTCGCCGGACTTGTCGGCCAGCCAGGCGGCCCAGTGGTTCCACCAGCTGCCGGGATGCTCCACCGCCGCCGCCTGCCATTCGGCCAGGGTTCCGGGCAGGGCAGCGTTGGTCCAGTGCTGATACTTGTTCGCGCTGGGCGGATTGATAACTCCGGCGATATGGCCGGACCCAGCCAGCGTCAGGGTCACGGCGGCGTTCGAGAAGGCCCTGGCCGAGCGATAGACCGAGTTCATGGGCGCGATATGGTCCTCGCGGCTGGCCTGGAAATAGAGCGGGATGGTCACCTTCGACAGGTCGACCTTGATGCCGCCGATGGTGAACTCGCCCTTCGACAACAGGTTCTGGCCGTACATCGAGCGCAGATAGTCGAGGTGCAGCTTTTTGGGCATGCGGGTCTGGTCGGCGTTCCAGAACAGCAGGTCGAACGCAGCAGGCGATTTGCCCATCAGGTAGTTGCTGACGAAGAACGACCAGATCAGGTCGTTGGCGCGAAGGGCGTTGAAGGTCTCCGCCATCGCCGCACCGGGCAGAACGCCGCCTGCTGCGTCCATCTGCTCCTCGACCTGGCCCAGCCAGTGCTCGTCGGTGAACAGCAAGAGGTCGCCGGCCTCGGCGAAGTCGTGCTGGGCGGCGAAGAATGTGGTGGCGGCGACACGGCCGTCCTTCCTGGCGGCCATATGCGCCAGCGCCGCCCCCATAAGCGTCCCGCCGATGCAGTAGCCGACGGTGTTCACCGTCTTCGAACCCGTCTGCTCGAGCGTCTTCTCGACGGCGCGATAGATGCCCTTTTCCAGATACTCGTCGAAGCCGAACCCGGCCTTGTCCTTGTCCGGATTGACCCAGGAGCAGACGAAGACGGTGAAGCCCTGGGCCGACAGCCAGCGGATAAGCGAGTTCTCCGGCTGCAGATCCATAATGTAGAATTTGTTGATCCATGGCGGGAAGATCAGCAGCGGGACGGTGTGCTGCGTCTCCGTGGCCGCATCGAACTGGATCAGCTCGAACAGCTCGTCGCGCCAGATAACCTGGCCCGGGGCGGTGGCGACGTTCTCGCCGACGACGAACTTGCCGTAGTCGGCCTGGCTGATCTTCAGCTTGCCCATGCCGCGTTCGAGGTCGGCGGCGAAATTCTGCATCCCCTTGACCAGCGATTCGCCGTTGGTCTCGGCCATGGCCTTCAGGGCGACCGGGTTGGAGGCGAGGAAGTTCGACGGCGAGAAGGCGTCGGTCAGCAGTTTGGTGAAGAATTCGGCGCGGCGCTTGGTCCTGGGATCGACGTCCTCGACCGAGGAGACGAGGCCGTTCATCCAGTCCGACGTCACGAGATAGGACTGGCGCATCATGTCGAACATCGGATTCTCCGACCAGGCCGGGTCCTTGAACCGCTTGTCTTTCGAGGGGGCAAGGGTCTCTTCCCCGGCCGCGCGCCGAGTCGAAGTGGCCCACAGGTCCATATAGCGATTGAACAGATCGGCCTGGGCCGCGAACAGCTTGTCCGGGCGCGAGGCGAGGCTGGTCATCACCGAATTCATCGCCGGGCCGACGTTGAACGGGTCGGGCGACAGGGCGGCGGGGCGATCCGCCTGTGACAGAGCCGCCTCGGCGATCGCGGATTGCGCCGTCATCGCCGCCCTGGCCAGGTTCAGCGACAGGGCCTCCAGCATTTCGCGCTGGTCGGCGCCGGGGAAGGCGAACGGAGTGTCAGCCGGGGGCGACGAGCCGGCCGTGGGCGCTTCAGCCTGGGCCTCGACCCGGGGTTCCGGCTGCGGGACCGTCTCGACCGGCGCCGTATGCGCACGCGGCGCTCGGGGTTTGGCCGAGGTCGGGCGGCCTGACTTCCGCGGCGCCCGGGCGACGGGCAGGGGCTCGGGCGGGGTCCTGGGGGTCCTGGCCATGGGTATCCGCGCGCCTCCGCTGTGACGTCGGACGTTTGCTCCGCCCTTCCGCCTGTCGCGATCATGGCCTAGACCGGACCCGAAATGAACGCGCGTCAGGCGAAAAAGATATCCGGCGGCTTGCTGCTCGCTTCGGCCGTCACGGCCCTGGGCGGATGTGCGACCGCGTTCGACCCCCAGACGGACGAGGCCTCGCCCCTCGCGCCCCGTGTTCAGGCCCTGGTGGATGCCAACCGCGCCTATCCCCGCTGGGAGGATTTTCCGCGTTCGACCGATCCCCTGCCGGAACCCGTGGAGGTCGCCGCCCGCGTGAACGGCCTGCGCGTCAGCGGCACGGACCTGGCCGCCGAGGCCGCGCGGGTCGACTGGCAGCTGGGCGATCCGGTCGCCTTCGCCAATGAGGTCAACAGCCGCATCGACGCCCAGGCCGTGGCCCCGGTCACCGCCGAGACCCAGGCGGAGGTCGAGGCCTTCGCCGCCCGCACGCGCCAGCGCGGAACCGCTCCGCCGCCCGTGGACAGGGGCCCGGCGCCCCGCTGATTTTCGTCCCTATCGCCCGGTCGAGAGAATCCGGGGATCATCCTTCCTCAGGAGCATTCGACATGGCTGACACGGCCCCCTTCGCCTCGACCCTCGCTGCCGACGCCGCCATGGTCACCGAACTGGCGGCCATCGCGTCCTGGGCCCAGATCGGCCGCGGCGACGAGAAACAGGCCGACCAGCTGGCGGTCGACGCCATGCGCACGGCGCTGAACAGCCTCGACATCGACGGCAAGATCGTCATCGGCGAGGGCGAGCGCGACGAAGCCCCGATGCTCTACATCGGCGAGAAGGTCGGCACCGGCAAAGGCCCCAAGATCGATATCGCCCTGGACCCGCTGGAAGGCACCACCCTGACGGCCAAGGCCATGGCCAACGCCCTGACGGTCCTGTCGATGTCGGCCGGCGGCGGCATGCTGCACGCGCCCGACACCTATATGGACAAGATCGCCATCGGCCCGGGCTATGCGCCGGGCACCGTCGATCTGGACATGAAGCCGGGCGACAATGTCCGTTCGCTGGCTTCCGCCAAGGGCGTGCGGCCGCAAGACATCACCGTCTGCGTCATGGACCGTCCGCGCCACGAGGACCTGATCGCGGCCCTGCGCGAAGTCGGCGCTCGGGTCATGCTGATCACCGACGGCGACGTGGCCGGCGTCATCCACACGGCCGAGCCGGAAACGGGTATCGACCTGTATCTCGGCTCCGGCGGAGCGCCTGAGGGTGTGTTGGCCGCCTCGGCGCTGAAATGCGTCGGCGGTCACTTCCAGGGCCGACTGCTGTTCCGCAACGACGACGAGCGCGCCCGCGCCGAACGCACCGGCGTGACCGATTTCGACCGCAAATACGACCTGCATGAGCTGGTGTCGAAGGACGCCGTCTTCGCCGCCACCGGCGTGACCAAGGGCGCCATGCTGGACGGGGTGAAGATGGGGCAGGGATTCGTCACCACCCACACCCTGGTCATGGACTCCTCGACCCGCACCGTGCGGCGCATCCACACCACGCGCCCCCTCTGATGGCGGATGGAGCCCCCGCATCCGGCCCTCATAAAGAGGGATGGGCGCCGGGGTTCCTCGATGTCTCGCGCTCGCTGTCCGGACGCGCCTGGCGGCAGAGGCCGGCCGAGGCTTCGGTCGTCCGCGCGCATATGCAGGGGCTGGGACTGTCCGAACCCCTGGCTAGGGCGCTCGCCGCTCGAGGCGTCCTGGCGGATCAGGGCGCGGACTTTCTTGAGCCGACGCTGAAACGGCTGTTCCCCAATCCGTCGTCCTTCATGGACATGGACGCGGCCGCTGCGGCCATCGTCGCCGCCCTCCAGGCGGGCGAGAGCATCCACGTCTTCGCCGACTATGATGTCGACGGCGCTTCGAGCGCGGCCCTGCTGGTGCGCTGGTTCCGGTCCTTGGGGGCTGACCTGCCCCTCTATGTGCCGGATCGTCTGACCGAAGGCTACGGGCCGAGCCCGCTGGCCTTTGACCGGCTGAAGGCGTCGGGCGCCGATCTGGTCATTACCGTGGACTGCGGCGCAGCGGCCAACGAAGCCATCGCCCACGCCTGCGCGGTCGGGCTCAAGGTCGTGGTCATCGACCACCACATGATGCGCGAGGAGCCGCCGCAGTGTCTGGCCGTGGTGAACCCGAATCGCCCCGGCGACACCTCAGGCCAGGGCAACCTGGCGGCGGCGGGGGTGGTCTTCGTCCTTCTGGCTGCCCTGAACCGCGAGGCCCGCCAACAGGGGCTGTTCGCCGATCGCGCCGAACCGGATATCCGCCAGTGGCTGGATCTCGCCGCGCTCGGCGCCATCTGCGACGTCACCGGCCTGACCGGCTTCAATCGCGCCCTGACCGGCCTGGGCCTGAAGGTCATGTCGAGCTGGGGCAATCCCGGGCTTAAGGCCCTGCTGGCTGTCGCGGGCGCCGAACCCGGCCCCGCGAAGTCGAATCACGCCGGCTTCATCCTCGGGCCGCGCATCAACGCGGGCGGGCGAATCGGTCGGGCCGATCTCGGCGCCCGCCTGCTGTCTACGGATGACCCGCTCGAGGCCCGGGCCCTGGCCGAAGAGCTCGACGCCCTCAACATCGCCCGACGGGAGGTCGAGCGCGAGGTCACCGAGACCGCCACTCGCCGCGTCGAGGCGACCGGCCAGCACGCCGACGGCTCGGCCGTGGTCGTGGTCTCCGGCGAGGACTGGCACCCCGGCGTCGTCGGCATCGTCGCGGGAAGGCTGCGCGAGCGCTGGCGGAAACCCGTCATCGTCATCGGCGTGGACGCGGTCGGCGGTGTCGCCAAGGGCTCGGGCCGGTCCCAGCCGGGCATGAACCTGGGTCGCGCCATCCAGGCGGCCTGGCGCGAAGGCCTGCTGCTGGCCGGCGGCGGGCACGCGATGGCGGCGGGTTTGACGATGCGGCCGGACGGGATCGACGCCTTGAGAGATTTCCTGAACGGGACCATGGCCGACGAACAGGCCGATGCCGACGCGCTGGACTGGGTCGAGGTCGACGCCCTGATCGAGCCGGGCGCCGCGTCTCGCGCCCTGTTCGAGGATTTCGAACGGCTGGCCCCCTTCGGCCCCGCCAACCCCGAACCCCTGTTCGCCCTGCACGGCGTCCAGGCCCGCGAGCCGGTGCAGATGAACGGCGGCCATGTGCGCTGTCGACTCGTCGGGGCGGACGGCGCCTCGGTCAAGGCCATCGCCTGGCGCTGTGCCGACCTGCCGACCGGCCGGGCGCTGCTGGCAGGGCAGAGCGGTCTCAGCGTCGTGGGTCGTCTGAAGGCGGACGACTGGAACGGTCGCAAGGGCGTGCAGTTCGAGATCGAGGACATCGCCGATCCGCGGATGGCTAGTTAGTTCGAAACGGCGCTTGCGCCCCCCGGAATCGCCCGCTATATCGCCGCTTCCCCGCGCCGCGGTCCCTTCGTCTATCGGTTAGGACGTCAGGTTTTCAACCTGAAAAGAGGGGTTCGACTCCCCTAGGGACTGCCACGCGGGGCTTTCCTAATATAATCAGATAGATAACCCCCGTTTCGGGCGTGGTTTTCTACGGTTATTTCCACGATTTTAGGTGCTGTTCCGATGGCCTGTTCGACAGGTCATCGTCCTCTCAGCGCAGGGGTCGTTTTCAAGAGAAATGGGCATCCGCCTAAGCGCCCGATGAGCCCTGGCGACTTGCGGATCATCGACCAAAAAGACGAGCATCTGAGGGCAGAACACCTCGGCTGTGCGCTTGGAGTCCGGAAGCTGGATGTCGCTGACGATGCCGGGATTATCAGCGTTTCCCCACTATTGCGGCACCTGCGAGATAGATTCGATGGACAGTCAGAATCATCGCCTCCGCTATTTCACCTTTCCACTCATGGACCGCGACGCCCGTCTAAAGGCTGTGCGGGCCTCGGCCATACGATCAGGTGCCGAAGGGGGCGTCTATGGCATCATCTACGCCCCAATAAGGGCCGTATCACCAGCCCGACTGCTCTGGGATGCCTCCGGCCAACAAACGCTTTCCCAGCCGCCCGGACGGCAACAGACGCGAGCCCCATCAGGTTATCACGTGGGAGATGCTGTTCCCGAGGAGAAGGCCGCCTAGTTGACGCTCTGTCCGCCGTGGATTTTGGCCTGCCAGACGATTTCCGGGCAGTGACGTTCGCCCATGATATGCCAGACGCCGACAGTAACATCGCCAGAGTAATGGGGGGTCACCTCCGTGTCGCGATGTCCGACCTCGAAGGCGTATGTCGTGCCGGGAAGAGCTTGGTCGTTACGCGCGGGGTTGATGCGTTCAGTTATCATGCCCTCAGCGAACGCAAGGGCTTCCGACATGGATGCGTTAGTGAGCCGTTCGTAGCGGACGAGACTATCATTGTTCCATTTAAGCAGCGCGAATTCGATAAATATGAGTTCCTCTGACGCATTGTTGCGTTCAGTCAGTATGGACGATTTCTGGTTCAAAGGTTGCGGGAATGACACGTCAAACAAGGGATCATGAGCGGTCTAGTTAGTCATTGGATCGCCGATACCTCTACAATGCTCTCAGAGAGGTGCTGGAGCGCTAAGTGTCTACTTCCAGCGTGATTGTATGCGGACAACCCAATACGCGCTGTGGCGGCCCGTAAGCGGATTCCTCCGACTGCGTGTGATATTCCGTTGATCTCCAGCTGGGCTTGCGTGCCTCGCGCGCGGCGGTCGGGTTTGACGGCTACGGCTGTAGGCTGCGTCCGGTCTCTAAACCCAGCCTGTCCGCGCCTAGGCGGAGGAGCTATGCAAAGGGGTGGATAGGAACAACCCGTGCTTGATTCGGCTTTGTTTACGGCGGGTGCGCTGTTCAGCACCGACTACCTTCAAGAGGCCATCCGGACGGACCCGGCCTACAAGGCTGTCGATTCTGCGGTCGTTCGTGCGCGCCTATTGGACATCGCCGGTGCCTTCCCCCAAAGCTGGATGCGCTCTACTTCATCCTCTACGGCGTCTTCGACCCGGCAGACCCAACGCAGAGCCGCGACGACATCCGCTACATTTACTCGACCTTCCCGATCGTCGAGCGCGATGAGATCGCCAAATGGGGCTCCTATCGCAGCCGCGACCTAGCCCTAGCCTGGATCAATGCACTGATGGCCGGCCAGCCCGACGCAGCCATTGCGGGATAGGGGCTCTGCTCGCTGCCGACTCCACAAGCGCCCGACCGCATGACAGGGTCCACGGATGTGCGTCCTTGCCAGCCTGAGTAAGCGTCAACCGCCATCCTCGATCGGTCCAACATTGGAGCAGAAAGTCAATACATGAGCCGCTTTGCCCTGACCGTGGATCGCGCCCAGCTTGCTGCCGCCTTGAAAACCGCAACGACCCGAGTGCGCGGCAAGGCGTTGTTCAAGGTGCGCCTCGATTTCGCAGAGGGTGTTCTGGTCGTTTCAGGACCCGGTGCCAGTGCCGACATTGACGCCGCCGGTCTCTGGCCCGGAGCAATCCTGATGGATGCCCCCGGTGGCTCTCCCGGTGAGCCTGAACATCACCTCTTCCGGGATGTTCTTCCCGGTCATGGCGTCCTCGAAGACGTGTCGGAAAGAGTGGAGTGACACGGAGGGGTCCTGGTCGAGGCCGACGTGCTTGAGGATGGTCCGGTTGAACTGGCGGAACACGCAGCTTCCGTCCAACTCGTGATCGGACAACACCCCCTTGGCGTCTCGTGCTTCCTCGACAACCTTGGGGAAGAGGTAAGACGTCGTCGCTGGCAGGGTCCGCAGATATTCGTCGAAGCCCATCATCATCGCCCAAGGGTGCAGAGGGATGACGCGCTCGGTGTCCTTGTTCTTGAGGCGTCGGAGGGGGGTGAAGCGGAACACAATGCGATCGACACCGTCCCCGATGATGACTTCCGGCTTCTCCAGCCCGGCTATCTCGCTGGCGCGCGCTCCGGTGAGGAAGCAGAGCATCGGGATCCAGAACCGCTCGTCTCTGATCATGACGCTGCCAGGACGGAATAAGCCACGACTGTCGTCGCCAGCACATCCCGCATACATCGGCTGATCGAAGATCTGCTTCAGTTCCGAGCCCGAGAATGGACGTCTCTGGACTACCGGATTGCTGGCATTCGGCTTGACGTTTTTGAGCCCGAGTGTGGGGTTCAACCGGATGTGTCCTGCATCGAGAGCCGAGGCCAAGACGGTCTTGATGTTGCCTACGTGTCTGTTGATCGTAGCGGCGGCCAGTCGTTTCAGACTGCTGCCGCCCCCCTTCTGGAGATCGACCAGTTCACGGGCCGACTTGCCCTTGAGCGAGCCGGTCAGAATGCGCCCGTCCGGAAGATATCGTAGAAGGCCTTGGAACTCAGAGACATCAGCGCGGGTCACACGGAAGACAGGCTTGTCGCCAAGGAGGTCGACGAAATAATCAACCGACTGCTCTTTGATCTTAGCAGATCCGTCCTCGATCTCGCCCCGATGATCTGGCTGGTAAACCTCCCGGAAGTAGCGAGAGAATGGCCATGCCGCTCGCGGGTCAAGGGCTCGGTTGCCGTCAGGGGATTCGCCTATGTCAGACCGAAGCGCAGGGTAACGAGGAGGCGATACCGCTCGTCCGAATTCGATCTCACGCCCAGCCCGCCATGAGTCCTTCAGAACCTCGGCACATTCACGAAGCACCTGACGGTAGACCGCAGACCGCAGGAGCGTGTCGGGTAGTTCGGAGAAGTTGAGGTTCATCTGTTGTGCGAAGAAGGCGTCGGCTGCCCATCCAACGGTCGCGGCAAGTTCGTCGGGGTCGTCGGTGTTCAATCGCGCGACTAGGCTCTGGGCGGTGTAGACGTTGGGTGAGGGGTTCTTCGCCGTCAGCTGTTCATCGGCTACGCGCGCGATTTCATGGGTCTGGGCGGCGTGCAGCTGTCTGGCAAATGCCTCAAATGTTTCGGAGGCTGTCCCTCGTCGAAGCGACTCGAATGCGACCAGATCCTTTGACACCTCTTTCGCATGCCGTCGGTTCGCCTCGTCGGGATCATCAGTCTCGAGGCTCACGACTCTCTTAGTGCGTCCGTAGGCGAAGTGGAGATCGGCCGGGATCTTGAGATGGGCTTGGAGCTTCCCGTCAGGGCGACCATAGATTCCCGGGTTCAACTTGCGTGTGACACGGGATGTTCGACTCGGCATCGGTGCGTGGTCCTGGCACCGCTTTCTACGCTCCGTTCTACGAAACTGGCTACGGCACCCACGCTAAGGTGCTGATTTGGCGAGAATAGCAAGGACTACAGTCGTATAGCCGGCGGCATGACCCTGTCCCCTAGGGACTGCCACGCGGGGCATTCCACACATCCTGATCCGCCGCCCCCCGTCGCCGTCGCGACGCGCAGGGATCGTGCCGTGGAGCCGTGTCCTGAGCGAGACGCCAGGCGAGTTCATTCCCGGTGAAGTTCGCGATGAGGTTGAAACCGGCGTTTTTCGGTTTTCCCGCGTTCACAGAACCGTGTTAAACGTGAACCGTCCGTCGGGAGAGCGGGCGGGGGGTTTGAAGTGTCTGACTACGAGGGGCTGGACGCGCCGGACATGGTCCGGATCGCCGGCCGGGTAAAATGGTTCGATGCGGGCAAGGGCTACGGCTTTATCGTGCCCGATGACCCGGCCCAGACAGGGGCCAAGGACGTTCTGTTGCACATCAGCAGTCTGAGGGACGGCGGCTGGGACAGTGCGGGCGAAGGCGCTCCGATCGAATGCGACTGCACGCGCCGCCCCAAGGGCTGGCAGGTGGTCCAGGTCCACGAACTTGGCGAAGGCGAGGTCGAGGCGCCTGCTCGGCGATCCGGCTACGAAGGGATGCGGGCGGATTCGCACGCAATCCGCGAGCCGGGGGACGCCGAGGCCGCCGGCGTGCTCGAGGTGGCCACCGTGAAATGGTTCAATCGCACCAAGGGATACGGTTTCGTGGTGCGCGCGACCGATCCTGGCGATATCTTCGTCCACATCGAGACCCTGCGTCGCTGCGGACTGGACGATCTGGTCCCCGGCGAGACGGTCGCGGTGCGATTCGCCGAAGGCCCCAAGGGTCTGGTGGTCGCGGAAATCAGACCGGGCGACTGATCGGTCGCCCCGAAAGGGCGGTCATGCTGTCGAGACGTCTCCTCATTGTCGGAACCCTGGCCCTCGGCCTGGTCCTGTCTGCCTGCGCCAAATCCTCCGCACCCGTCGATGAAGCCGGTCGTCCGCTGGAGGCACTGAAGATCGTCACCGCCTCGGGCGAGCACGACTTCCTGGTCGAGATCGCCGACGACGAGCCGGAACGCGAGCGCGGCCTGATGTTCCGCCCGCCGCTGGCCGACGACCGCGGCATGCTGTTCCAGTTCCCCGATTCCGCGGAGCGGTCATTCTGGATGCGCAATACGCCCAGCTCGCTCGACATCCTCTACATCGACCCGACGGGCAGCATCGTCTCGATCGCCCACCACGCAACCCCCTATTCGGAAGCACCGCTGCCGTCGAATGGCGCCGCCAATGGCGTGCTGGAACTCAGGGCCGGCCGGGCGGAAGAGATCGGCGCCAAGGCCGGCGACAAGGTTGTCCACCCCTTCTTCCGCCCCTGAGCTCGATCTGGCGTCGCGGCCCATTCTTACGTTGCAGGTTGGGCCGGATGCTGGCAGACACCTCCGCCGGAGTGTAGCGCAGCCTGGTAGCGCATCTGGTTTGGGACCAGAGGGTCGGAGGTTCGAATCCTCTCACTCCGACCATTATCCCTTGAGTGGCTACCGCTCGACGCGCGGCGTCTCGCTGCTTGAGCCACGGATGTTGTGAGACTGCCCATGCTGGCCCGCATCTATCGCCCCGCAAAGACCGCCATGCAGTCAGGCAAGGCCAAGTCGAAGGACTGGCGGCTGGACTTCGAGCCGGCGTCGGCGCGCACCATCGATCCGCTGATGGGCTGGACCAGTTCTTCCGACATGAACGGCCAGGTCCGCCTGACATTCGAGACAAAGGAAGAGGCCGTCGCCTACGCCGAACGCCATGGCATTCCGTTCCGTCTGCATGAGCCCCAGGAACCGCCGGTGATCCTCAAGGCCTATGCCGACAATTTCGCCACCGCCCGCAAGCAGTCCTGGACGCACTGATTCAAGAGGGCGGCGATCGCTCGCCGCGCGGCGGCTCACGACTTGAGCCGCGAACTCGACCATTGACCAGCCATCGCTTGAGCCGCACGGGCGGTGCGGCTAACGCTCCCGAACACGCGCCCATAGCTCAACCGGATAGAGCACCCGCCTTCTAAGCGGACGGTTGCAGGTTCGAGTCCTGCTGGGCGCGCCATCCCGATCGCAAGGACCCCCATGGCCGAAATCCGCAATCAGGTTCTCGAAGGCCGTCAGCTTCTCGACGGAAACAGCTTCATCGACTGCGAATTCAGGAATGCGCAGCTGGTGTTCAAGGGCGTGGAACAGCCCGGGTTCGCCAACTGCAAATTCACCCGGAGCCGCTTCGTGTTCGAGGACAATGCGGCGGTGACGGTGAACCTGCTGCGCGGCATGCTCCGCCCCGAGACCGGCATGCGCTCGTTCGTCACCGGCATGATGCCCGAGATCGGCGTCTAGAGCAGGGCAGCCCGCCAGGCGGCGAGCCCGACCTCCAGATCCGCGACAAGTTCCGTCGGATCCTCCAGCCCGACGTGGAGTCGCAGCAGCGGCCCCTCCAGCGTCGGCGGCCTCTCCCGGAACGCCATCTGCGGCGTCTCAAAGGTGATCAGGCTCTCAAACCCGCCCCATGAGTAGCCGAGCCCGAAGAGGCTGAGGGTGTCGAGGAAGGCCTGGGCGGCCTTCGCATCCCCGCCCTTCATCACCACCCCGAACAGGGATGCGGCGCCGGTGAAGTCGCGCGCCCACAGCGCATGCCCCGGGTCGCCGGGCAGGGCGGGGCCGAGCACGCGCGAGACCTCTGGCCGGCGCGCCAGCCAGCCGGCGACCTGCATCATCGACCGCGCCTGTTCCGCATAGCGAAGAGGCAGGGTGCGCAGGCCGCGCAGGGCCAGCCAGGCATCGTCCGGCGAGACGCAGAGGCCGATGTCCTCATGGGCCTCTGCGATGGCCTTGATGACCCCGGCGTCGCGCGCGCAGACCGACCCCAGCAGCAGGTCGGAATGGCCGCCGGCGTATTTGGTCAGGGCCTGGACGCTGACGTCGACGCCATGGGCGAGCGGCTTGAACGCCAGTCCGGCGGCCCAGGTGTTGTCCATGACGGTCAGGGCGCCCCGTGAACGGGCGGCGGCGGCCACGGCGGGAACGTCGACCATCTCGAACGTCAGCGATCCGGGCGCTTCGATGAGGACCACCCGCGTGCGGTCGGAGATCGTCGCCGCGATCTCCTGGGCGGAGGCGTCGGCGGAGTGGAATCGGACCGTGACGCCGCGCACAGCCAGGTAGCGGCTCAGGAATCTCCGGACGGGTCCATAGACGGCGTCTGTGGTCAGAACCTCGTCACCGGGCCTCGTCAGGGCCAGCAGCGGCAGGGTCATGGCGGCGAGGCCGGACGGCGCCAGCCAGCAGCCCTCCGCGCCCTCCAGGTCGGCGATCGCGCGTCTCAACGCATCCTGCGACGCTGTACCGTCGATGCCGTAGAGCGGCCCCAGCCCGGAGTCGCGCATGTCGCCGACTGCATCCGACAGCATGGTCGAGGCGCGCTCGATCGGAGGATTGACCGGACGGCGTCCGTCTCCCCGCCGGGTCGCCGCCGCGATCAGCCGGGTGCGGTCGGAAAGCGGATCCATGGCGGCCTCGACGGGTTGCGAACGAAGCCCCAAAGGCCTCTAAAGCAGCGGGGGCGCAAGGGGTCGCGGCGGGAGAGTCGTGACGACAGCGAACGCGGGACAGACCATGGGTGGACCAACCTCGGCTTTCTGGATGCGGATGGCGGGCCTCGCAGCCCTGACCATGGCGGCCGCGTGCGGCGACCGTGATCGTGAGGCCGAAGCCCCGGTCACGGAGGCGAGGACGGGCGCGACCCCGACGGCGACCGCAGCTGTCGAAAGCCCGACGCTGGCCGCGATCAAGCGGCGAGGACGGCTCAACTGCGGCGTTAACCAGGGTCTGGTCGGCTTCGCCTACACCGACAATCGGGGAGAGTGGCGCGGCTTCGACGTAGACTTCTGTCGTGGTCTGGCGGCGGCCATCTTCGGCGACCCGGACGCCGTGCGGTTCGTGCCCCTGACGGCCGAGAACCGGTTCCAGGCCCTGGCCGACGAGCGGATCGACGTCCTGTGGCGCAATACGTCCTGGACCATGGAGCGCGACACCGGCGGCCAACTCGCCTTCGCCGGGGTGAACTACTATGACGGTCAGGGATTCCTGGTCCGTCGCTCGCTCAACCTGAACAGCGCCACGGAATTAACCGGCGCTCGGGTTTGCGTTCAGGTGGGCTCGACCAGCGCCCTCAACGCCGACGACTATTTCCGCAGCCGGGGCATCGACTATCGCCCCGTGGTCCTGCCGACCGAGGAGGCCGCGCGTCAGGCCTATGGCCGCGAGGATTGCGATGCATTGAGCGCCGACGTCTCGGCCCTGGCCGCCGCACGCACCACCCTGGCGGACCCTCAGCAGCACGTCGTCCTGTCGGACGTCATTTCCAAGGAGCCGTTGGGCCCCGTCACCCGCCGCGGCGACGAGCAATGGACCGCTGTCGTGCGCTGGACCCTGAACGCCCTGATTCTTGCCGAGGAAATGGGCGTGACCCAGGCCAACGTCGATGAGCAGGCAGATACCTCGAGCGTTCCACAGGTCCGCCGCCTGCTGGGCGCGGAGGGCGATTTCGGCCCGCGGCTGGGCCTGTCGAAGACCTGGGCGGCGGACGCTGTCGAGGGGGTCGGCAACTATGGCGAAATCTTCGACCGGAACCTTGGTTCGCAATCGCCTCTCGACCTGGCGCGCGGGTTGAATGCACAATGGAACGCTAGACCGGGCGGGCTGATCTACGGCCTGCCGGTGCGATGATGATCTAGCGCGGCTGCGAAGACGCAGCCGGCGGCTTTCGGGGGACGAATGGATACGACGAAGAAGGGCGGCATTCCGCTCCACTGGTTGATGCTGATCGGGTTCGTGATCGGCCTGGGCGGAGGCCTGTACGTCAATCAGTACATCGGGCCGGAGACCTATTGGGTCCAGTGGCTGACCTCGAACGTGACCGGACCGGCAGGACAGATCTTCCTGCGCCTCCTGTTCATGCTGGTGATCCCTCTGCTCTTCTCCGCCCTCGTCGTCGGCGTGGCCGAGATGGGCGACCTGAAGTCCCTGGGTCGCGCGGGCATCAAGACCCTGCTCCTGACCATCCTGGTGTCCGGCATCGCGGTGGTGATCGGTCTGGGCATGGTCAACTATTTCCGCCCCGGCGACGGTGTCGATCCGGCCCTGGCCCAACTGCTTCTCGCCCAGGGGGCGGACGGCGCCGCGGCGATCGTGGAGCGGGCGCCGGAAGGCGTCCAGTTCGGTACCTTCTTCCTGGACCTGATCCCGTCGAACGTCTTCACGGCGGCGTCGGAGAACCAGATCCTGCCGATCATGATCTTCGCCCTGCTGTTCGGGATCGGCCTTGTCATGGCCAAGAGCCCCAACACCGACAAGCTGCAGAACGTCATCGAGGGCATTCTCGAAGTCACGATGAAGCTCATCAACCTGGTCATCAAGCTGGCGCCGATCGCGATCGCCTGCCTGATGTTCAACCTGGCGGCCCTGTTCGGATGGGACCTGCTGGTGCGACTGGCGGCCTATGTCGGCGTGGCCGTGGGCGCCATGGCGATCCACATGTTCGTGGTCTATCCGCTGGTCGTCTGGATCGGCGGCGGCATGAACCCGATCACCTTCTTCAAGGGCGTGCAGCGCCCGATGATCGTGGCCTTCTCGACCGCGTCGTCCAACGCCTCCCTGCCCGTGTCGCTGAAGGCGGCAGAGGAAGAGCTGAAGCTGCCGCGCAAGATCGCCCGCTTCGTCCTCACCGTCGGCGCCACCGCCAACCAGAACGGCACGGCTCTGTTCGAGGGCGTCACGGTGCTGTTCCTGGCCCAGTTCTTCCAGATCGAACTGTCGCTGACCCAGCAGGTCGTGGTGATGCTGGTCTGCATCCTGGGCGGCGTAGGCACAGCCGGGGTGCCGGCGGGTTCGCTGCCGGTCATCGCCATGATCCTGGTCATGGTCGGGGTGCCGGCCGAGGGCATCGGCCTGATCCTGGGCGTCGATCGCTTCCTCGACATGTGCCGGACCGTGCTGAACGTGACGGGCGACCTGGTCCTGGCCACCGTCGTCTCTCGCGGCGAGAAGGACGACCCGGTTTCGCCCGAGCCCGCAACGCCGCCGACCGTGGCGTCCGTCGCCTGATCCTCAGGGGCCGGTGACGACCTCTGTGTCGTCCCGGCCGCCCCATTCGGCCCACGACCCGTCATAGAGCACGCCTTCGCGCCCCAGCAGGGCGAGGGCCAGCAGGGTCACGGCGGCGGTGACGCCGGAGCCGCAGCTGGTGATCGGCCTGTCCGCAGGGTCCAGCCCCCGCGCCGCAAAGGCTGCTTCCAGCGCCTCGGGGTCACGCATCAACCCCTCGGCCGTCAGCAATTCGCCGAACGGCAGGTTGACCGCGCCCGGCATGTGACCCGCGCGCAGCCCGGGGCGCGGCTCGGGGGCGGACCCGGCGAAACGGACGGCGGCGCGGGCGTCGAGCACCGGCTCTCCGGCGTCCAGCGCCGCCCGGACCCGTGCCACATCGGCGATCATGTCCGGCCGGGGGTCGGCTGTGAACACGGCCGGGCGGGGCGAGGCGGGCCCGGTCTCCAGCGATCCGCCCATGCGCTTCCAGGCCGGCAGGCCGCCATCCAGCACCTGAACCCGGTCGCAGCCCATGGCGCGGAACATCCACCAGGCGCGCGCCGCCGTGAAAAGACCGAAGGTGTCATAGACGACGATCCGGTCCGTCTCCGACACGCCAAGTCGACCAGCCTGTTCGCTAAATTGACCAGCCGACGGCATCATGTGGGGCAGGGGGTCGTTCCGGTCCGAGATCGCCTCCAGATCGAAGAAGACCGCCCCCGGCACATGCCCTGCCTCGAAGATCGGCCGCGCGGGCGTGCCGTCCAGATGCCAGCTGGCGTCGAGAATCCGAAGGTCAGAATCGCCGGACGCGGTAAGGAGTTCGGTTGCGGAGACGAGAGCAGGGAATGTGGTCATGACCGAGCCTACCACGAGAGCGACAGCCAGGCTTCGTCTGGTGCTCGGCGACCAGTTGTCCGACAGCCTGTCCGCCCTGGAGGGTCTCGATCCGACGCGCGACGTCGTCCTGATGGCCGAGGTCAACGACGAGGCCACCTACGTCAGACACCACAAGCAGAAGATCGCCCTGATCTTCGCCGCCATGCGCAGCTTCGCCCTGAGGCTTGAGGCGCGCGGCGTCGCGGTGCGCTACGTCCGCATCGACGATCCTGCAAACACCCATTCGATCGTCTGTGAGCTGCACCGCGCGCTCGACGATCAGCCTTTCAGCGGGGTTGTGATCACCGAATGCGGCGAATGGCGGCTGGCCGAGGCGCTCGCCGCCTTCGCGGAAATCGCTGCGGTCCCGGTCGATATCCGCGAGGACCGTCGCTTTATCTGCCCGCACGACCGCTTCCGGCGCTGGGCGTCCGGGAAGTCCCAGCTGCGGATGGAGTTCTTCTATCGCGAGATGCGTCGCGATGCCGGCATCCTTCTCGACGACGGCCAGCCGGTCGGCGGCAAATGGAACTACGACGCCGAGAACCGCAAGGGCCTGACCAAGGGCCTGCGCCCGCCCGCGCGCCTGCGGACCCCGCCCGACGAGATCGCGCGGGCGGCCATCACGGATGTGGCGCGTCTGTTCCCGGATCACTTCGGTGACCTCGATGAGTTCGGGTGGCCGACGACGTCCGAACAGGCCGAGAGCGTCCTCGCAGACTTCATGAAAAACGTCCTGCCCAACTTCGGCGACTGGCAGGACGCCATGGCGCTGGGCGAACCGTGGATGTGGCACGGGCTGATCTCGACCTCGCTCAACCTGGGTTTGCTCGATCCGCTCGACGTCTGCCGCCGCGCCGAAGCCGAGTATCGCGCGGGTTGCGCGCCGCTGAACGCCGTCGAAGGCTTCATCCGCCAGATCCTGGGCTGGCGGGAATTCGTGCGCGGCATCTACTGGCTGAAGATGCCGGACTATGGGCGGCGCAACTTCCTCGACTCAGATCGGTCCCTGCCGGGGTTCTACTGGTCGGGTGAGACCGACATGGCCTGCGTCGCCGACGTCGTCGCCCAGACGCGCAGCCACGCCTACGCCCACCATATCCAGCGGCTGATGGTCACCGGCAATCTCGCCATGCTGCTGGGCGTCCATCCCGACGAGATCGACGAGTGGTACATGGTGGTCTACGCCGACGCCTATGAGTGGGTGGAGATGCCCAACACGCGCGGCATGGCCACCTTTGCCGACGGTGGAATCATGGGCTCGAAACCCTATGCCGCGTCCGGCGCCTACATCGACCGGATGAGCGACTACTGCGGATCGTGCCGGTACGACGTGAAGGCCAAATCAGGTGAAAACGCCTGTCCGTTCAATCGTCTGTACTGGGGTTTTCTGGAACGAAACCAGAAGCGGCTGCGCGGTAACGTTCGGCTGGCCATGCCCTACCGCACCCTGGAAAACTTCGGACCTGAGCGTCGGGCAGCCTTGCTGAACGACGCCGAAGCGGCTCGTGACAGATTGGGCGCGGTTCCCCGGCGGGAATAGCGCGTCCCGTCAGTCGTCGGCCCGTGCGCCGCCGCTGATCGCCTTCAACGCCGCCAGGGCCCGGTCGCGGGCCTCGGCGTGATCGACGACCGGCCTCGGATAGTCATGGCCGAGACGGATGCGGGCCTCACGCAGGACCTCGGGCGGCGCGGTCCAGGGCGCATGCACCCATTTGTTCGGGATGCGGGCCAGTTCGGGGACCCAGCGGCGGACATATCGGCCTTCGGCATCGAACTTCTGTCCCTGGGTGACCGGATTGAAGATGCGGAAATAGGGCGAGGCGTCGGCTCCAGACCCCGCGACCCACTGCCAATTCTGCGAATTCGACCCCAGGTCGGCATCGACCAGAGTGTCCCAGAACCAGGCCTCGCCCCGGCGCCAGTCGATGAGCAGATCCTTGATCAGGAAGGAGGCCACAATCATCCGCACCCGATTGTGCATCCAGCCGGTCGCCCACAGCTGGCGCATGCCGGCATCGACGATCGGGTACCCCGTCAGGCCGCGCGTCCAGGCCGTGAACCCCGTGTCGTCATCCAGCCAGGGGAAGGCGTCATACTCCGGCCGGAACGCCCGCTCCGGCAGGGTCGGGAAATGATGCAGCAGATGGGCGGAGAACTCGCGCCAGCCGATCTCGGCGAGGAACTTGTCCGCCTCGGCCGCAGGGGCCTGGCCCGCTCGCTCCGCCTCCTCGACAGCGGTCCACGCCCGCCACGGGCTGAGTTCACCCCAATGCAGGTGCGGCGACAGGCGACTGCCGCCGATCTCCGCCGGCCGGTCGCGGCCGACGCTGTAGGTCTTCAGCGCCGACAATGTGAACCGCCGCAGCGCCTCGACCGCGCCAGCCTCACCGGGCGTCCAGTCGAACCCCTTCGACCAGTCCGGATCGGAGGGGTGCAGCCCCCAGTCGTCAACCGTGTCGCTGTCCAGCGTCGCGACCGCCCCGAACGACGTCGGTCCCGTCGTGTGTGGCGGCGCCTCCGCCTGCGCGCGCAAGCTCTTCAGAAACGGCGTGAAGACCTTGTACGGCCCGCCCGTCCCGTTCAGCACCGCCCCCGGCCGACACAACAACGAGCCGTTGAAGCCCCGGCATTCGACGCCCTCGGCCTTCAGGTCGTGGGCGATATCGGAATCGCGGCGCGAGGCGTCGGGCTCGAACAAACGGTTCATGAAGACCGTTTGCGCGCCCGTCTCGGTGATCAGCCGACGCAGTTCGGCGTCCGAATCGCCCCGGCGCAGGATCAGGGTCGCTCCGCGTTCCGCCAGCCTTGCAGACAGGGCGCGCAGGGACTTGTCCAGCCACCACAGGCTCGCTGCCCCCTCGCGCCGAACCGCCGAACCCTCGTCGTGGATATAGACAGGGACAATGGGCCGGCCGGTCGCATGGGCACGCTCGAGCGCGGGATTGTCGGCCAGCCGCAGGTCGCGGCGGAACCACAGGATGACGGGGGGCTCGCCTTCAGTGGTCACGCCTCGGATCTCCGTGGTAGGTTGAAAAACAAGGCGCGCGGGGCCACCTCACCGCCCCATAGGCGTGGCATCGCCAACGCGCCATCCGTCAGAATGTCTCAAAGAGAAGGCCCGCCCGTGAGCGCTCCCAATTCCGTCATCACCCTGTCAGGCCACGGCATCACTACGCCGGTCGTCATCGGCGGCGGGGCGCGCATCGCCTTCATCGCCGGCCCGTGCCAGCTGGAAAGCCGCCAGCACGCCCTCGAGATGGCTCATGCCCTGAAGGAAATCGGCCAGCGTCTGAATGTCGGCATCATCTACAAGACCAGTTTTGATAAGGCGAACCGCACCTCCGCCAGCGCCGCGCGCGGCCTGGGACTGAAGGAGTCCCTGCCGATCTTTGCCGAAATCCGCGAGGTCACTGGCCTGCCGGTCCTGACCGACGTCCATTCCGAGGAACAGGCCCGCGAGGCCGCCCAAGCCGTGGACGTGCTGCAGATTCCCGCCTTCCTCAGCCGCCAGACGGACTTGCTGCTGGCCGCCGCCGCGACGGGCAAGGCCATCAATATCAAGAAGGGCCAGTTCCTGGCCCCCTGGGACATGAAGAACGTCATCGCCAAGGTCGTCGGCGCGGGTAATCCGAACGTCATGGCCTGCGAGCGCGGCGCCAGCTTCGGCTACAACACCCTGGTCTCCGACATGCGCGCCCTGCCGATCCTGCGCGAGATCGGCTGCCCCGTCGTGTTCGATGCGACCCACAGCGTCCAGCAGCCGGGCGGGCAGGGGACGTCTTCGGGCGGCCAGCGCGAGTTCGTCCCGGTCCTGGCCCGCGCCGCCGTGGCCGTCGGCGTCGACGCCGTCTTCATGGAAACGCACCAGGACCCCGACCACGCCCCCTCGGACGGCCCGAACATGGTGCCACTGGATCAGTTCGAGGGCCTGGCCGCCGAGCTGCTGGCCTATGACGACCTGTCGAAGGCGCGGATGGCGAAGGCGGCCTGAATCCGATAGGCGAAGGCGATGTTTGATCGCACCCTGGACCTCGGCGCCCTGCAAAGCATGCTCGACCGCGCGCGCGATCAGACGGTGGCCTGTGTCGGCGACCTGATGCTGGACCGCTATGTCTATGGCGAGGTCAGCCGGATTTCCCCAGAAGCTCCGATCCCGGTGCTGCGCTCTCGCCGCACGGTGTCCATGCCGGGCGGCGTCGGCAATGTGGCGCGCAATGTCGCGGCCCTTGGCGGTCTGGCCCGGCTGGGCGGCGTCACGGGCGTGGACGCAGCGGGTGAGGAACTGGCCCGGCTGGTCGCCGCCGAAGACCGGATCGAGGATTTCATCGATCGGACCGAAGCCGCCGGCACCATCGTCAAGACCCGCTACGTCTCGAGCGGTCAGCAGCTGATGCGGCTGGACGAGGAAGAAATCGCGGTCGGCGCCTTCGCCCGCGAGGACGTGTTTTCAAACGCTTCCGCCATCCTCCTGTCCGACTACGCCAAGGGTGTCATCACCGAGCGCCTGATCCGCTCGGCTCTCTGGCAGGCGCAACAGACGGGCGCCGTAGTCATCGTCGATCCCAAGGGCCGCGACTTCGCCCGCTACGGCGCGGTCGACCTGATCAAGCCCAACGCCTCAGAACTGGCCGGCGCCACCGGCCTGCCGGTCGAGACCGACGCCGAGATTGAGGCCGCGCTCGAGGCCCTGCTGGCCGCCACAACCGCGAGGGCGATCGTCGTCACCCGCGCCGGAAAGGGCATGAGCCTGATGCGCCGCGGAGAGACGGTCCAGCATTTCCCGGGTCGCGCGCGCGAGGTGTTCGACGTGTCCGGCGCCGGCGACACGGGTCTGGCGGCCCTGGGTCTGGCGCTCGGCGCCGGGGCCTCGCTGGAACAGGCGGTACAGCTGGCCATCCTGGCCTCCGGCGTCGTGGTCGGCAAGAGCGGCACGGCCGTGGTCACTCCGGGCGAACTGATCGAGGCCGAGATGAGCCAGCACGCCGGTGCCGCCCTTGCCAAGGTCACGGCGCTCGACGATCTCACGGCCGAGGTCGAGGCCTGGCGCCGTCAGGGACTGAAGGTCGGCTTCACCAACGGCTGTTTCGACATCCTGCACCGCGGCCACGTCGCCTATCTGGCCCAGGCGCGATCCTGGTGCGACCGGCTGGTCGTGGCCCTGAACACCGATGCGTCGGTGCGCCGCCTGAAAGGCGATGGACGTCCCGTGAACGATCTCGACAGCCGCGCCGTGGTCATCGGCGGCCTGGCCAGTGTCGACCGCGTCACCTCCTTCGACGATCCGACCCCGCTGTCCCTGATCGAACGCCTGCGCCCCGACGTCCTGATCAAGGGCGCGGACTACACCCGCGAGGGGGTGGTCGGCGGCGATCTGGTCGAGAGCTGGGGCGGCGAAGTGCGTCTGGCGGCGTTCGCCGACGGCTATTCCACCACCCGGACGATCGAGAAGATAGCTGAGAGCACCCTCGGAGAGGCCGGCTGATGCGGCGGATGATCGTGGTCACCGGCGGCGCCGGCTTCATTGGCTCCAACATCGTCTCTCGCCTGTGCACAGAGGACCGCTGGGACGTGGTCGTCTGCGACCGGCTGGAGGACGCCAATCTCGGCAAATGGCGGAATATCGCCAAATCGCCCATCGCCGACTTCTGGCAGCCGGAGGAGCTGTTCATGCAGCTCGACCGTCACGCCGAACGGGTCAGCGCCATTGTCCACATGGGCGCGATCTCCTCGACGACGGAGCAGGACACCGACATGATCCTGCGCACCAACTTCAGCCTGTCGCGCGACATCTGGGACTGGTGCGCCCTGAACGACACGCGGATGATCTACGCCTCCTCGGCGGCCACCTATGGCGACGGCGAGGCCGGGTTCGAGGATGCCGACGATCTTGGGTCAATCTCGAAGCTTCAGCCGCTAAATGCCTACGGATATTCAAAGAAACTGTTCGATCAGTACGCTGTGCGCGAGGCCTCGCGCGACCACGCGCCGCGTCAGTGGGCCGGGCTGAAGTTCTTCAATGTCTATGGCCCGAACGAGGGTCACAAGGGCGGGATGAAGTCGGTCATCGCCCAGATCTGGCCCAAGGTCGCGGCCGGCGAGACCGTCAGCCTGTTCCGCTCGCACCACCCCGACTACGCCGACGGCGGCCAGTTGCGGGACTTCGTCTTCGTCGACGACGTGGTCGACATCATCGACTGGCTTCTCTGTACCCCCGACGTCAGCGGCGTCTTCAACGCCGGATCGGGCCAGGCGCGGTCCTTCCTCGACCTCGCCAATGCCACCTTCGCGGCCGCCGGCAAGGAGCCCGCCGTCACCTATATCGACATGCCCGAGGTCATCCGCGACCGGTATCAGTATTTCACCGAGGCCCGCATGGACCGCGTCCGCGCCCTCGGCTTCAGCGGCCAGTCGACGCCGCTGGAAGAGGGTGTCCGTCGCTACGTTCAGTCCTTCCTGTCGCAACCGGATCCCTATCGGTGAAACTGCCGCGCCTGACCTTCTCGCAGAGCGTGGGCTGGGCCGGGTTCGCCCTCGTGTTCCTGATCGCGACCGCCGTTACGGTCTGGCGCGGGGATATCCTGAAAGCCGGTCTGGACCCCCAGGTGCCGTTCCAGACCTACGACCCGCCACCCGCACCGGACTACGCTTCGGCGGCCTCCTGGGTCATGAGCGATGAGCGGGCCCCCACCTCGGGCCCGGCCGCCATCTTCTTTCTGCACTCGACCACCTTCGACGGCGGCGAGGACTGGAACGGGCCGATCGGCGCCGCCGGGGCCGACGCCTATCTGGAGCGGGTGGTGATCCCGAACTATGCGGGTCCGTTTGCGCGGGCCGGCGCCATCAGCCTGCCACGCTATCGCCAGGCGTCGCTCTACACCCGGTTGACGCTGAGGGATGACGCTCGTGACGCCCGCGCCTTCGCCTATGGTGATGCCCTTGCCGCCCTCGAAGTCTGGCTGACCGCCCATCCAACCGGACCGCTGGTGCTGGCCGGAGTGGAGCAGGGGGGTGAGTTGATCGACCGGCTGGTGCGGGAACGTGTGGCCGGGGACGCTGCGCTTCGCCGCCGGATCGTCGCCGTCTATCTGGTCGATGTGATCGTGGCCGAAGACTCGCTGTCGCCCGCCGTGCCCGCCTGCGTCACGGCCACCAGTATCGGCTGCGTCGTCGGCTGGTCACAGGTCGGAGACGAGAATGACGGCGCCGCCTGGCGTCGTCTGCGCCGCGCTCTGGTCTGGGACCAGGCCGGACGACTGGTCGATCTCGGCGGCCGAGCAGCCCTCTGTGTCAATCCGGTCAGCGGAGCCCGCAGCGACGCCGCCGTGCCCGCGCGCCTCCATCACGGCGCGGCCAATGCGACGGGGCTGGAATGGGGCGTGCGACCGGCCTTCATCGACCGCGCCGTAGCGACCCGGTGCGTCGACGGCATCCTGCGCCACACCGAGCTGACCACGGAATCCTTCCGCGAGATTGGCAACTGGGCGGATCGAAGAAAAGCACGGCCCTACAATCTGTTCTATGCCGATATTGAAGCGGACGTTGAGCGCCGCCTGAACGTCTGGGAAGCGTCGGACGCGCCTTAGTCCAGCCCGCCCCGCTCTGTCTTCCAGTCAAACAGCGCCTCCAGCACCTGGATCGCCTCGCCACGCGGACCCGTCAGGTCTGGATCGCGGCCCAGCACCAGGCGGGCATCGTCCGCCGCCGCCAGCAGCAGGGACCGGTGCCGGATCGGATCAGCAAATCGATAGGCCGGGAAGCCGCTCTGCCTGAGGCCCAGCGGATCGCCGCCGCCGCGCAGACGGAAATCCTCTTCCGCGATCTCGAACCCGTCCTCGCTGCGCCTCAGGGTCTCTAGCCGCTCTCGCGCCGTATCCCCCAGGCCCCCATCCTGACCGCCGTAAAGCAGGATGCAGGCGCTCGATTTCGCCCCGCGTCCGACCCGCCCGCGCAACTGATGCAATTGGGCCAGGCCGAATCGATCGGCGTGTTCGATGACCATGATGGTGGCGTTCGGCACGTCGACACCCACCTCCACCACCGTGGTGGCGACCAGCACCGACAGCCGCCCGTCGGAGAAATCGGCCATGACCGCCTCCCGCTCGGCGCCCGGCATCTGCCCATGGGCCAGGCCGACCTCGATATTCAGGATCCGCCGCAGGTCGCGCGCCCGTTCCTCGGCGGCGGCCAGATCGCTGACCTCGGATTCCGCCACCAGCGGACAGATCCAGTAGGCCTGGGCTCCGCTCTCGACCGCCGCTTTGAGCCGCTGCGCCACCTCGCCGATCCGCGCGAGCGGCAGGACCGCGGTGGAGATCGGCGTTCGCCCCGGCGGTTTCTCCATCAACCGGCTGACCTCCAGTTCGCCGTACTGGGTCAGTTCCAGCGTGCGTGGGATCGGCGTCGCCGACATGGTCAGCAGGTGGACGCCGCCGACGCGCGGATCGCCCTTGGCCTGCAGTCGGCTGCGTTCATTGACCCCGAACCGATGCTGCTCATCGATGACCGCCAGGGCCAGTCGGTCAAAGCGGACGGCGTCCTGGAACAGGGCGTGAGTGCCGATGGCCACCCTGGCCTCGCCTGACGCCAGGGCCGCCAGCCGTTCGCGCCGTTCCGCCGGCGTGTCGCGGCCGGTCAGCAGGATCGTCGGCGCCCCGGCCGCCTCCAGCATCGGAGCCAGCCGCTGGAAATGCTGGCGGGCGAGGATCTCGGTGGGCGCCATCAGGGCCGCCTGGAAACCCGAACCGGCCGCGTCGGCCAGAGCCAGGGCCGCGACCGCCGTCTTGCCGGAGCCCACGTCGCCCTGCAGCAACCGGCCCATCTGCTCGCCCGAGGCGAGGTCGCGGCGGATCTCGGCCACGGCCTTGGCCTGGGCATGGGTCAGGGTGAAGGGCAGGGCGGTCAGCAAGGCCTGCGACACGGCTCCGGGCGCGATGATGGGCGCGGGCGTTATTTGGCGCGCGCGCTTCCGTCGCGCCAACGCCAGTTGATGGGCGAACAGTTCGTCATAGGCCAGTCGCTGGCGCGGCGCGGCATCCGGCGACAGATCGGCCTCGCCCGCCGGCGTATGCAGGGCCTCGATCGCCGCGTGCCAGCCCGGCCACCGCTGTTTCGCCAGCCAGGCGGGATCCTGCCACTCCTGCAACTCCGGCGCGGAATCCAGCGCGCCGAGCGCCAGCTTCCGCACCACCCGCGACGTCAGCCCGGCCGTGGCCGGATAGACGGGCTCTACGGCCGGAATCTCCTCGCCCCTGTCCAGGGGCACGATCCAGTCGGGATGGACGATCTGGACCTCGCCATTGAACCGCTCGACCTTGCCGGAGACCAGCCGTCGCTCGCCCTGCGGCAGCTGACGGTCGATGTGCTGCGGACTGCCGCCGAACCAGATCAGGTGAACGAAGCCGGTCTCGTCGCTGGCCCGGACCTTGAGCGGCACGCCCGGGCGAGCCGGCGCGATCATCCGGTCCACGACGACGTCGAAGATTCCGACCTCGCCCTCCACCGCATCCGCGGCCTGGGTCCTGCGGCGCGTGATGACCCCGACCGGCGCCAGGAACAGAACGTCGCGCACCAGCGGCCCGGCCAGCTTCTGGATCAGGGGAGCGACCTTGGTCCCCACCCCCTTCAGGATGGTGACCTCCGCGAACAGGGGAAAGAGAATCTGGGGCCGCATCGCCGATGACATTAAACGGTGCGGCGGCGCTGGCGAAACGGGATGGGGAGCGCTATCTGGAAACCACTGTTGAATGACTGGACCGGGCAAGGATTCTTGTGGCCGATAGCGATGGGCGTGCCGACACCGACCTTCGCCAGCAGCGGCTGGGCCGGATCACCTTCAGGGCGTGGCGGCGGGGCTTCCGCGAGGCGGACCTGGTGCTCGGCCCCTTCATGGAGCGCGAGGGTGCGACCCTGAGCGACGCCGAGCTCGACGCGCTGGAGACCCTGCTGGCCGAGGACAACGATCACGACCTCTACGCCTGGATCATCGAGACCCGGCCGACGCCGGCCGAGCACGACACGCCGCTAATGATGAAGCTGCGCGTCTTCATGCGCGCCCACGTCGCCGCGGCCGTCGCCGATGGGGCGGGCTGATGGACGGCGCCAGGATGGATCGGCGGACCGATCAGGAACTGGGCGGCGCGCCGGAAGGGCTGGACGCTCTCGTCGTCGCCGAACGGTTGAAGGCCTCCGGCGGCGTCGGCTTCTTCGTGGCCCGCGACTTCTCGCGCTCCAGCGCCTTCGTGCAGGCGTTCAACTTCTTCGCCGGGGCCGTCGAGATCGTCGAGTTTCCGGCCTGGGACTGCCTGCCCTACGACCGGTTGAGCCCGACCTCGGGCATCTCGGCCGAACGCATGGCCGCCCTGACCCGACTGGCCGGGCGCGCCGCCGACGAGACCCGGCCTCTGCTGGTCGTCACGACCGTGGCCGCCGCCCTGCAGCGCACGCCGCCGCGCGAGGTCACCTGCGCCGCCGGGTTCCTGGCCGTCGTCGGGCGGGAGCTCGATATCAAGGCGCTGGAGATCTATTTCACCACCAACGGCTACATGCGTGCCTCGACCGTCAACGAGCGCGGCGAATACGCCGTGCGCGGCGGAGTCATCGATGTCTTTCCGCCGGGCTTCGAGGAGCCGGTGCGGCTCGACATGTTCGGCTCCGAACTGGAATCGATCCGCACCTTCGATCCTGCGACCCAGCGCTCGACCGGCCAGCGCACCGAGGTGGCCCTGTCTCCCGTGTCCGAGGCCCTGCTGGACGCCGGGACCATCAGCCGGTTCCGCACCGGCTATCTGAACCTGTTCGGCGCGCCCGGCGACGATCCGCTCTATGCGACCATCAGCGAGGGCGCCCGGCGTCAGGGCATGGAGCACTGGATGCCGCTGCTCTACGACCGCCTCGAGACCCTGTTCGACTACCTTCCGGATCGCGCCTCGATCTTCCTCGACCACCAGGCCGACGCCGCCCGTACAGACCGCTGGAACCTGACCCGCGACGCTTATGAGGCACGCCAGGAGGCGTCGAAGGCCCAGTCTGGAAAGGGGGGCGGCGGCGCCAACCGCGCCCTGCCGCCGAACCGCCTCTATATGCCGGAGGAGGACTGGAACTCGGCGCTGGCCGGGCGAAATGTCCGCCGTCTGTCGCCATTCGACACCGCGGCCGAGGACGCCGGCGGCCGTCTGGGTCGGACCTTCGCCGCCGAGCGGGCCCAGGACAGCGTCAACCTGTTCGAGGCCGTCGCCGACCATGCCGCCAGGCTGAAAGCCGACGGCAAGCGCGTCCTGTTCGCCTCCTGGAGCGAGGGCTCGTCCGATCGCCTCGGCGTCATGCTTGCCGATCACGGGCTGGAGCATGTCGTTGCCGTGCGCGACTGGGCCGATGTGCAGACCGCGTCGAAGGACCTCTATCTGCGCGCCATCCTGCCGGTAGAGCATGGCTTCATGACCGGCGACCTCGCCGTCATCTCCGAGACCGACATCCTCGGCGACCGGCTGGCCCGCCCGAAGCGGAAACGCCGGGCGTCGAACTTCCTCGCCGAGGCCTCGGCCCTGACGACGGGCGACCTCGTCGTTCACCTCGACCACGGCATCGGCCGCTACGAGGGTCTCAAGACACTCGAGATCCAGGAGGCGCCGCACGACTGCCTCGAACTCCTCTATGCCGGTGATAGCAAACTCTATCTGCCGGTTGAAAATATTGATCTTCTGACCCGGTACGGGTCCGAATCCGATGGCGTCCAGCTCGACCGGCTCGGCGGCGCCGCCTGGCAGGGTCGCAAGGCCAAGGCCAAGGCCCGGCTGCGCGACATGGCCGAAGGGCTCATCGCGCTCGCGGCCAAGCGCGCGCTTCGGGTGGGGGAGGCGATCACTCCGCCCGCCGGTCTGTTCGACGAGTTCTGCGCCCGCTTCCCCTATGAAGAGACCGACGACCAGCTCAACGCGATCGGCGACGTGCTGGAGGACCTCGGCAAGGGCGTGCCGATGGACCGCCTGATCTGCGGCGACGTCGGCTTCGGCAAGACCGAGGTGGCCATCCGCGCCGCCTTCGTCGTGGCCATGAGCGGGCAACAGGTCGCCATCGTCTGCCCGACGACGCTTCTGGCCCGCCAGCACTTCAGGACCTTCTCGGAGCGGTTCGCCGGCTGGCCGATCAAGGTCCGGCATCTGTCGCGCATGGTCACGGCCAAGGATGCGGCTGAAACCCGAGCCGGGCTCAGGGACGGTCAGTTCGAGATCGTCGTCGGCACCCACGCCGTCCTCGCCGAACAGGTCGGGTTCAAGGACCTGGGCCTGGTCATCGTCGACGAGGAGCAGCATTTCGGCGTCAAGCACAAGGAGAAGCTCAAGAGCCTCCGCGCCGACGTCCATCTGCTGACCCTGACCGCCACCCCGATCCCGCGCACCCTGCAGATGGCCCTGTCCGGCATCCGCGAGATGTCGATCATCGCCACGCCTCCGGTCGACCGCCTGGCCGTGCGGACCTATGTCGCGCCCTGGGATCCGGTCATGGTGCGCGAGGCCCTGCTGCGCGAGAAATATCGTGGCGGTCAGGCCTTCTACGTCTGCCCGCGCCTGTCCGACCTGCCCGACATCGAGGAGTTCCTCCGCATCCAGGTGCCGGAGATCAAGTTCGTCGTCGGTCACGGCCAGATGAGCCCGACCCAGCTCGAAGACGTGATGAGCGCCTTCTACGACGGCTCCTATGATGTGCTGGTCTCGACCACGATCGTGGAGAGCGGCATCGACATTCCGACCGCCAACACCCTGATCGTGCACCGCGCCGACATGTTCGGCCTGGCCCAGCTGCACCAGATCCGGGGCCGGATCGGCCGGTCCAAGGCCCGCGCCTTCGCCTATCTGACGGTCGATCCGAAGCGGCCGATGACCCTGTCGGCCGAGCGGCGGCTGCAGGTGTTGCAGTCGCTCGACAACCTCGGCGCCGGCTTCCAGCTGGCCAGCCACGACCTCGATCAGCGCGGCGGCGGCAACCTGCTGGGCGACGAACAGTCGGGCCATATCCGCGAGGTCGGGGTCGAACTGTACCAGCAAATGCTGGAGGACGCGGTCGCCGAGCTGCGCCAGAACGGCGAGGGCGGTCCCGTCGATCGCGGCTGGTCACCGGCCATCAACGTCGGCGCGGCTGTATTGATTCCAGAGGATTATGTCTCGGACCTCAACGTTCGTCTGAGCCTCTATCGCCGCCTGTCCGACGCCGAGAACACCGAGTCCCGTGAGGCCCTGGCCGCCGAACTCATCGACCGGTTCGGCCCGCTGCCGGATGAAGCCAAACAGTTGCTGCGCATCGTCGGCATCAAGGCCAGTTGCAAGACGGCCTGTATCGAGCGGATCGACATCGGGCCCAAGGGCTGCGTCCTGACCCTGCGCGACAACTCCTTCCCGAACCCGATGGGGCTGGTCGGCCTGATCCAGAAGAACCACGCGTTCTGGAAGATCCGCTCGGATCAGAAGATCGTCGTGAAGGGCGACTGGCCGACCCCCGAGGATCGGTTGAAGGTCGCCGAGCGCATCACGACCGATCTGGCGCGGGTGGCGGGGGCCTAGGTGTTCAGTCCCGAATTGAGGTGGGCCAGACCGCATTTGAGGCGTTCCGGCTCGTCAGCCTAAGCCCCACAGATGGCCTCGTAATGTGTGAGGCCCTTAAGGGTCTTCAACCGTCTGAGCCTGCCCTCGTCGGTCCTGACCTCGGCGATGTCGATGTAGAATTACCTGCCGACGCACGCACTCGTGACTCGACGCCCCACCCGCCGCTGTCCTTCGTGGCATCCACCTCTTGTCCCGAAACAGCGCCATGATTCTCGTTTCCGTCGCCCTCGCAACCGCCATTTCGATGAGCGATCCCCAAGCTGCCGATATCTTGTCGAAGCTGGATATGACGACATTCCGAAACTCCCTTCGACCGCGTGCGGCAGAAGGGCTGAAGCGACCAGCCGATTGGGGCTTCGCCGGCCCCACTAACGAAGCTGGGTGGGCCTACCTCACGTAGCAGGTCGCGGGCCGCCGCAGCTGGACGATCGGCCTGACAATCATTCGGCAGGAAGGCGAAGCGGTCGTGGCATGCTTCTCTGACCAGCCCCGGAATGGCGGAACCTACTACGCCCGGAGCGCCGTGCGCATCGTCAGCGATGGTGAAGGCGGCTATCGCGTGGATCAGCAAGGGTCGGATGAGCCCACCTGCCAACCAGCCCCCGGCCAAGGCTAAGCTGCGCCTCAAGCGCCGCCCTCCGACCGTCCGACCGCTGTGCAGCGGCCGAGCCTGTTGCTCCAGCGCCTTGGTCAGCCACGACGGATTCTGGTCCCTTCACCGATGCATTTGGTGGACCAAGTGAGGAGCAGTCCAACTCCATGGAGTCACAGGCCCGCTTGATGGCTGAGCCGGACTATGCGCGTCCGGATGGTCCTGTCTATCGGTCAGGCGAGCTGGGTCTGCATGTCGGCAGAGGCGCGTTCAAGAACAGCGGCGGCGCCTTCGCCCGGCATCAGTTCGGCGACGCCGACGCTGAAGTCGACCACGAAGGGCGTCCGGTCGGGACCGGCGTCGAAGGCGGTGCAGCCGATGACCGCTGCGATCCGCTCGACCGCCAGGCGCGCGGCCGGTCCGGGGGTGGCGGGCAGGGCGAGGGCGAAGACCTCGGGGGCTAGTCGGGCCGCCGTGTCCTCGACCCGAACGAGGCGCGACACCATGGCGCCGATCTGGGGCATGGCCCGGTCCAGCCAGCCGCCCATGCGCGCACGGGTCAGGTTATCGCTGTCCGCCACCCGCAGGACGCAGACGGACAGGGGGCGCCGCCGCGCCGAAGCGCCCTCGGCGACCCGCCCAAGATGGCTGGCGAACAGGTTGCGGGTGAACAGGCCCGTAGACGGATCCATGATGCCTGCGCCACGCGCGCCTTCCAGAGCCTTGCGGATGGCCAGATGGCGGCGATGGGTGTGGGCCAGGTCGAGGACGCGCGCGGCGGCCTCGGGCTCCGGCGTGCCGGCGGCCGCCACTTCCGAGAAGCCCCGGTTGTACAGTTCGCTCAGATTGATCTCGCCTTCCGACCGCAGATAGAGGGCCAGCGGGATGTGATAGAGGCGCGTGTTCCGCTTCATGCCCGAGGCGATGGACAGGGCCGGCGCATGGTCCGGCGCGCCCCACAGAACCGCCGCGTCGAAGGCGCTTTCGTGCAGATAGTCGAAGGCGGTGTAGGGCGTCGGCGCGGCCACCACCTCGGCTCCGCCGGCGATCAGCGTGTTTGAAAGAGCGATGAACCGGTGATCCGGGGCGCCGGCGATCAGGATACGAACCGGGCTGGGATCAGGCACCCCCGGGTCCAGGGTCGCGCCGTGCAGGGCGAAGGTCGCCTGACGCAGGCGGAACTCCTCCTCGGCGATGGCGGAGCGAACCAGTTGTTCGATGCGCAGGGCGGCCTGGGCCGGATGCGGCGGTTCGGCCATCGTCAGATCAAACGTCCCGGCAGCGAGGCTCGCCGCCATGGGGCCGAGGGCGATGACGGGCAGTCGCCGGGCGCCGGCCGCGAGTCGCAGGGCCTCGGGAAGGGCGTCAATCTCCGGGTGACCGGCGTCCAGGATCGCCGCCTCCAGCGTGAAGTCCGTCAGGGCAGCCACGGCGGCGGCGCCCGACCGGGCCGTCATTGTGCGCCAGCCCAGCGAGTCCAGCCCGCGGCACAGGGCGCCGATCCGCTCATCCGTCTCGGCGACGACCAGAACGCGTGGATCCGAACCCAAAATCGATGACTCCCCCTGCGCGACCGGACGGCCGCGACTCCGGACACGGAGCGGGCGGACCATACCGACGCGGCCCCGTTCGGCGCAACGGTGCTGATGCGCGCGGCAGGGGAAAACGACGGTGGCCCGGCCGCTTCCAAAGCGAGGATTTTCCGCTAGAGTCACCCCTTGGGCTACGGCGGGAACCGGCTTGAGCGGACAGACTACGGAATTGGCGTCACCCGGCTTCTGGGTGCGGCTCTCAGGGCGGGCATTCGCCCGCAGCTGGGGCCGGGACGTCATGCTGTACACGGGCGGGGTGTCGTTCTTCGCCCTGCTGGCAGTGTTCCCGGCAATCGCCATCCTGATCGGCTTCTACAAGGCCGTGCTGTCGATCGGTCAGGTCGGCGAGCAGGCGGCGGCCCTGGCCGACGTCATGCCCCATGCCGCCCGCGTCATATTCCGCGCCGAGGTCGAGAGGCTGTCGAACGCCTCGGCCCGCGCCGTCTCGACCCAGAGCGCCTTCGCCCTGGTGGTCGGCGCCTATGCCGCGCATCGTGGATTCAAGGCCTTGCTGGCCGGACTGAACCTGATTCATGACGAGACGGAGCCGCACGGCTTCTTCAAGTTCAACTTCCTCGCCTTCATCGTCGCCGTGGTGGCTTTTGGCCTGTTCACCATCGTTTCGGGCGCCGTGGTCACCGCGCGGCTGCTGGAGCATGCCGGGCCGGTCACGGGGCAGGCCGGGCTGCCGTTCAACGGCTTCCTGCCCGCGGCCGGCCTCGGCCTCGGGCTGACGCTGCTGTATCGTTACGCCATGTCGCACCGGGACCCTGTGGCCTGGGTCCCGTCCATCGCCGGCGGGGCGGTGGCGACCATCCTGTCGATGATCTCGTCCTGGCTCTGCGCCATCTATGTCGAGCAGATCGCCCAGCTGGGCGCGACCTACGGATCGGTCGGCGCCGTCGTGGTCCTGCTGATCTGGCTGTCGTGGAACGTCAACGCCATCTTCTACGGCGGCGCCTTCGCCACCGAGATGGAGATCGCCTCGCGGGCCAGGGGCGCGCCGGATATCGCGCCCGAGGACAGCCCCTCGGTCGTCAATCTGTCGGAGCGGCGCGCGTCTCGACGGTAATCGTCAGGACGCCGTCGGTCTCCTCGACCGACATCACCCGTCCGCCCAGTTCCGCCATCAGATACGGAACGTCGATCCGCGCCATCGGATCGGTCGCGAGGAGGACGAGACGGGTTCCCGCCCGCCCTTCGGCCGCCTTCCTCAGACGCAGGCTCGGCACAGGGCAGCGATGGCCCCGGGCGTCGACGACGATGGGCGCGCCTTCGCTCACCTCGCCTCGCAGGCGGCGAGCAAAAGACCCAGGGCGACGCGCACGCTTTCCAGCCGCACCTCTTCGCGCCCGATGTCTCCGAACAGTCGCTTGTCGTGAACGAGTCCCTGCGGCGTTGCGCAGCCGAAATGAACCAGCCCGACCGGCTTTTCGGCCGAGCCGCCCCCCGGGCCTGCAACGCCGGTGATCGAGACGGCGAGGGCGGTCTTCGCGGCCTGCCGGGCCCCCATCGCCATGGCCCGCGCCACCGGCTCTGATACCGCGCCGTGCTTGACGATCAGGGCGGCCGGCACGCCAAGCATCTCCGACTTGGCCGCGTTGCTGTAGGTCACGAAGCCCCGGTCGACGACCGACGACGACCCGGCCACGGCCGTCAGGGCCCCCGCGACCAGCCCGCCGGTGCAGCTCTCGGCCGTCGCCACCGTCCAGCCCCGCGCCGAGGCGGCGGCGATCACCGAGGCCGCCAGTCGCTGGATATCGTTCGGGAACATGGGTCTTTCCGATCCGTGCGCGAGTCAGTCTAGGCTGGCCCCGTGGCGTGCGTCTGTCGATAGCACGCGCGCCAGACCGGGGACCCCATGACCGACACAGCCCTGCCGGACGACGCCGCGCCTTCGATGGAGGGCGGCGATCGCGTGACGCCCATCCTGTTCGCCGTGGCCATCTTTACCTCGGCGGCCCTGGTCTTCGTCGTCCAGCCCATAGTGACCAAGCTGGTCCTGCCGATGCTGGGCGGCTCTCCATCGGTCTGGAACACGGCCATGGTCTTCTTTCAGACCGCGCTTCTGGCCGGCTACGCCTACGCCCACCTGCTGCAGCGCCTGACCTCGATGCGGGCCCAGATGGCGACCCATCTGGTCCTGCTGCTGCTGGCGGCCCTGTTCCTGCCGCTGAAGATCAACGGTGTGCTGGGCGACCCTGATCCGAGCGCCCCGATCGGCTGGCTGCTGGCGACCCTGGCCCTGTCGGTCGGCGCCCCCTTCGCCGTCCTGTCGGCGACGGCGCCCCTGCTGCAGGCCTGGTACGCCCGGGTTCGCGTCGGTCACGCCGACGGCAAGAACCCCTATGTCCTCTATGCCGCTTCCAACCTCGGCAGCTTCCTGGCCCTGCTGGCCTATCCCCTCATCCTCGAACCGCTCATGACCCTGTCAGGCCAGCGCGTAAGCTGGAGCGGAGGCTATGCCGCCTTCATGCTGATGGTCGTGGCGCTGGCCGTCGTGGCCTGGCGACGCGGTCAGATCGGCGGGGTGCCGGTCGCCAGTCTGGAGACCAGCGCGCCGATCCCATGGCGCGAGAAGATCATCCTCGTACTTCTGGCCGCCGCGCCGTCCAGCCTGATGCTCGGCGTCACCGCCCACCTGGCCACCGATGTCGCCTCGGCGCCCTTCCTGTGGGTCATCCCGCTGGCCCTCTATCTGCTGACCTTCGTCATCGCCTTCCAGGACAGGCCGTGGATCCCGCTGCCGATCACCCTGGTCGTTGCGGCGGCCGTCAGCCTCGCCTGTATCGCGTTCACAGCCTTCAAGACCGGCGACTGGATCCTGATGTTCGGCCTACATCTGGGGGCCTTCTTCCTGCTGGCCCTGATGTGTCACCAAAGGCTGGCCGCGCGGCGTCCTCCGCCTGACCGGCTGACCGAATTCTATCTGCTGATGTCGCTGGGCGGGGTCGTCGGCGGCGCCTTTACGGCCCTTCTGGCGCCGGTGCTGTTCAACGGCGTGTGGGAATACCCGCTGGTCCTCGTCCTGGCCGGTCTGGCCCGGCCGCTGAACAAGGCGCCGATCCGGAACTGGGAGGTCTATCTGTTCGTCGGCGCGGTGCTCGCCACCGGCCTGCCGCCGCTGCTGTCGGCAGTGTTCCAGGCGGACTGGGGCTTCGCCTGGTGGTTCAACAACAACGTCTCGGACAATATGCCGGGCCTGACCCAGTTCATCATGCTGGCGCCGATCCTGGCCGGCTTCATCCTGCGCGATCGCACCCCGGCCTTCGTCATCATCGCCGCCGGCATCGCCCTGTCGACCGCCTATATCGCGCGCGGCTATGAGGCAGCCTTCACCGACCGCAGCTTCTTCGGCGTGATGAAGATCGGCGTCACCGAGGACCCGCGCCTCGGCGGTCAGGTCAACATCCTGATGCACGGCACGACCCTGCACGGCGCCCAGCCCCGCAATCCGGCCTTCGCCTGCATGCCGACCCTCTACTACGCGCCGGCCAGCCCGATCGGTCAGACGACCCAGATGCTGCAGCTGCGCCGTCCAGCCCTGAAGATCGGCGTGGTCGGGCAGGGGTCCGGCGCCATGGCCGGCTACAAGCGCGCGGCCGACGAGATGAAATTCTTCGAGATCGATCCGATGGTCGATCGGCTGTCGCGCGATCCGCAGTGGTTCAGCTTCATCTCCGGCTGCGCCGACGGCCCGATCGAGACGGTGCTCGGCGACGCCCGGCTGACCATGGCGCGCGAGACGGCCGGCACCTACGACCTCTTGCTGATCGACGCCTTCTCGTCGGACTCGGTGCCGACCCATCTGCTGACGGTCGAGGCGATCGAGGGCTATCTGAAGCTGCTGAAGCCGGACGGCGTGGTCATCCTGCACCTGTCGAATCGCAACCTCGACATCACCCTGCCGGCCGCGGCGGCGGCGCAGGCCCTGGGCGCGGCGAACCTGCATCAGCTCTATCAGGAATCGCCCCTCGCGCCGGACATGGCCGAGGCCTCCACCGAAGCCCTGATCCTGTCGCCGACGGAAGAGGGCCTGGCGGAGTTCCGTGACCAGGCCCAGTGGCGAACCCTGGCCGAGACCGACGTTCGACCCTGGACCGACGACTATGTGAACCTGTTCGGCTCGTTGTGGCGTCACTTCCGGCGGTGACATCAGCCGTTTGATCAGGCGGGCAATTCGATCGTCGCGATAGCCGAGGCAGCGAGGCCTTCCTCGCGTCCGGTGAACCCCATCTTCTCCATCGTCGTCGCCTTCACGCTGACGGCGTCGAGCGGCAGATTCAGGATCGCGGAGAGCCGTTCGCGCATGGCCTGACGGTGCGGCTTCACCTTGGGTCGCTCGCAGATCAGGGTGACGTCGACGTTCACCAGCCGCCCGCCCCGCGCCGCCAGCCGCTCGACCGCATGGATCAGAAACTGGTCCGAGGCCGCGCCCTTCCACTTCGGGTCGGTTGGCGGGAAGTGGTCGCCGATGTCGCCGTCGCCCATGGCGCCCAGCACCGCATCGGTCAGGGCGTGCAGTCCGGCGTCGGCGTCCGAATGGCCGATCAGGGTCTGGTCATGTGCGATCTCGACCCCGCACAGCCACACGCTGTCGCCCGGCCCCCAGCGGTGGGCATCGAAGCCCTGACCGACGCGGGTCTGTCGGGCGATCAGCGCTTCGGCCATGGCGAAATCCTCGGGATAGGTCAGTTTCATCAGGCGCGGATCGCCCTGGACCAGACGAACGGTTCCCCCGTCCTGCTCGACCACGGCCGCATCGTCGGTGGCCGCCGCACCCTCGGGCCAGGCGGCATAGGCGGCCCGCAGGCGGTCGGCGCGAAACGCCTGCGGCGTCTGGGCCCGCCACAGGCCGCCGCGATCGACAGTCGCCTCGATGCGATCGGAACCGCGCTTGAGGGTGTCGGAGACGGGGAGGGCGGCGATGGCTCCATCCGCACCCGGCAGGGCCTCGAGCAGCCGCCGGATCACCTCGGCGGACAGAAGGGGCCGTGCGGCGTCGTGAACGAGGACGGGCCGATCCGGCGCCCCGGTCAGGGCTTCGAGCCCGGCGCGCACCGAGTCCGCGCGCTCAGCGCCGCCCGCCACGGCCCGCCAGTTGCTCAGCCCGGCCAGCGCCTCGGCCGCCCGCGCGAACCCGTCCGCCGCGACCACCACGACGACCTCTTCGGCCCCCGCATGGAGCAAGGCCTCGAGCGACCAGCGGACCACGGGCTTGCCGCCCAGCGGCCGCCACTGCTTGTCGCCTCCAGCCCTGGAGCCCGAGCCGGCCGCCACCACGATCGCTGCGAATGTCATCCTCGCCTTCTAGGGGCCACGATGGCGGTTGACGAGGGGCCAGGCTTCGCGTGTTGACGGACGGATGAGCACAGGGTTTAAGATCGGCGACGTCGCCATTCCCGGCCGGGTTCTGATGGCGCCCATGACGGGCATCACCGACCTGCCTTTCCGGCTGCTCGCCAGCCGCCTCGGCGCGGCCTATGTCGCGACCGAGATGGTGGCCGCCGCCGAACTGGCCCGCGCCCGCCCGGACGTCGTGCGCCGCGCCGCCGTGGGCGACGGCCTGCCGCTCACGGTCATCCAGCTGGTCGGCCGTGATCCCTCAGCCATGGCCCAGGGTGCGCGCATGGCCGAGGCGGCCGGCGCCGACATCACCGACCTGAATTTCGGCTGCCCGGCCAAGGAGGTCACCGGCTCGGCCTCGGGCTCGGCCCTGATGCGCACGCCCGACCTGGCGGGCCGGATCATGGCGGCGACGGTGGCGGCGACCTCGCGACCGGTCACGGTCAAGATGCGCCTCGGCTGGGACGACGACACCAGGAACGCCGCCGAGCTGGCGAAGCGCGCCGAAGACCTCGGCGTCAAGGCCGTGACGGTCCACGGCCGCACTCGCCAGCAGTTCTACACCGGAGCCGCCGACTGGGATGCGGTCGGGGCGGTCAAGGCGGCGGTCTCCATCCCGGTCATCGTCAACGGCGACATCATCACCGCCGAACAGGCGAGGGAGGCTCTGGACCAGTCCGGCGCCGACGCCCTGATGCTGGGTCGCGGCGTCTACGGCCGTCCCTGGCTCGCCGCCCACCTCGATCGCGCGCTGCGGGACGGCACGGTCCTCGTCGAGCCCGACCGCCAGGAGCGGTTCGATATCGTCGTCGCGCATATGCTGGCGTCCTGCGACTTCTACGGCGAACATCTGGGCCTGCGGATGTTCCGCAAACACCTCGGCTGGTACGTAGAACAGGCGCCCTGGCCCGCCGATCCGGCCGACCGCCGCACGGCCAAGAGCCGCCTGTGCCGGCTGGAACAGCCCACGCTGGTTGGCGAAGCCCTCGCTGACCTTTGGGACCGGCCTCCACCCTCGCTGTATTTCAGCAACTCTCCTGTTGAAGTTTCGCCACAGGTGGTTGAAGCTTCCGGGACATGACGGACACGCCCGCCCCGCTTCCGGCAACAGAAGGCGACCCCTCCTTCTGGGGACGTCTCGCGGCCGGTCGAGCGCGGGCCGCCTTCGGGGCCGCCTATGTCATCGCCTTCCTGATCACCGGCGCCGCCATCTGGCTGGTCGCCGTGGCCCCGGGAGCCAGCGCGGGCGATGACGCACGCTCGACGGCCAGCCGCGCAGTCCTGTTCATCCTGCTGGCCAATCTGGTCCTGATCGTCGCCCTCGCGGCCATCATCGGCGGCCAGGTTCTGAGATTGTCCCAGCGTCGGCAGGACGACCCGGGCGCGCGCCTTCACCTGCGCTTCGTAACGCTGTTCTCGCTGGTGGCGGTCGTGCCGGCGGTGCTGATCGCCCTCGTCTTCGGCCTTCTGGTCAATCGCGGCGTGGACCAGTGGTTCAGCGACAACGTCCGTTCCGCGGTCAACAACGGAGCCTTCATCGGCAAGGCCTATGTTGCGGATGTCGGAGGCGGTCTTGAACGCGACCTGGGCAGCATGGCCAACGAACTCGGCGGCGTTCGCGGCGCTTTCGACGACCGCATCCAGTTCTCCAGCGCCCTGACCCAGATCGCCGATTTCTTCGGCTACCCGGCCGTCTACATCCTGAACGGCGAGGGCGAGGTCCTGGCCCAGAGCGACCTGCCCGATGCCCCCGCCTATGTCGCCCCGCCGCGCGAGGAGTTCGAGAAGGCCGCCGAGGGCGAGGAGGTGCCGGTGACCGTGACCGAGCATCCCGACACCATCCGCGCCCTCTATCCGTTGCCAGACTACGGCGATGCCTATCTGTATGTCGTGCGCCCCCTGGCCCCCGGCCTCGTCGAGCGGATGCGCAATGGCCGCGACTCCATCGAGTCCTATCGTGTCGCCGAGGAGAGCCGGGCCCGGATCCAGGCCGCCTTCGCCCTCAGCTATCTGGAGACGGCCCTGCTGGTGCTGGTCGGCGCCGTGTGGCTGGGCATGTCGGCGGCCAGCGCCATCTCCGGGCCCATCGGTCGTCTGGTGAAGGCGGCAGATCAGGTCGCGGCCGGCGACTTCAGCGCGCGGGTCGAGGCCGACGGCGCGCCCGGCGAGATCGCCACCCTGTCCCAGGCCTTCAACCGCATGACCGGCGATCTCGAGGCCCAGCAGGCCGCGCTGAAAACCGCCAGCGAGGAGGCGCAGGACCGCAGTCGTTTCATCGAAACCGTCCTGTCCGGCGTCAGCGCCGGCGTCATCGGTCTGGACAAGCGCGGTCGGATTTCCGCCATCAATGACAGCGCCTTGCAGCTGCTTTCGATCTCGGAAGTTGAGGTGCGAGGCAAGGCCCTGGGGGTCGTTGCACCCGAACTGGCGGAACTGGTGAAACGCGTCGAGGCCCATATCGAGGAGGACATCGACGTCGCTCGCGAAGGCGAGACCCGGCGTCTGCGCGTCCGCATCGAGGGCGGGGTCGGCGGCGAGATGGTGCTGACCTTCGACGACATCACCCGTCTGGTGACGGCCCAGCGCAATGCCGCCTGGCGCGACGTCGCCCGCCGCATCGCCCACGAGATCAAGAACCCACTGACCCCGATCCAGCTTTCGGCCGAACGGCTGAAGCGCAAGTTCCGTCCGGCGATCACCGAAGACCTCGAAATCTTCGACCGCTGCACCGACACCATCATCCGCCAGGTCGGCGACATCGGCCGGATGGTCGACGAGTTCTCGTCCTTCGCCCGCATGCCTGCGCCGCGTTTCACCAATGAGAACCCGGCCGAACTGCTGCGGGAAGCCGTCTTTGCCCAGCGCGTCGCCGCGCCCGACCTCGTGGTCGAGCTGGTCGAGCCCCTGCCGAGGGCGAAGTTGAAGGCGGACGGCCGCATGGTCGGACAGGCCCTGGCCAACATCCTCAAGAATGCCGGCGAGGCCGTCGCCGCCCGTCGCCTCGCCACGCCTGCCGATGAGGAGCAGGTCGCCATCATCGCCCGGCTTGAGATCGAGGACGGCATCGCCACCTTCATCGTCGAGGACGACGGCAAGGGTCTGCCCGTCCGCGACCGCGACCGTCTGACCGAACCCTATGTCACCACGCGCGAGAAGGGCACGGGCCTCGGCCTCGCCATCGTCAAGCGCATCTGTGAAGACCACGGCGGCGAGCTGAAGCTGTCAGATGCCGACAGCCTGCACGGCGCCAGGATTTGCCTGATCTTCCCCCTCAACCCCACCGGCAAGGCCGGGCGTGAAACGGAGCCTCGCGGCGCCGGCGCCCCGGCGGCCGAATAGTAGCGAGGCGTCATGCGTTCCACCGGAGCCGATATCCTGGTCGTCGACGACGAGGCCGACATCCGCGACCTGGTCTCGGGCCTGCTGGAGGATGAGGGCCATTCCGTCCGCGTCGCTTCCAGCTCCGAGGAGGCCCTGGCCGGCATCCGCGCCCGCAAGCCCAGCCTGATCGTCCTCGACATCTGGATGCAGGGCGGCGGCATGGACGGGCTGGAGCTGCTCGACCTGGTCAAGACGCTCGACGCCGACCTGCCGGTCGTCATGATCTCGGGCCACGGCAATATCGAGACGGCCGTCAGCGCCCTCAAGCGCGGCGCCTACGACTTCATCGAAAAGCCGTTCAAGTCCGACCGGCTCGTCGTGGTCATCGATCGCGCGCTCGAGTCCGCCTCGTTGAAGCGCGAGAACCGCCGCCTCCGCACCGTGGCCATGACCCCGACAGGCCTGATCGGTCGCTCGGCCGCCGCCCAGGTCCTGCGCACCACCATCGTCAAGGTCGCCCCGGCCAACAGCCGCGTCCTGATCTCGGGTCCTCCCGGTTCGGGCAAGGAGCTGGTGGCGCGCCAGATCCACGAGGCCAGCCCCCGTGCGCGCGGCGAGTTTGTCGCCATTTCCGCCGCCGGCATGACGCCGGAACGCCTCGACCTTGAGCTGTTCGGCGAGGAAGGTCACGACGGCCGTCCGCGCAAGATCGGGGTCTTCGAACGCGCCCACAACGGCACCCTCTATCTCGACGATGTCGGCGACATGCCGCGCGAGAGCCAGAGCCGCATCCTGCGCGTCCTGGTCGAACAGCGCTTCCGCCGTGTCGGCGGCGAACAGGACGTCCAGGTCGATGTCCGGGTCGTCACCTCGACCTCGCGCGACCTGAAGATCGAGATCACCGAGGGCCGCTTCCGCGAGGATCTGTTCCACCGCCTCAACGTGGTGCCGATCCGCGTTCCGCCTCTGTCGGAGCGCCGCGAGGACATCGGTGAACTGGTCGAATATTTCATCGAGACCCTCAGCGTGTCCCAGGGCCTGCCGCGCCGCAGACTGGGCGACGACGCCATCGCCGTGCTCCAGGTCCATCCCTGGCCCGGCAACGTCCGCCAGCTGCGCAACAACGTCGAGCGCCTGCTGATCCTGGCGACCGGCGACCTCAACGACCCGATCTCGGCCGACATGCTGCCGCAGGAGGTGGCCTCGACCGGCGCGGCAGGGATGGGGGCCGAACGCACCATCGCCCTGCCTCTGCGGGAGGCCCGCGAGGTGTTCGAGCGCGAATATCTGGCGGCGCAGATCATGCGCTTCGGCGGAAACATCTCGCGTACGGCCGCCTTCATCGGCATGGAGAGATCGGCCCTGCACAGGAAGCTGAAGTCGCTGGGCGTGTCGCCCTCGCGCGGCGGGGACGAGGACGAAGGGAATACCGACTGATGTCGCGCGTCGCCTATGTGAACGGGGTCTACCAGCGCCACTCGGAGGCGACGATCCATGTCGAGGATCGAGGCTTCCAGTTCGCCGACGGCGTCTATGAGGTCTGGTCGGTGTTCGACGGTCGGATGGCCGATTTCGAAGGCCACATGACCCGGCTTCACCGAAGTCTCAACGAGCTTCGCATCGACATCCCCATGTCGGTCGACTCCCTGACCCGCGTGCTGAAGGAAACCATCCGCAGGAACCGCGTCCGCGACGGCATCGTCTATCTGCAGGTCACGCGCGGCACGGCCCGCCGCGACCACCCTTTTCCCGCGCCCGGAACCCCGCCCAGCGTGGTCGTGACGTCGAAGTCGCTGAGCGCGCGCAAGTCCGACGCCCAGGCCGCCAAGGGCGTCGCCGTCGTGACCCATCCCGACATTCGCTGGGGCCGCTGCGACATCAAGACGGTCGGCCTGCTGCCCAACGTCCTCGCCAAACAGGCGGCCCGCGACAAGGGCGCCTACGAGGCCTGGATGGTCGACGAGATGGGTCTGGTCACCGAGGGCTCCTCGACCAACGCCTGGATCGTCGACAAGTCCGGCAAGCTGCGCACCCGCGACACCCAGGCCAATATCCTCAAAGGCATCACCCGCACCGCCATCATGGCGATGATCGAGGCGGAGGGGATCGAACTCGACGAACGCCCCTTCAGCGTCGACGAGGCCAAGGAGGCGAAAGAAGCCTTCTTCACCGCCGCCGGCGCCTTCGTCATGCCCGCCGTCTCGATCGACGGGGTAAAGATCGGCGACGGCAAGCCCGGTCCGATCGCGACCCGGCTGCGCGCGCGTTATCTGGAAGAGGCGAAGCGGGACTCGGTCTGATTTTTCTCCGTGCACCCCGGCGAAGGCCGAGGTGCACGGATGGAGGGCGTCTAAGCCTCGCGCTCTCTGGTTGCGCGACCTCGAAATCCATCGGGATGAAATCGGTTACCGGGCCTGTTGCGACCCGCGAGCGCCAGCGTCTAAGGTGACGAACCGGGCGTTCGATCCGGAGCCGCGATCTCCCCGACGCGGTGAAAACCAAGAAAGAACAGGACCAACCTGCCATGTCGCAAGACAAGCGTCAGAACCTTCAGGACACCTTCCTCAACTCCGTCCGCAAGACCAAGACCCCGCTGACGATCTTTCTCGTCAACGGCGTCAAGCTGCAGGGCATCGTGACCTGGTTCGACAACTTCTGTGTGCTGCTCCGTCGCGACGGCCAGTCGCAGCTCGTCTACAAGCACGCCATCTCGACGATAATGCCGTCGGCGCCCGTGCAGCTGTACGAACCCGAGGCCGACGAGGACTGAGGCAAGTGGCCTTGTCATCCCGAACGAAGCGAAGCGAAGATCCGGGACGCCGACCAATTCCTTCGACTCTCCCGGAAGACGCGAAGCGGCTGTCCGGGAGACCGTCAGGTGCGGTCCCACCGTTCCCCGGATAATCGCTGACGCGATTTCCGGGAGGACTAACTTCATCGTCTGGCGTCCCGGATCTTCGCTTCGCTACGGCCGGGATGACAAGCATCGCACGCTGACCACTGGCGATGGCCGCCCAGGCGGCCCATGTTGACGCCTCCGCCCGACAACCGACAGAGACCCTTTGAACGCCAAACTCATCGACCACTCCGTGCCGCTCATCCGCGCGGTCGTCATCCACCCCGATCTCGGCGAGCGCGCCTCTCGCCCGGCCGGTGAGCGTCTGGAGGAGGCCGCCGGCCTCGCCCGCGCCCTGGACCTCGACGTCCGTGCCGAGGAGATCGTGCGTCTGCGCAAGACCACGCCCGCGACCCTGTTCGGGGCCGGAAAGGTCGAGGAACTGGCGGCCCTGATCCGCGCCGCCGAGGCCGAGGCCGCCGTCATCGACTTCGACCTGACCCCGGTCCAGCAGCGCAATCTGGAGAAGGAATGGGACTGCAAGGTCATCGACCGCACCGGGCTGATCCTGGAGATCTTCGGCCGTCGCGCCCGCACCAAGGAGGGCAAGCTGCAGGTCGAACTGGCCCGGCTCGACTACGAGAAATCCCGCCTCGTCCGCACCTGGACCCACCTGGAGCGCCAGCGCGGCGGCACCGGCTCGACCGGCGGCCCCGGCGAGACCCAGATCGAGCTCGACCGCCGCCTGATCGCCGACCGCATCGTCAAGCTGAAGGGCGAGCTGGAGGAGGTCCGCCGCACGCGCGGCCTGCACCGCAAACAGCGCAAGAAGGCCCCGTTCCCGGCCGTCGCCCTGGTCGGCTACACCAACGCTGGCAAGTCGACGATCTTCAACCGGCTGACTGGCTCCGAGGTCCTGGCCAAGGACCTGCTGTTCGCCACCCTCGACACGACCCAGCGCACCATCCGCCTGCCCCAGGGTCGCCCGGCCATCATCGCCGACACGGTGGGCTTCATCTCCGACCTGCCGCACGAACTGGTCGAGAGCTTCCGCGCGACCCTGGAGGAGGTGGGCGAGGCCGACCTGATCTTGCATGTCCGCGACATCGCCTCGGCCGACACCGCCGCCCAGGCGAAGGATGTCGAGGAGGTCCTGAAACAGATCGAGCAACCCGCCAATCCTGACGGGACGATCAAGCCGCGCCGCATCCTCGAGGTCTGGAACAAGACCGACCTCCTCGACCCCGAGGTCCGCGAAGAGATCGAGGGCCAGGCCGCCCGCTCGGGCAATGCTTCGGTCGCCGTCTCCGCCTGGACCGGGGAGGGGATTGAACGCCTGCGCCAGGCCATCACCGACCTGATCGACGACGACCCCGAGACGGAACTGGTGCTGCAGCCCTCACAGGGCGAGGCCCTGGCCTGGCTCTACGCGCACGGCCGGGTCACGGCGCGCGACACGGACGCCGAGGGGCGGATGCGGCTGACCGTGCGGCTGGACCCGCAGGCGATGGGACGGTTCGAGCGGCAGTTTCAGGCGGGGTGAGGGCCGGTCTGCCGCGGCAAGCTGGCCATGGTTGCTGTGCGGATGGATGTCTGATCCGGCGCTGACCCCTGGGGCCTCGGCTCCGATCCGGCCGGTCCCATTTCCCGTTTGGAACCTAAGCGTTGCCGAACGCTTCTGTCTCCGATGTCGCACCCCCCCTCTGAAATCAGCCGGCAACATGGATGGCTGTCCGATTTCCAATTCTCGAACGGCCGCGTCAGGGTTCGCAAGACGGACATCAACCTCGCGGTCGATGAGAAGCTCATCGCCGAAATCTGGGCCTGGATCCCTTACCTGGCCGTCCTCTGGCTAAGGGCCGTTTGGGCGACGCTCGCTCGGCTGGTCCGGGGCGACCGTCGAATGATCTGGTACGCGCCCGATCGGCCAAGACCCTGGTATCTGGTGCGAGGAGCCGCGCTGTGGGCCGGAATCGGTGTCGCCAGACATCGGGCGGACGCCGACATCGAATTCTACTTCGATGATGTCACCGCCGGGGAGGCCCCACTCGGCGGCGAAGCGCTGAATGTGCGGTGCACCGACGTGTCGAAGAGCCACGTCGCCGAAACCTTCGAAGCGGTTTTCGCCTATCCGCTCCGGGTTGACCCGACCACCTACCACGGCCCTGTCGTCGAGAAGTCCGAGAAGAACGGCGTTCACGACGGCCGTATCATGGGATCCGGCGATGCCCTGCGGTCCGACTGCGTTTATCAGCGACTGATCGACACCACGGACGCCGACGGAAGCGCCAACGACCTGAGGACTCTCTGCGTCGGCGGGGCTCCCGTACTTGTCTGGTTGAAGGTCAAACCGGCCGGCGCTCGGTTCGCGATCCACAATCGCAAGGCCAGCCTGCGAGAGCCTGCCGAGATCTTCAGCCGCGAAGAGAGCGCGCTCATCGGCCAGTTCACCGCACGCATGGGTCTGGACTGGGGTGGACTGGATATCCTGCGTGATCGGGCGGACGGTCGAATCTATATCGTCGACGTCAACAAGACCGACGTCGGTCCGGTCATCGCCTTGTCCTGGCGCGACAAGATGCGGTCGATGGATCGGCTTGGTCGAGCCCTGGAGGGGCTGGTCGCGTCGCGCGGGCGGGTCCGTCAATCGCGCTTTGCGGATCGGCCGGCGGAGGGGCCCGTTCATGCGAGCTGACTCTCTTCCGCTTGGGGACACCGAGCTCGACGGGGCGGACAGACTTCGGGCCTTCGTTGCTGACATGGCCTTTCCGTGCGTCGGAGCGAAATCGGCGCTGGCGCGCGGAGGTCTCGTGATCCATCGGGCCGGCGACCTCACATCCGCCTGGGACGACCTTCAGATCTACGCAGCATTGATGGCGTTCGTTGCCCGCTATCGGACCGACCCCGCGCCATTCCAGAGCCTGGCCATCGTTTTTGAGGGCCCCGGGACGCTGGATGAAGCGGCTTTCGAAACCGCCCTGTGGCAGCGCGCGCAGTCGCTTTCGGACAAGGATTTCTGGTTGGGCCAGACGCCGGATCCACGGGCCAGCGTCGATCCGGAGCATCCGGAGTTCGCCCTGAGCTTCGGCGGAGAGGCCTTCTTTCTCGTGGGACTCCACCCGGCCGCCAGCCGGCCGGGCCGCCGCTTCGAGCGCCCTACGATCGTCTTCAACCCGCACGCCCAGTTCCGGAACCTGCGTGAGACGGGCCGCTACGAGCCGATGCGGCGGACGATCTTGAAGCGGGACCTTGCTCTGGCAGGAACCGAGAACCCGATGCTGGCCCGGTTCGGCGAGGTGTCGGAAGCGCGTCAATACAGCGGTCGTGCGGTGGACGCGCACTGGCGTTGCCCGTTCCAGTCCAGGGCGGTCCTACTCCATGAGACATGAAATCGCCGCGCGCAGCGGGACAGCGTTCCGGCTCAACAAGGGCGACAGGCTGAAGGTGATCGATCCCCGGGGTGAGCAGGTGTCGGACCTGCTGGCCTTCAACGCCGCTGACACCGATGAGGTGATCTCATCGGGCCGCACGCTGGACTACGCCAGTCGGCTTTTCCTGACGACCGGCGACCCGCTCTATTCGAACCGAAGCCGGGTCATGCTGACCATCGTGGAAGACACGGTCGGTCGCCATGACTTCCTTCTGACGCCCTGTTCGAAAGACACCTTCCGGATCATCTATGGCGACACCGATCCCCATCGGGGCTGCTTCGGCAACCTCGCGGAAGCGCTCCAGCCCTTCGGGATCCTGCCGGACCAGATCCCGACGGCGTTCAATGTCTTCATGAACGTGCGGGTCGATGGCGAGACGGGCGTCCTGACGGTCGCGCCGCCCCTGAGCAAGGCTGGCGACCACATTCTGCTGGAGGCGCAGATGGACCTGATCGTGGCGCTGACGGCGTGCTCCGCGCTTCAGTCGAACAACCACAGCTTCAAACCGATCGAGTTCGAGATTGAAACCGCTCGCGCCGGGCAGGTTTCATGAGCCTGAAATCGGTTGTCCTGATAGCCGCCGCCCTGGGTCTGGGCTTGGCTGGGGCATCTGCGCAAGCACAGGACTCGGCTTTGGCGCCGACCTTCGGTAACACCATCGTATCTACCCACCCGGACGGACGGCAGGCCCGGCTTTGGCTGAGCGCCGACCACACGTTCCGGGCTCAGGGACGTGGCGGCAACCGGTCGAGCGGCGTTTGGCGCGTGCGGGGAAGCCGACTGTGCCTGACCCAGCGGCGCCCGATCTCCATACCGTTTTCGTACTGTCATGCGTTCCCCCAGGTGGCGGTGGGCCAGGCGTGGAACGATACGGCTTCGAACGGCGACCATGTCGTCAATCGAATCGTGCGCGGGCAATAGGGAAACAGCGAAAGCCTCTGAGCGGCGCGATAGCCGCGACCGATTCTGACGTAGCCGCATGGCAGCCTCCCGCCATGACCTCCGACACTCAGCTCAACCCCGCCAACCTCGACGGTCTCGGCGGCGACTACTGGGACCATGCCCGGCGGGAGTATCTGGCAGGCGTGAAGGCGACGACCGTCTGCCAGCGGTACGGCATGTCGCTCAGTTCCTTCCGGCAGCACGCGCGGCTCGGGGGCTGGCGGCGCATGGATCAGCCGGGATGCGAGGCGCCGCCCGAGTTCGGCGAATACCATCCCGACGACAATGTCAGCTTCGCCGACCTGGCCGCCGAGGCCTTCCTCAACATCCGCCGGGCTCTGGGCATGGGGCGGGCGTCCGAGGCCTCGACCTGGATGCGCGTCTACGACAGCCTCGCCGACCGCGCCCGATCCGAGGTCATGGCCGACCTGCCCGACATCGCCCCGCCCTTGCTGGAGTCCAGACGCGAGCCCCTGAAGCTGGTCGCGTCCGAAGACTTGAATGTCAATTATTTGAATGCAGTGCCAAAAATTCCTGAGATAACACCTCAGGAAATGGACTCCTTGCACCCTATTTTTTCGGAGTCCAATCCGCCCTCAGACTTCCTTCTCCCGGTGGAAGAAGGTGGCTCGCGAAGCGAGACGGATGAGGGTCGGATTTCTCAGTCGGCGTAAGCCGTCGCGGGACGCCGGATACAACCGACCCTCACCCTTTCGCCTGACCGATCGCTGCGCTCCCGGAGGCTCAAGCCCTCTCCCACCGGAAGAGGGATCAGATCCGCTCCGCCGCCTTGGCCGCGTCCCACAGGCCGTCCATCTCGGCCAGGTCCGACTGCTCCGGCGTCCGCCCGTCCTTGGCAAGCTCCGCCTCGATGAAGCCGAACCGGCGCACGAACTTGGCATTGGTCCCGCGCAGGGCGTCCTCGGGCTCGACCCCCAGTTTCCGGGCCAGGTTGGCGACGACGAACAGCAGGTCGCCCATCTCTTCGCGGGCCTTGTCGAGGTCCCCGGCGGCGATCTCGGCCTTCAGCTCGGCGACCTCCTCGTGCAGCTTGTCGAAGACCTCATCCGTGCTGGGCCAGTCGAACCCGACCCGCGCCGCCCGCTTCGTCAGCTTGGCCGCGCGGTGCAGGGCGGGCAGGCCGACGGGCACGTCGTCCAGCACCCCGTGCTGGGCCTTGCCCGCGCGCTCCGCCGCCTTGATGTCCTCCCAGCGCAGCTTCTGGGCCGGGCCCGAGATCTGAGGGTCCTCCTCGCCGAACACATGGGGATGGCGCCGGACCAGCTTGCCACACATGGCCTCGGCCACGTCGTCGAAGGCGAACAGCCCCTGTTCCTCGGCCATCCGCGCGTGGAAGACCACGTGGAACAGTAGGTCGCCGAGCTCGGTCTTCAGCTCCCCCATGTCGCCGCGATCGATGGCGTCGGCGACCTCATAGGCCTCCTCGATCGTATAGGGGGCGATGGTCTCGAAGGTCTGTTCGACGTCCCACGGACAGCCGCCATCCGGGTCCCGCAGCCGCACCATGATCCCCTTCAGCCGGTCCGTCGGGCTCATGCCGCAGTCCCGTCGCGGGCCTCGAGTTCACGCCGGATCTCGTTGTGACGCGCCGGCGTCAGCGGATAGTTCTTCAGCAGCAGGGCCGCGCTGGCCAGCAGCAGGCCGGGCAGGGCGATGAACAGGATCTGGAGCACCAGCAGCGAGCTCCCGCTGTTGCCTCCCGCAGGCGGCACCGCCTGGAAGCCGACCCACTGCAGGATCAGATAGGGGATCAGGGCCACGACATGCCCCACCTTGGTCGTCGCCGACAGGATGGAGAACATCAGCCCGGTCCGGTCCACCCCGGTCTCCAGCCGCACCTCGTCGCCCACGTCCGCCATCATGGCCCTGAGCAGGAACAGCCCCGCCGCATAGGGAAGCCCGGCGATGAACATCGCGACGGCCGTCAGGGCGAAGCTACCGCCGGGCACAAGGGTCGCCCCGACATAGAAGACGGCGAACACCAGGCTGGCCACGGCCAGCGCCCTGTCCTTGCCGATCCGCGTCGCCAGCCAGGCCCAGAAGGGCGCGCCGATCAGGCCGGCGACGAAATACAGCAGCATGAACAGCGACGCCTCGGTGTGGCCGTAGCCCTTGATCTGGCCGAAGAAGAAGAACAGCAGCGACCCCGTGATCCCCGGCGCGACGCCCAGAACCACGTCCGCCAGCAAAAGCTTGCGCACCGCCAGCCGCTTGAACAGGTCCAGATAGGCGCGCGGCCCCCCGTGCGGCGCGGCGCCGGCGTTGACCGGCTCCGGCACCACGAACAGGGCCAGGGCTATGGTGACGGGCAGGGCGATCAGGATGGCCCAGCCCATGATCCGCACGCCGTCGGCATAGTCCCCGAGGCCCGTCTGGATCACCACCGTCGGCAGGATCAGGATCAGGATCACCCCGATGATGTTGAACACCTGCCACCAGCCATAGACCCGGCTGCGCTGGTCGTATTCCGGCGCCAGCACCGAGGCCCAGCCGAGCTGCCCCAGGGTCCCGATCGAGAAGCCGAGGTAGAGGACCAGCAGCCAGGAGAACAGATAGACCGGCCCGGCACCGGGCTGGACCACCACGAACATCATGAAGGCCGCCAGCATCAGGATCGGGGTCGAGGCGACCATCCACGGGCGATAGCGGCCGAACGGGCTCCTGGTCCGGTCCATGGCCCAGCCGATGAAGGGGTCGAAGGTGATGTCGATCAGGCGGACCGCCATGAACACCGCCGCCACGACGCCCAGCTCCAAGCCTACATGGGTGGCGTAGAACTCCGGCAGTGTGACCGGCAGGGCCACGCCGAAGGCCGCCAGCGGCAGGCAGACAGACGAGAAGGCGGCGAGGACGCCGTTGCTGCGCCTCGTCGACGTGGGGGCGATGGCGTCGGACATGCAGGGTTCCAGCGGCGTCGCCTTGAGTCGGCGCACGCACTGATCATGCCAGTTTTGAGCGCGACGGAAGAGGGGCCTTGCTTGCACCGCAACGGTAAGGCTTCCTCTCTCCATGCGCGTGGCGATGGCGGGACTGATCGTGGCGGCGGCCCTGGCCTGGGGCCTGCCCGACGCCGCCTCGGCCCAGGGGCGATGCGAGACCCAGCGCGGCCAGTGGGCCGGTCAGGCGGTCGCCAACGCCATCTCCCTCTACTCCCTGGAGTGGACCCCGTTCGGGGCGACCGAATGGGGATGGGGGACCTATCTTCCCCTGCTCCAGAAGGAGATCGGCACCGACTGCGAGCCGGGCACGTCCGACTTCGCCTCATCCCTCGCGGCCTTCCAGACCCGCTATGGCCTTGCCGCCACCGGCGTCTTCGACCAGGCGACTTTCGTCGTGCTGAAAGGGGTGCTGCAGGAACGGCGGCCTTTCGTGATGGCGCGGGTGCGCGATGAGTGCCCTGATCCGCCGCCGCTGCGCGAGCTCGGCTATCTCGAGGCGCCAGAGGAGCATGCCGACCGGCTGACACGGCTCTTGAGGCGCGACGTGCTGGCCTCCTACCGCCGCATGGTCGCCGCCGCCCGCGCCGAGGTCCCCGAGGTCCACAATGATCCGGAGTTGCTGCAGATCTTCTCCGGCTTCCGCGATCCCGAGGCCGATGCGGCCCGTTGCGCGACAGAGCGCAACTGTGACGGGCTCAGGCGGGCGGTGTGTTCGCCGCACAGGACCGGCACGGCGGTCGATCTCTATGTCGGCCAGTTGCTCGGCATGGGCGTCGACTCGACCAGCCCGGCGAGCCGCCAGCATATGACCCAGGGGGCGACCTATCGCTGGCTGGTCCGGAACGCCGGCCGGTTCGGTTTCGTGCCCTATCTCTACGAGCCCTGGCATTGGGAGTGGGTCGGCGCCTCGGCGCGCTACGGTCCGCCGTGATCCGGGGGCTGACCGGGGCGGAGCAGAGACTGGCCCGAGGCGAGTTCGGGGACGCGCTCGACTTCGACAGCATCCGGCTCCTGCCGACGCCGTGGCCGTTCGATCGGGCGTTCGTCCCGGGGCGCTGGTTCGGGCGGGACTGGATCCTGTGGCCGGGCCGGAGCCTGCCTGGAGATTTCGCCGTCGCGCCCGTCGCGCTCCAGGCCGTGCTGATCCACGAACTGGTCCATGTCTGGCAGGCCCAGGCGGGGATGAACCTGCTGGCCGCGAAGATCAGGGCAGGGGACGGCCCCTCGGCCTATGGCTACCCCGAGGCGCCCTGCGGCTGGGACGCGCTGAACATCGAACAGCAGGCCATGGCGGTGGAGCATCGCTTCCGGGCGGGGCGGGGCCAGCGGGTTCCCGACGAGGCGTCGCTCTACGCAAGGCTATGTCCGATCGGCAGGGCGGGGGCTTGAACGGCGAGCGAGGATCGCCACATCTGCTACTGTAGTTGTTTCAATAATCAGGAAGCCAGTCGCCATGCGTCAGCCCGCCGTCTTCTTTGGCCACGGTTCGCCGATGAACGCCTTGGGCGGTCCCTATGTCGACGCCTGGCGCGCGGTCGGCGAGGCCACGGGCAAGCCGAAGGGCGTGGTCATGGTGTCAGCCCACTGGGAGACGCGCGGGATCGGCGTAACGGCGCAAGAGCGGCTTGAAACCATTCATGATTTCGGTAACTTCGGCCCGGAACTACATGCGATGCAGTATCCGGCGCCCGGGTCGCCGGAGCTGGCGCGGCGGGTCGCCGAGTTGGTCGGCGCCCAGCCCGTCAAGACATGGGGGCTGGATCACGGAACCTGGTCGGTGCTGACCCACGTCTGGCCCGAGGCCGATGTGCCGGTCGTGCAGTTATCGCTCAATCGCGACCTGACGGCCCGCCAGCACTATGAGCTGGCGAAGGGACTGAAGCCCTTGCGCGACGAGGGCTATGTCATCGCCGGCAGCGGCGACTTCGTCCACAACCTGCGCACATGGAAGCGGGATGGCGGCGACCCCTGGCCGTGGGCGACCCGCTTCAACACGGCGGTGAAGTCGGCCTTCGTGCGCGGCGACCATGACGCCTTGATCGACTGGATCGATCTGGCCGAGGACGCGCAACTGAGCGTGCCGACCGATGAACACTATCTGCCGCTGCTCTACGTCGCCGCACAGGCCGAGCCGGGTGAGCCTGTCGCCTTCTTCAACGACGTGATCGAGGGCGGCTCGATCTCGATGACCGGCGTGCGGATCGGCTAACCCCGTTCCCGTGCACCCCGGCGAAGGCCGGGATCCAGATCACGGGTTCAGTCGGCCGGGACCTGAGCGCCGGCCTCATGCGCAAGCTTCCGCGTTCGCCATCTGGACCCCCGGCCTTCGCCCAAGTGCACGGGGAGAGGGGGATTGTCCGGACGAAAAACACCCTGACAAGACGGACAAACCGACTCGTCGCCTGTGCAAATTCAATCGCTTGTCGCGTCTCGGTGAGTCCGACGGACTCGATTATGCGAAGCCCGACAAAATCTCTGCTCTGGTTGTCAAAGACCCGATCGACACATGGTCGTCGGCAACCGGCCTCGCAAGACCCGAGGAGGAAAATATTCTTAGGCCAAGATCTTGCGGATCAGGCCGCCTCGGCCAGATCGACCAGCGACTGGATCGCGACATAGTCCGTCTTGCCGGTTCCGAGCACGGGTAATTCGCGCACCCTGACGATCTTCTTGGGTACAGCCAGTTCCGGCGCGCCGTGTTCGCGCGCCCATTCGGCGATCTTGCCCACGTCGGCGTCGCTGCGCTCGGTGACCAGGACCAGTTTCTCGCCCTTGCGGCTGTCGGCGATCGCTATGACGGCATGGCGTTGCTCGGGCCAGACGGACTGGACCAGACCCTCCACGGCGCTCAGGGAGACCATCTCGCCGCCGATCTTGGCGAACCGCTTCACCCGGCCGAGGATGGCGATATAGCCCTCGTCGTCGATGTCGACGATGTCGCCGGTGTCGTGCCAGCCGCCCGCCAACGGATCGATCTTCGTCGGATCCTCGGGCGACATGTAGCCGGCCATGACGTTGGGGCCGCGCAGGAACAGGCGCCGACCCTCGGTGATCCCTTCCACTGCCTCCAGTCGCGCCTCCATGCCGGGCAAAAGCTGGCCGACAGTGCCTGGCCGGTTACGATCGGGGTGATTCACGGCGACCACGGGCGCAGCCTCGGTCGCGCCATAGCCCTCCAGCAGCTTCACGCCGCCGAATTTGGTGTTGAACAGGTGATGGGTCTCGTCGCGGACCCGTTCGGCGCCGGCGACCACGAACTGCAGGGTGCGGAAGTCGTCGGGCGAGGCCACGCGCGCCCACTGGTTCAGGAAGGTGTCCGTCGCGAACAGGATCGACGCGTTGACCTCGGCCAGCAGGGCCACGATCTGCTTGCCGTGCAGCGGGGAGGGGTACTGGAAGGTCTTCAGACCGTTCAGGATGGGCAGGATGACGCCCCCGGTGAGGCCGAAGCAGTGGAAGGTCGGCAGGGGATTGAACATCACCCAGTTCGGATCGAGCGGAATGTGGGCATTCACCTGACGCGCGTTGGCGACGAGGTTCTTCTGGCTCAGCAGCACACCCTTAGGGGCGCCGAAACTGCCCGAGGTGAACAGGACCACGCCCGGATCATCGGGCTGGACGGTGACGCGGAAGCGTTTGGGCATCAGGCCGGCCATCAGGCCGAACAGCTTGTCCTGCAGGCCGATGCTCTCTCGCACGTCGTCCAGCCAGACGATCTCGGCGACCGCGGCCAGCTGCGCAATCAGGTCCTCGAGTTTGGCCTGTTCGACGAAGCGGCGGGCGCAGAGGATTTTCCTGACCCCGGCCGCATCGATGGCTGCCTTCAGGTTCCGCTGGCCCGAGGTGAAGTTCAGCATCACCGGCACCCGCCCAAAGGCGTGCAGGCCGAAGAAGGTCACGACGACGCCCATCGACGACGGCAGCAGGATGCCGACCCGCTCGGCCGGCTGGGTCATGGATGCGATCTTGCGCCCGAGAACGAAGGCCGCCCGGATCAGCCCGGTGTAGGTGAGAGGCTTCCTGTCCTGGTCCTCCAGGATCTCCTTGTCGCCGTAGCGGGCGCGGGCGGCGATCAGGGCGTCGAACAGGGATTCGTCGCCTGCCGATGGGTCGAGGCCGGGCCTAAACAATACGCGTCTCCTCCGGAGGGCATTGTCGCCGCCCCCTCGCTGTCAGGCGCGCAAACTAGTTAAGCGCCGCCACGATGAAAAGATGCGTTACGCAGGGTGAGGCTCTGGGCGCGCGAGGTGTCGGCCTTAATGTTTGACGGGCTCCGATCCCACGCTCGGACCAGCTTCCGCCTTCGACCCTTAGCCGACGTCCCTCTTGTCCGCTTGCGGACGGTGAACCAAGTTGCCTTACACCCTTTGATAATGAGATGGCCGTCTCCTCACCGAAAGCAGCCACTGTGCCCTTGTTCTGGATGCTAGGTTGCAAATGGCTCGCGGCTTTGACTGGGATGCCGGCGTGGAGAACCCGTATAGACAAGCTCCCGATCAAGCTTTCTGGTCACGCGCGGTCAGCGATCGGACTGGCGAAGCCGTGCAACCGGTCGTCAAGGCGGGTTTCGTCATCTCACCGAGCGATCGGATTGCTGCGGCAGGCAGCTGCTTCGCCCAGCACATCGCAGGCGCTCTGCGACACGAGGGTTACAGATCGATGATTACGGAGCCGGGCGATCCCGGCCGTCAGTTCGGCGTCTATCCGGCGCGGTTCGGCAACATCTACACGGCCCGACAACTGTTGCAGCTTTTGCAACGGGCGTTCGGCCTCTTTGCACCGCTTGAAGGAGCGTGGCGTCGGGCAGACGGCTTCATCGATCCTTTTCGTCCGCAAGTAGAGCCGGACGGGTTCGCGACGCTGGACGCACTGGAGGCAGATCGCCGGACCCACATGCAGGCCGTGCGGACGATGTTCGAGGCAGCCGACGTCTTCATATTCACTCTAGGGCCGACGGAAGCTTGGATCTCGACCCGAAACGGCGCCACCTTTCCCTCAGCCCCAGGTGTCGCCGGTGCGCCAGCCAACGCGGATCATATCCGCCCGCATAATCTGACGGTGGCAGAGGTTGCGGAAGACCTTCACGGCTTCATCGAGCTTGCGCGAGTTTTGAATCCGACACTGAAGATCATGCTGACGGTGTCACCCGTACCGCTAGTTGCCACGTTCACGGGCCAGCACGTCCTGGCGGCGAACACATACTCCAAATCCGTTTTACGTGTCGCCGCCGGCATGGCAGCCGAAACCTTCTCCCTCGTGGACTACTTCCCCAGTTATGAGATCGTGACGGGCGCGCAGAACGGCCATCGCTTCTGGGCCGAGGATCTCCGTTCTGTCACGCCACAGGGCGATACAGGCAGAAGGCCGTCGTAGCCTTCCGGCTCCGTGGGTCATTTTCCGAGGGTTCCACCCCGATTGCGCCCTGCTGTTCGATAAGGGTGTGATCGTGAACGCGGCCGCTGGGCCTTATCACTCCAGCATCGCTGCTGCGGCCTGTCTCGAAGGCCTAGACGAGGCGCGGGCGCTAACACTGTTCAACGCGCTGACTTTTTCGGCCCTAGGCTATTTCGATGCTTTCGGCGCGGCGGCCGACATTATGAGCCATGAATGGGCGGCGATTGGCCTCGACGCGTCGGTCTGGCTGACCAAGCCGCTGCACCCATTTATGAGCACAATCAACCATCCTGTGTCCGAGGTGCTCGGCGATGTCATGAGGCAACTTTTACAGCGGGCCGGGATCGCCGCCGTCGAACCGGAAACATCTGCGAACGATACGCTAATCAGCCAGGGCGTCTGGCCGATCTACCCCGAGATCGCCGGTCGACTGGGCCTCACGGGGTCGACCGACTTCGTCTTGCCGGACCGAACGGTGTCTCGCGAAGCCCAAGTAGCGGGAACCTATGCGGCACTTCGCGCTATGGGCGCACCAGAAACGGTAGCCGACGTGGGCGGCGACCACCCGGCTTCCAAGCCGGTCATCGACCGCGCCCGCGCTTTCATCCGGAACTACGTCAGACGTTGATTGGAGCACGGCGGGCGTTGCCGCATCGCAGCCCTCGCGCCGCCCTAGCTGCATCGGCGTAAAGCGCTGCCCGGGCTGGCTCTTGAATCCTAACTGATGTCCGCGCGGGTTCCTCCGCCTTAAGCACTGGGATCAATGTCCGCTCCCCACCCTTAGCGGCCGTTGAGCGAGTCTGTTTAAGGGCGGGTCCATCTGGGTCAGTCAGGCGCGCTTGCACACCGACACAGGCCGTGACTTGCCTTCCGAAGGCGGAACGACGACATACCCTGTTCAAGTTCCTGGAGCCCGGCCCGCCTCGATGGTCACCCTCATCGACACCCTGACGCGCAAGCCGTCAGACCTGCGTCATCCGGAAAAGCAGAACCGGCCCGAGACGGCTGTGCTGCGCAAGCCTGACTGGCTCAGGGTCAAGGCGCCGGGATCGGGTCAGTACAATGCGACCCGGGACATCGTCCGCTCCAAGGGGCTGGTCACTGTCTGCGAAGAGGCGGCCTGTCCGAACATCGGCGAGTGCTGGAGCCAGAAACACGCCACCCTGATGATCATGGGCGACACCTGCACGCGGGCCTGCGCCTTCTGCAACGTCAAGACGGGCCTGCCCCAGCCGCTGGACCCGGAAGAGCCGGCCAAGGTCGGGCTGGCCGTGTCGCAGCTGGGTCTGAACCATGTGGTGATCACCTCGGTGGACCGGGACGATGTCTCCGACGGCGGGGCGGCCCACTTCGCCGAGGTCGTGCGTCAGATCCGCCTGCAGGCGCCCAACACGACGATCGAGATCCTGACGCCCGACTTCCTGCGCAAGGACAGGGCGGCCGAGGTGGTTATCGATTCGACGCCCGACGTGTTCAACCACAACCTGGAGACCGTACCGCGGCTGTATCTGAAGATCCGGCCCGGGGCGCGCTATTTCCACTCGCTGCGCCTGCTGCAGATGGTCAAGGAACGCGACCCCAAACAGTTCACCAAGTCCGGCATAATGGTCGGTCTGGGCGAGACCAAGGAGGAGGTCATGCAGGTGATGGACGACATGCGCTCCGCCGGCGTCGACTTCATCACCATCGGCCAGTACCTGCAGCCCACGCGCAAACACGCCGCCATCGACCGGTTCGTGACGCCCGAAGAGTTCAAGGCCTATGAGGCGATCGCCCGGGCCAAGGGCTTCCTGATGGTGTCGTCGAGCCCGCTGACGCGGTCGTCGCACCACGCCGGGGACGACTTCGCCCGGCTGAGGGCGGCGCGTCTGGCGCAAACGGGACGCTGACGACCTTTTGGCCGTCCACCGCGTCACCCGAGTCCTGCCCTATACGCCCGCCCAGCTCGCCGATCTGGTGGCGGACGTGGAGGCCTATCCGCGCTTCGTCAAATGGGTCAGCGCCATGCGGGTGTGGAACCGGCGTGAGGAAAGCCCCGGCGTGTCCCTGCTGGACGCCGAGGCGGCCGTCGGATTCTCGTTCCTGAAGGAGCGGTTTTCCACCTGGGTGCGGCATGACCGTAACGTGCCATCGGTGGATGTCGGCCTGTTGCGCGGCCCGTTTCGACACCTGAAGAACCGTTGGATTTTCCATGCGATTCCAGAGGGTACCCGGCTGGAGTTCATGATCGACTTCGCCTTCAAGTCGCCGCTGCTCAACGCCGCGCTCCAGGCCAATTTCGATCGCGCGGTGTCTTCCTTGATCGGCAGTTTCGAGGAAGAGGCGGCGCGGCGCTACGGAAAGCCCGAATGACGGATTTCGACTTCGACGCGGTCGTGGTGGGGGCCGGGGCCGTCGGCCTGGCCTGCGGGCGGGCGCTGTCGAAGCGGGGGCTAAGCGTGCTCGTGCTCGAGAAGGAGCCGCACATCGGGCAGGGCGTGTCCTCGCGGAACTCAGAGGTCATCCACGGCGGGCTCTATTATCCGACCGGGTCGCTGAAGGCGAAGTTCTGCGTCGAGGGTCGGCGCGCGCTCTACGCCTATCTGGAGACGCACAAGATCGACTACCGCAAATGCGGCAAGCTGGTCGTGGCGACTCAGGGAGACGAGATCGGGCTGATCGAGACGATCTTCGTCCAGGCGACAACCAATGGCGTCGAGGGGCTGGAGCATCTGTCAGGTGAACAGACGCGGGCGATGGAGCCCGGGCTGAACGCCCACGCCGCCATCCTGTCGCCCGAGAGCGGCGTGTTCGCCAGCCACGACTATATGCTGTCGCTGGAGGGCGAGATCGCGGACGGCGGGGGATCGGTCGTGGTCTCGACACCGTTCGAGCGCGCCGCGCTCCTGCCGGGCGGCGGGTTCACGATCACGGCCGGCGGGGAAGGCGGGGCGACCCTGACCTGTCGCCTGCTGGTCACCGCGCCCGGGTTGTCGTCGCAGGAGGTCGCGGGGCGGATCGACGGCTTTCCGGCCGAAAGCATTCCCAAGGGCCATTTCGGCAAGGGGGTCTATTTCCGGCTGACGGGCAACGCGCCGTTCGAGCGGCTGATCTATCCGCCCCCGATCGCCGGGGCGCTGGGCACCCACTACCGCAAGGACCTGGGCGGGCAGGCGGTGTTCGGGCCGGATCTCGAATACGTCGAGACCGAGGACTATTCCGTGGATCCGGCTCGGGCCGAGGGGTTCGCGACCTATATCCGCCGCTTCTGGCCCGGGCTGCCGGACGGCGCCCTGACGCCCGACTATGCCGGCATCCGGCCGAAACTGCATGGGGCCGGCGAGCATCAGCCGGACTTTCAGCTAAGCGGGCGCGACCATCACGGCATCGAGGGCCTAGTCGCACTGTTCGGCATCGAAAGCCCGGGCCTGACCAGTTCGCTGGCCATCGGCGAAGCGGTCGCGGATATGTTGAGCCATGACTGAGACGATCTTCAGAGACGCTGCCCCCGGCGACATCCCCGCGCTGCACGCCCTGGTGGAGAAAGCCTATCGCGGCGAGAGCTCGCGCGCGGGCTGGACCACTGAGGCCGATCTCCTGACCGGACAGCGCACCGATCCGGACGAGCTCTCAGAGATTGTCGCCGATCCGGAACAGGCGATGCTGACGGCCTGGGACGGCGAGGATCTGCTGGCCTGCATCCGCATCCAGCGGCAACCGGACGGAGCCGGGTATTTCGGCATGCTGTCGGTCAGCCCGACGCGGCAGGCTTCGGGGCTCGGCCGCCGGATGGTCGCGGCGGCGGAAGACGCGATGGCGCAGCGATTCGGGGCGCGGCTGATTCGGATTTCCGTCTTTCCCCAGCGCGACACTCTGATCGCCTGGTACGAGCGGCTGGGCTACGCCGACACCGGCCGAACCCTCGCCTTCGACTACGGGAACCTGCGGCTGGGCACGGCGCTGCGCGACGACCTGTATTTCGTCGTTATGGAGAAGGCGCTGGCCTGATCAGATCGGGTTCGGCTGGCCGAAGCCGAGGCTGAAGATGATGATCAGGGCGACAACCCAGGCGAACGGCGAGAACAGCAGTATCCACGATAGCCGCTCGTACCTTAGCCAATAGGCGATCCAGCCGAGGGCCGGCCCCAAAATAATGGCCAGCGGGAAGCTCATCATCGTGACGATGAAGACATAGATCATCGTGTTCACCCCTGCGTCGGTGGCCATCACGGACATCATCCCCATCATGCCGGCCGGGATGATCGCGAGCACGGCGACGATCGAACCGATGATCAGCCACAGCCGAAGCGTCTTGCTGCGGGGCGGGCAAGGGGCGTTGGGCTCGGTCATGGTGGGCATTTGACGCGGTCAAGCCGGATACGGCAAGGCTCGGGGCATGGAGATCACCACGTCCCGGCTGAGGCTTCGTCCCGCCCGCCCTGAGGATCTGAACGCCATCCACGCCGTCCTGTCGCACCGGGAGGCCATGCGCTGGTGGTCGACTCCGCCGCATGACGACATCGAACAGTCGCGCGCCTGGCTGGACGCGATGATCGCCAATACGGCAGCGGGCGCGCTCGACTACGGCCTAGAACGGTCTCGCCGGCAGACGCGTCAGGAGGGTTGAACTTCTGTCCGGCTTGAGGCATAAGCCCGCGCTCGCTGGCGGCTCTTTCGAGGGGCCGCCGCTTCTGTTTTTTGCGTCAGGCCCCTGCGGGAACCGGCGCCGTATACGAGATCGAGACGGACATGGCCGTTCCTAAGCGCAAAGTATCGCCCTCGCGTCGCAACATGCGCCGCGCCCACGACGCCCTGGGCACGAACCCGTACACCGAGGACAAGGACACGGGTGAGCTGCGTCGTTCGCACCACATCGACCTGAAGACCGGAACCTATCGCGGTCGCCAGGTCCTGACGCCCAAGGAAGACTAGTTTTCGACGCGGGATCGCGCTCCGGTCTCATGACGAAACGGTGAAGTTTGCGGCGCGCGGTTCACCCGCGCGCCGTTTTCGTGCGTTTATGGCCTCTCATCCAACGAGGAGCGCCCCCGTGATCCGCACGCTTTCCGCCACCGCCGCCGTCGCCCTGTTGCTCGCCGCCTGCAGCCGGCCGGATGCGACCGAGCCTGCCGCTGCGCCTGAAACCCCCGCCGCAACCCCGCCGGCGGCGCCAGCCCCCAACGCCCTGACGGCCGGCGGCTATGGCCCCCTGGTCATCGGCATGACCCGTGCCGAGGTCGTCACGGCCTTGGGCGACGACAGCGATCCGAACTCGGCCGGCAGCGCCGAGCCCGATGTCTGCGACCAGTGGCGTCCGGCCCGCGCGCCCGAGGGCGTGCTGGTCATGATCCAGGACGGCGTCCTGACCCGAATCTCAGTGTCCTCCCCCTCGACGCTGAAGACGGATCGCGGCTTCGGCGTCGGCGACACGGCCGCCGCCATCAAGGCCGCCTACGGTCCCCTGGCCGTGGCCCAGCCGCACAAATATTCCGCGCCGCCGGCCGAGGACATTTTCGTCTGGGCCACGGGCGGTCCGGCGACAGCCGGGGCCTTTGTCCAGGACGCCGCCGCGCGCGGCGTTCGCTACGAGATCAATGGCGAGGGCAGGGTCCAGATCGTCCACGTCGGCGGGCCGGACATCCAGCTGGTCGAAGGCTGCTCTTAACCCTTGGAGCGCCGGACTTGGAGGTCCGCGGGCCTTGGCGATTCGCAGGCGTCGGGCTAAACCCCGGCGCCTGCTCTCCCTCGCACCTCGAAGGCTCCCATGACCGACATCGCCGACATCGTCGCCCGCCAGATTCTCGACAGCCGGGGCAATCCCACGGTCGAGGTGGATGTGGTTCTGGATGACGGCAGCTTCGGCCGCGCGGCAGTGCCTTCGGGAGCCTCGACCGGCGCGCATGAGGCGGTCGAGCTTCGCGATGGCGACAAGGACCGCTGGGGCGGGAAGGGCGTCCAGAACGCGGTGGACGCGGTCAACGGCGAGATCTTCGACGCCCTGTCCGGCATGGACGCCGAGGATCAGCGGCGTATCGACGAGGCCCTGATAACCCTGGACGGCACCGAGAACAAGGCCCGCCTCGGGGCCAACGCCATCCTCGGCGTGTCGCTGGCGGTCGCCAAGGCCAGCGCCATCTCCGTTGGTCTGCCGCTGTTCCGCTATGTCGGCGGCATCTCGGCCCGCGTCCTGCCGACCCCGATGATGAACATCATCAACGGCGGCGCCCACGCCGACAATCCGATCGACATCCAGGAGTTCATGATCCTGCCGACCGGCGCCGAGAGCTTCTCGGAAGGTCTGCGGATGGGCTCGGAGATCTTCCACGCGCTGCGGAAGCAGCTGAAGGACGCGGGCCACAACACCAACGTCGGCGACGAGGGCGGCTTCGCCCCCAACCTGGCCTCGGCCGAGGAGGCCCTGAGCTTCATCACCAAGGCAGGGCAGGCGGCCGGCTATCTGGCGGGCGAGGACTTCCACCTGGGCCTGGACGTCGCAGCGACCGAGTTCTTCAAGGACGGGGCCTACAACATGAAGGGCGAGGGCAAGATTCTGGACGGAGAGGGGATGGTCGCCTACCTCGCCGACCTGTGCGAACGCTTCCCCATCGTCTCGATCGAGGACGGCTGTTCCGAGGATGATTTCGAGGGCTGGAAGTTGCTGACGGATGCTTTGGGCGAGCGGGTCCAGATCGTCGGCGACGACCTGTTCGTCACCAACCCGGCGCGCCTGGCCGCCGGCATCGGCGAAGGCCTGGCCAACTCCATCCTGATCAAGGTCAACCAGATCGGCACCCTGTCCGAGACCCTGGACGCCGTCGATATGGCCCACCGCGCCGGCTACACGGCCGTCATGAGCCACCGTTCGGGCGAGACCGAGGATTCGACCATCGCCGACCTGGCCGTGGCCACCAACTGCGGACAGATCAAGACCGGCTCCCTGGCCCGTTCGGACCGCACAGCCAAGTACAACCAGCTGCTGCGTATCGAGGAACTTCTGGGCGATCAGGCCAGCTACTACGGCGACGGAATGCTGCTGAAATAGGCCGCAGGAGGGGCGGGTCGTCGTCGACGTCCGCCTCTTCAGTCCACGTTACGTAATTCTACGGCAGAGCTAGGGTTTGTTAGGCATTTCCGGTCACAAACGCTCAACTGTGTGACCACGCTCAGAAGGAGCGTTCGTATTGCCCGAACGGATGAAGCCCTACTCGCTGTCTGCCTTCCTCTTTTTGCTCGTCGTGTACCTGGGAGTTCAGGCGCTGACGGGGGAGCGGGGTCTGCTCAGTGGCGCCGCCCGCGACGCACGGCTGGACCAGCGCGAGGCGCAACTCACCGCCCTGACCGAGCAGCGCGCCGACCTGGAGATCCGCGTGCGCTATCTGCGTACGGGCAGCCTGTCGCGTGATCTACTCGAGGAGCGGGCCCGCGCCGTGCTCGGTTTCAGCGATCCGCGCGACTATGTCGTGCGCACTGTCGCCGTCACGCCGGCCGCAGCGAGTGAAACCGTCTCCTGAACTCTTGTTACAGCCCGGGTAGCGTGCTTTGCGTTTGGGGAAGGAAGGCTGCTACAGCCGCTTTCCGTAACGACAAGAGGCCCGAACGGCGCGTTTCGCCATGGGCTCACCCGGGAGATGCCGGATGGCGAGAGCCGCCCAGAAGACCACGGATTCCAAGGGGTCCGCCAAGATTCCAAACACGCCGGCGGCGTCCAAGGAGGACCTGCTCAGGTACTATCGCGAGATGGTCCTGATCCGCCGCTTCGAGGAGCGCGCCGGACAGTTGTACGGCATGGGTCTGATCGGCGGATTCTGCCACCTCTACATCGGCCAGGAGGCCGTGGCCGTCGGCGTTCAGGAGAGCGTCAGGCAGGGCCATGACAAGATCATCACCGGCTATCGCGACCACGGCCACATGCTGGCCGCCGGCATGGACCCGAAAGAGGTCATGGCCGAGCTGACAGGTCGCTCTGGCGGGTCGTCCAAGGGCAAGGGCGGGTCGATGCACATGTTCGACGTCCCGACCGGCTTCTACGGCGGTCACGGCATCGTGGGCGCCCAGGTCGCGCTGGGCACCGGCCTGGCTTTCGCGGGCAAATACCGCGGTGATGACTCGGTCGCCTTCATCTATTTCGGCGACGGCGCCTCGAACCAGGGTCAGGTCTACGAGAGCTTCAACATGGCCCAGCTGTGGAAGCTGCCGGCCATCTACATCATAGAGAACAACCAGTACGCCATGGGCACGAGCATCGAGCGCTCGTCGTCCACGACCGAACTCTACATGCGCGGCTCGAGCTTCGGCATTCCGGGCGAACAGGTCGACGGCATGGATGTGCTGGCGGTCAAGGACGCGGTCGAACGCGCCGTGAAGCGAGCCCGGGAGGGCGGCGGTCCCTTCATCCTTGAGGTGAAGACCTATCGCTATCGCGGTCACTCGATGTCGGATCCGGCCAAATACCGGTCCAAGGACGAGGTCGACGAGGTCAAGAAGACCCGCGATCCGATCGACCACGTCAAGATGCTGCTCGAACAGGCCAAGGCCACCGAGGACGAGCTGAAGGCCATAGACGCGGAGATCAAACAGATCGTCGCCGAAGCGGTCCAGTTCGCCCAGGAAAGCCCTGAGCCCGATCCGTCCGAACTCTATACCGACGTCTATGTGGAGACCGCAGCGTGACCGACATCCTGATGCCGGCGCTGTCGCCCACGATGGAAGAGGGCAATCTGACCAAGTGGCACGTGAAGGCGGGCGACGTGGTCAAGGCCGGCGACGTGATCGCCGAGATCGAAACCGACAAGGCGACTATGGAGGTCGAGGCCGTCGATGAGGGCGAGATCGCAGAGATCCTCGTGGCCGAAGGCTCCGAGGGCGTGAAGGTCAACACCCCGATCGCCCGCATGGCCGGTGAGGCCGGCGCGGCAGCTCCCGCTCCGAAGGTCGAGGCGCCCGCGCCTGCCCCTGACGCTGACGCTTCGGGCGAACCTGAGAAGAAGGCCGCCGCGCCGTCGGCGACGCCGAAGGTCGAATTGCGCGATCCGGAAATCCCGGCCGACGCTAAAATGGTCAAGACGACCGTGCGCGACGCCCTGCGCGACGCCATGGCCGAGGAGATGCGGCGTGACGAAAACGTCTTCCTGATCGGCGAGGAAGTCGCCCAGTACCAGGGCGCCTACAAAGTCTCCAGAGAGCTGCTGCAGGAGTTCGGCGACCGCCGTGTGGTCGACACCCCGATCACCGAGCACGGTTTCGCGGGCCTGGGCGTCGGCGCCGCGATGGCCGGCCTAAAGCCGATCGTGGAGTTCATGACCTTCAACTTCGCCATGCAAGCGATCGACCACATCATCAACTCGGCCGCCAAGACCCTGTATATGTCGGGCGGTCAGATCCGGGCCCCCATCGTGTTCCGCGGTCCGAACGGCGCCGCCAGCCGCGTCGGCGCCCAGCACAGCCAGGACTATTCGGCCTGGTACGCCCAGGTTCCGGGCCTGAAGGTGGTCGCTCCTTATGACGCCGCCGACGCCAAGGGCCTGCTGAAATCGGCCATCCGCGACCCGAACCCCGTCGTCTTCCTCGAGCACGAGATGATGTACGGGATCGAGTTCGACGTGCCCGACGTCGAGGACTGGCTGGTCCCGATCGGCAAGGCCAAGGTCCGCCGCGAAGGCACGGACGTGACCATCACGGCCCATGCCCGCATGGTCGGCTTCGCCCTGCAGGCCGCCGAGCAGCTGGAGGCCGAGGGCATCTCCTGCGAGGTCGTCGACCTGCGCACCCTGCGTCCTCTGGACCACGAGACCATCGTCGCCAGCGTCAGGAAGACCAGCCGCCTGGTCTCGGCCGAGGAAGGCTGGGGCCCGATGGGCGTCGGCGCCGAGGTCGTGGCCCGGGTGATCGAGCATGCCTTTGACTATCTGGACGCGCCGCCGATGCGGGTGCACCAGGAAGACGTGCCGCTGCCCTATGCCGCCAATCTGGAAGTCCTGTCGCTGCCCGGCGTCGACAAGATCGTCGCGGCCGTCAAGGCGGTGATGGCGTGACCGACGAGCCGTCCGAGTTCCAACTGACGGTCCCCGACAGTGTGGCTTCCGACCCCGACGCGGTCGAGATGCTGCGCTTCTGGTGGTCGCGCGGCGAACCCGTGATGGCGATCAAGCCGGCTTTCGAGGACCCCCGGGCCTATGGAAGCATCCTGGCCATCGCGGCCCGGAACGTCGCCCACGTCTATCATGCGGCCAAGGGGCTGGATGAGGACGAGACCTACCGCCAGGTGCTGGCCGGGCTGGAAGCCGCCCTGGGCGGCCCCGGCTATCAGACCATCGCCGAGACCAAGAGCGAAGCATGACCGACATCCTGATGCCCGCCCTGTCGCCCACCATGGAAGAGGGCGTTCTGGCCAAATGGCACGTCAAGGTCGGCGATGTCGTCAAGGCCGGCGACGTGATCGCCGAGATCGAGACCGACAAGGCCACCATGGAGGTCGAGGCCGTCGACGAGGGCACGATTACCGAGATACTCGTGGCCGAGGGCGCCGAGGGCGTGAAGGTCAACACGCCGATCGCGCGTCTGGCCGAAGAGGGCGGTTCAGCCGCTCCCGCGCCGAAGGCCGCCGAACCGGCGAAGGCCGAGACTCCGAAGGCGGAAGCCGCCACGGCTCCTGCCGAGACCCCCAAGGCCGCCGCGCCGGCTCCCGCCGCCGCAGCCCCTGCCGCGAAGTCCGGGGACCGCGTCTTCGCCTCGCCCCTGGCCCGTCGTCTGGCGAAGGACGCCGGGCTCGACCTGTCGACCCTGAAGGGCTCCGGTCCGCACGGCCGTATCGTCAGGTCCGACGTGGAGGCCGCAGGCAAGGGCGGCGCCCGCCCGGCAGCTGCGCCCGCGACCGCAGCCTCGGGCATCGAAACCCGCAAGGTCCAGTCGCTGGCCGACATGGGCATACCGGACGGCAGCTACGACCTGATCCCGCTGGACGGGATGAAGAAGGCCGTCGCCCGCCGCATGGTCGGCGCGGTGCAGAACGTGCCGCACTTCCCGCTGTTCATCGACGTCGAGATCGACGCCCTGCTGGCGGCCCGCGCCACGATCAACGCCCTGCTCGAGAAAAGCGGCGTCAAAGTCTCGGTCAACGACTTCGTCATCAAGGCAGCCGCCATGGCCCTGAAGGCGGTGCCGGAGGCCAACGCCAGCTACTCGCCAGAAGGCATCGCCCTGCACCACAACGCTGACGTGGCAATGGCGGTGGCGATCGATGGTGGCCTGATCACCCCGATCATCTTCAAGGCCGAGACCAAGTCCCTGTCGCAGATCGCGGTCGAGTCGAAGGATCTGGCCAAACGGGCCCGTGAGAAGAAGTTGAAGCCCGAGGAATTCCAGGGCGGCACCTTCAGCGTCTCGAACCTCGGCATGTTCGGGATCAAGGCCTTCAGCTCGATCATCAACGAGCCCCAGGGCGCGATCATGAGCGTCGGCGCGGGCGAGCAGCGTGCGGTCGTGAAGAACGGCCAGCTGACCGTGGCGACCGTAATGACGGTCACCGTCACCTGCGATCACCGTGTCGTCGACGGCGCGACCGGCGCCCGCTTCCTGCAGGCGTTCAAGCCGCTGATCGAAGACCCCGTCACCATGCTGGCCTAGGGCGATGACGGCATCGGTCTATGACTTCACCGCCACCGGGATCGACGGGACAGAGATTCCGCTGGACCGGTTTCGGGGACAGGCGCTGCTGATCGTCAACACCGCCTCGAAATGCGGCTTTACCGGCCAGTACGCCGGGCTCGAGGCCCTGCATCGCCAGTATGCCGACCAACCGTTCGAGGTGCTGGGCTTTCCCTGCAACCAGTTCGGCGCCCAGGAGCCTGGCCGGGCGGCGGAGATCGCGTCTTTCTGCAGTTCGACCTTCGATGTCAGCTTTCCGATGTTCGACAAGGTCGAGGTCAACGGGCCGAGGCGGCATCCGCTCTATGACTGGCTGACGCGCCAGAAGCGCGGCTTCCTCGGCAGCCGCGATGTGAAGTGGAACTTCACCAAATTCCTGACCGACCGCGAGGGCAGGGTGGTCGCCCGCTTTGCCCCCCAGGTCGAACCCGAGGCCATCAAGGCCGATATCGATAAGGTGCTCTGATCATGGCCGTTAAATTCGATCTCATCGTCATTGGTTCGGGCCCCGGGGGCTATGTGGCCGCGATCCGCGCCAGCCAGCTGGGCCAGAAGGTCGCCATCGTCGAGCGCGAGAGCCTGGGCGGCATCTGCCTGAACTGGGGCTGCATCCCCACCAAGGCGCTGCTCAAGTCCGGTGAGAAGTTCGAAAGCCTGTCGCACCTGAAGGAGTACGGCCTGTCGGCATCGGGCGCGGCCTTCGACTTCGACGCCATCATCCAGCGCTCGCGCGGCGTGGCGGCGACGATGAGCAAGGGCATCACCTTCCTGATGAAGAAGAACAAGATCGAGGTGATCGAGGGTTCGGCGAGGCTGGAGAAGGGCGCCGCCGCTCCGAAGGTCATTATCGACCTCAAGGCGGGCGGATCGCGCACGGTCGAGGCGAAAGCGGTCATGCTGGCCGTCGGAGCCCGCGCCAAAGCCATCCCGCAGATCGGCCTGGAGGCCGACGGCGACCGGATCTGGGCCTATCGCGACGCTCTCGCGCCAAAGACCATGCCCGCGTCGATCGTCGTCATCGGCTCGGGCGCCATTGGCATCGAATTCGGCAGCTTCTACAGAGCGTTGGGCGCTGAAGTTACGGTAGTGGAAGCTGTCGACCGCATCATGCCGGTCGAGGACGAGGAGGTCTCCAAGGCCGCACAGAAGTCGTTCGAGAAGCGCGGCATCAAATTCCGTCTCGGGTGCAAGGTCACCAAGGTGTCCAAGAGCGGGAAGGGGGTCCAGGTCGCCATCGAGACCGACGGCAAGGCCGAGACGCTGGAGGCCGAGGTCTGTATCTCGGCGGTCGGCATCACCGCCAACACCGACGGCATCGGACTGGAGGCGCTGGGCGTCAACATGGACCGAGGCCACATCACCATCGACGGCCACTGCGCCACGAATGTGAAGGGACTCTACGCGATCGGCGACTGCGCCGGCGCGCCCTGGCTGGCGCACAAGGCATCGCACGAAGGCATCCACGCCGCCGAATACATCGCCGGCTACAAGACCCCGAATGTCAACTCGCCGATCGCCGGCTGCACCTATGCCCAGCCCCAAGTGGCCTCGGTCGGGATCACGGAGCAGGGCGCCCGCGAGGCCAAACGCGAGGTCAAGATCGGCCGCTTCCCGTTCCGGGTGAACGGCAAGGCCGTGGCCGCGGGCGAGGTGGACGGCTTCGTCAAGGTCATCTTCGATGCGAAGACCAGCGCCCTGATCGGCGCCCACATGATCGGTCACGAGGTCACGGAGATGATCCAGGGCTATGTCACCGCGATCACCATGGAAGCGACCGAGGAAGACATCCACGGCATCGTCTATCCGCACCCGACCATGTCGGAGGCCATGCACGAGGCGGCGCTGGACGCCTACGGGCGGACGATCCACCTGTAGGCGTGAGGAGGCCTCAGCGCTTCTTGCCGAGCTCGGCGGCGATGTCCTTGACCATGCGGCCAGCCTTGCGGTGGGCAGCGCTGATCTGGTCGCGGGTCACGCCCCAGCGCTTCATCCAGTATTCGACAGCCTGACGCTCGGAGAGGTCGAGACGGTCCTTGTCGATGAAGCCGCGTTTGTCCTTGAGACCGGCCATGAAGGTGTTTCCTGTTTGCGCCTAAGATATATTATGCGAAATTCTGTGTGTCAGAAGAGCCGTCAGATCGGCACGTTTGCGGTCCAGCCGTCGAATCCGACTTCGACATTGGCCGGAAGAAGCGCCGCCAAGGCATTGTAATCCAGATCGATGTGCAGATTGGTCAGCACAGCGCGCTCGACGCCGCTGCGCGCGATCCATTCCAGGGTCCGATCGACGTGGCTGTGTGTCGGATGGATCGTCCAGCGCAGCGCATCGACGATCCAGAGGCTGCATCCGGCCAGGGCCTCGAACGCCGCATCGTCCAGAGCGTCGATGTCGCTTGAATACGCCACCGATCCCACCCGGTAGCCGACCGACCGGATCGGCCCGTGTCCCTGATCGAAGGTCACGACCGGTACAGGGCCGCCAGCACCATCAACGGCCCAATGCGCGCCATGCTCCGGGATCTCGCTGAGGTCCAGGATCGCCGGATAACCCTCTATGCTCTCGAAGATATAGGGGAAGCGCGGAACCAGCGCGTCGCGGGTCGCGACGTCCATCCAGGCCGGGATACGCTGCCGCCGCCGGATGGCGAAGACGCGCAGATCATCGATGCCGTGGGTCTGGTCGGCGTGATCGTGGGTGTACAGGACCGCATCCACGGACTTCACACCGGCTCTGAGCATCTGCTCGCGCAGGTCTGGAGAGGTGTCGATCAGGACGGTCGTGTCGCCGACCGGGCCGCGCCGCCGGACCAGGGCTGAACAGCGGCTGCGCCGGTTCTTCGGCTCGGCGGGATCGCAGACGCCCCAGTCGCCGTCGCCGCGCGGCACGCCGCCGGACGAACCGCTGCCCAGAATGGTGATCTCGAGTTCACCGCTCATGGGCGGGGAATTCCGTCGAACAGGTTGAAGAAGGCGTCCGTCGTGCTCGCCTCCGCCTCCTCCCGGCTCCATCCGCGGATGTCGGCCAGGGCCTGCAGCACATGGCCGACATAGGCCGGCTCGTTGCGGCGGCCCCTGTGCGGCACGGGCGCCAGATAAGGGCAGTCGGTCTCGACGATGATCCGGTCGGTCGGCATGGCGCGGATGACCTCGCGCACGTCCTCGGCCGCCTTGAAGGTTGCGATGCCGGAGACCGAGAACCACGCCCCCATTTCCGCTGCCTGTTCCGCAAGTTCTGCGCCGCTGGTGTAGCAATGCATGAGGAAGCGGAACGGCGCCTTCGCCTGACCTTCCCGCAGGATCGCGGCCATGTCGGCGTCCGCCTCGCGGGTGTGGACCACGAGCGGCAGGCCGGTGCGCTGGGCCGCCTCGATGTGGGTGCGAAAGACCTGGGCCTGCTCTTCGCGCGGGCTGAGGTCATAATGGAAGTCCAGACCACACTCGCCGATGCCGACCACGCGCGGACGGCCCGCCAGGGCGACCAGATCGTCGGCCGTCATCGCCGTGTGGTCCTTGGCCTCGTGCGGGTGGGCGCCGACGGTGCACCAGATGTCCGCATGCGCCATGGCCAGGGCATGGGTGACCTCGAAGGTGGAAAGCTTGTCGGAGATTTCGACCATCAACCCGACCCCGGCCGCGCGGGCGCGGGCGATGACGGCGTCGCGGTCCTCGTCGAACTGGTGCGCGTGGAGATTGATGTGGCTGTCGATCAGCATCAGCCCGCCATCCTTTTGACGCGCGCCAGATCGGCCAGGGCCCCGGCCAGCAGGTCGCCCTTGTCCAGGTTGATGGCGACCGCCCGCTCGGGCGCCTCGGTCAGCCGGGTCCACAGATCGGCCCAGGCGGCCCCCTGCCCTCCCTGAGCCAGTGACCGCGCCTTCACGGCGGCGGCGAGCCGGTCCAGCAGGGCCTCGAACCGCGCCTGTCCTTCCGCGCCCCGGAAACCGTCGGCGATCGACACCTGTTCGGCGCGGTCCACCGGACCTTCGTCGACCCAGCGGCGCGCCAGCCGATCGAGCTCGAGGTTGGCGGCCGTGGCCAGCAACAGGGCGGCGCCCGGCGAGCCGCGCGCCATGCCGGCGATGCGTTCGGACTCGTCGCCCTCGAGTTCGGTCTGTCGCTCCAGCAGGGTCGCCACAGCCGCCTCGGTCCACGGCTGGAAGGTCAGACGGCGGCAGCGCGAACGGATCGTCGCCAGCAGCCGCCCCGGCGCATGGGTCACCAGGAACAGCACGCCGCGCTCAGGCGGCTCCTCCAGAACCTTCAGCAAGGCATTGGCGGCATTGAGATTCAGGTCATCGGCCGCGTCGATGATCGCGACCCGGTACGCCGCCCGGGACGGGGTCTTGGAGAAGAACTCCGGCAGGTCGCGCGCTTGGTCCACCGAGATGGATTTCTTGGTCTTGCCGCCTTCGACGAGCCGTTCCAGCACCAGCAGGTCGGGATGGGACTGGGCAGAGATCAGCTGGCTGACCGGATCGGACGGCCGTGCGCCGAGCGGGCCGCGCGAGGGATCCGGCGCCGCGCCCAGCAGACGCCGGGCGGCGCGATAGGCGAAGGTCGCCTTGCCCAGACCCTCGGGTCCGCAGACCATCCAGGCGTGATGCAGGCGTCCGCGCTCGAGGGCGTCGAGGAAGGCCGTCTCCGCCTCCATCGACGGGACCAGATCGAAGCGATCGCGCGGATGCTCGCTCACGGCAGGATAGGCTCCACGGCCCGCCAGACGCGCTCGGCGACCGCATCCGGCTCGCCTGTCGCGTCGATGATCCGGCAGCGCTCCGGGTGCTGGGCCGCCACGGACAGGAAGCCGTCGCGCAGGCGGCGATGGAACGCCAGCCCCTTGGATTCGAACCGCGTCTCCGCGCCCCCCCGCGCCAGCGCCCGCTCCAGACCCACCTCCACCGGCAGGTCAAAGATCAGGGTCAGGTCCGGCTGGTCATCGCCGACGATGACGTCGTCCAGGGCCTCAATGAAGTCCGCCGGCGCGCCGCCGCCCGCACCCTGATAGGCGCGGCTGGAATCCGCGAAACGGTCGCACACGACCCAGCGCCCGGCCGCCAGCGCCGGGCGGATGGTCTTTTCCAGATGGTCGCTGCGCGAGGCGAACATCAGCAGGGTCTCGGTCAGGGGCGACCAGCGGCCGGCGTCGCCGTTCAGGGCGATGTGGCGAATCTCCTCGGCGCCGGGCGAGCCGCCGGGCTCGCGCGTGTGCACGACGTCGAGACCGCGCGCGGCGAGCCGGGCGACCAGTCTGGCGGCCTGGGTGGACTTTCCAGTCCCCTCCCCGCCTTCAAGCGTAATGAAATGTCCTCGGGTCACCGGCGCACAATGGCGATCCGGACCGCCCGGGCCAAGGGCGCAGTCGGTTCAGGGCGCTGATATCAACAGGGCGTCGGCGAATCCGTCGGCCATGACCGACCGGCGGGCCCGTTCGGCGGCGTCGGCATCGTTCCACGGCCCCATCAGGACCCGGAACATGCTCTGGTCGCTCGCGGCCTGGACGCGGGCGGAGCGACCGATTCTCCCCGCGACGGACTGGGCCCGGGGCTGGTCGCGATAGGCGGCGACCTCGATCCAGTATCTCTGACCGGCCTCCACGGGCGCCCCGGCCGGAAGCGGAGGGGGCGGAGGCGGCGCCGACGCCATCTGCAGCACTGTTCCGCCGCCCAGACGCGGGGCGCGACCGATATAGCGGACCCTCACCTCGCCGACGCCGCGCGACAGCATGTCCAGCGCCTCGGCCGCGCCGCGCGACAGGTCGATGATCCGATCATCGACGAAGGGCCCGCGATCGTTGACCCGCAGCACGACCCGACGACCGTCGGCCAGGTTCGTCACCTCGACCAGACCGGGCAACGGCAGCGTCTTGTGAGCCGCCGTCAGGGCATGCATGTCGAACCGCTCGCCGGTCGCCGTGGGCCGTCCGTTGAACTGGTCGCCGTACCAGGATGCCAGGCCGACGATGTCATAGTCCGGCTGCTCCTCCGGCTGATACCAGCGCCCGCGGATCTGGTAGCGGCGCATGGTCCCCGACACGATCGGAGCCGGGTCGGTCACCACGGGAGCCGCGTCCGCCACACGCGATCCGCCGCGCGTGGGACCGGAGAGACCGCCCGACGTCGCGCTCGCACTCGCACAGGCGGCCAGCAGGGCCGTCGCGGCGGCGACGACCACGACCCGGAAGGCGTGGCGAAGGAGGACGGGCGACATCGACATGGTGAAATCATCGCGGAACCGATTTCCGTTTTGGTTAACGCGCGATGCGCTGCTATGGCCCCTCTCCAGCCGGACAGGTGGCCATTCAGGCTGCCAATAAGGAAGTGTGGCCGAGTGGTTTAAGGCACTGGTCTTGAAAACCAGCGACGGTGAAAGCCGTCCGTGGGTTCGAATCCCACCGCTTCCGCCACGCCGCGCGCGAGGTTGTCGCCGAGCCGGGTCGTGGCGGCGTCAAGCCGGCCGCCGAACGGGCTAGACCAGCCGGCTCTGCACCATAGCCGCCTCGATGAAGCTGGCGAACAGCGGATGCGGCTTGAACGGCCGGCTCTTCAGCTCGGGGTGATACTGGACACCGATGAACCAAGGGTGGTCGGTCCGCTCGACCGTCTCGGGCAGGATGCCGTCGGGCGACAGGCCGGCGAAGATCAGGCCCTTGGCCTCGATGGCCTCGCGATAGTTTATATTGACCTCGTAGCGGTGGCGGTGCCGTTCGCTGATGGCGGTCGTGCCGTAGATCTCCGCGATCCTCGAGCCGAGGGCGAGGGTCGAATCATAGGCGCCCAAACGCATGGTGCCGCCCAGGTCCCCGCCCTGCTGGCGCAGGACCCGCTGGTTGCCCTGGGTCCATTCGGTCATCAGGCCGATGACCGGCTCCTCGGTCGGGCCGAACTCGGTGGACGAGGCCTTGGGATAGCCGGCCTGGTTCCGGGCCGCCTCGATCACGGCCATCTGCATGCCAAAACAGATGCCGAAATAAGGGATGTTGCGCTCGCGGGCGAAGCGGGCCGCCTCGATCTTGCCCTCGGCCCCGCGCTCGCCGAAGCCGCCGGGCACCAGGACGGCATGCGCGCCCTGGAGCCGCTGTTCGCACAGTTCGCGGTCGCTCTCGAAGGTGTCCGCCTCGACCCAGTCGATGTTGACCTTGACCTGATTGGCGACGCCGCCGTGATGCAGGGCCTCGATCAGGGATTTGTAGGCGTCCTTCAGGACCGTGTACTTGCCGACCACGGCCACCGTGACCTCGCCGTCGGGCTGCAGACGCCGGCGCACGATCTCGTTCCAGCTCGACATGTCCGGCTCGGGCGCGTCCGTGATGCCGAAATGCGCCAGAACCTCGGCGTCCAGACCTTCGCGGTGATAGTCGAGCGGCACCGCATAGATGTCCTCGGAATCCATCGCCTGGATGACGCCGGAGGGCCGCACGTTGCAGAACAGGCCGATCTTGCGCTTCTCTTCCTCGGGGATCGGGAATTCACAGCGGCACAGCAGGATGTCGGGCTGGATGCCGATCGAACGCAGCTCCTTGACTGAGTGCTGGGTCGGCTTGGTCTTCATCTCGCCGGCAGTCTTGATGAAGGGCAGAAGAGTCAGGTGGACGAAGCAGGACTGGCCGCGCGGCAGGTCCTGGCCCAACTGGCGGATCGCCTCGAAGAACGGCAGGCCCTCGATGTCGCCGACCGTGCCGCCGATCTCGACCAGAACGAAGTCGACGTCCTCGCCCTCGTCGGTCAAGGCGGGCGTCAGGCAGAAGGATTTGATCTGGTCGGTGACGTGCGGGATCACCTGCACGGTCGCGCCCAGATAGTCGCCGCGCCGCTCCTTCTCCAGGATGGTCGAGTAGATGCGGCCGGTCGTGACGTTGTCGGACCGCGCCGCCGAGACGCCGGTGAACCGCTCATAGTGGCCGAGGTCCAGGTCGGTCTCGGCCCCGTCGTCGGTCACGAAGACCTCGCCGTGCTGATAGGGGCTCATCGTGCCCGGATCGACGTTCAGATAGGGGTCGAGCTTGCGCAGGCGGACCTTGTAGCCACGCGCCTGCAGCAATGCGCCGAGAGCCGCCGACGCCAGCCCCTTGCCCAGCGAGGAAACCACGCCGCCCGTGATGAATACATATCTAGCCACGGGGGATCACCTTAGCCCTGATTCGGGCAGTCGCTGCGGATCCGCATGCGATCCACCTGTTGAAAACAAAACTCCGCCCCGGCGCATGGCCGGAGCGGAGGTGTTGGTGGCGGGAGAAGCGGCGGAGGATGTCCCCGCCGTCACCTTATTGAGCCGGCGCGGGGGCCGGGGCGGCGCCGGCCGTCGGCAGGCTCGCTTCCAGATCGTCGAGGGACGGCGCGGCCGGGGCCGCGGGAGCCGTTTCGGCCGGAGCGGTCTGCTGTCCGGCGGCCGGAGCCGTGTCCAGTGCGATGGAACCGACGGCGTCGGCGTCAACGACAGAACGGCTGGCCCGTTCCATGTTGCCGACGATGGTCAGGCTGATGGCGCAGATCACGAAGAGAGCGCCCAGCCACCAGGTCGTGGTGGTCAGGAGGTTGCCCGCGCCACGTGCGGTCATGAAGCCCGAAGGCCCACCGCCCATACCCAGCGCGCCGCCTTCGGAGCGCTGCAGCAGGATCACCCCGGACAGGGCGATCGAGATGATGATCATGGCGACGAGGAGAATGGTCTGGAGCATGGGTGCTTACATGTGTGGCGGACGGCCGCCGATCAGGTGGCGGCGTCTATCATCCTTGTCACCCGGCGGCAACGCTGGCCGGTTGCGCCGCACGGATGATCGCCAGGAAATCGGCCGCCTTCAGCGAGGCGCCGCCGACCAGGGCGCCGCCGACCTCGTCCACTGCCAGGATGTCGCGAGCGTTCCCCGGATTGACCGAACCGCCATAGAGAATCGGCGCGGCGCCTCCGCCATCACCCAGCCGTTCGATCATCGCGGCCCGCGCGGCGGCGTGAATTTCGGAGATCTGTTCCAGCGTCGGCGTCAGGCCCGTGCCGATGGCCCAGACCGGCTCATAGGCCAGGGCCCAATCCTTGCCCGCCAGATCGTCATTCAGCGAGCCGAGGACCTGGCCGCGCACGACCAAGGCCGCTTCACCGGCCTCCCGCTGCGCCAGGGTCTCGCCGACGCAGATGATCGGCGTCAGCCCGGCCCGCAGGGCGGCGCCGACCTTGTCGGAGACCAGGGCGTCGCTCTCGCCGAACTCCTGACGCCGCTCCGAGTGGCCGAGTATGACCAGCCTGGCTCCGGCGTCGACCAGCATCTCGGCCGACACCCCGCCAGTGAACGCGCCTTTGGCTTCGACCCGGCAATCCTGGCCGCCGACTTCGATGTGGCTCGTGCGAACATCGCGAGCCAGCCGATCAATCAGGGTGGCCGGGGGACAGATGCCGACGCGGCATTGCTGCGGCTCCAGGTGGAGGTCATGCAGTAGGTCAGCAACCGTCGTCGCCAGATCGGCGCCGAGGCCGTTCATCTTCCAATTGCCGACGATCATCTTCACGGATTGTTTCATGCGCCCCTGTCTAGGCGCCGTCTCGCCTGCTGCCAAGTCTCGGGCGAGTCGAGCGCTTGCGGGGTGACGGCGCCCTCCCCTATACGGCGCGGTGGCGCTCTTCGCCGTCCGACCGTCAGGCCCCTTCGATGATTTCCGTGTTCCGCGACTTCGCCAAGTCCAAATGGGCCATCGCCCTGTTCGCCCTGCTCATCATCAGCTTCGCCGTCGTCGGCGGATCGCAGACCGATGTGTTCAGGGGCCTGGGCGCCCAGCATGTCATTTCCGCCGGCGAGCGCTCGGTGGACGCTGCGCAGTTCCGGGCTGACTTCGAGCGGATCCGCACCAATGCCTCCGAACAGGAAGGACGCCCCCTGACGCTTGAGGACCTGGTCACAGCCAACGTTCACGTCCGCTATCTGGAAGGCCAGACCCAGCGCCTCGGCTTCCTGGAATGGGCGCGCCGGGTCGGCATCCGCCCGGACGAGTCGCTGATCATCAAGCGCATCCGCGAGATCCCCGCCTTCTTCAATCAGGTCACCGGCCAGTTCGATCAGGCCCAGTATGAACAGACCCTCGCCCAGCAGAACTTCACCCCCGTCCAGCTTGAGGAAGAGTTCCGAGACACCGCCGTGACAGAACATTTCGGCAGCGCCATCCAGGCCGGTATCCGTTCGCCCCGCATCTTCGGCGCCCTGATCGCCGGGCGCGCGCTGGAGCTGCGTGACGGCCGCTGGTTCAACGTGACCCAGGCCATGGCCGGGACCGCCGGCGCCCCCACCGACGCCCAGCTGACGGCCTTCATGAGCGAGAACGCCGCCCAGTTGCGTCGCCCCGAGTTCCGCATCGCCTCGGTGGTTCTGTTCAACGACGCCGCGGGCGCCGCCGCTCCTGCCATTCCCGAGGCCCGCATCGTCGAGCGTTTCAACTTCCGCAAGGACGGGCTGTCGACCCCCGAACGCCGTACCTTCACCACCCTGACCGCGCCCGACCGCGCCGCCGCCGACCGGATCGCCGCCGCCCTGCGCGCCGGCCAGTCGCCGACGGCCGTGGCCGAGGCCAACCGCATCCAGCCCGCCGAATATGCCGCCCAGCCGCAGAGCGCCGTGCCGGACCCCGTCGTCGGAACCGCCGTCTTCGGTCTGACGACCGGTCAGGTCTCGGCCCCGATCCAGGGACGCGTCGGATTTACCGTAGCGAAGCTGGTTTCCATCGCCCCCGGCGCGCCCGCGACGCTGGAAGGCGTCCGAGAGGCGATCGTCACCGAACTGCAGGAAGAGGACGCCAAGGCCCGCATCTTCAGCCGCGTAGAGGCCTATGAGAAGGCTCGCACCGACGGCAAGCCTCTGGCCGACGCCGTGCGCGAAGTCGGCGCTCGCATCGTGCAACTGCCGCCCTTCACCCAGGACGCTCGCCTGCCTGACGGTCAGCCGATGAACGCCCCCCCGCAGATCATCCAGAATGCCTACACCCTGACCAAAGGCGCAGAGTCGGACGTGATCGACGCCGGCCAGGGACAGTATTTCGTCCTGCGGCTCGACGACATCCAGCCCGCCGCCCTGCCCGCGCTCGCCGACGTGCGCGAGCCGCTGGCCCAGCAGTGGATCATGCGCGAGAACGCTCGTCGCCTGACCAGCAAGGCCGAGGAACTGGCCGCCCGCGTGCGCGGCGGCGAGGACATAGCGGCCGTCGCGACCTCGGCCGGCGCTACCCTGACCACCCGCGCCGGCGTCCAGCAGAATGCGGCATCGCAGGCCTCGCTCGGCGACGGCGTGCTGGGCGGCCTGTTCGGACAGGGGCGCGGCCAGGTCTTCACCGGCCCGGCCTCGGAGACCGCCTTCGTCGTCGGCCGCGTGGATGCGGTTCGCGCGCCTACGGCCGCCCTCGCCGCGCCGATCGCCGACCAGATCCGGCCCCGCCTGGCCCAGGAGCTGATCAACGGCGCCGGCGAGGCTCTGGTCGCCGCCGCCGCCCGCGCCGCCAAGGCCGAGAACGATCCCGCCCGCGCCATCGAGGCCCTGGGCGTGACGCCTGCGGCCGCCGGCGCGACCCCGCCCGCGACCCCCGCCGCCCCCGCTCAATGAGCCGAGGCGGCGCGGATCCCGACCGCGCGGATATCCTCGCGGGACTGACGCAGGGCCGACCCCAGGTCGTCGTGCGCCGGATTGTCGATGATCTGGAGACCCCGGTCTCGGCCTATCTGAAGGTCGGCTGGGGCCGTCCGCACGCCTTCCTGCTGGAATCGGTCGAGGGCGGCGCCTTGAACGGCCGCTATTCGATCATCACCCTGGAGCCCGACGTGGTCTGGCGCTGCCGCGACGGCGTCGCCTCGATCGCACGCGGTCCCGATGTCGCCGCCAAACGCTATCCGACCCAGGACGGCGGCGCGCTCGACAGCCTGCGCGCCCTGATTGCCGAGACCCGGTTCGCCCTGCCCGACGGCCTGCCGCCCATGGCCGCCGGTCTGTTCGGCGTCTTCGGCTACGACATGGTCCGGCTGCTGGAGCCGCTCGGCGCGCCCAATCCCGATCCGCTCGATCTGCCCGACGCCGTGCTGACCCGGCCGTCGGTCGTGGCCGTGTTCGATTCGGTGAAGCACGAGATCGTCGTCATGGCTCCGATCTGGCCCGGCGCGTCGGACCCCGCCGCAACGGTCGATGCGGCCGAAGCCCGGCTGAACGATTTCGAGGTTCGCCTGCGCCGTCCCCTGGTCGCCCGGGGCGCCGCCGAGCCCGCCGCAACCCTCGCCTTCAAGTCCCCGGTCGATGCCGCCGCCTATGGCGACCTGGTCGCGGCGGCCAAGGGCTATATCGTTGCCGGCGACATCTTCCAGGTGGTCCTCAGCCACCGGTTCCGCGCGCCGTGGTCGGGCGATCCGTTCGCCTTCTACCGCTCGCTGCGCCGCCAGAACCCGTCACCCTATCTGTATTTCCTCAACTTCGACGACTTCCAGCTGGCCGGTTCCAGCCCGGAGATCCTGGTCCGCCTGAAGGACGGCGGCATCACCATCCGTCCGCTCGCCGGCACCCGCCCGCGCGGCGCGACGCCGGAGGCCGACAAGGCGCTGGAGGCCGAACTGCTGGCCGATCCCAAGGAGCGCGCCGAACATCTGATGTTGCTGGACCTGGGCCGCAACGACGTGGGCCGCGTCGCCGCACCTGGCACGGTCAAGGTGACCGAGAGCTTCGTGGTCGAACGCTACAGCCAGGTCATGCACATCGTCTCCAACGTCGAGGGCCGAGCCCACCCGGACATCGACGCGGTCGACGCCCTCCTTGCGGCCCTTCCCGCCGGCACCCTGTCCGGGGCGCCCAAGGTCCGGGCGATGGAAATCATTGACGAGCTGGAGACCGAGAAGCGCGGCGTCGGCTACGGCGGCGGGGTGGGCTATATCTCGGCAGGCGGAGAGGCGGACATCTGCATCGTCCTGCGCACCGCCATGTTCGCCGACGGCCAGGTCTTCGTTCAGGCCGGAGCCGGCGTCGTCAATGACAGCGATCCCGCTGCCGAATACGCCGAGACAGAGGCCAAGGCCCGCGCCCCCATGCGCGCGGCCGAGGACGCCTGGCGCTTCGAACTGGGCGCGCCGGTGAACACGCCAGGCGAGGTCTAGAAGGTCTGGCTCGCCGAGGGTGGCCCATCCTCCAGCGCGACGCCCGGCCCCAGGATCATCACCCCGGCCAGGAGCACGGCCGCACAGGCCGCCAGGCTGGCCGCGGCGAGCGTTGCCATCACGCCGTTGCGCGCCTCGGGCGCGCTCAGCGCCACGCGGGCGGCGTCGATCTGGACCTGGGTCTGGCGCATGGAATCGATAGCTCCGGTGGAAGCCCCGATTTCAGGCCGCGACCGTTAACGATCCGTTGCGCACGCGTCGGCTTGGCGTCGGCGCGGTCCCGCTCTAGAAGCGCGGCATGATCCTCGTCGTCGATAACTACGACAGCTTTACCTACAACCTCGTCCACTACCTCGCGGAGCTGGGCGCGACGACGCATGTCGTGCGCAACGACGACCTGACGACGGAGGAGGCCTGGGCCCTGAAGCCCGAGGCGGTCCTGCTGTCGCCCGGCCCCTGCGCCCCCGATCAGGCCGGCATCTGCCTGCCCCTGATCGACACCGCGCCGCTGGACATGCCGATCCTCGGCGTCTGCCTGGGTCACCAGGCGATCGGCCAGGCGATGGGCGGCCACGTCATCCGCGCCAAGGCCTTGATGCACGGCAAGACCTCGCCCATCATCCATGAAGGCAAGGGGATGTTCGCCGGTCTGCCGTCGCCCTTTACCGCGACCCGGTATCATTCGCTCGCGGTCCAGCGCGAAACCCTGCCCAACAGCCTCAACGTCACGGCCTGGACCGAGGACGGCGAGATAATGGGCTTCCAGCATCACGAGCGGCCGATCTACGGGGTCCAGTTCCATCCCGAGTCCATCGCCACCGAACACGGTCACGAGATGCTCGCGAACTTCCTCGACCAGGCGGGCGTCAAGCGTCTGGCGATGGTCTGATCCCATGGCTGAGGGTGGTTTCAAGCCGCTGCTGGCCAAGCTGGTCGACGGCCAGACCCTGACCACGGCCGAGGCCGGCGACTTCTTCGCCGCCTGTCTGCGCGGCGAGCCGACGCCGGCCCAGGTCGCCGCCGCCGTGACCGCCCTGCGGATCCGCGGCGAGACGGTCGAGGAGATCGCCGCCTTCGCCCAGGCGATGCGCGATGCGGCCGTGACGCTGGACCATCCCTATGACGTCATCGACACCTGCGGCACCGGCGGCGACGGGGCCCACACCTTCAACATCTCGACCGCCGCCGCCCTGGTGCTGGCCGGCGCGGGCCTGAAGGTCGCCAAACACGGCAACCGCGCCATGAGTTCGAAATCCGGGTCATCGGACGTGCTCAGCGTCCTCGGCGTCGACCTGACCGCGGGACTGGCGCAGCAGCGGCAGGCGCTCGACGAGGCCGGCATCGCCTTCCTGTTCGCCCCCGCCTACCACGGCGCCATGCGCCACGTCGGACCGGTCCGCGCCGAGATCGGTTTCCGCACCGTCTTCAACCTTCTGGGACCGCTCTCCAATCCAGCGGGCGCCAAACGTCAGGTCATGGGCGTCTATGATCCGCGCCTTGTCGAGCCGCTGGCCGAGGTGCTGGGCCGGCTCGGCGCGACCCGGGCCTGGACCGTCCACGGTCAGGGCCTCGACGAACTGACCACCACGGGACCGACCGAGGTGGCGGAGTGGAAGGACGGGGTCGTCCGCCGTTTCACCGTCACGCCCGAGGACGCCGGCCTGCCCCGCGCCGACATCGAAGCCCTGCGCGGCGGCGACGCGGAGACCAATGCGGTGGCCCTGACCGCCCTGCTGGCCGGGGAGACCGGTCCCTATCGCGACGTCGTGCTGTTGAACGCCGCCGCCGCCCTGGTGGTCGCGGACAAGGCGCCGGACCTCAAAGTCGGCGTGGCCCTCGCCGCTGTCGCCATCGACGAGGGCAGGGCGGCCCGGGCGCTCGCCGATCTGGCCCGCATCACCTCGATGCCGCCGCCCGTTGCCGAAGACCCCGCATGACCGACATCCTCGACCGTATCGCCGCCTACAAGCGCGAGGACGTGGCCGCCCGCAAGGCCGCCCAGCCGCAGGCGGAGATCGAATCCCTGGCGCTGATCGCCGGCATGCCGCGCGGCTTCCGCAGCGCGCTGGAGCGCCGCGCCGCGCCCGGCCGCCCCGCCCTGATCGCCGAGATCAAGAAGGCCAGTCCATCAAAGGGCCTGATCCGTGCGGACTTCGACCCGCCGGCCCTGGCGCAGGCCTACGAGGCGGGGGGCGCGGCCTGCCTGTCGATCCTGACCGACGGCCCCAGCTTCGAGGGCGCCGACGACTATCTGATCCAGGCCCGCGCCGCGGTCGCCCTGCCCTGTCTGCGCAAGGACTTCCTCGTCGACCCCTGGCAGGTGGCCGAGAGCCGCGCCCTGGGCGCCGACTGCATCCTGATCATCCTGGCTATGATCGACGACGTTCTGGCCGGCGAGCTGCTATCCGAGGCGAAACGCTTCGGTATGGACGCCCTGATCGAGACCCACGACGAGGCCGAGATGGAGCGCGCCGCCGCGTTGCGCGGGGATCTGGTCGGCATCAACAACCGTTCCCTGCGAACGTTCGACGTCGACCTCCGCGCCACGGCCCGCCTGGCCCCGCTGTCGCCAGCGGGCTCGCTTCTGGTGGCCGAAAGCGGGATCTTCAGCCCGGCCGATGTCTTGGAGGTCTCCAGCGCTGGCGCCGCGGCCATCCTCGTCGGCGAAAGCCTGATGCGTCAGGCGGACGTGACGGCCGCGACGCAAGCTCTGCTCGCCTAGGGTCTTCCTTCTCCCGCTGGGAGAAGGTGGCTCGCGAAGCGAGACGGATGAGGATCGGACCTCACCAGCAGCGCACGACACTCGCCGTTTCGCGCAAGACCGATCGCGCCGCTCTCGGGCGCTCAGGCCCCCTTCCACCGGGAGAGGGTATTCGCCTCTGCCGTTAAGTTGACATTAGGCAAGAACACTTACAGAACATCGGCAACGGTTCACGACTTGTTCTGGAGGCGATTCCCACCATGCTGACGCGCAAGCAGCACGAACTCCTGATGTTCATCCATGAACGACTCAAGGAGACCGGCGTTTCGCCGTCGTTCGACGAGATGAAGGAGGCGCTGGATCTGGCGTCCAAGTCGGGCATCCACCGGCTGATCACGGCGCTGGAGGAACGCGGCTTCATCCGCCGCCTCGCCCACCGCGCCCGCGCCCTTGAGGTGACCAAGCTGCCGGAACAGGCGACGGCGGGAGCTGTGCGTGGCCGCGCGGGCTTCACCCCGGCGGTCATCGAGGGCGGGGGCCGCAGCCCTGCCGCCGAGCCCGCCAACGACACCCGCGAACTGGTTCTGGTCGGCAAGATCGCCGCCGGCGTGCCCATCGCCGCCCTGCAACAGGACCACGGCCGCTATCAGGTGCCCGAATCCATGCTGGGCGCCGGCGAGCACTACATGCTCGAGATCGAAGGCGATTCGATGATCGAGGCCGGCATCCTCAACGGCGACCTGGTGGTCATCAAACGTGTCGACACCGCCGCGTCCGGCGAGATCGTCGTGGCTTTGGTTGAAGGTGAAGAGGCGACGCTCAAACGCTTGCGCAAGAAGGGCAATTCCATCGCCCTGGAGCCCGCCAACCGCAACTACGAGACCCGCATCTTCGGTCCCGACCAGGTCGAGGTCCAGGGCAAGCTGGTCGGCCTGATCCGCCAATACCACTAGACGCCGTCACTCGGGACCACATCCGCCGCATCGGGATCGCTGATGCGGCTCCAAGGCCTGTCGCCCCGCACATCAGTGGCCCAGACCGCGCGCCAGCCCTGAGCGGTGCGCCACAACTCGACTGAACCGCCCTGCGCATAATCCAGTCCGTCGAGCACCAGTTTTCCATCGCAGCTTGGCGGCAGGTCTTGGACAACGGCTCGGACGCTGACCAGCGGCGCTGAGGCGCACAAGGCGGCGAGCTGGCCGGCGTCCGGCGCGGCCTTCCCCCACCACAGGGCGATGGGCGCCCTATCGGTTTTGGCCGGAGCGCAGCTTGATCGCGCGCAGACCCATCCGTCTTCGGGTCGTGGCTCCAGCGTCAGCCCGCGCCGCCGCGACCACAGGTCCGCCGCGAACTGCCGCACGCCCGGCCGCACCACGACCGCCTTGCCCGCCTCGCTGAACGCCGCGTTCGTTCCGCCATCCCCGATCCAGAGCGTCGGTGTGGGCGCGCGAGGCCACAGCAGGACAGCGCAGGCGAAGGGCAGGCCCAGCCACCGCAGCCGCCCCTGCCACAGGCACAGGAAAAGGACGCCGAGGAACGAGATCGGCAGCACATGGTCCGGCGCGCTGGCGATGGTCTTCACCGCCCCTGGCAGCCCCGCCGTCCAGTGACCGATGGCCAGCATCAGGTCGACTCCCTTGCCGGCCACCCACAGGAACGGCCCGCCCAGCCCGATGGGCTCCAGCAAGGCTCCCAGCGCCAGCGCCGGCATCATCACGAAGTCCGCGATAGGCGACGTCGTCAGGTTGGCGAGCAGCCCGTACATGGCCGCCCTGTTGAAATGCTGGACCGCGAACGGTCCGGTCGCCGCGCCGGCCACCAGACTGGCCGTCACGGCGATCAACAGCCAGTGCCGCGCCGACTGGAACGCCGCGATCGGCCAGGGCACGGACAGCTCCCGTGTCCTCGGCGGCCAGCCCTCCGACAAGGCCACCAGGGCCGCCGTCGCTGCGAACGACATCTGGAAGCCCGGCGTCACGATGGCCTCAGGCTGAAGGATCAGGACAACCATCGCCGCCAGCGCCAGCGCATGCATGGTGATCGCCGGCCGGTCCAGCAGGATCGCCGCGAAAGCGACCGACGCCGTGATCGCCGCCCGCTGCGCCGGCGGGGGCGCGCCGGACAGCACCAGATAGCTCCACACGGCGACCAGCCCCGCGACCGCCGCCACCTTCTTGCCCGACACCCTCAGCGCCAGCCACGGCCAGGCGGCGACGCCAAGCCGGACAAGGAAGAAGGCGAACCCGCCGACGATGGCCATGTGCAGACCCGAGATCGACAGGATGTGCGCCAGGCCGGAATCCCGCATGGCATCGAGGTCTTCGCGCGCGATCCAGGTCTCATGGCCCGTGGTCATGGCCGCCGCGATCCCGCCCGTCCGCTCGCCCAGCCGGGCGACGATCCGCTGCGACAGGGCGAACCGCGCGCCGTTGACCGCCATCGACAGCCGCAGTCGCCATGGCGGCGGCGCCAGATACGCCTCCCGCGTCTCGCCCAGTGCGAAAGCCGTGCCGCCGAGCCTCTGAAACCAGGCGTTGCGGCCGAAATCATAGGCCCCGGGACTGGCCGGGGGCGGCGGCGGATTGAGGATGGCGAACAGCCGGATCGCCGAGCCCGGGGTCGGCGGCTCCCCCCGCACCGTCGCCCGCAGCCGGATTGGCGTCGCCTCGGGCTCCAGCCCCCGGATCCGCACCGGCGCGACGACGATCCGATGGCCGCGGTCGCCCGGGCTGTCGACATCGACGACCCAGCCCTCGACGACGGTCGGCTCCGCCAGCGCCGGCGCGATCGGCGCCGCCACCGCCTCCGCCCGCAGCCTGGCGCCCGCGAGCCCCAGGAACAGGCAGGCGACCAGCATCAGCGGCAGGGTAACAGCCCGACCCCGCCTCAGCAGCTTCGCGCCCAGCCACACCCCCGTCGCCGACACCGCCGCGACCGCCGGTGGCCACAACGGCGGCTCCTGCCTCAGCGCGAAATAGACCGCCGCCCCGCCGCCGAAGGCCACCGGCGCCCACAGCCGCCAGCGCATCGACTGGGCCAGCACCTCGTCCCAGGCCCAGGCACGAAGACGCGCCGACAGGCTGGGCTTTGCCGCATCGGGGGGTATAAGGGCGGCCCGTTCGGACCCCTCCCCCATGCCCACAGCCTCCTCTCCCCAGGTCGTCACCCGCTTCGCCCCCTCGCCCACCGGCTACCTCCATATAGGAGGCGCGAGAACGGCGTTGTTCAACTACCTTTACGCGAAAGGCCGCGGCGGCAAGTTCCTCGTCCGCATCGAGGACACCGACCGGGAGCGTTCGACCGACGACGCCGTCAAGGCGATCTTCGACGGCCTGAGCTGGCTTGAGCTGTTCGCCGACGAGGAGCCGGTTTTTCAGCACGCCCAGGCCGACCGGCACCGCGACGTCGTGGACCAGTTGCTTGAGCTCGGCGCTGCCTATCGCGACTTCACAACCGCGGAGGAGACCGGCCGCCTGCGCGACGAAGCCAAGACCGAACGCCGTACCTTCGAATCGCCATGGCGCGACCGCCAGCCGACCGTCGACGACCTGTCCCAGCCGCACGTCGTGCGCTTCCGACGCCCCCTGCCGGGCCGGGTCATTGTGCCGGACGCCGTCCAGGGCGAGGTCAGTTGGGACGCGAACGATCTGGACGACCTGGTCCTGCTGCGCTCCGACGGCGCCCCGACCTATAATCTCGCCGTCGTCGTCGACGACCACGACATGGGGGTGACGCATGTCATTCGCGGCGACGACCATCTGAACAATGCCGCGCGCCAGTCGCTGATCTATGACGCCCTGGGCTGGAACCGGCCCGTGTTCGCCCACATCCCGCTGATCCACGGCCCCGACGGCGCCAAACTGTCGAAGCGCCACGGCGCCCAGGCGGTCCATGAGTATGCCGACATGGGCTATCTGCCCGAGGCGATGCGCAACTATCTGGCTCGTCTGGGCTGGGCCCATGGCGACGACGAACTGTTCGGCGACGAACAGGCGCGGGACTGGTTCGATCTGGACGGCGTCGGCAAGGCGCCGGCCCGACTGGACTTCGACAAGCTGGCCCACGTCAATTCGCACTGGCTGCGTCTGGCCGCCGACGAGCGGCTGGCCGGCCTGACGCTGGACGCCCATCTCGCCAGGGGCGCGCCCCTCAACGAGGGCGACGAGGCCCGCCTCCAGCGCGCCATGCCGTTCGTCAAGGATCGCGCAAAGACCCTGCTGGAACTGGCGGATCAGACAGCTTTCGTTCTCAAGACCCGTCCGCTCGAACTCGACGAAAAGGCCCGCGCCCTGCTGTCCGGAGAGACGGTCGAACGCATCGCCCGCGTCCGCGCGCGTCTCGCCCTGTTCGAAAGCTGGGACGTGTTTGCCCTGGAGGCCGAGCTCAAGGCCTTCGCGGAGGAAGAGGGCGTCGGCTTCGGCAAGATCGGCCCGCCGATGCGCGCAGCCCTGACTGGCGGGATCGCTTCGCCCGACATCGCGCGCACCCTCTCGGCCCTCGGACGCGAAGACGCGCTGGGGCGCTTGGATGATGCGCTGCAACAGACTAAGTGAACGGCCATAACAATCGGGGTCCGGGTTTCTCGCGTCCGGACAGAACACGAAAGCAAGGGCGCCAGATGACCGAAGCCTCCAAATCCGCCGGGTCGGCGACCCTGACCTACGGCGACAAGTCCGTCGAACTGCCGGTCCTGTCCGGCACGACCGGACCTGACGTTATCGATATACGCAAACTGTACGGCGCGACCGACGCCTTCACCTTCGACCCGGGCTTCACCTCTACGGCGGCCTGTGAAAGCGCCATCACCTATATCGACGGTGACGCCGGCATCCTGCTGCACCGCGGCTATCCGATCGGCCAGCTGGCCTCGAAGTCGAACTTCATCGAGGTCTGCCATCTGCTGTTGCACGGCGAGCTTCCGACCGCCGCCGAGTACGCGGCGTTCGAGGAGACGATCACCCGCCACACCATGCTGCATTCGCAGTTCGACCGCTTCTTCGAAGGCTTCCGCCGCGACGCCCATCCGATGGCGATCATGGTTGGCACGGTCGGCGCCCTGTCGGCCTTCTACCACGACAGCCTGGACATCCACGATCCGGTCCAGCGCAACATCTCGGCCATCCGCCTGATCGCCAAGATGCCGACCCTGGCGGCCCGCGCCTACAAATACCACATCGGCCAGCCGTTCGTTTCGCCGCGCAACGACCTCAGCTACGCCGAGAATTTCCTGCGTATGTGCTTCGCCGTTCCGGCCGAGGACTATGTCGTCGATCCGAAGATGGCCAAGGCCATGGACCGCATCTTCACCCTGCACGCCGACCACGAACAGAACGCCTCGACGTCGACCGTTCGCCTGGCCGGTTCGTCGGGCGCCAACCCCTTCGCCTGTATCGCCGCCGGCATCGCCTGCCTGTGGGGTCCGTCGCACGGCGGCGCCAACGAAGAGGCGCTGATGATGCTCAAGGAAATCGGCACGCCCGACAAGATTCCGGAGTTCATCCAGGGCGTTAAGGACAAGAAATACAAGCTGATGGGCTTCGGCCACCGCGTGTACAAGAACTACGATCCCCGGGCGACGGTGATGAAGGAGTCCGCGGACGAGATCCTCGAACTGGTCGGCGACAAGAACGATCCCCTGTTCCAGGTCGCCAAGGAACTGGAGCGCATCGCTCTTTCGGACGAGTATTTCATCGAGCGTAAGCTGTTCCCGAACGTCGACTTCTATTCGGGCATTACCCTCTCGGCGATGGGCTTCCCGACCTCGATGTTCACCGTCCTGTTCGCCCTGGCCCGCACGGTGGGCTGGATCGCCCAGTGGGAAGAGATGCTGGCCGATCCGGCGCAGAAGATCGGCCGTCCGCGCCAACTCTACACCGGTCCGACAGAGCGCGATTACGTGCCGATCCAGAACCGGGGCTGATACAGCCGCACAGACAAGACGCCGGGGCCCGCGCCCCGGCGTTTTTCTTTGTCCGGACACGATCGGGCGCTGTCCGGACAAGACTTCGCTGGCGCAGAGAGCGGTCGGGCGCTCAGGTGCCGGCATGACCCAGACCCCCGACACCCGTCCTCCGGACACGCCGACCACGACAGACGCGGCGCCGTCAGGCATGGCCGAGATCATCGACACGGTCCGCACCATCGCTGTCGCCCTGGCCGCTGCGGTCGCGATCCAGACAGTCGCCTTCCAGCCCTTCACCATCCCCTCGGCCTCGATGGAGCCCGGCCTGGTCGTCGGCGACTATCTGGTGGTCTCCAAGTTCGCCTATGGCTGGAGCCGCGCCTCCCTGCCCTTCAATCCGCCCCTGCCGTCGGGGCGACTGTTCGAGCATCTGCCCAACCGCGGCGACGTCGTCGTCTTCCGCCGGCCGAGCAACCCGCAGGAGACCTGGATAAAGCGGGTCATCGGCCTGCCCGGCGACACAGTGTCGGTCTCGGGCGGCGCCGTGACGGTCAACGGTCAGGCCCTGTCCCAGCGGGCGCTCGGCCCGGGCCTCGATCTGGACGCGCCCGCACGGCCCGTGGAGCAGGTCGAGGAGCGTCAGGTGGATGGCCGCGCCTACATCACCTTCGATGCCGGACACGGGCTTGAGGGCGACGATCGCCCCGCCCGGATCGTGCCCGAGGGTCAGTTGTTCGTCATGGGCGATCACCGCGACAACTCGCTGGACAGCCGCTGGTCTGGAGACGTCGGCGTAGGCCTGCTGCCGGTCACGAACGTCGTGGGACGCGCCGAACTCGTGGTTGCCTCGTGGAAGCCGGGTGCCTCGCTCTGGAAGCCTTGGACATGGTTCAACCTGAGGCCAGGCCGGATCGCCCACCGTATACGCTAGCGGGCCTGAAACTCCGCGAAGGAGACGACGCCGTCATGGTTGGCGTCCATCTGGTCGAAGGCGGCACGGGATCCCGGCAGGGCCTGGGCGATCGACGGCGCCGCGGCCGCGCCGATGACGACGCCCGCGATGGCAGCAGCCAGCACCTGCCAGGCCGTCATCGTCCGGTGCGCCTTCGGAGCCGTCGGAGCCTCGCTCTCGATCTGGCGGCGCACGACCTCGCTCGCGGTCAGGCCGGCCGCGCGGCAACGCTCCATGAAGGCAAGCTTCGCGGCGTGCGGCAGCCGGATTTCCAGCGTCTCGCTTTTCTTTGGCAGGCGAGGAGAGGTCATTCGACGGTCATCCAGAAGGATCAGCGGCCGGAATCTAGGGCGGATGCGCCGTTTGATCCAGAGGCGCCCGCGATGATCGTCAGAACCGCTTCGGCGGCCAGGGCCGACGGGTCCTCGCCTCCCCTGCCCATATAGTCCAGCGCCTCCGTTTGGCGCCGGGTCTGGGCCGCCCGCGCGTCGGGATTGCGAAGCAACCGACCGACCTCGGCCGCGACCTTCTCCGGCGTCGCATCGGTCTGGATCAGCTCGCGCGCGATTTCCTCGTCCGCCGCGTGGTTGAACAGGGTCGCGTATCTGCCTGTGAAGAAGGGCTTCATGATCGCGTAACTGAGCGGCGCGAACCGGTAGGCGATCACCATGGGCGCGCCCGCAAGCGCCAATTCGGTCGAGACCGTGCCGCTGGTGGCGAGGGCCACACCGGCCGCCTTCATCGCCGCGTATTTATCGGCTTCACTGACCACGTGGGTCCGGAACGGCCAGGCGGCGATACGCGCCGTCACGTCGTCCGCGACCGTGCCCGCAACGACGACCGCAACCTCCAGGCCCGGACGCTCCGTCTTCAGTTTCTGGATCGCCGCCTCATAGACGGGCGTCATCAGGCGGATCTCGCTCGGGCGGCTGCCGGGCATGACCAGCAGCAGGGGCGCATCGGCGGCGATCCCCCGCGCGGCGCGGAAGGCCACCGGATCCGCCGTGCCCATGTCGATGTGCAGCGCCTGCGGGCCCACCACGGTCGTGGCCAGGCCTTGGCGCTCGAACCACGGCGCGTCGAAGGCGTAGAGGGCCAGCAGATGATCGACCGCGCCCGCCAGAGTCTTCGCCCGGCCCGGTCGCGAGGCCCAGACCTGGGGGCCGACGTATTTGATCAGCGGCACGCCGGGCAGCACCAGCCGCAGCGCCTTGGCGACCCTGATGGTGAACCCCCAGCTGTCGATCAGGACCACTGCGTCGGGCCGCTCGCGCACCGCCAGGGCGACGGTATCGGCGACCCTCGCCTTGACCCGGCCATAGGCCCGCAACCCCTCCAGCCAGCCGAGGATGGACAGCTGGGCGATGTCGAAAGGGCTCTCGACGCCCTCGGCCGCCATCTTCGGGCCGCCGACGCCGACGAAGGCGATGTCCGATAGCCGAGCTCGCAGGGCCTGCGCCAACCCCGCGCCCAACGAATCGCCCGAGGCCTCGGCGGCGACCAGCATGACTTTCACGACCGGTCCTCGCCCCAGACGAACAGGCCCAGCCGATCCGCAGCCTCGATGATCGCGGGCCGGTCGATCAGGATCAGCTTGCCCGCGACCCCGCCGACGCCCGCCAGCCCGGCGGCGGCGGCCATCTCGATCGTCTGTGCGCCCATGACCGGCATGTCGACGCGCAGGTCCTGGATCGGCTTCGGGGCCTTTCCTAACGCCCCTTTCGGATTGCCCGTGGCGCCGCGCAGATCGCCGGGCAGCCCCGCAACCCGGGCCAACATGGCATCGGTGCCCTCCTGGGCTTCGACCGCGAGGACCAGACCGTCGCACACGACCGCGCCCTGTCCGATATCCAGTTCGCCTGCCTTTTCAGCGACATGCAGTGCTTTCCTGAGGTCTGAAAGCTGGGCTTCATCCGGCGTGACGCGGCCCAGGGCGCCGACCGTCAGGGTCTCGCCGCCCAGAATGTCGTCGGCCCCTTCGATGGCATAGCCCTCGTTCTCGAACACCGACAGGATCTTGCGCAGCAGGGCGTCGTCGCCCTTCGTCGCCGCCGCGATGATTCCCGGCAGCACCAACGCGCCCTTCAGATCGGGCTTCAGAGCCTTGAAGTCCGGACGGTTCACGGTCCCGGCAAAACAGACGGCGACACAGTCCGCCGCCTTCAACGCCGCCAGCACCCGACCGATCTCGGCCAAGCCCGCTTCCAGTCCCGGATAACGGATCAGATGCGGGTCGGCGAAGCTGGTCAACCGCACCACGAACACAGGCCGCCCCTCGGCCTCGCACCGCGCCGCAATCGCCAGCGGCAGGGCGCCCCCGCCCGCGATGACACCGAGCTTGCCGGCGCTCATGCCGCGCCGTCGCTGGTCGAACGCGCGATTGGCGAGTCTGACGCACTTGACGTCCCGACTGATCGGATTGGTCCCGATTCCTGGTCAGTTTGGCGTGGGGTTTTGATCATTCGCCCGGCAGGCACAAAGGCCGTTTGCCGTCCTCGCGGATGAAGGCGACGATCTCCATGATCTCGGGCAGGTCCGCGTAACCGGCCTCGACCGCATCGAGCCGGTCCGCGAACACCCCTTCGCCTTCAAACAGGTCCCGGAAAGCCGCCAGCAACCGGCGCACAGCGTCCTTGCCGTAGCCTTTCCGCTTCAGCCCGATCAGGTTCAGGCCGTGCAGCTGAGCATGGTTGCCCCAGGCCGAACCATAGGGGATCACGTCGCGCGTCACGGCCGCGAGACCGCCAACGATGGCGCCCTGCCCCACCCGGCCGTTCTGGTGCACGGCGCAGAGGCCGCCGAGGAAGACCTTGTCGCCGATCCGCGCATGGCCGCCCAGGGTCGCGCTGTTGGCCATCACCACATGGTCGCCGACGACCGCATCGTGGCCGACGTGGGCGCCGGTCATGAACAGGCCGTTAGAGCCGACACGCGTCACGCCCGATCCCTGCGGCGTGCCCCGGTTGAAGGTGGCGTGCTCGCGGATCGCGTTGTCCGAGCCGATCTCCAGCCGGACCGTCTCGCCCTTGTAGCCATTGTGCTGGGGGTCGCCGCCGATGACGGCGAAGGGGTGGATGACGGTGCGGGCGCCGACCGAGGTGTCCTGCTGGACCACCACATGGCTGACGAGATGGACCCCGTCCGCCAGCGTCACGCCAGGTCCCACGATGCACCACGGCCCGATCGCCACGTCCGCACCCAGGTCGACCGAGCCGTCGACGATGGCGGTGGGGTGGATATGGCTCATGGCGTGACGGGCTGGTTGACCGTGACGACCATGGCCGCGAAGTCGGCTTCGGCCGCCAGCTTGCCGTCGATGAAGGTCTCGCCCCGGAACTTGAAGATGTCGCCGCGTTGTCGGGTCACGACAACGTCCATGCGCAACTGATCGCCCGGCCGCGCGGGCTTCCGGAAGCGAACGCCGTCGATGGACATGAACATGATGACCTTGCCCTCGACGGCGACGTCCAGGCTCTTGGACATCAGCAGCGCGCCAGTCTGGGCCATGGCCTCGACGATCAGGACGCCCGGCATGACGGGATCGATGGGGAAGTGGCCTTGGAAGAACGGCTCGTTGTGCGTGACGTTCTTGATGCCCGTGATCGACGTGCTCGCCACGAAGGCCTCGGCCTTGTCCACCAGCAGGAACGGATAACGGTGGGGCAGCCGGCGCATGACCTCGGCGTAGTCGATCTTCACCCCAGGCTCAGTCATCCGTCCGCTCTCTTTTTCGCCCCGCCTGTTTGGACACCCAGACAGTTTCACGCAAGAACTGACGGATCGGTTTGGCCGGATAGCCGGACCAGGTTTCACCCGCCGGAATGTCGGCCAGCACCCCTGCGCCCGCCGCTACCCGCGCGCCGACGCCGATCCTGAAGTGGTCGCCCACGCCCGCCTGGCCGCCGAACATGACGCCGTCTCCGATCGTCACCGACCCCGAGATCCCCGTCTGGCCCGCGATCAGGCAGTTGCGACCGATGACGCAATTGTGGGCGATCATGACCAGATTATCGATCTTCGTGTTCTCGCCGATCACCGTGTCATCGAATGCGCCCCGGTCGATACAGGTGTTGGCGCCGATCGTGACACCGTCCTGGATGATGACGCGCCCCAACTGCGGCACGTCCACCGGGCCGGTCGTGCCGCCGGCGGCGCCGAACCCGGCCTCGCCCAGCCGTGCGCCGGCATAGATCTTCACCCGATCGCCGATCAGGGCGAATCGGATGGTGACATTGGGGCCAATATCGCAGTCGCGGCCGATCTGAACTCCGGGGCCGATGACGCTGTTGGCGCCGATACGGCTGCCTCGCCCGATGCGCGCGCCCTGACTCAGGATCGCGCCCGACTCGATCACCACGCTGTCGTCCTCGCAAACATCGACAACCGATGTCGCAGTCAGCCGGATGGGGCGATGCAATGCAATTGCGCAAGCGGCCCAGGCCGCCTGAGGCGTGCGGGAGACTATGACCGCCGCCCCGGTCGGAGCGGCGTCCACGGCTTCACTGGGCAGGATCACGCAGCCGGCCGTGGTGGCCTGCAACGCTCCGAGGAATTTTCGGTCGCCGAGGAAGGCCACGGCCCGACCATCCGCCGTGGCGAGCGGTGCGACCCGCGCGATGCGAACATCCGAAGTGCGAACGACCTCGCCGCCCGTCAGGGCCGCGAGGTCGTCGACGCCGAGCGGACTCAGCGTATCGAAAAAGCGGGCGTCGGGCGTCATGCCCTTCGCCTTATTGAGCCGCTTGAGCCGGGACCGGCAGGCGGTTGAAGCTCAGGGTCGGCAGCTGGCTGTTCAACCGCTCGATGACCACGTCGGTCACATCCATCGCCGGGTTCAGGATGAACACGCTCTCGCGGTCGATCAGGATGCCGCAGCCACGTTCCTGATAGACGGCGACCAGGATCGGCTCGACAGCGGCCGAAATCAGGCGGCGCTGTTCCGACAGGGTGTAGCGCAGTTCGTCCTGGCGGGTCTGTTCCAGGGTCTGGGCTTCCTGGATGCGAGCCTGCAGGGCCGTGCGGCGCGTACCGTCGGCGTCAGCGGCCTGACCGCCCTGTTGCAGGGAAGTGATCTCGGTCTGGATCGTTGTGGCATAGGGCGACAGTTCGCCCTGAACTTCGGTCGCCAGCTGTTCCATGCGGGCCTGAACGGCCTGACCGGCGGTCGAGGTCGCCAGCAGGCGCTGGTTGAAATAGACGCAGACGCCCGGGATGTTCGGACCAGGATTTTGCGGGCCCTGGGTCTGGGCGACGGCGGTCGAGGCGACGAGCGAAGCCAGGGCGAAAGCGCCAATAGCGAGGATTTTCATGGGTAACCTTTTAGGGCCGAAGGGCCCGGGCTTAGAACTGGGTTGAGGTCGAGAAGCGGAAGGTTTCGGTCCGGTCGTAGTCTTCATTGCTCAGAATCTGGCTGAAATCGAACCGGATCGGGCCCATCGGCGACTTCCAGTGGACGCTGAGACCGGCGGACGCGCGCAGCGACAGGTCATCCGCGATGGAGGGGTCCGGCAGGCCGTTGGTTCCGAGAGTATAACGGTTGTCCAGAACCCCCAGGGTGCCGACGTCGGCAAACAGCGAGGTCTTGATACCGTACTGCGCGGGCAGGCCGTTCGGCAGGGTCAGTTCGACGCTGCCCACGGCGTAGAAATTGCCGCCCAGCGCATCATTCGTTGCCAGATCGCGCGGCCCCATGCCGGCGTTCTCGAAGCCGCGGAAGCTGTTGCCGCCCTTGAAGAAGCGGTCGTTGATCCGCACGGCGTCGCCGCTCCAGCCGGACACATAGCCGGACGAACCCGCCACAGTGACAATCCAGCTCGGGGTGATGCCGTAGTAGAGGGTCGCATCAACCTCGGTCTTCACATAGTTCACGTCGCCGCCGAGACCCGCGAAGTCCTGGCGGATCGAGCCTGTCCAGCCGCGCGTGGCGCGCACCGGGTCATTTCGGCGATCGACCAGCAGTGTGTAGCCGACCGACGAGTTCAGCGAGGCGCCGACCTGTTCGCACAGGGCCGACGAGCCGACACCGTTGGCGTCGCAGTAGCCGATCGGCACCAGGATCTCGTCGTCCTTGATGAAGTAGCGCGTCGACAGACGGCTGTAGCCGTTCAGCGGGTAGGTCAGACGCACGCCTGCGCCGGTCGAGCGATAGTCGAACGACGATTCCTGCTGGAAATCGTAGCGCGAGTGGAACAGGTCAAAGCCCGCGCCGACGTCACGGCCCAGGAACCGGGGCTCGGTGAAGCGGAAATCGATCTGCTGGCGCAGCGAGCCCCATTCGACGCGGGCGACCACGTTCTGGCCCCGCCCGCGGAAGTTGCGTTCCGAAATGCCCAGGTTGACCACGAAGCTGTCGACGGAGCTGAAGCCCGCGCCGACGGACAGTTCGCCTGTCGGCTGCTCCTCGACGGTGACATTGACGATCGAACGGTCCGGCGCGGCGCCGCGGGTCTCATCGACCGTGACTTCCTTGAAGAAGCCCAGCGCCCGAAGGTTGTTGCGCGACCGCTCCAGCAGGGTGCGGTTGAAGGCGTCGCCTTCGGTCAGCATCAGCTCGCGCCGGATGACCGGGTCGATGGTGCGGGTGTTGCCGATGACGTTGATGCGATCGACGTAGACACGCTGGCCTTCCGACACGTTGAACGTGACGTCGATGGCGTCGGTCTCGGGATTCGGACGATAGGTCGGGTTGATGTCGACGAAGGCGTAGCCCGCCGAGCCCGCCGCGAAGGTCAGGGCGTCGACCGAGCTCTCGATCTTGTCGCTCTCGTACAGGTCGCCGGTCCGGATCGGCAGCAGCAGTTCCAGGAAGTCCGCGTTCAGGCGGTCGTTCTCGGTCACGACCTGGATGTCGCCGAAGTTGTACTTGTCACCCTCTTCGACCGTCAGGGTCATGGCGAAGGCGCTGTCGTCCGGCGCCAGTTCGGCCACGGCCGAGGTGATGCGGAAGTCGTAGTAGCCCCGGTTCGTATAGAATTTCCGCAGCTGCTCTCGGTCATAATCAAGGCGGCCGGGGTCGTAGTTGTCGTTCTTGGTGAACAGCCGCCACCACTGCGTCTGCTTGGTCACCATGACCTCGCGCAACTCGCTGTCGGAGAAGGCGTCATTGCCCAGGAAGGTGATCGACTGGACGCCCGTCTCCGGGCCCTCGTCGATCTCGAAGATCAGATCGACGCGGTTCTGTTCGAGCTGGACCAGTTTGGGCGTCACGTTCGCCGAGATACGGCCCGACAGACGATACAGTTCAATGATCTTGCCCACATCCTCCTGGACCCGGGCGCGGGTGTAGATGCCGCGCGGCGCGATGGTTACTTCCTCGCGCAGCTTGTCCTCGCTGATCGCGCCGTTCCCCTCGAACACGACCTGGTTAATGATCGGGTTCTCGACGATGCGGACGACCAGGTCGCCGTTCGGCTGCAGGCCGATCTGGATATCGGCGAACAACTGGGTTCGGTCCAAGGTGCGGATCGCGACGTCCAGGATCACTGCGTCGATGGTGTCGCCCGGCTGGATCGGCAGATAGGATAGCACCGTCGTCTGGTCGATGCGCTGGTTGCCCTGGACCAGGATGCGGTTGACCACTCCGGTCTCGGATGGAGCCGTCTGGGCGGCCGGCGCGGCGATCTGGCCGGGCTGGATGGCGGGCGCCGGCGCGGTCTGCGCCAGGGCCGGCGTCCCCGCGACAAGCGCCAGAAGGCTGGCCGTGGCCACGCAGGTCCTGCGCAGGTTGCGGTCACCCGTATTCGATGCGGCGCGGAGGTCGTTCAGGATCATGCGGGAAACCATCGGGGGCTGGCGTCGGCTCAACTGACGAGCCCGCCCAGGAATTTGAACAGGTTCAACTTCTGCAGGTCGTTCCAGGTCGCGAACAACATCAAACCCGCCAGCAAAGCAAGACCGACCCGGTACCCCGCCTCCTGAACGACGGCGGCAACGGGTTTCTTCGCCACAGCCTCATAGGCGTAGAAGACCAGATGTCCGCCATCCAGAACCGGGATGGGCAAGAGGTTTAGAAAGCCGATTCCGATCGAAAGTATGGCGGCGAAGCTCGTCAGCGTCAGAAGCAGGTTCAACACGGTCGCCACGGGATCGGGATTGGCGGCCACCGCCGCGTTGGTCAGGGCCCCGGACGCCTTGGCGATGCCCAGCGGCCCGCTCAACTGATCCCCCGACTCACGGCCCGTGAATATCCGGCCCAGATAGGTCAGGGTGGTTCCCAGGATGTCGCCGGTCTCCTGGACGCCGCGGCCGACGGCCTCGACAGGATTATAGCGGACGTGACGGGTCTCGGCCGCCGTGGAGGACAGGGCCAGGCCGATCCGGCCCACGCTGACACGGCCCGCAATCGGATCCGTTTCGACCCGCCGGATGGGCGTCGCGACCAGCCGTATTTCCGATCCGGCGCGCTCGACGGTGAACTGGACGGCGTCGCCGGCCGACAGGCTGACCTTGCGCGTTACCTCTCCGGCGTCGGCGATCACGCGGCCGTCGATGGCCGTGATCAGGTCACCAGCCTGAAATCCGGCGGCGGCGGCGGGCGACCCTGCCGTCACCTCGGCCACCCGGGCGGGGCGCAGGTCCACCCCGAGCAGCGAGAACAGAAGGGTGAAGATGAAAATCGCTAGGATGAAATTCGCCACCGGACCGGCGACGACGATCAGCATCCGCTGCCAGACCGGCTTGAAGTGGAAATAGTCGCGCTCGGCGCCGATACCGTCCCGCGCCACGATCTCGGACTTCAGCGTATCGAGGCCCCGGCTGTCGGGTACGCTGGACGCATCCATGTCGCCGGAGAATTTCACATATCCGCCCAGCGGCATCCAGCCGACGCGCCATTCGATACCGTTCCGGTCGGTGCGGCTGAACATGGCCTTGCCGAAGCCGATCGCGAACCGATCGACCTTCACGCCGAAGGCGCGCGCGACCAGGAAGTGGCCCAGTTCGTGGATGGTGACGATGACCGTCAGCACCAGCAGGAACGGCACGATGTAGATCAGGGCCTGTCCCAGCGCGTTCAGCATACCGTCTCCATTTCCGCTGAGCCGAAGGGATCAGGCGGCGAACGCCAGATCCCCGACGATTTCGATCGCGACCCGGCGGGCGCGAGCATCGAGCGCAAGAGCGCCGGCGCAGGCATCGTCGAAATCGGCATCCGCCCCCGTCTTCGTCATCCGATCAAGGGTTTCGGCGACGACTGCGGCAATATTGAGAAAGGCCAGGTGCCGGTCAAGGAAGGCCAGGGCGGCGACCTCATTGGCGGCGTTGAAGATCGTTGGCGCTCCCCTGCCCGCCTCGAGCGCCTCGCGCGCCAGTCGCAGGGACGGAAACCGCTCCGGATCGGGCGCCTCAAAGGTCAGCCGACCCAGGGCGGCGAGGTCCAGCTTGGGCGCCGGCCAGGCCATCCGGTCGGGCCAGGCCAGGGCGTAGGCGATCGGGGTCTTCATGTCCGGCGGCCCCATCTGGGCCAGGGTCGAGCCGTCAATGAACTCGACCAGGCTGTGAATGATCGATTCGGGGTGGACGACCACATCGATGCGATCGGCCGGCATGTTGAACAGATAGGCCGCCTCGATCATTTCCAGGCCCTTGTTGGCCATGGTGGCGCTGTCGACCGAAATCTTGGCCCCCATGCTCCAGTTCGGGTGAGCGACGGCCTGTTCCGGGGTCATTGAGGCCATGTCAGCGCGCGAGGCCTGGCGGAACGGGCCGCCCGACGCCGTCAGGATCAGTCTGGAGACCCGTTCAGGCGCCTCGGACGGGAAGACCTGGAAGATGGCGGAATGCTCGGAATCGACCGGAATCAACCGGCCTCCGCTCGCCTTGACCCGCTCGATCAGGGCCGAGCCGCAGCAGACGAGACTTTCCTTGTTGGCCAAGGCCAGGGTCGCTCCCGTCGCGGCGGCGGCCCAGGCGGACTTCAGCCCTGCGGCGCCGACGATCGAGGCCATGACAAGATCCGCCGGTCGCGTCGCCGCCTCGACCACGGCCGCCTCTCCCGCCGCCACCGCGATGCCGGTCCCGGTCAACGCCGTACGCAGCTCTTCCAGCCTGTTCGGATCGGCCGTGACGGCCACAGCGGGACGCCAGCGGCGCGCCTGTTCGGCCAGCCGCTCGATATTGTTTCCGCCGGTCAGGGCGACGACCTCAAAGGCCCCTGTCCCGGCCGCCTCCGCCTGATCCATCAGGTCCAGAGTCGAGGCGCCGACGGAGCCCGTGGACCCCAGCACAGTCACGCGACGCCGGATCACGTGCCCGCGCCGAAATAGTTGGCCAGGACCCGTCCGACGGCGACGACCACGATGGCGAACATCAGCCCGTCCACCCGATCCATCAGACCGCCGTGTCCCGGAATCAGGTTTCCCGCGTCCTTGACCCCGAACCGCCGCTTCAGAGCAGATTCCCACAGGTCGCCGGCCATGGTCGCCAGGGCGGCGGCGAAGCCGAGCAGCGCGCTCCACTGCATCGAGCGCACGCCCGCCTCGGGCAGGGCCGACATGGCGGCGCCGGCCACAGTGCCCGCCAGCAAGCCGCCTATGAAGCCGGACCAGGTCTTGTTGGGCGAGAACCGCGGCCACAGCTTCGGGCCTCCGACGGCGCTGCCAACCAGGAAGGCCACGATATCCGACGCCCAGGCGACCACGAAGGCCAACGTCACCCAGTAGAAGCCGATCGCCGTGTTCCCGTCCCGCAACCAGATCAGCAGCAGTGCCGGCCAACCGAGGTACAGCACGCCGTAGGCCGCATCGATTCCGGACTGCCCGCGCGCCCTCGCGAACAGGCCTGCCGCAGCGCCGCCGAAAACCAGCAGCACCAGGCTGAAGGACAGGGCCTCGTTCGGATTGGACAGCAGTGTGGCCACCAGCGCCAGGGCGACGGCGGCGGCGACGGCCTTCCAGTCGGACGGAGCGCTCATCCTGGCCCATTCCATGGACAGGACGACACAGGCGATCAGCAGGACGCCGAGAATCCAGGGTCCGCCAAACCAGACGGCCAGCATGGCCAGCGGCGCCAGAACGATGGCCGAAGCGGCGCGCAGGCCCATGTCGCGCACCTTGAACGCCATCAGCTGACCGCGAGCGCCGGCTCGACCGCGATCGCGCCGAACCGTCGGTCGCGCTGCAGGTACTGGTCCACCGCATCGGCCAAGGCCTCGGCCCCGTAGTCGGGCCACAGCACGTCCTGATAAACCAGCTCGGCATAGGCCGCCTCCCACAGGAGGAAGTTGGACAGCCTCTGCTCGCCCGAAGTGCGCACGATCAAGTCCACGGGTGGTCCGTCCGCAGTGGACAGGCCCAGTCCCAGGGTCGTTTCATCCAGCGGCCCGGTCGCCTCGCCGGCCAGCAACCGATCCACATAGGCCTTGGCCGCATCGACGATGTCCGCCCGGCCGCCATAGTTGAACGCGACCTGCAACAGGAAGCGGCTGTTGTGCGCCGTCGACCGCTCGGCGCGTTCGACGATGGCCGCGATATCGGCGGGCAGTCCGGTCCGGCGGCCCAGGACGCGCACGCGTACGCCCTCCCGCTCCAGCCGGGCCAGATCGCTGGCCACATAGGACCGGACCAATCCCATCAGGTCGGAGACCTCTTCGGCCGGACGCCGCCAGTTCTCGGTCGAGAACCCAAACACTGTCAGGCATTCGATGCCGAAGGCCGGCGCCGCCTGGACGGTGCGTTTCAGCGCCTGCACACCCTCGCGATGACCCATGGCCCGGGGCAGACCGCGAGCCTGAGCCCAGCGACCGTTGCCGTCCATGATCAGTGCGACATGCCGGGGCCCCGCTTCAGGGGCTGGCGCGCCGCCGGAGGGGGCCGTCATCCGATATCCGTTCTGTCGAGGCTTGAGGGAGGCCTCAAACCTGCATGATCTCAACTTCCTTGGTCTTCAAGGTCTCGTCGATGCGCTTGATGGCCGCGTCGGTGTCCTTCTGGACCTCGGTTTCCATCTTCTTCTGCTCATCCTGGCTGATGTCGCCCGCCTTCTCGGCCTTCTTGAGGTCGTCGTTGGCGTCGCGACGCACATTGCGCACGGAGATCTTCTGCGTTTCGGCGTATTTGCCGGCCAGCTTGGCCAGGTCCTTGCGACGCTCTTCGGTCAGGGGCGGCACGGGGATACGCAGGGTCTGGCCATCGACGATGGGGTTCAGGCCCAGACCGGCGGCGCGGATGGCCTTCTCGACCGGTCCGACCATCGTCTTGTCCCAGACGCTGACCGAGATCATGCGCGGCTCGGGCACGCTGATCGCCGCCACGGCGTTCAGCGGCGACGAGGAGCCGTACGCCTGCACCTGAACGGGATCTAGCAGACCAGCATTGGCGCGGCCGGTGCGCAGGCCCTGGAATTCTTCCTTCAGCGAGGACACAGCCTTGTCCATACGGTCGCGATAGGTCTTCAGATCAGGCTTGGCCATCGGGGTCTCCTCATTCTTGGTCTTGTCTCAGGCGGCTTTGGGCGGAGCGTCACTGATCACGGTGAACGTTCCCTTGCCTTTCAGCACCTTGCGCAGTGAATCTTCCTCGCGGATCGAGAACACCACAATCGGAATCTTGGACTCGCGCATCAGGGCGATGGCGGCGGCGTCCATGACCTTCAGGTTCTGCGACAGCACGTCCTGATAGGTCAGGTGGTCGTAGCGGGTCGCGGTCTTGTCCTTCTTCGGGTCAGCGGAATACACGCCGTCCACGGAAGTTCCCTTCAGCAGGGCGTCGCAGCCCATCTCGGCGGCGCGCAGGGCGGCGGCCGTGTCGGTCGTGAAATAGGGGTTGCCGGTGCCGGCGGCGAAGATCACCACCCGCCCCTTTTCCATGTGGCGCACGGCGCGACGACGGATGTAGGGCTCGGCGATCGCGGCCATCGGGATGGCGCTCTGCACCCGAGTATCGACGCCGATCTTCTCCAGGGCGTTCTGCATGGCCAGGGCGTTCATGACGGTGGCCAGCATGCCCATGTAGTCGGCGCTGGCGCGCTCCATGTCCGCGGCCGCCGTCGACAGACCACGGAAGATGTTGCCGCCGCCGATCACCAGGCAGACCTGGGTCCCGCCCTTGACCACCCGGGCGATGGCCGCGGCCACGGTATCGACCGTGTGCATGTCGATGCCATAGCCCTGCTCGCCCATCAGGACCTCGCCCGAGACCTTCAGCAGCACCTTCTTGTATCGCGGGGGGGCGCTGTCAGCAGGCATGGGGGTCTCGTTTCACGGGAATCGGGCGGGCCTTTATAGACGAAGGGCGCGTCCGGCTTCAAAGCCGAACGCGCCCCGATAGTCACGCAGTATGTATGGTTAGACTTTCGGAGCCATCATCGAGGCCACTTCCGAAGCGAAGTCCGGGCCCTCGATCTTCTCCACGCCCTCGCCCAGAGCCAGGCGGACGAAGCCGGCCAGGTGCAGGCCAGGAGCGCCCAGTTCCTTGCCCGTGTCGGCGACCAACTGTTCGATGGTCACATCCGGATTCATCACGAACGGCTGCTTGGTCAGCACCACGTCCCTCTGGAACTTGTTGATCTGGCCTTCCACGATCTTGGCGATCATGGCTTCCGGCTTGCCTTCTTCCTTGGCCTTTTCGGTCAGGACCGAGCGTTCCTTCTCGACGGCGGCCGGGTCCAGATCGTCCGTGTTCAGCGACAGCGGAGCAGTCGCGGCCACGTGCATGGCGATCTTGCGGCCCAGTTCGCGCAGGGCAACCTTGTCGCCGCCGCCGTGCAGGGCGACCAGCACGCCGATGCGGCCGAGGCCCGGAGCCACGGCGTTGTGGACGTAGGAGGCGACGACGCCTTCATCGACCGACAGGCGAGCCGCCCGACGCAGCTGCATGTTCTCACCGATGGTCGCGATCATGTTGGTGACCTCGGCCTGGATGGTGTTGCCGTTTTCCAGCTCGGCGCCGTGCAGGGCCTCAACGGAGTGGTGCTCCAGGCCCTTCTGGGCGAAGGCCTTGGCGGCGTTCTGGAACAGCTCGTTGCGGGCGACGAAGTCGGTTTCCGAGTTGAACTCGATGGCGGCGCCGATTTCGCCCTTGCCGTCTTCGCGGCTGGCGACGGCCACCAGGCCTTCGGCGGCGACACGGTCGGCCTTCTTGGCGGCCTTGGACAGGCCCTTGGCGCGCAGCCAGTCGATCGCGGCGCTGATGTCGCCGTCGGTTTCCTGAAGCGCCTTCTTGCAGTCCATCATGCCGACGCCGGATTTGGCGCGCAGTTCCATGACGAGGGCGGCGGTGATCTCGGCCATTTCTGGTCTCCTGAGGTCTGTATCGAATGCATGAGCGGCCGGGGGATTACCCCGGCCGCATGTCAGTTTTGCGGACGGTCCGGATCGCCGGACCGATCCGATCAGGCTTCGGTCTTCTCGGCTTCGGCTGCCGGTTCCACGGCAGCAGGCTCCGCGGCAGCAGGCTCTTCGGCAGCAGGCTCTTCGGCAGCAGGCTCTTCGGCAGGCGTCTCTTCGGCCGACGCGGCCAGCATTTCCTCGGCGACAGCCTCGGCGCCCTCGGGGGCGAGATCGGCTTCAACCGGGGCCGAGGCCTCGGCCAGCATCGGCTCGACGGGGTTTTCCATCGCGCCCAGGTCGACTCCGGAGTTCGCGGCGCCGGCGGCCAGGCCGTCCAGGACGGCGTCGGCGATCAGGTCGCAATAGGTCTGGATGGCGCGCGCGGCGTCATCGTTGCCCGGGATCGGATAGGTGATGCCGTCGGGGTCCGAGTTGGTGTCCAGGATCGCGATGATCGGGATGTTCAGCTTGCGGGCCTCGAGGATCGCGATCGCTTCCTTGTTGGTGTCGATCACGAACATGATGTCGGGGATGGAACCCATGTCCTTGATGCCGCCCAGGGAAAGCTCCAGCTTTTCCTTTTCGCGCTCGAGGGTCAGCAGTTCCTTCTTGACCCGGCCTTCCCCGCCGCGCTCCAGCAGGCCTTCCAGCTCGCGCAGGCGGGCGATCGAGCCCGACACGGTGCGCCAGTTGGTCAGGGTGCCGCCGAGCCAGCGGTTGTTCATGTAATACTGGGCGCAGCGCTTGGCGGCCTCGGCGACGGGCTCTGCAGCCTGGCGCTTGGTGCCGACGAACAGGACGCGACCGCCCTTGGCGGCGACTTCGCGTACGGCCACCAGAGCCTGGTGGAACAGCGGCATCGTCTGCGACAGGTCGATGATGTGGATGTTGGAGCGCGAGCCGAAGATGTAGCGCTCCATCTTCGGGTTCCACCGGTGCGTCTGGTGGCCGAAGTGGGCGCCTGCTTCGAGCAGGGTGCGCATGGAGAAGTCAGGCAGAGCCATCTTGGAAGTCCTTTTTCCGATTATTCCGCCGCAGACGGTGAAAGGACCGGATGGTCCCTCGGAACGGAGCGCTTCAGGATGTCTCCCCGAAACGCGCCACGCCTGCGTGTGAAGTGGGCAGGTTTCTAGTCCTGGACGCGCGAGAAAGCAACCCTCCCCCGGCGGAAGAGGGTTCGAGCGCACAAGAGCGGATCGTTCATCCTTGCCCGCAGGAGTGAGGAATCCACAGAAAATATATATCCGGGCCGACCTCAGGCATCCTCCAGCATCAGCACCCCGGGCGCCGACTTCAGCGCCCCGCGCAGCGCCCCGTCCAGCCGATAGCGGCCGGGCAACCGCACCTCCACCTCGCGTCGCCCGTCCAACGAGGCGATCAGGGTGACCTCACCGCCCTTTCCTTGCGCCAGGGCCCTGGCCAATCGGACCTGGATCGCCGCCGGATCCGTGGAGCGCGCGGAGACGTGGACCCGCAGTCCCACCGACGCGTCGTCCACCAGCGTCTCCAGCCTGGAACAGTCATCGCCGAAGAACCGCACCTCGCCGTCCGACGACTTCGCCCGAACCCGCACCATCAGGGCAGCGCCCACCTCCAGCAGTTCGCGGCATTTCCTTAACTGTTCCGGCGGGAACAGACATTCGAACTCGCCGGTCGGGTCCGAGAAGGTGACGAAGGCGAACTTCTCGCCGGATTTCTGGCTGGCCCTTTCCTGACGGCGGCGCACAACGCCGGCCATCAGGAAGGCGTCGTGGCCCTGCTCCGCGCGCTGCACCGCCTCGGCGACGAAGGTCACGCGCTTGCGCCGCAGCGCGCCCTCCATGTCCTCCAGCGGGTGGCCGGACAGGTAGAAGCCGACCGCCGACAGCTCCTGATCCAGGCGTTCAGGCCCGACCCAGGGCTCCATGCTCTTGAGCCGGGGCCGCGACGCGCCGGCCTGATCGGCGCCGAACAGCGACACCTGCGACGAGGTCCGGTCCGCCGCCACGCTCTGGCAATAGGCCATCAGGGTGTCGGCCTGTTCGAACAGCTGGCGCCGGTTCGGGTGGATCGAGTCGAACGCTCCAGCCTTGGCCAGGCCTTCCAGCGCCCGCTTGTTGACCGCGCGCGGATCGACCCGCTCCAGGAAATCGAAGATGTCAGCGAACCGCCCGCCGGTCTCGCGCACCTCGACGACATGTTTCATCGCCTCCAGGCCCACGTTGCGGATGGCGCCGAGCGCATAAAGGACCGCCCCCTTGCCCTCATCCCAGCTGACGTCGAAGTCGGCCGAGGAGGCGTTCACGTCGGGCGCACGCACTGGCACCTCGAACTTGCGCGCGTCCTGATAAAAGACCGCCAGCTTGTCGGTGTTCGACAGGTCGAGCGACATTGAGGCGGCGAAGAACTCGACGGGGTGGTTCGCCTTCAGCCAGCCCGTCTGGTAGCTGATCAGCGCATAGGCGGCGGCGTGCGACTTGTTGAAGCCGTAGCCGGCGAACTTGGCCACGAGTTCGAAGATGGTGTCAGACTGCTGTTCCGGCACGGACTTCTCGGAGGCGCCCGCGATGAAGCGCGCCTTCTGGATGTCCATCTCCTCCTTCTTCTTCTTGCCCATGGCGCGTCGGAGAAGGTCGGCCTCGCCCAGAGAATAGCCGGCCAGGATCTGGGCGATCTTCATCACCTGTTCCTGGTAGATGATGACGCCGTAGGTCTCCGACAGCGTCTCCTGCAGAGACGGATGCAGGTAATCGACTTCCTGTCGCCCGAACTTGCGATCGATATAGGTGTCGATCATCTCCATCGGCCCCGGCCGGTAGAGGGAGATCAGGGCCGTGATCTCCTCGATGGAGCCGCACCGCATCTTGCGCAGGGTGTCGCGCATGCCCTGGGATTCCAGCTGGAACACCCCGACCGTCTGGCCCGAGGCCATCAGCTCATAGGTCGACCTGTCGTCGAGCGGCAGCAGGTTGAAGTCCTGCGCGGCGCCCCTGCGGCTCAGATAGCCGTGCGCCCGGTCCAGCACGGTCAGGGTCTTCAGGCCGAGGAAGTCGAACTTCACCAGACCGGCCGGCTCGACCCATTTCATGTTGAACTGGGTGGCCGGAATGTCCGAGCGGGGGTCCTGATACAGGGGCGTCAGCTCGACCAGCGGCCGGTCGCCGATGACGATGCCGGCGGCGTGGGTCGAGGCGTTGCGGTAAAGCCCCTCGAGTTCCAGCGCCGTCGCCAGCAGGTTCGCCACCGCCGGCTCGGCGTCGCGGGCCTCTTTCAGGCGGGGCTCGATCTCGATGGCCTGCGCCAGCGTGGTCGGATTGGCCGGGTTGTTCGGCACCATCTTGCAGAGCCGGTCGACCTGGCCCAGCGGCATCTGCAGCACACGGCCGACGTCGCGCAGCACGGCCCGCGCCTGCAGGGTACCGAAGGTGATGATCTGGGCGACCCGGTCCTTGCCGTAGCGCTCCTGGACATAGGTGATCACCTCCTCGCGCCGCTCCTGGCAGAAGTCGATGTCGAAGTCGGGCATGGAGACCCGTTCGGGGTTCAGGAACCGCTCGAACAGCAGACCGAACCGCAACGGATCCAGATCGGTGATGGTCAGGGCCCAGGCGACCAGAGACCCTGCCCCGGATCCCCTCCCCGGCCCGACAGGAATCCCGTGCGACTTGGCCCATTTGATGAAGTCCGCCACGATCAGGAAATAGCCGGGGAAGCCCATCTGGGTGATGATCCCGACCTCCCACTCTAGTCGCGTCCAGTAGTCGGCCTCGGGCGCCGAGGGCGTGACCAGCTTCAGCCGCGCCTTCAGACCCTCGCGGGCCTGGTGCATCAGTTCGTCGGGCTCGGTGCGGCCGTCTCCGGCGTCGAAGCGCGGCAGGATCGGCGGGTGGGTCTTGACCAGGAAGGCGCAACGGCGCGCGATCTCGATCGTGGTGTCGCAGGCCTCGGGCAGGTCGGCGAACAGGGTCCGCATCTCTGGGGCCGACTTGAAGAAATGCTGGTCGGTGATCCGGCGCCGGTCTTCCTGGCCGGTGAAGGCGCCGTCGGCGATGCACAGCAGGGCGTCGTGCGACTTCGCCTGGTTCTGTTTGGCGTAGTGGACGTCGTTCGTGGCGACCAGCGGCTGGTCGTTGGCGTAGGCCCATTCGACCAGTCCACGCTCGGCGGCGGCCTCGTCTGGCAGGCCGTGGCGCTGCAGCTCGACATAGAAGCGGTCGCCGAACTCCCCGGCCATGGCGGCCAGGGTCGTGGCGGCCTCGCCAGGCTTGTTCTGCACGAGCAGCGGGTCGACGGGGCCGTCAGGGCCGCCGGACAGCAGGATCAGCCCTTCCGAATGGGCGACGACCTTGGCCCAGGGCACGTGCGGCTCCTCGTCGCCCGCATCGAGATAGGCCGAGGACGACAGGGCGCACAGGTTTCGCCAGCCGGTCTCGTTCTGGCATATCAGGACCACGGTCGGGACCTTGGCCCAGCGCTCACCGCGCTTTCCGCCGATGCCGGTGACCGGCAGCGCACAGGCGATCAATGGTTGAACACCAACGCTCTTCGAAGCCTCGGAGAACTCCAGCGCCCCGAACAGATTGACCCGGTCCGCCACGGCCACCGCCGGCATGCCGATATCCGCCGCCAGCCTGCCGACCTTGCCCGCCTTGATCGCGCCTTCAAGCAGCGAATAGGCCGAGCGCACCCTCAGATGGACGAAACCGGTCTCTGCGGGCGTATCGGTGATGGCCTGAACCTCGAGCGCAGGCCGGAGGCGACTCATCTCGCCAACAGGGCGACCTGCCAGACCATCCAGACAAAGCCGCCGCACGATGCAAGCGACAGCGCTTCCCGAACCACTCTTGTCATCGCCTTATCCCCAGATGTATCGTTCTGGTATTGTTCTATGTTGGCAGTTTGTTCTCGTCAACAGGGCGTGAAGCTTGGGCGGCGGCTATTGTGGAAAATCTCGCGTTGGAGGAGGACAGGCATCCGCCCTCCCGGCGGCGCGCGTCAGGAGTATCGGTCATGGCCAAGGGTCAAGTGAAGTCGAACAAGGAAGTCCGCAAACCCAAGGCCGAGAAGCCCAAGCCGGCGGTGTCGGTCGGAACCTCGCCCTTCACCCAGCCGCCCGGCAAAAAATAGGCGCTATTCGTCATCCCCCGGTCTGCGCCGCGAAGGCGTGGGGGGGGGCGGAGGATGCGAAAGCCAAGGTTACCCCCGCGAGCGTTCGACCGTATCCACGCTGGGATTGGCCCTCAGAGCGGCGATAATACTGGTGGCGTGTTTGGCGTCAGCGACCTCGACGTCGAGGTCCATGTCGAAGAAGTCCGACTGCCGGTGGGCCATCTTCAGGTTCAGGATGTTGCCGCCGGCCTCGCCGATCACTGTGGCGACCTGACCGAGCACGCCCGGCGCGTTCTGGATCGTGGCGCGCAGCCGGGCGGTGCCGACCACCCCCTGTTCGGCCTGCGGCGTCCACTGCAGGTCCTGCCAGACGCTGTCGTTGTCCGCGAAATCGGCCAGCTTCTGGCAGTCGATGACATGGACGGTCAGCCCCTTTTCGGGCTCGAGGATGCCGACGATCCGGTCGCCTGGCACCGGGGTGCAACAAGCGCCGAAATGGATGCTGATGCCCGGCGTCAGGCCTCCGCCGCGCACAAACAGCCTTGCGTGGGCGTCGCCGATCTTCTTGCGATCCGCGCCCGTCGTCAGCGTCCCCTTCAGCGAAGGGAACAGGATCTCGACGACCCGGTTGGCCTGGATCCGTCCCCGGCCGATGGCGTCGAACAGGTCTTCCTGCGTCCCCGTCGCCAGGGTCTCGACCACGACCTTCAGCGACACATCGGCCAACGACTTGCCCGCGCGCGTCAACGCCTGCTCCAGCGTCGTCTTGCCCAGCTTGTAGAATTCGTCCCGCTCCGACGAACGGATATGGCGACGAATCGCCGACCGCGCCCGGCCAGTGACGGTCAGGCTGCGCCAGTCGGCCGGCGCCTCGCGCTTCTTGCCGCGGATGATTTCGACCACGTCGCCGTTCTGGAGCGCCGTACGCATGGGCTTCAGCTCGCCATTGATCTTGACCCCGACGGCCGTGTCCCCGACCTCGGTGTGGACCGCATAGGCGAAGTCCAGCGCCATCCCGCCGCGCGGCAGGGTGATCAGGGCGCCCTTGGGGGTGAAGACGAAGACTTGGTCCAGGTACATCTCGAGCTTGGCGTGCTCGACCCAGTCCTCGCCCCCCTCCCCGTGCTCGATGACCTGCACAAGGTGCCGCAGGTTCTGCAGCGGGTCGCGCCCGCCATCCTTCTCCATCGCCTCCTGGTCAAAGCCATAGGACTGGTTCTTGTAGGCCCAGTGCGCCGCCACCCCGTCCTCGGCCACCCGATCCATGGCCTCGGTGCGGATCTGCATCTCGATCCGCAGGCCGCCCGGTCCGACGACGGTCGTGTGCAGTGAGCGGTAGTTGTTCGACTTGGGCGTGGAGATGAAATCCTTGAACCGCTCCGGCACCATCGGCCAGGCGCGGTGGATGACGCCCAGGGCGCGGTAACAGTCGTCCTCGAACGCGACCAGAACCCGAAAGCCGTAGATGTCCGACAGGGACGAAAAGCCCACCGACTTGCGCTGCAGTTTCCGCCAGATCGAATAGGGAGTCTTCTGGCGACCATAGACGCGCGCCGCGATGCCGGCCTCGCTGAGCACCTGCTGGATCTCGGCGGCGACGCCTTCGGTGGCGTGGCCGTGTTCGAGCTTCAGCGCCTCCAGGCGCCGCTCTATGGCGGTCCGGGCCGTGGGGTTCAGGTGTTCGAACGCCAGTTCTTCCAGCTCGGACGCGATCGAATGGATGCCGATCGACCGGCCCAGAGGCGCGTAGACTTCCAGCGTCTCCCTGGAAATCCGCTCACGTTTCTCCGGCTTGACGTATTTGAGCGTCCGCATGTTGTGCAGACGGTCCGCCAGCTTCACCAGCAGGACACGCACATCCTTGGAGATGGCCAGGATGAATTTGCGCAGGTTCTCGGCCTGGCGCGTATGCTCGGCCTGGAGTTCCAGCCGGCTCAGCTTGGTCACCCCCTCGACCAGCCCTGCCACCTCCTCGCCGAACATGGCCGCGATATCGTCGCGCGTCGCCGAGGTGTCCTCGACCACGTCATGCAGCAGTGCGGTGACGATGGTAGCGGTGTCGAGCTTGTAGTCGGTCAGAATGCCCGCGACCTGGATCGGATGGGCGAAATAGGGGTCGCCAGAGGCCCGCAACTGCGAGCCGTGCATTTTCATCGCATAGACATAGGCCCGGTTCAGCAAGGCCTCGTCGGCGGTGGGGTCATAGGCCTTGACCGCCTCGATCAGTTCGAACTGGCGCAGGACCGGAATGCGTTTCGCCGCCTGCGTTTCCACAGACGGCGAAGCGGTGTCATTGGCAATGATCTTAGGCGGCGGGGTCGTACCGGACCGCGCCGGGAGGATGGTGATACCGTTGGCGGGTACCGCCGTCAGTAGCGTTCCTCCTGGCCGCCGTCCCGGTCGCTCTGCAGCGCACGGATCAGCTCGGCCTCGGCCATGTTCATATGTTGCGGCTCGGCCAGCAGACCGACGATTTCCGCCTCGTCCTCGGCTTCCGTGCGCTCGTCGACGCGTTGCAGGGCGACGATGACGGTCTCAAGCAGTTCGGCCGGAACGACTGTGTCGTCGGCGATTTCGCGCAGGGCGACGACGGGGTTCTTGTCGTTGTCGCGATCGAGCGTCAGGGCGGCGCCGTTGGCGATCGCGCGGGCGCGGTTACCCGCCAGCAGGACCAGGCCGAACCGGTTCGGCACCTTCTCGATGCAGTCTTCGACAGTGACGCGAGCCATGAATTACCTCGGGCGGGGGGAGAACCGCGTTGCATACAGATAGGCATGCCTTTGTGCAACGCCACATCTGCACTCCCAGGGCGGCGGTTTTGCGGCGGCTACCGGTGCGAGCGCTCGAAGCCGGCCGGAATGTCGCGGCTCCAGCATGCCGCCAGCTGGCCCTCCGCGAACTCGACGAAGCCCTTGATCAATCCAGCCCCGCCGGCGATCATCAGATCCGTGAAGTCGCCATCCGCCGTCTGCGCCTGCGCCTTCACCCAGATCGCGTAGCTGTTTCCGTCCGGTCCCGGCGCGGCTGGATACAGGCCGCCTCGATGGGGATGCGCCGTCGCAACCCCCAGATATCGATCTGCGGCGGCTGGAAGGCATCCAGCGCGCGCATCACCCCCAGGACCTGCGGGCAGGTCTCTTCATCCGCCCAGACGATCTGCTCGATCCCCTCGGGATTGTTCAGCGACTTGCGGATGGCGAAGTGGCCGAAACCCAGTCCGTCCTCAGTGTCGGGAAAGGGTACGAACCGGCTGTAGATATCGTGCCGCCAGGTTCCATTGCGGCCCGACACAGCGAAGCCCCCCACGGGCCAGGCGTCTCGCGGCGCGGTCGCCTGTGCGACGTCGAGCCAGTCGGATTGGGCGAGCCCCGGTGTCGGCGCAGAGATCAGGACGAGAGCCAAAGCGCCAGCGAGACGACGCATGTTAACTCCGCGAAAGATGTGCATCTGTCCCGACGCTCGCCATCCGTGCAAGCTCGACCGCCTCTCCCCCATGCGGATGAACCCACCCCGGCGCGATCTCCGCCAGCGGCCCCATGACGAACAGCCGCTCGGCCGCTCTCGGATGCGGCAGGATCAGGCCGTTGCAATCGCCCTGCTCCCGGCCATAGGCGATCAGGTCCAGGTCCAGCGTGCGCGGCGCATTGGCGGCTGTGCGCCGTCGTCCGAACGCCTCCTCGATCCGGCCCAGGGCCGCCATCAGGGCGTGAGGATCATGGTCCGTGCGCACGATGACGACGCCGTTCACGAAGGGCGGGTCGCTCGGGTCGGGCCAGGCCTGCGACGTCCACCAGCTCGAACTGGCGATCACATCGATCCCTTCGAAGCGAAACCGGTGCAGCGCCGCTTCCAGCGCCTCGCGGCACGAGGGCCAGACCCCCTTGTCATTGCAGCCCAGGGCGACGATGACGGCGGCGTCCAGATCCAGGTCGACGTCGATATTGACGCTGACCGCCTGAGGGGCTGTGACCGATTCCGGGGACGCGATTTCCATGAGACTTTATCCGACCGACCGTCTGGCGCTGTTTATCGACGGGGCCAATCTGTATTCGGCGACCAAGGCCCTGAACGCGGACATCGACTTCAAGAAGATGGTCGATGCGTTCCGGGAGAAAGCCGTCCTGGTTCGCGCCTATTATTACACGGCGGTGACCGAGGGCGAAGAGTTCTCTCCGATCCGGCCCCTGATTGACTGGCTGGGCTACAACGGCTTCTCGCTGGTGACCAAGCCGGTGAAGCGATTCACCGACGCCCAGGGCCATACGCGCACCAAGGGCAATATGGACATCGAGATCGCGGTGGACATGCTGGAGCTGGCCCCGCGCATCGACCATGCCATCCTCTTCTCCGGCGACGGCGACTTCCGCCGGCTGGTCCAGGCGGTGCAGTCGAAGGGCGTCCGCGTCACCGTCGTCTCGACCCTGAAGAGCCAGCCGCCGATGATCGCCGACGAACTGCGGCGTCAGGCTGATGACTTCGTCGAACTGGTCGACCTGCTCCAGGACTACGGCCGCCCCCGCACGCCAGCGACCACGCCGACGGTGCGCACCTTCCCGGCGGACGATCGCGCATGACCCCGGAACCGCCCCGCGATTGCCCGCTTTGCCCCCGCCTCGTCGCCTATCGTGAGGAGAACCGGCGCCAGAACCCAGACTGGTTCAACGGCCCCGCCCCCTCGTTCGGTGATCCCAACGCCCGCCTGCTGGTCGTCGGCCTCGCCCCTGGTCGAACCGGCGCCAACCGCACCGGCCGCCCCTTCACCGGGGATGGCGCAGGCTGGATCCTCTACCAGACCCTGACGAAGACAGGCTTCGCGACCGGCGTCTACGACGCGCGACCCGACGACGGCCTGCAACTGGTCGATTGCATGATCACCAACGCCGTCCGCTGCGCCCCGCCGCTGAACAAGCCCCTGCCGATCGAGGAGAAGACCTGCCGCCCTTTCCTGATCGACCGTCTGACCGCCCTGCCCCGGCTGAAAGTCATCGTCACACTGGGCGACGTGTCGCGAAAGAGCGTGCTGAAGGCGCTTGGCGTCCCGGCCTCCGGCATGGCCGCCGGTCACGGCGTCGAGGCAAAGGTCGGCCCCTACACCCTGATCAACAGCTATCACTGCTCCCGGCTCAACACGAACACCGGCCGACTGACGCCAGAGATGTTCGTGACCATCTTCGCCCGCGCCCGCGCCGCCATCGAGGCCGACCCCGTTTAGGCGACTGTTGTTCGCCGGACACACCGAATCGGCGAGTCTTCCTGACGCGGAACCGGGCGGAACACTGCGGCGCAGCTTCCGTTGCAGGAGGGAGAGGAAGGTTCAGATGCGCAGACAGACCAACAACAAACCTCAACTGTTCACAGCAGGCGAGCGGAAGGTCGCGGGGCTCGCAATCCTGGCGGCGATCGTTCTCACGCTGTCGGGTCAGGTTCTGCAAGCGATGATCCGCCCGTCGCTCGGCCTCTATGACGCCAATCCGGCCGCCGTCGCCTCGATCCCGAATGTAATCGAGGCCAGCCCCTTGAGCCGCTCTGCGGGCTTCTAGCCCTTGTCGCGCATGAGCCGGGCCTTGTCCCTCTGCCAGTCGCGGTCGGCCGAGGCCTCGCGCTTGTCGTGCAGTTTCTTGCCCTTGGCCAGGGCGATCTCAAGCTTCGCCTTGCCGTCGTCATTCAGGTAGAGCCGCAGCGGGATGATAGTCTGGCCGTCCTTCTGGACCGCCCCGATCAGCCGGTCGATCTGCTTGCGATGCAGCAGCAATTTCCGCGGCCGGCGCGGCTCGTGGTTGAACCGGTTGGCCTGGGCATAGGGTGGGATGTCGGCGTTGATCAGCACGATCTCGCGCCCTTCCACCGCCGCATAGCTCTCGGCGATATTGGCCCGACCCATACGCAGGGCCTTGATTTCCGTCCCTAGCAGCATGATCCCGGCCTCGAGATTATCCTCGAGGAAATAGTCGAACCGCGCCCGGCGGTTCTCGGCGATCAGCTTGGCCTTGGTGATCGGAGCCTTGACGGTCGCGGCCGCCTTTTCCTTGGTGGTGGCCATCACAGACCCGCCGCGGCCATGGCCGCATCGACGGCCGGCTTGACGTCATCGCGCATCGGCACGAGCGGCAACCGCATTTCCTCGGTGCAAAGCCCCAGCCGGGCCAGGGCGTATTTCGTCGGTGCCGGCGAACTGTCCAGGAAAAGCGCTCTTGCCAGTCCGCTCAGCCGGTCCTGCCAGGACAGGGCCAGGGCTCGGTCGCCAGCCTGGATGGCGTTCCACAGGGCGACCATGCCTTCGGGAGCGACGTTCGACACCACGGAGATGATACCGCCCCCGCCGTGGGCCATATAGCCGGGGAAGCTCGCATCATCGCCGGTGATCAGGGCGAAGGATCCGCCGATGTTAACCCGCATCCAGCTCACCCGCGCCATGTCGCCGGTCGCGTCCTTGATGCCGACGATGTTCGGATGCGCCGCAAGCGCCGCCACGGTCGTATCGGCCATGTCCGCACCCGTCCGGCTGGGCACGTTGTAGAGCAGCAGCGGCAGTTCGACCGCGTTTGCGATGGCTTCGAAATGGGCCTGCAACCCCGCCTGCGAGGGCTTGTTGTAATAGGGCGTCACGACCAGGGCGGCGTCGACGCCGACGGTCTTGGCATGCCGGGTGTAACCCATGGCCCTGTCGGTCGCGGTTGAGCCGCAGCCCGCGATGACCCGGACCCGACCCGCAGCCAGCCGTACGCACAACTCGACCACCTGACGATGCTCGTCAGATGTCAGTGAGGCGCTCTCTCCGGTCGTGCCCATGGGGACGACGCCGTGAACCCCGGCGGCGATCTGGCGTTCCAGCAGGGCCTCGAAGGCGCCTTCGTCCACGTTTCCGTCACGAAGTGGTGTGATCAGGGCGGTGATCACGCCCTTGAACAAGGGGGCGGTCATTGAAACAAGAATACCTTGCGTGGGGGATGGGCGACGGGCGCCTGATACGAGACGCAAGAGGGTAGGTTGCCGGGCTCGAACCCGCAACCGGGATGAATGAGGATCGGACACATCATGCTCGCGACCAGCCTAGCGGCCGTACTGGCCGTTCTCGCGCCGATTCCGCAGGCTGCCGACCTGAACCGTCAGCCGACGCCCTACGTCACCGGGCAGAGCGGCGGATATCAGGCGCGCATCCTGGGCGACGCCGACACCGCCCTCTTCCGCCAGGGTCTGGCCGCCGCTCGCGCCCGCGACGTGATGGGCACGCAGAACGCCATCTCCGGCATTGGCGACCCGACGGCCAGGAAGCTGGTCGAGTGGGCGCTCGTCGATACTGCCGCGCCGCAACTGTCCTGGACCGAGCTGTCCAACGACGTTCAGGCGATGCGCGCCTGGCCCCGCGCCGAGGCCCGAATCGCTGCCGGCGAACAGGCGCTGGAACGCGCAGGCATGGGCGCCGATGCCGCCCTCGCCTTCTTCAGCGCGTCGCGTCCGACGACGGTGCAGGGCGCCATCGCCCTGGCCGATGCGCTGGACCAGCGCGGCCGTTCCGGCGAGGCCCGCCTGCTGATCCAGGAATGGTGGCAGACCCAGTCCTTCGACGAGGCGACCCAGAGCCGCATCCTCACCCGCTGGGGCAACACCCTCACCCAGCGCGATCATGACGCCCGGATGAACATGCTGCTGACCGGCCCGCATGGCCCAGCGACCCGCGCCATGCTCGATCTGGTCTCGCCGGAGCGCCGCGCCACCGCCAATGCCGCCATGACCCTGCGAAGCGCCTATGCGGCCGACAGCGTCGTCGCCAGCCTGTCGCCGTCACAGGCCGCTGACCCTGCAGTCGTCCTGGAGCGAGTCCGTATCCTGCGAGCGGCCAATCGCCAGACCGAAGGCTTCGCCCTTTTGTCCGCCCTGCCTGCCGCGCCCCTCCACGCCGACGGCCAGACCGCCCTGTGGAACGAGCGCCGCAACTATTTCCTCGACGCGCTGGAGCGCCGCGAGTGGCGCGCGGCCTATGACGCCATGGCCGGTCACGGCTTCCCGTCAGGCGAGCGCAAGGTCGACGCCGAGTTCTTCGCCGGCTGGGTCGCCCTGACCAAGCTGGGCGATCCCGCACGCGCCGCCGGTCACTTCGAGACCCTGCGCCAGTCGTCTTCCACCCCGATCACCCAAGGCCGCGCCCTCTACTGGCTGGGTCGCGCGGCGGAAGCCCAGGGCGACCAGGCCAGCGCCCAGGCCTTCTATCAGGGCGGCGCACGTCACATTCAGACCTTCTACGGCCAGCTGGCGGCGGAGAAGGCGGGGATGACCACCCTGACCCTGCCGCCCGAGCCCGTCCCGACCCGGAACGACGTCGCATCCTTCGAAGCCAATGAGGTCGTTCGCGCCGCCCGCATCCTGGGCGAGACGGGCGAGACGAGCCTCTATCGCGTCTTCGCCTACCACCTGGACGACACCCTGCCGGGCATCAACGACCTGGCTCTCCTGATGGACATGACGCGCGGCTACGGCGACGGCTTCGGGGCCATGATGGTCGGTCGCGCCGCCAGCCAGCGCGGCTTCCTGCTGCCCGAGCGCCAGTACCCGATCCGCATCCCGCCCGAGGTTGCCGGCGCCGCCCCCCTGGCCTTCACCATGGCCATCACGCGTCAGGAATCCAGCTTCGACCCGCGCGCCCGATCGGGCGCCGATGCGCGCGGCATGATGCAGTTCCTGCCCTCCACCGCCTCCGGCGTCGCCCGTCGTCTGGGCATGTCCTGGTCGGCCGAGCGACTGTGGGATGCCGACTACAACATGACCCTCGGCAGCTACCATCTGGGCGAGCTGATGAGCCAGTTCCGGGGCTCGATGCTGCTGACCACCGTGGGCTACAACGCCGGGCCCGCACGGGCTCCGCAATGGGTGGCCCGTTGCGGCGATCCGCGCGGCGGCTTGGCAGCCGGCGGGGTCGATCCGATCGACTTCATCGAGTGCGCGCCCTTCACCGAGACGCGCAACTACATGATGCGGGTGATGGAGAACATGGCAGTCTACAAGGCCCGCCTGAACGGGGGCTCGGCCCCGCTCACCACCTCGGCGGACATCGCGCGCGGCGCCGGCGGACCCCAGCCCTACCAGCCTTGATCGCCTCGAGCCTGATCGTTTGAGACGGAAGCGCTTCGCGCTTCTGTCGAAAGCATGAGTCAGGCTCTCGCTGATCTCTGGAGCAGGATCAGGGCTTGAGCAGTCCGGCGAACAGGGCGTCGAGCATGGTCCGGGTCAGCAGGCTCCGATCGACCCACTCGAAATAGGGCTTCGTGATCATCAGCGAGATGACCCCGTGCGACCCCGCCCACAACGCCTGGGCCGAGGCGCGCGCATCGCCCCGCAGTCGACCGGCCGCACCCGCCTCTTCCACGATCGCCTCAAACGCCCGGAACAGTTCGCCGCCCAGCATCTGGGCCGCGCTCTGGGCCCCGTCCCGCGCCTCGATCGGGCGGGTCAGATAGGTCAGGCGATAGGCGTTGGGGTTCTCGAATCCGAAGTCGACATAGGCCTCCATCAGCTTGCGCAAGACGACCTCGGGCGGCCCTCCCTCGGCGATGACCGTCGCGTTCGCCGCCTGCAGCCGGGCGAAGGCCAGGCGGCAGATCTCGTGCAGGATCTCGCTCTTCTCGGAGAAGTGCATGTAGAGCGCCGTCGATGACAGGCCGACCTCGTCAGCGATCCGGCGGATGGTCGCGCCCTCGTATCCGACGTCGACAAAGATGCGTTCCGCAGCGGCCAGAATCTCGGCGCGGCGCGCGTGACCCTCGCCCTTCGGCTTGCGGGTCGAGCGGGACGAAGCGGTTGAGGGTATTACGGTTTCAGCCGACACGCTGAACTCCTTGAAGGAGAACCGGCGCACCAACAGGGCCCGCCTCGACCTTGCATAGCGCCATTGCCGCAGGCGCGCCAACGGCTTGCCGGAGACACAACCTTAAGCTAGCATAATAACCATGGCGGGCATTCGGGGCAGCACGCAAGGCGCGATCCGCGGGTATCCCCACCGCGCGGACATGCGGTCGTTCGGCCTCGGCCAGTCGATCATCTTCGTGATCAGCCTCGGTGCCCTCATATGGGGAATGGCGACGAACGGCCCGGTCACCGGCGCCTTCCTCATTCTGCTGGCCCAGGTCGTCTTCCTTGCCGCCGCTGCCTGGCGCGTCGTCCTGATTCTGATGAGTCTCCGCCTCGCTCCCGATCCCGAACCGGCCGCCGATCTGCCTCGCTACACCATCCTCGCCGCCCTGCTCGACGAGGCGGAAATCCTGCCCCAGTTGGTCGAGCGCCTCGACGCGATCGACTATCCCCGCAAGCTGCTGGAAGGATTCCTGCTTCTGGAGGCCCACGACCACGCGACCCTTGCCGCCGCCGCTCAGTGCGCACTGCCGGCCTGGCTGAATGTGCTCGTCGTTCCGCCTGGCAGCCCGCGCACCAAGCCGGCCGCCCTGAACGCCGGGCTCGCGGTCGCGTCCGGCGCGCTCCTCACCGTCTATGACGCGGAGGACGATCCCGACCCGCGTCAGCTGCGCGAGGCCGCCGCCCGCTTCGCCGCCGATCCGACCGGCCGGCTCGCCACCCTTCAGGCGCCCCTGCGGATCCGCGCGCAGGCCGGCTCCGGAGGCGGCTTCCTGGAGCGCCAGTTTGCGGTCGAGTACGCCGCCTGTTCGAGGTCACCCTGCCCGCCTTGGCGCGGCTCGGTTTGCCGTTCCCGCTCGGTGGGACCAGCAATCATTTCAGCGTCCAGGCCCTGCGCGCCGTCGGCGGATGGGACGCCCACAACGTGACCGAGGACGCCGATCTGGGCTTTCGGCTGTGGCGGTGCGGCTATCGGCTCGGCACGCTCCGACAACCGACCTACGAGACGCCGCCCGGCGACATGGTCGACTGGCTGCCCCAGAGGACGCGCTGGCTGAAGGGATTCATGCAGACCTGGGGCGTGCACACCCGATCGCCGGCAGGACTGGGCTGGCGCGGCGTCCTCGCCCTGATGACGACCTTGGGACTGTCGCTCGCGGCCGCTGCCGCCCATGCACCCTCCGTGGCCTGGGTCATCGCCACGATGGCCCTTGCGACGGCGGCAGGCCTGCCCCCGGAGACTCCCCGGTTCGCCCTCGCGGTTCTTGTCCTCGGCCTTGTCGCCGCCTGGCTGAACGGAAAGGTCGGCGCACGACGGGCGGGGGTGTCCTATACCGTGGCCGACATGATGGTGGCTCCCGCCTACTGGTCGTTGCTGACGCTCGCCTTCGGGCACGCGGCATGGCGTCTGGCGGCCGAGCCTTTCGCCTGGGACAAGACCCGCCATCGGCGCGATCCGGCCCTGGCGATCGCCGCCCAGGCCGAGGTCGAAGCTGGACGCGAGGCCGCATGACGGAATAAGGCCATGCCGATGCCGCCCGTCCTGTCCTCTTTGCCCGAAACCCTCGTCACGCGCGGATGGTCGGACTACGCCCTGCTGGACAGCGGCGACGGCAGGAAGCTGGAACGCTACGGCCGCCACACCGTGGTCCGCCCCGAGCCTCAGTGCTTCTGGAAGCCGCGCGACCCGGCCGCCTTCACGCGCGCCAACGCCGTCTTCGATCCCCAGCAGGAGGAAGAGGACGCCGGCCGCTGGCGCTTCGACGAACAGGGCACGATCGACGCCTTTCCGCTGAGCTGGCGCGACGTCCGCTTTGTGGGCCGTTTCACCCCCTTCCGACACTTGGCGATTTTCCCCGAGCAAGCGGCCAACTGGGAATGGCTGGAGGCGCGGATCCGCAACCTGCAGCGCCCGAAAGTTCTCAACCTCTTCGGCTACACTGGCGTCGCTTCCCTGGCAGCCGCTGCAGCCGGCGCCGAGGTGACCCATGTTGACGCTTCCAAAAAGTCCGTGGCCTGGGCGCGGGAGAACGCCGAACTGTCCGGCCTGTCCGACAGGCCGATCCGCTGGATCGTCGATGACGCCCGCAAATACGTCGCGCGTGAGGTTCGCCGGGGAGCGAAATACCAGGGCATCATCCTCGACCCTCCGAAATACGGGCGCGGCCCCACGGGCGAGGTCTGGCGCCTGTTCGAGGACATGCCGGGCCTGCTCGCCGACTGTGCCGCCCTGCTGGCCGACGACGCCGACTTCCTGGTGTTGAACGCCTACGCCGCCCGAATCTCGGGCCTGTCGCTGGCCCACCAGATGAAGGAGGCCACGGCTGATCGCGGCGGCCGGATCGACTGGGGCGAACTGGCGCTGTCCGAAGAGGGTCCCGACGCCCGCGCCATCGGCCTCAGCTTCTTCGCCCGATGGTCGGCGTCGTGAGCGAAGACCGCCTGATCACCTCCCTGACCAACGACACGGTCAAGGCCGTCCGCGCCCTTCACATGCGCAAGGAACGCGACGCCACAGGCCTGTTCCTGGCCGAGGGTCTGAAGTTCATCGGCGAGGCCCTGGAACAAGGTCGTGCCCCCAGGACCCTGCTCGTCGGCATGGAGGCGCGGCCCCACCCCCTGCTGGAGCGCGCCCGCGCCGAGACCCTGAAGGTCGGGGGCGAGATTGTCGTCGTCACCCATCCGATCCTCGAGAAGATCAGCCGTCGCGAAAACCCCCAGACAGTGCTAGGCGTCTTCGAACAGGCCTACACGCCCCTGTCGGCGCTGAGGCCCGAGACCGCCCCGTGCTGGGTCGCCCTGGAACAGGTACGCGATCCCGGCAACCTCGGCACCATCATCCGAACCGCGGACGCGGCGGGGTGTGGCGGAGTCATCCTGATCGGCGACTGCGTCGATCCCTTCTCGGTCGAGGCCGTCCGCGCGACCATGGGCTCGGTCTTCGCCGTCGCCATCACACGCTGCACGCCGGATGCCTTCCTGGCCTGGCGCGGCGCCTGGCCCGGCAGCGTCGTCGGCACCCGTCTGGACGCCACGGTCGGCTACCGCGAGGCCGCCTACGCGAGACCCAGCCTGATCCTGATGGGCAATGAACAGGCCGGTCTGACCGACGCCCTGGCCGCCGCCTGCGACGTCAATGTCAAGATCCCGATGCGCGGCCGCGCCGACAGCCTGAACCTGGCCATCGCCACGGGCGTCATGGTCTATGCGGTGACTGACTAGACCTCGTCCTTCAGCCGCGACATGCCGATCAGGGCCAGCACCGTGATCGCCGCCGTCGCCGCCAGATAGAGCCCCACCGCCGGGACGCCGTAGGTCTTGGCCAGCGACGTCGCCGCATAGGGCGCCAGCGACGCTCCCGCGATCCCCGCCAGATTGAAGGCCATCGACGCCCCGGTGTAGCGGACCGCCGCCCGGAACGGCCGCGCCATGGCGGCGCTGAGCGGACCGTAGGTGGCGCCCATCAGCGCGAAACCCAGTGAGAAGAAGATCAGCAGTCCGGTGAGGCCGCCGGTGAACAACGGCGCGATCAGGAAACCGAACAGGCCGATCGCGACCGAGGCCGCGATCAGCACCTTGATCTGTCCGAACCGGTCCGCGGCCAGGGCCGAGATCGGGATGAAGGCCCCGAAGAAAATCACCCCGACGAGCTGGATCGGCAGGATGTCGGCGCGGGTGAATCCCATGGTCGTCGTCGCCCAGCTCAGGGCGAAGACCGTCATCAGATAGAACAGCAGGAAGGTCGTCGTCGCCCCGAGAGTCCCCAGGATCAGCGCCCCCTTGTATCGCGCCAGCAGCGTCAGCACCGGCGTCTTCACCCGCTCGGCCCGCTCGATGACCCGGCTGAATTCCGGCGTCTCGGTGATTCTCAGCCGCACCCACAGGCCGACGAACACCAGCACCGAACTGGCCAGGAAGGGCGTGCGCCATCCCCACGACAGAAACGCCTCTTCGCTCATCAGCGAGGTCAGCAGGATGAAGGCCCCGGTCGACAGGATGAAGCCGATCGGCGCGCCCAGCTGCGGGAACATGCCGAACCAGGCCTTGCGTCCCGGCGGCGCGTTCTCGGTCGCCAGCAGCACAGCCCCGCCCCACTCGCCGCCCAGCCCCAGCCCCTGTCCGAACCGGCACACCGCCAGAAGCAGGGGCGCGATCACCCCGACCTGCGCATAGGTCGGCAACAGACCGATGGCGATGGTGGACAAGCCCATCGTCATCAGGGCCGCGACCAAGGTCGCCTTGCGTCCGATCCGGTCGCCGAAATGGCCGAACACGACGGCGCCCACCGGCCGTGCGAAGAAGGCCAGCGCGAAGGTGGCGAACGACTGCAGTTGCGCCGTCAGCGGATCGCTGCCGGGGAAGAACAGGGCTGGAAACACCAGCACCGCCGCCGTGGCGTAGATATAGAAGTCGAAAAACTCGATCGTCGTGCCGATCAGGCTGGCGAACAGGACGCGGCGCGTCGAGGCCGGGCTGGGTGCAATCAGTAGTGCAGGTTCGGTCAACGGTAGTCCCCCAGGTCGTCGACCATCGTTGCGTCTGACACCCTCGGCTGGTCAAGCCGGTCAGGTCCCGCGCGGCTTCACCCTGTTGGTCGGCGGCGCCTCGGCCGGATTCTCGGGCCAGGGATGCCTCGGATAGCGACCGCGCATCTCGGAGCGCACGTCTTTCCATGAGCCACGCCAGAAGCCGGGCAAGTCCCTGGTCAGCTGGATCGGACGCCGCGCCGGCGACAGCAGGGCCAGCGTCAGCGGAACACGCCCTCCGCCCACGGCCGGATGGGTCGTCACCCCGAACAGCTCCTGCACCCGGATATCCACGCGCGGCCCGCCCTCGGCCCCATAGTCGATACCCGCCGACCCGAGCGGCGTCGTCAGCCGTGCGGGCGCCAGCTCGTCCATCAGCCGCCGCCGATCCCACGGACTCAGGGATTCGAGCCCCTGCGCCAGGGCCTCATCCCGGATCTGAGACAGGTCCTGAACGGTTTCCAGCAACGGCCACAGCCAGTCCGCGCGCCGCTCCATCAGGGCCGCGTCCGACATGTCCGGCCAGTCCGCGTCCAGCCCATGCAGAAAAGCCAGCCGCGCCCGAACCGCGCTCGACCGCTCGCCCCACTTCAGGCCTCTCAACCCGTCCGTCCCGACCTCGTCATGAAGCGCCTTCGTGATCGCTGCCCGATCCGGCGCCCCGGTGATCTTCTCGTCGAACACGATCGCGCCCACCCGGCGGATGCGCCGCACGACCATCCGCCCGGAAGGCTCGCGCACCAGCCGGTCCTCGGTCGTCAGCCGTGGCTCCAGCCCGGCCGGGTCCAGCGGCGCCGCCAGCCGGATGCGATCCTTCGCATCTCCGCCGCCGAGGTCGGCCACCGCCAGCCACGCCTCCCGCGCCAGCCCGTCCGTCGGATCGAGAAACGCGCCGCGCCCCGACGCCAGCAGCACCTCGCCAGGCCTGCCCCTTGCCCTGGCGACCCGTTCGGGGAAGGCCTCCGCCAGCAGTTCGCCGACCTCGACCTCTCCCCCGCCGCCGGAACCGCCGCCCGCCGCCCTCGCCCATCGCTCGACCAGCTTCCTCGCATCCTGCGCCCGTGCCGACCGGTCGCGTTCAAACCCGCGCAACCGGTCTCTCAGGTCAATGTCGTTTCCGCCCAGCCCCGGCTCGCTCAGGACCGCGGCGATGCGCGCGCCCAGCATCGCCGCGCCGGCGTCGGCCGCCGCCGCCACCAGATGCGCCAGCCTCGGCGTCAGCGGCATCCGGGTCAGCCGCCGCCCGTGCTCCGTCAACCCGCCCTGCCCGTCCAGCGCCTTCAACCGCGTCAACACCGCCCGCGCCTCCGCCAGCGCCCCCGCCGGCGGTGCATCGAGCAGCGCCAGCCCCTCGGTCGTCCGCGCGCCCCAACGCGCCAGATCCAGAGCCAGCCCGGTCAGGTCGGCCTCCAGAATTTCCGGTCGCTGATGCGGGACCAGGCCGCGCGTCGCCTCCTCGTCCCACAGTCGGTAACAGACACCCGGTTCCGTCCGCCCCGCCCGACCCCGGCGCTGCTCCGCCGATGACCGGCTGACCCGCACGGTCGCCAGCCGCGTCAGCCCGCTGGAGGGTTCGAATCGGGGCACGCGCGACAGGCCGCAATCGACGACGACCCGCACCCCCTGAATCGTCAGACTGGTCTCCGCCACCGAGGTCGCCAGCACGATCTTCCTCCGCCCGGTCGGCGACGGCTCGATGGCCCGATCCTGGGTCTCCTTGTCCAGGGCGCCGTACAGGGCGACCACATCAACGTTCGAATCGCGCAGCCGTTCGCCGATCCTCTGCGCCGTCCGATGGATCTCCCCCTGGCCGGGCAGGAAGACGAGGATCGACCCGGACTGGTCGTCCAACGCCGTCAGACAGGCGCGCGCCACGGCGTCCTCGATCCGCTCGACCGGATTGCGACCCAGGTAAAGCGTTTCCACCGGAAACGCCCGCCCCTGCGCCTCGATCACCGGCGCCCCGTTCAGCAGCTTGGACACCCCGACGATATCCAGCGTCGCGGACATGACCACCAGCTTCAGGTCGTCGCGCAGCACCGACTGGCTGTCCCGCGCAAGCGCCAGTCCCAGGTCGGCGTCGAGGCTGCGCTCGTGGAACTCGTCGAACAGGACGGCGCCTGCGCCCTCCAGACCCGGATCCTCCAGAATCATGCGGGTGAAGACACCCTCGGTGATCACCTCGATCCGCGTCTTCGGCCCGATCCGGCTCTGCAGCCGGGTGCGATAGCCGACCGTGTCGCCGGCCTTCTCGCCCAGGGTCTGCGCCATCCGCTCCGCCGCCGCCCGCGCCGCCAGCCGACGCGGCTCCAGCAGCAGGATCTTGCGCCCGCCCAGCCAGTCGGCACCCAGCAGCGCCAGCGGCACGACCGTGGTCTTGCCGGCGCCCGGAGGGGCGGCAAGGACGACCGCCGGATTAGCGGCGACCGCGGCCTTCAGGTCATCGAGCACGGCGTGGATGGGCAGGATCATCCGGGGTGCACTAGCCCGACATCGGCGGCCCACCAAGGAATGTGCGTTCGGACGGCCACGCGTCGGGTCACGAAACCGTTGCAGCGCCTTCATGGATCGGAAACCGCGTTGCGCCTGCGTTGATCCGTCGCTAGCGTCCCGCGCTGGAAGGCGGCCCCGGGGAGGGGCCGCCGTGTTTTCGTATCGAGGGGGCGCGACGTATGTCCGCAGATGGCCTTAGGCCCAAGGGGAACCGACTGTTCCTCAGAAAATCCGTAGCGCAGATCCAGAAGGAAGCGGCCAAGAGCGAGCTGAAGCGCACGCTCGGTAAGTGGAATCTGATGAGTCTGGGCATCGGCGCCATCATCGGCGCCGGCATCTTCGTTCTGACCGGTCAGGTGGCTGCGGCCAACGCCGGTCCGGCCATCATGCTGTCCTTCGTCGTCGCCGGCATCGCCTGCGGCCTGGCCGGCCTCTGCTACGCCGAACTGGCCTCGACCATGCCGGTCTCCGGCTCCGCCTATACCTATGCCTACGGCACCCTGGGCGAGGTCTTCGCCTGGATCATGGGTTGGCTGCTGGTTCTGGAATACGGCGTCGCGGCCTCGACCGTGGCGGTCGGCTGGTCCGGCTACGTTGTCTCGATCCTGACCGACTTCGGCATCAGCCAGCAGATCTTCCCGACCATCGCCTACGCCGGCGGCGAGGGCCCTCAATGGGCGACGCCTCTGGTTCAACTGGTCCAGGAAGCAGGTGCCACGTCCTTCCCGATGACCGGCACGTTCAACCTGGTCGCCGCCATCGGCATCGCCGCCGTATGCGGCCTGCTGGTGCTGGGCGTTTCGGAATCCGCCAACATCAACAACGTCATCGTGGTCATCAAGATCATCGTCCTGCTGACGTTCATTGCGGTGGGCATCGGCTATGTGAACCCCGACAACTGGGTGCCCTTCATCCCTGAACCGACAGGAGTCGCCGGCCAGTACGGCGTCGGCGGCATCTTCAGGGGCGCCGCGATCATCTTCTTCGCCTACGTCGGCTTCGAGGCCGTCTCGACCGCCGCCGCCGAGGCCAAGAACCCGTCCAAGGACGTGCCTTTCGGCATCCTGGGCGCCCTGTTCGTCTGTACCCTGATCTATATGGCCGTCGCCGCGGTCATGACCGGCGTGGTTCCGTATATGGAGCTGGCCAGCCCCGCGCCCGTGGCTGTCGCCATCGACCGCATGAGCCTGGAATGGGCCAACACGCCGATCATCCTGGCGAGTGGTCAGCCGCTGAACGTCATCAGCTTCATGATCAAGATCGGCGCCATCACCGGCCTCAGCTCGGTCATGCTGGTGCTGTGCTACGGCCAGACGCGGATCTTCTACACCATGGCCCGCGACGGTCTGCTGCCGCGCGCCTTCGCCGTGATCCATCCGAAGTTCCGCACCCCCTGGATCGGCACCATCCTGCTGGGCGTGCTGATCGCCATCGCGGCGGCCTTCCTGCCCATCTCGATCCTGGGCGACCTGGTCTCGCTGGGTACGGCCACGGCCTTCTCGATCGTGTGCCTGAGCGTGATCTTCCTGCGCATCAAGCACCCGGAAATGCCGCGTCCGTTCAGAGTCCCGGGCGGCATCTTCACTGCCGTCCTGGGCATCCTGGCCTGCCTGTTCCTGGCCAGCCAGAACCTGATCCCGATGTTCCAGCACGCGGCGGAGGACAACCCCCTCCCGCTCATGCTGCTGGGCGGCTACGCCGCCGTCGGTGCGGTCATCTACGCCGTCTACGGCTTCTGGAACTCCAAACTGGCCAAGGGCATCGACATCACCGAGGAGACCACCATGTCCTCCCCGGCCGAGGCGATGGGCTCCGGCGTCGACAACCAGAAGGACTGAGGTCTCTCTAGTCCAGACAAACGGAAGGCCCGGGAGCAATCCCGGGCCTTTTGTTTTTTGGGCTGCACACTGAACGCAGCCGGCTAAACCCCAACCGTGCACCCCGGCGACGGCCGGCAAGACTGGTGCTTTGAACGGTTTGAGGCGGCTGATCCGTGCCGCCGACGGCTGCGATCTGGCCCCCGGCCTTCGCCGGGGCGCACGGGGGATTGGGGAATCCGCGCCCAAACAGCGAGGCTCCGCGAGCCAAGCGATAGCGCCCAAAATGCGCTCAAGCAGTGAGCCGCAGCGCGGCGAGCGATAGCGCCCTAAAAAAGATGGTGCGGATGAGAGGACTCGAACCTCCACATCTTGCGATGCCAGAACCTAAATCTGGTGCGTCTACCAGTTTCGCCACATCCGCGTGGCGGCGGGTTTAGGACCTGACGGCGCCTGCGACAACCGTCATGTCAGTTCAGTCTGGGCTAACTGATCCGCCGTCCCCTAGGACGGCCCCGCCCGATCCGGCCGGGCGCCGTGACTGCCCGGCGAGATCGATGATGACGCCCGGAGCGATCGCTGTCCTGTCTCTCAGCATGTCCACGGACGCCTTCGCCGCCGCCGTGGGGCGCGGCGCCGCACATCGGCCGTCGTGGTGGTCGGCGGTCAAAGCGGGCGCCGTCTTTGGCGTGATCGAGGCCATCACGCCCCTGATCGGCTGGAGCCTCGGCCTGCTCGCCGCAGGCTTCGTCGAGAGCGTCGATCACTGGATCGCCTTCGTCCTGCTGGCCGCCGTCGGCGGCAAGATGATCTGGGAGGCCTCCCGACCCTCCGAACCCGATGCAGCCCCGACGCGGTCCGGCCCATGGGCCCTGATCGCCACCGCCGTGGCCACCAGCATCGATGCAGCGGCGGTCGGCGTGGGCCTGGCCTTCCTCGGCGTGAATATCTGGGTCATCGCCCTCAGTGTCGGCCTGACGACCTTCGCCCTGACCACGGCGGGCATGTTGATCGGCCGGGCCGTCGGCGCCCGCTTCGGCAAGATCGCGGAAATGATCGGCGGCGTCGCCCTCATTGCCCTGGGGACGACGATCCTGCTCGAGCATCTCGGGTTTCTCGCCGCCTGAGGCGACTACGAAACGTCGCATTAACCTTGATCATCGACGGTCGGTTCAGTTCCCGTGAGCCCGAGTCGATGAACGCCAGCGATCGTCCGATCATCATCAAGAAGATCAAGAAGGTGGTCGGCGGCGGCCACCATGGCGGCGCTTGGAAGGTCGCCTACGCCGACTTCGTGACCGCGATGATGGCCTTCTTCCTGTTGATGTGGCTGATCAACACGACCGATCCGGAACAGAAGAAGGGCATCGCCGAATATTTCGCGCCCGCCAGCGTCTCCCAGACCACATCCGGATCCGGCGGCATCCTGGGCGGCACCTCTCTGGGCGAGGACGGCTCCAAGAGCTCGGGCTCCCAATCGGTTCTTGAACAACAGGCCCCCGAAGCGCCCCTGAACGCGCCCGAGGAGGCGGGGTCCAGCGCCAACCTCGGCGCCGCATCCGAAGAGGAACTGCGTCAGGAGATCGCCGCCCGCGAAGCCGCCGAGTTCGCCTCCGCCGCCGAATCCCTGCGCCAGGCCATGCAGCGCATGCCCGAACTGGCCGAGCTCTCGAAACAGCTGATCATTGACCAGACGCCCGAAGGCCTGCGCATCCAGCTGGTCGATCAGGAAGGCCGCTCGATGTTCGAACAGAACTCGACCCGTCCGAACGCCCGCGCCCAGGTCCTGCTGCGGGCCATCGCCGGGGTCGTGAACCGGTTGCCGAACCGGATCTCCATCTCGGGCCACACCTCGGCGGTCGCCGGCTCAGGCCGCGCCTCGACCGCCAGCGACTGGCCCCTGTCGGCCGGCCGCGCCGATGCCTCTCGCCAGATCCTCCAGGGCGCCGGGATCGACGCCGACCGGGTCTATTCGGTCGCGGGCAAGGCGGGTTCTGATCCTCTGTATCCGGACGATCCGTCCCTCGCCGGCAACCGCCGGATCGCCATCGTCCTGCTGCGCGAAGCGCCGGTCCTGCCCACGGACACCAGCCTGTGAGGGCCGCGCCGTTCGGTTACGGCGCGAACCGGCTTGCGGCGCAGCAGCGATTGGCGGCAAATCGTCCGATGAACACGGCCCTGCCCTACGCCGGACGACAGCGGATGCGGACCTGACGCCGTGACGCAGCATGTTCCGACACGTCAGCTTCGCTTCTTCATGACGGCGGTCGCGCCCTGCCCCTATCTGCCGGGCATGACCGAGCGGAAGGTGTTCGCCAACCTGCCCTTCTCGGACGGCGCACACGTCAACGACGAGCTGACCCACGCCGGCTTCCGGCGCAGCCAGAACATCGCCTACCGCCCGGCCTGCGAAGGCTGCGACGCCTGTATCTCCGTGCGGCTTCCGGCGCCGGAGTTTCAGTTCTCGCGCGGCCAGCGCAAGGTCCTCGCACGCAACGACGACCTGTCGCGCGATCTCGTCGAGGCCGAGGCGACCCAGGAGCAGTTCGCCCTGCTGAAACGCTACCTCGCCCATCGCCACCCGGGCGGCGGCATGACCGACATGACCTGGCCCGACTATATCTCCATGGTCGAGGACACGGCGGTCCGCACCCATCTGATCGAATACCGCCTGCCCTCGACCGACGAGGGTCCGGGCGATCTGGTCGCCGTGACCCTGGCCGACCTCCTCTCCGACGGCCTGTCCATGGTCTACAGCTTCTTCGATCCGGAGATGGTCAAGCGGTCGCTGGGCGTCTTCGCCATCCTCGACCACGTGCGTCAGGCCCAGGCGGTGCGCCTGCCCTTCGTCTACCTCGGCTACTGGGTCGAGGGCTCGCCCAAGATGGACTACAAGGCCCAGTTCAGGCCGATGGAAGTGCTCAAGCCGCTCGGCTGGACTCGCATCGACTAGGCTTTCCGCAGCCGCACCGGGGAACAGGTCCTGAGGCAGTTTCGGCGTCAGCGCCGACTTGATCTCGGCCGGCGTCATCCCCGGCGCCTCGCGGATCAGCACCGACAGATAGGCGTCGCGAGTCGCCTCGTACTTGTCCGCGTCGACCGACTGGACGTGGCCAGGGCTGACGGCGTTCTCAACCTCGATCTTGCGCTTGGCCACGGAGGAACCTCTCAGCTGTAGGGAACGGCGGTCGATCTGGTCTGCGGAACCGCTGTCCTGTTGCCCCTCATCGGTCCGTCGAAGCCGTCCCACGGTTCCGGATCACGCCCGCCGCCGAACTTCACCAGCGCCGCGATCCGCCTGTCGATCGACGGGTGGGTGGCGAACAGGGCGTCGGTGAAGCCCGCGCGCTCGTTGTCCAGGAACATGCCCTGCACGTCATCGGGCGCCTCCAGCTTGGATCGCCCCGACACCTTCCGCAACGCGGAGATCATGGAATCCGGGTTCTTGGTCAGCTCCACCGCGCCGGCGTCCGCCACATACTCCCGCGTCCGCGACAGCATCAGCCGGATGACGATGGCGAACACATATCCGATGGCCGCGATGGCGAACCCGATCAGGATCAAAGGCAGTGCGTTCTTGTTGTCCTTGCCGCCTCGCACATAGAACAGCCCCCGGAACACCAGCTGGCAGATCACGCTGATGATCCCGGCGAAGATCGAGGCGACCACCATGGTCCGCACGTCCTTGTTGATGACGTGGGTCATCTCGTGCGCCAGCACGGCCTCCATCTCGTCGCGATCCAGGGCGTCGATCAGCCCCCGGGTTACCGTGACGCTGTAGTGGCCCTCGCGGATGCCCGAGGCGAAGGCGTTCAGGCTCTCCGACTCGATGATCCGCAGTGCCGGCGTCCTCAGACCGCGGGAAATCGCCAGGTTCTCCAGCAGGTTATAGAGCTCCGGCGCGTCCTGTCGCTCGACCTTCCGCGCCCCGGTCATCACGTCGATCATTGCCTGATTGCCGAACCAGGCGATGGCGAACCAGATCAGGGCCACGACGACCGCCAGCGGAATGGTCCCCGCCAGCATCCCCACGGCGTAGTTGATGTCGTCGCCCAGCGTCCCGCCCGAGTTGGGCAGGACGCCGTATCCCATCAGCACCAGCTCCAGCCCGAACAGGACCAGGCTCAGCATGACTGGGAACCCGATCAGCAGCAGGGTCGACCGGGTGTTGTTCGCCCAGATGTGGGTCTGGAGACCGACAGCGGCCATGTGGACCTAGAACTTCACCGACGGCGGAGCGGCGGTCATCGCGGCGCGATCCGCGGCGTCCACGGCGAAGAAGGGCTTCTCGGTCCCGAAGCCGAACATCCCGGCGAACAGCACGGTCGGGAACTGGGCCCGCACCGCGTTGAACTCGGCCACGGCGTTGTTGAAGAACCGGCGCGCGGCGGCCAGCTTGTTCTCGATGTCGCTGAGCTCGCGCTGCAGCTCCAGGAAGTTGGTGTTGGCCTTCAGGTCCGGATAGGCCTCGGCCACGGCGAACAGCTTGCCCAGGGCGCCGGTCAACATGTTGTCGGCTGTCACCTTGTCGTCGACGGTGGTGGCTCCCGCGGCGGCGGCGCGCGCCTGGGTCACGGCGTTCAGCGTCTCCTGCTCGTGCGAGGCGTAGCCCTTCACCGTCTCGACCAGGTTGGGGATCAGGTCGTTCCGCTGCTTCAGCTGCACGTCGATGTCGGCGAACGACTGGTCGGCCTTCTGATCCAGCGCGACCAGGCGGTTGTAGGCCCCCATCACCACGAAGATCAGGATAACGACGATAACGCCGATGACGATGAGTGTGATCATGACAGCTCCTCTGCGATGGCTGGGATTATCGCGCGAAGGGCGAGCCCCGGATAGTGAAATCGGCGTTAGTGGATCGCGAGCTCACGACGAATTTGTTCTTGCTTTGTTCCGTTCTGGAACCTAGCCTCCCCCATGTCTACTGCTCCCTTGCCGAGGAAAGGACGCGGCGCCCGCACCAACGCCACCGGCCGGTTCGAACCCGTCGTGCACGAGGATTTCGACGATGGCTGGACGGCGGAGGACGACACGCCGGCCCCGCTCCGAACGACCCTGACGCCTGAACACGCCCGCAAGATCATCACCACCAATACCAGTCCCGACGTCGGTTTCGACCGCTCGATCAACCCCTACAAAGGCTGCGAACATGGCTGCATCTACTGACCTGTTACACACGGGTTTGATGCAGGCCCGGCCGATGCCGACCTAGGCTATCACGAACGCCTACCCGTTGGCTGACGAAGGCGACGCCTTGTGTCAGGTCGTCGCGGGAGTGTCCGCTTTCCGGCACTATGCCAACTTCGCAAATCGACCCAGTCGAGACATTTCCGTCGGAAAGCTCAACGACCGGATCTGACACAAAGGCGCAATCGGGAATGTCTGCTCTCAGGGAGGTGGCCAGGACAGGCGTGCCGCAGAACAAGTCGCTCTCCCGCCTGTGTTGTGGGCGGTCCTGTGGCCGCGCCTCGCGCGCCGGGAATCGCCGCATACTTATGAGGCCGTCAAATCACGCCAGATTTGTCGATCATCGCAAACTTCCCACGCTCGGCGAGCGTTTCAGCCTGATGACACTGAAGCGCCGATCTTGCATATCACCAGCCCGAACGACGCCAGCACCATCGGCAGTCATTGGGAATCGACAATGTGCTGCATGGTGCAGCTTTGGGCATGAAGAGCGACGATGTTGCCGTCCGCTCGATCCTTAAGACGCTTGCTCGGAATTTTTCCTGTCGTCGCCATGGGCATGTTGGCGGGCTGCACCACCTATGCACCGGTCGCCTTGGACGTGCCCGCGATCCTTGCCGTTCGCCGGGAGACCACCCTTGATCCTGAGCGCGTCGCTGCGGCGGCGATAGCAATCGCACCGGGCGCCAACCCTGCAGACGGACCATGGGATCGGCTGACGCTGCTGGCGGCTGCCCTCATCTACAATCCCGACATTGAGGCCGCGCGTTCGGGCGTTGTCAGCGCCGAGGCAGGAGCGCGGGCGGCGCGGGTGGGGTCGCCAGCAACGCTTACGCTCAGCGCCGAATATGCCCGTGACGCAGCGGCCCAGTCCCCGTGGTTGCTAGGCGCGGCGCTGGACCTGCCGATCGATCGTGGGGTTCGGCGTGCCGCGCGATCCGGAGTGGCCGACTTTGCCGTCGAGATCGCCCGCTATGACGAGGCCGAGGTGATCTGGACTGCGCGCATGGCGCTTCGTCGGGCGCTCGCCGATCGTTTGATTGCCGAGAGACGCGCCGCTGATTTTCAGGTCGTCGCCGATCTGAGGGCGCGCCAGATGGCGGCGGTGGACCGGCGAGTCGCGGCGGGCGAAGCGAGCCGGACCGAGCTGGACCGGGTTCGCGCGGACGGAGCCGACGCATCGCGCGGCCTGATCGACGCCCTCGCTCAGGCGAAAGACGCTCGATTGCGCCTTGCCGCCGCGATCGGTCTGCCTCCCGAGGCCCTGGTGGGGATTACGCCGGAGTGGAAGGGCTTCGACGAGCCTGTTTCGGACTTGGGCGCGACCCTCGACCCCGAAATACGGTCGCTGGCCATCCTGGCCCGTGCGGACGTGCTGAAAGCCATGGCCGCCTACGATCAGGCCGAGGTGGAGTTGCGCCTTGAGGTCGCCAGACAATACCCGGCCCTGACGCTGTCACCCGGTTACACCTGGGAGCGCGGTCTGGTGAAGTTTCCAGTTTCGCTCGGCCTCGCCTTGCCGCCCCTGGACCTGAACCGAAGCGCCATCGCCCTGGCGGAAGCCCGGCGGGCTGAAGCTGGCCAGACGCTCGAGGCGATCCTGGCATCAGCCGAAGCGGCGATCGAGTCAGCCGGGGCGGAAACCTCCGCCGCGCGCACGGCCCTTGATCAGATCCGGTCGGTCGAACGGCCGACTGCGGATCGGTTGGCCAGACAGGCCGATCGTGAGTTGAGCGCGGGCGCCATTGACCGCGTGGATTGGGCAGCGGCCCAGGCTGGCGCCGCCCAGACCCGTCTGGTCGAACTCGATGCCCTGGCGCGCGTCCATGCGGCGGATGCCGCCCTCGAAGACGCGGTTCGCCGGCCGCTCGAGGGTCCTGAAATCCTGATCAACGCCGCTGACGTCCGGAGCCGCCAATGACCCGTCTCGCCGCCATCGGCTGGACTGCTCTCGGGGCAGTGGTGGCCTCGACCGTTCTGGTGGGTTTTGTGCTACCGCGCACCGAGTTTAAGTCGGTGCCTGGCGACGCTCCGGCCGAGACCGAACGTGCCGTCGATGGAACCGTGCACCTGGAACCCGATCAGCAGCGCAGGGCGGGCGTGACCATCGCCATTCCTCGCTCAGGCACAGCGCCTGTTCTGCAACCCGCCTATGCTCGGGCCCTGGATGTAGCGCCGCTTGCCGCCATCGATTCCGAGATCGCGGCGGCCAGCGCCGCTGCGGGCGCATCCCGCTCCGAAGCCAACCGATTGGCTGGCTTGGCCGCCGAAGACCAGAGCGCATCGACCCGGTCCGTCGAGGCGGCGCGCGCGCAGGCAGCGACCGATCAGGCTCGGGTCGATCTTGCGTCTCGCAGGCTCGGCCTGGAGTTCGGACCGGGACTCGCCCGTCTGGGGCCTGGACAGAGACGCGCCCTAGTGGCCGACATCGCGGCCGGTCGAGCGTCGCTGGTGCGGATCGACCGTCCAGGCGGCGCGGTGGCCGGTCGGGTCCGCGTCATCGACGGCGATATCAGCACCCTGGTCACCGTGCTCGGTCCTGCCGCTGTGTCGGATGCACGGCTGCAAAGCGCGGGTGTCCTGGCGATCGTGCGAGGGCCGCTGGCGGCCAGCGCCACGGCGGGACGTGTTCTGACAGCGTCTGTCGAAACCAATGCCGCCGAGGCCGGCGCCATCCTGACAAGGGACTCGCTTATCCGCTGGCGGGGCGGCCTGTGGGCCTACGTCCAATCGGCGCCCGATACCTTCGTCCGTCGCGAACTCGTCGATGCCCGCCCGGTCGAGGACGGCTGGTTTGTCCAAAGCGGGTTCGGGCCGCAGGACCGCATCGTCGTGGGGGGGGCGGGCTTGCTTTTGGCCATCGAGCGCGGTGGCGACGCCCCGGCTGAGGAAGACTGAGCGATTCTGTCGCTGATCGTCCGACTTGCCTTGCGTCACCCGGGAATGATCGTCCTCGGTGCATTGCTGTTGCTGGCGTTCGGCGTCGTGACCGTCGGCTCTGCGCGATACGATGTCTTCCCCGAGTTCGTGCCGCCCCAGGCCACGGTGCAGGCCGAGGCCCCGGGTCTGACACCGGAGCAGGTCGAAGCCCTGGTTACCCGCCCACTGGAGACGACGATCAACGGCTCCAACGGGGTCGCCACGGTCCGTTCGGAATCGATCCAGGGACTATCCGTCATCACCGTGATCTTTGCGGAGGGAAGCGACCCCTTTCGAGCCCGGCAGGTTCTCGCCGAAGCTCTGAGCGAGGCCGCCGGCCGACTGCCTGCCGGGGTGTCGGCCCCCAAGCTCAGCCCCTTGACCTCCTCGACCATGGATCTGCTGAAGATCGGGTTCGTCAGTGACACCCTGAGCCCGATGGCCCTGCGGGATCTGGTGCAGTGGACGGTGCGTCCTCGCCTCCTTGCGACCGCCGGGGTCGCCCGGGCGACGGTCTTCGGTGGCGAGCTCCGCAGGATCGAGGTGCTGGTGCGCCCCGACGATCTCGCCGCTCGCGACATTCCCTTGTCCGATGTTCAGAGCGCGGTTCAGGCAGCGGCGGCCGTCCGAGGGGGTGGGTTTTCCGAAACGGCGACCCAACGAATCCTAATCGAACCCACCAGCGGCGCGGTGACACCGCAAAGCCTGTCGGGAGCGGTCCTCCCGGCGGCGACAGGGCTGCCGGTTCGCATAGGAGACGTCGCCGACGTCGTGGAAGCACCATCGCCACGCTTTGGCGACGCCAGTGTGATGGGTCGGCCTGGCGTTCTGGTGTCGCTTGCGAGCCAGTATGGCGCCAACACCTTACAGGCCACACGCGCTGTCGAAGCGACCATTGCCGACCTCCGCCCCGGGTTGGAAGCGCAGGGCGTCACCCTCTACCCAGCCCTGCACCGTCCCGCCAACTTCATCGACGCCGCGCTTGGCGGCATTCGCACGGATCTGCTGATCGGCGCGGCGCTGATCGGTCTGATCCTGATGGCCTTCCTGCGCGATCTGCGGGTCGCCTTCATCGCCTTCGTTTCGATCCCCCTGTCGCTGCTGGCCGCCCTGATCGTGCTGGACCGCATGGGTCAGACGATCAACACCATGACCCTGGGCGGATTGGCGGTCGCGTTGGGCGTGGTGATCGACGATGCCATCGTGGGGGTGGAGAACATCGTGCGGCGTCTGCGCGATGCAGGACCGGAAATGGATCGACAGTCAGTTATCGAAGCCGCGTCGGTCGAGGTCCGGGCGCCCGTCGTCTATGCGACCTCCGTTCTGGCGCTGACCATCGCGCCGATCCTGTTCCTGACCGGTCTGCAAGGCTCCTTTTTCGGACCGCTCGCGTTCGCCTTCCTGCTGGCCACGCTCGCATCGCTGGCCGTCGCCGTGACCGTGACGCCGGCGCTGTCGCTGCTCTTTCTGCGTCGTGTCAGGCTGCATGAAGAGCCGCGCTACATCACCCGTCTGAAGGACGCCCATGCGCGTCTTCTGAACCCCATCTGCGCGCGCCCCCGTGCCGTTGCCCTGGGAACCCTCGGCGTCGGTGTGATGTCGCTATTGGCCTTCCTGGCATTCGGCTCGGAGCTTCTGCCATCGTTTCGGGAGGGCCATTATGTCCTCAAGATCACCCTGCCGCCCGAACTGCTCCGCGACCCTGAGAGCCTCGGCGGTGTGCTGGTTCGCTCGATGACGACGGCCGTTCCCCTGTCGCAGATCGCAACCTTGCGAACGGTGGATGCCAGAACGTCGATCAATCACGAGGCAGGCCAGCGTCGCCAGGTCGTAACGGTTCACCCGACGCGCGCCGATGTCTCGGGCTTCGTGCGCGATGCCAAGGCCCGCATCGCCGCCGACGTGACCCTGCCGCCCGGTGTGTCGCTCCAGTTCTCCGGCGTGGCCGAAGGTCCGCTTCGGAAACACCATTGGCAGATTGCCCCGGTCCCGCTTTAAATGATGGATGAGAAAAACTCAGCTTATGGGCCGTCTCGCCGCCGAATATCCGCATCTCGGCACGGAGGGGGCGCGGCGAGTAGTTGAGACGATCTTGGGCAACATCGAAACCGCCCTAGGTCAAGGTAGGCGGATCGAACTGCGAGGCTTTGGGATATTCACCCCACGTATCGTTGCTGAGCGACCGGCGAGGAACCCACGGTCGGGGGAGGCAGTCATCGCGCCAGCCGCCACGAGCACAACTTTTCGAGCGGGAAAGCGACTCAACGAGCGTCTGAACCGATCAGTCAACTTTGATTGACGGCTATCCGCCTTCCTAGCAGTGTTTTCTCAAAGCCTGTCCGCTTCCGGATCGGATGTCGCTGACCGTTTCCGACCCTGGGGAGAACTCCACAACGTCTGCTTGGCGAACAAACTCGGTCATTCCCTGGGTGCCTGTTTCGTGCCGCATCAACCCAAAATGATGCGCGCCACAAGGCCTGCCGCAAACACGACCAATGCCACGATGACAACCACCGCGATCGAGCGTGGTGCAACACGGCGCGCAGGTGGGACGGCAGGCCAAAACAGGTTCTGTCGCTCAAGCTTGATCGGCATCTCTGTACCTTAGGCTGGCCAACCTTCCTAACAAGTCTCGCTGGTCAACGCTGTTCGCCCTGCCCGTTCTGCGCCCACGAAACACTCTACGTGAGAGACACCAATGGGTCACGGTTGCAGGTTTTTCGCGAACTACCCCGCCTTCACCAGTACCCCGTCCACCGGCTGAACCACGCCGTTCGACACCACCGTCTCCTCGCCCGTCAACCGCGCGGTCGCGCCGTCGGCAGCGGTCACCACCACTGCGTCGCCGTCCTTGGAGAAGGTCAGCAGACCGTCGGCCATGGTCCGCATCTGGACGCCGCCGCCACCGCTGCGCTCGATGGCGGCCATGATGTCGGCGCGGGTAAGGGCACCCGGCACGATGTGGGCGCGCAACAGGGCGGCGCTCTGGGCCTTCATTGCCTCGCCCGCCAGGTCCGCGCCCGCCGTGCCAAGCGCGGCATTCGCCGGAGCGAAGACCGTATAGGGGCCCTTGCCCTCGAGAACGTCGGACAGGCCTGCGTTCTTGACCACCCCTTCCAGCGTGTCGAGGTCGCCCTCGTCGCCGATGGCGGCCGCCAGCGTCTTCGAGGACGGCGCCGGCGTCGCGCCGTCTCCACCTTCGGCCTTGTCGGCCTCGCCGCCACAGGCGGCGAGGCTCAGGACCATGAGGGGCGCGAGCGCCCACAGTCTTTGATTGCGCATCGGTCCCTCAGGTCAAAAGCTGGATGACGGCCCGCACCAGCTGTGTGGTGGGGTCGACCTGGTACACGGAGCCGTCGTTGTAGCGGTACTGGCTCTGGGCGCTGTCGGCGTACTGGTTCCGATAAGCATAGGGCACGTTGTAGACGTCGTAGCCGGCGGGCAGACGCTGGCCGACGTTGAACTGCTGACCGGTCAGCAGGGCGGCGACCTGGCCAATCGAAGAGGTCTGCGGATCGACGCGGTACAGCACTCCGTCGGCATAACGATACTGCGCCCCGTCGTTCAGGCCGTAGTATCGCGACAGCGACTGCGGCGGCTGCTGATAGGCGTACTGGCTGGGCCAGGTGTTGCCCGGCGACAAGATGCCGCCCAGCACGGGCAGATAGCCCAGCAGCCCGCCCTGGGGCGTGGTCCGGTAGACGTAGCCGTCGCGATACTGATAGTCGCCGTCGCCGCCCAGCGTGCGCCACAGATAGTTGTAGCGGTTGTACGGATCCTGGGCCCGTTCGATCTGACGCGCCTGTCCCGGCGGCAGACAGCCGTTGTCACGCTTGGCCAGCCCCGGCGGGCACCCGTTCATCAGCCCGCGATTGGCCTCACGACGCAGGAGGACCACGCCGTTGTCGACCGTGACCCGTTGTTCGACCTTGCGGCGGACGTCGCGTTCCATCCGGTCCTGACCGCGCGCCATATCGCGGGCGACGTCGGGGATACGGGCCTCAACTTGCCGCTCCATGCGGTCGTTGCCGCGGCCGTTATCGCCGCCCCGGTTGTCGTTGCCGCCGCCCCGGTTTGCATTTCCGCCACCGTTGCCGTTGCGGCGTTCCTGCTGGGCGTTGTCGCCCCCGCCATTGCCGTTGCCCCGGCCATTACCGTTGCCATTACCGTTGCCATTACCGTTGCCATTCTGGGCCATAGCGGCACCCGAGATGGCCAGGGTCAGCGCCAGCGCGCTCGTCAGGGTGATTGATCGTTTCATTGCCAGACTCCTCGTCTGGAAGACCTAACGACCACAAACCTTCGCTGTTCCGCCGCTGCCATCGGCACCGTTGTCAGGGTATCTGAAGCGAAGGTCCGCTGACGTGACCCCCTGAAACTCCTCCAGGAATAGCTAGAGTCCGCCCCTCGAAAGGACGGACAGAATGAAGCGATCACGGTTCACGGAAGAGCAGATCATCGGGATCCTGCGCGAGCAGGAGACGGGTGTCCCGGTGGCGGACCTGTGCAGGAAGCACGGGCTCAGCTCGCCGACGTTTTACAAGTGGAAGGCCAAGTTCGGCGGCATGGATGTGTCGGAAGCCCGGCAGCTGAAGACGCTTGAGGACGAGAACGCCAAGCTGAAGCGGTTGCTGGCGGATGCGATGCTGGACAACGTCGCGCTGAAGGATCTGCTGGGAAAAAAGTGGTGACGCCCGCCGCGCATCGAGAGGCTGTGGCGCACCTGCGATCGGTCTACGAGATGAGCGAGCGGCGGGCGTGCCGGGTTCTGGGCGTCGATCGTGCGAGCGTGCGCTACCAGGCCACGCAACCGGACGACGGCGCCTTGCGGGATCGGCTGAAGGCGCTGGCCCAGGAGCGGCGGCGGTTCGGCTATCGCCGTCTGCACGTGATGCTTCGGCGCGAGGGACATGCCGTTAACAGGAAGCGGGTCCAGCGGATTTACCGCGAGGAGAAGCTGATGGTGCGCCGGCGCGGTGGACGCAAACGCGCCATGGGCACGCGGCGTCCGCTGGAGGTTCCCCTGGTGGCCAACCAGCGCTGGTCGCTGGACTTCGTGTCCGACCAGATGACCGACGGGCGGCGGTTCCGGATCCTGACGGTGATCGACAACTGCACCCGCGAGTGCCTCGGGCTCGTCGCAGACACCTCGCTGTCGGGTCGGCGGGTGGCGCGAGAGCTGGACGCCATCATGCTCCGGCGCGGACGACCGGACACGGTCATCAGTGACAACGGGACGGAATACACATCCAACGCCATCTCCGTCGCATTGTCGAAGCGTTCGTAGCTGACAAGCGCGCACTCCAGAAATCTTGTCTGGTGCGGGTGACGGCCGGCGTGGTTGATGACGAAATTGCCGCCCAGGACCGGATGGGACGGGCTCCCGATCTGACAGATTATTTCGCCGGCTTCTTGGATGTTCGAAGGACGAGAACCGACGGCGAACTGAATAGGAAGCTTTCGGAGGCCTTGCGGGAGGTGTTTGTCGAACGTCGGGCTGACCTGCCGGGCCAAGATGCCAGTGCTGCCTTGCGAACTGCGAAAAACGCTTTGAGCCAACGCCAGCGGATCGACAATGCTGCTGTTCAGGAAGCCGTGCTGGTCGCTGCCGGAGACCCGCAAGACGACGACCTCAGGAGAGCGTTTGAATCGACAACGACGCGCAAACTGAGGACAGCCAAGCTGACCGGAGTCGAGTTTGAGCCGGATGCCACGATGCTTCGCCGGCCAGCACGCAAGCGGATTCAGACTGTCGAAGGGGTGACCATCGAATATCCAACAGACCTTGAAGGCGTTCGTGTAAGGCAGCAGCCTAACTCAGCTGGTGGTCGAACGATCGTGATCGAAACCGCGCGCGTTGAGGACGAGGGTCCTGTCCGTGATCGAACTCGCTAACCGCCTGGATGCGCTCGTCCTCCAGGACGATTTGTTCGTGGTCGAGACGCCGGAAACAGTAGCCCTCTCCGGGGCCAGCGCCGAGATCGCGCAGGAAATCGCTGCACACCTGCTCCGGTTGGGTTGGCAGTGCCAAGTCGAGGACAACGCCAATGAGATCGTCATGGGCGCACTCGACGCCGCATTCGAGCCCTATCGACTGCATGCGGCGAAGCCAGTCACACCCGGTCGGATCAGATTCCTAACAATCGCCGGTTTTAAGGACTGGCTATCTAGAGAACCAGCGGGACTCACGCAGGTCGTCGCCAATCTGTCGCCTTTCTCGACTGGTGCGTTCCGCCTGGGTGATTGGGCAGACATGGGCGAGCATCAGATTGCTCCGCCAACGAAATCTCCTCGCTCATTGGTTAGGGAAACCAGTGAGCAGAGGGTGACACCTGTTGATATTCGCCCTTGGATTTTGACCGTGGGCGAGACACCCGACTGGGACGACCCCACGTTTCGCGTCTGGCGCCGACAAGCCTCCAGGGAATGTCTTCGTGCCCTCGCGTCCGAGGTGGACAGCGGACTAGAGTTTCGATTCATGGGTTCGGCCTGCCTCAGAGTGACCGATACTGCACCGGATGAGGGAGACATCTCACCTGCCTCATTCACTGCACTACAACTCCTGACTCGCTGGGTTTATGAGAGTGAAAGCGACGCTGAAACGCGCTTCAGGCTGGTGAACCACGAGTTCGCGCGGCTCGGTCGAACCGGTCGTTCGACCTTCAAGGAGGTTTTGGATTATGCTGAAATCGCGCTAGAAGGCGCTCGGCTGGCTTTCCAATACAATCTCGCTCAAGTCAGCGCGGATAGCGCCAAGGCCCTTTCTGATCTGCGAAAATCCCTCTCGGATGAGACCGGTCGTCTCGCGGAAATGGTTCGCCAGTTGATCGGTGCCGTGGCCGGCGCAATCTTTGCCGGTATCGGGTTGATCGCGGCTCGGATAACCACCGAGACCCCCGCTCCAGCATTGTTGACTATGGGGGTGGTTCTGGGCGGCTATATAACCTTCATCATCCTTAACGGTTACAGGCAGATCGCTCTTCAGAGGGAACTGAGGTTAGAATGGCAGAAGCGCTTATACAGTTACATCTCCAATGAGGACTATCGGAGGATGGTCCTAAATCCCGCTGGTAAAGCCGAAGGTCACTTCACCGCCGCAGCTTGGGGTGGCGGCGTCATAACCGCCTTGGTTTTAGTCGCTCTTTGTCTTGCTGTTTGGACCAATTAGGCAACCAGGAACGACTTGGCGTCCGACATCCTGATTGGAAAGATCTCACCTTCCGGAAAGGAAAAACGGCAAGGATGACGACGCGGCCATGGTGGCGACGATGAGATTTCGATCCAGGTAGAGGTTCCTCGCTTCGCAGCTCGTTTCAGCGATCAATTGGCATCCGTGACACGCGGCGCCCAAAAGGCTGCGGTCGCCGCTACCCTCACCCGGGACATGGTCCGCGCAGACGGGATCAGAAGAACAGATCAGTTGCGATTCCAGCGCCTCGTCGAGGATCGATAGGATGCGCTGAGCGACGCCTGCGAGCCCGCCCAAAGACCCCTGCGCGCCCGGCGACGCCGTGTAGATCAGTATCCCGCACCGCTCCGGCGCGGCACCCCGATTCCCGGCGATGGCGTAGACGCGCTCTTTCAGAGAACTCGCCGGATAGCCGCAATCAAGGGCGATCTGCGTCAGCAATGAGTGCGACAGAGTGTGAAGCAGCACGTAGGCTATGCCCGGCGCGGGAGGGGCCTCACTCGTAGCCTTCCGGTCTCCCCACCACTTGTCATGCGCGACTTGGAGGGCCGTAGCCCGTTCCTTAACTTCGGGCCGTAACATCCATGATTGGATTTCGCGCTCGTCGAAATGCAGAAACAGGCCCTCGCCCAGCTGTTCAATGGCGGGCAGCCATGACGTCTCCTTCGCCAGGGGCGCGCCGCTCACCGCCAGTCGGATGTCTTCGAGTTCCCCGTCGTCCTGTGTCGGTGCTGGTTCCAGCCGCGTGAAGCCGTAAAGGGCCGACACCTCCCTCAGGCGGTGCACTGCGACGACGTTGCGAATGAAACGGCCGGTTGAGCGACCATCGTCCCAAGCCGCCCTGGGCAACGTCTCCGCATAGAATCGGGAAGTGGGTTCGTTGCGGCCGATCTGTGGATCGCCCTGCGCCAGCCGGTCGAACTCCGCCACCTTGATGGGGGCCTGCCCATCAGCAGCCGCACCTTCGCGAATCTGATTCAGGGCGGCGAGGATTTCATCGTCTCCGTAACCCTCGAAGGCCGCCTTAAATTGTTCGATCACCCTGAACGCCGCGATCTGCTGCGCGCTCGTCACCTGGGCCAGGAAGTTCATATTTGCCTGCACCAGGCGCCCCAATTCGGATTCGGCTTCGGGCAGGGAGATCACTGTGGCGACCTGCGGGAAGTAGGTGTTGGTCGCGGTCCGGATCAAAAGACTGACGTCGTGCGCCTCCTGGCACCCCTCATCGTCGCCGATGAGCCAGGGGCTGGAGCCCCGGCACTTCCCGAGGCGCCCGGGAGCCGAGGCCTGCACGAGCGAGATGGATTGGCCGCATTCGCAGGCGATCGTCACGTCACGGGGATCACCGCTGGTGCCCTGTTCTTCAAGCCAAAGGGGCTGCCGGCACTTGACCCCGTCCGCGTGAACGATGCCGCTCCAGTTCAAATCTTGGAGGTGGCCAGAGGGACAGGCACCGACGAAACGAATGGGCGTGACACTGACCTTCTTGCCCGTTGTCTGGCTGACGTAGGCCTTGCGGTTGCCGGCGGCGTCGAGACGGCTCCAAGGGACCAATTGACGCCCACGACCTTCGCGTCCGCCGGAGGTGAAGGCTTCGACCTGCTCGCTCACGAACCATGTCGGAAAGACGGTTGCCGCCACGCCCGGCGGAATCCCGTGGGTTCTTGGCGGCAGCGGCGGCGTGCGCAGTGTGAGGGTTTGCTCCGGGTCAATCTCAGTGCGCTGCTGAAGGAGTGCTTGCAACTTCAGCGACAAGCGCGGCTCGTCGATCAGTTTCCAGCCGCCCTCGCGCATTTCCCAGCGTTCTAGGCCGCCGATGATGACCGAGCGGTCGGGCAGATCGACCATGGCGCCGGGGCCGAACAGCCCCACCAGCTGGCTCAGGCGAACTTCATCCTTGCTCATGCCGGGTCACCACCGATCGAATTGCCGTAGGGGTCTTTGATCTTCAATGGCACGGGCGGCTCGACGTCGCGCATGGAGCGGCCGGCCCGGAATTTCCGATGGTCCGCGTCCAGATCGTCCACGCCCTTCCCTAGCACCTCCTGCAACAGACGTCCTTCGGCCGGAGCCTTCGAATAGACGAAGCCCTGCCCCCCGACGGTCTGCTTCTCCACCGTGTCGAGCCAGGCTTTCAGGATGGCGTCGATCTGCGCGCCCAAAGCCTCCTTGCCGCCGGCAATGGCGGCGGCGGGAGCACGGGCCAGGAGCACCTCCCTGACGGACACCTGAAGGTCCGGGCGGTCCGCGAGCGTGCGAACAGCACCCTCGGGCGTCATCTCATCGTCCATGTGCCGGAGGATCGCGACGACGACCGCCGCCAATGACCGATCCAGGGCCCGCGCCGCCCAAGGGGTGACGCTGGTCGCCTCCACAGCCCGATAGAAGCTGGTGTGGTAGGCGGTGAACTGCTCGAAATGGGCCCGGTCGCGCGGTTTGTGCAGGTTTAGGATAACCGCGATGAGGCCTGGCTTGGTCGGGACGCGGCCGACCCGGCTGGTAGCCTGGATGTATTCGGCGGCGCCCTTGGGTTGGCCCTGGACAACCATGAGGCCGAGGCGGGTGATGTCGAGGCCGACCGAGATCATGTTGGTGGCCAGGGCGACGTCGATGGAATGCGCGCCACCACCAAATGCCGCTTCGAGCCGCCGCTTGGCTTCGGCGACCTGATCGGTGGACACGCGCGAGGTCAGTTCCAGCGGCTCGTCGATGCGCCGGTTCGCGAACTCGGGCTCAGTCGGGTCGAGGCGACGACGCTTGTCGCCATAATCCAGCACCTGGGGCGCCACCTCGACGGCCGCTTGGCGTGGCTTCCTGATCCAGTCCACCCGGCGCGGCTCCTCGCCGCCCTCACTCTTCAGGATGGCGGGCGGAACCGGCGGCTCGGTGACGTAGTCGCCCCAGGTCACCCGCACGTCGAGGGCAGTCACATCCGGATCGACCAGAACAGTCAGGCCGATGGAGGCGGGGAAAAAACGGCGATGGCCGGTCGGCGCTTCGCCGATCTCGTCCTCGGAGCCCGCCTCGCCGGGCGCCAGCGGGTTGTCGCCGTCCTCGTCGGCGAACAGATCGCTGTCGTCAGCGACGGCCGCCTCACCCTCGGCGTCGACGGCGGCGGCTTCGTCCTGATCCGGGGCGATGAAGCCGGCCAGATACCAGGACGAGGGCTTTTCGCTCAGCCTCTCGCGATGCAGGTCGGCGTCTTCCGCGCCGTCAGGCTCGGGCCCGATCAAATCGCGACGCAGGGCGCGGACCAGACTTGCGCGAACTTGGATTGAACTGATCGACACTATCGCCCCCTCACCCCCTGTCTTCGCCGTTAGGCGGCAAGGAGAGCCGTGACCCTAAGGTCCAAATCCTTGGAGCGCGCCCGAATTTTCGCGCATCCCACATTCGGCGCACAGTCGCGGTGGTCAGCGCCTGTATTCAGCTGACAGTGATGCCGATTCCACTGCGTGCCGGAGGGACCCTGCGCCTGCCGCTCGAGATCAAAACCCTCTTTGCCGAGTGGCTGGCCGACGCCCGCCCGGACCGCGCCGCCCGCGTCATGTCCCTCATCCGCCAGACGCGCGGCGGCAAGGACTACGACGCCGACTGGTCCCAGCGGATGAAGGGCACCGGCCCGGTCGCCGAGCTGATCTCGGCCCGCTTCAAGGCGGCGGTCAAACGCTACGGCCTCGACGGGCCAAGGCACGAGCTGGACGTGACGAAATTCCGGGTCCCGGCCGACGCCCGGGCGCAGCTGGAGCTGTTCGGCTGACTTTCGTCATCCTCCGGCAAGCCGCCGCTTGGCGGCGCAGACCGGGGGACCCAGCGGCGCGCGAGAGCGCGAACCTGTCGCGCGCTCCGTTCTCGAAACATTGTGCCTGAACAGATCGCCTTCGGCGCCGCTGGGTCCCCCGATCTCGCTGCGCTCGCCGGAGGATGACGAAAGAGAGGGACAGGTCGCAACGGAATATTTTCTTATACGGACCTTGATCACCGACCTTTGCCGCCCATCTGTGTTCGTTCTTCGGGTCTTTGACATGCCTGGATTGCGACAGCCCATCTGTCCTGCGTCGCCATGAAACGCACGGACGCACTCACGGCATGTCAGACATGTGCTACCAGGACTTCGCCGCAAATATCTGCAATAAAGAGCTTTCTCAAAATTGCACTTCTTGGACTCTGTTTTTTCAGAGCCCAACGACCGATGGACGCGGCTCACCTCCGTCGGCACCCTGACCCAATGTGCGATTCCCTCTGCCCCCGGACCTGAGCCCATGCGCGGCTTCTACGAGTTCTTCGCCGGCGGAGGCATGGTCCGCGCCGGTCTCGGCGCCGGCTGGGACTGTCTGTTCGCCAACGACTTCGACGCTCGCAAGGGTCTGACCTATCAGGCCAACTGGGGCACGGCCGGCGAGCTGACCGTCGGCGACATCCGCGCCCTCGACGCAGCCGCTCTCCCCGGCCGCCCCGACCTCGTCTGGGGCAGCTTCCCCTGCCAAGACCTGTCGCTGGCCGGAAACGGAGCCGGCCTCGCCGGAGAGCGGTCAGGGACCTTCTACGCCTTCTGGGACCTCGTCCGCGGTCTGGCGGCCGAGGGCCGCGCGCCGCGTCTCGTCGCCGTCGAGAACGTCTGCGGCGCCCTCACCTCGCGCGGCGGCGCCGACTTTGAGGCCATGTGCAGGACCTTCGCCGGGGCCAGCTACCGCTTCGGCGCCCTGGTCATCAACGCCGACCGGTTCACGCCTCAGTCCCGCCCTCGCCTTTTCGTCGTCGGCATCCACGCCGGCGCCGACATCGCCCCGGACCTGACCGCGCCCGGCCCCATCGCCCCCTTCCACACCCCGGCCGTGGTCCGCGCCGTGGAGCGCCTGCCCGACGACCTCCGCGATCAGGCCTTGTGGTGGAACCTGCCCTCGCCGGAGCGCCGCGCCTCCACCTTCGCCGACCTCATCGAGGACCAGCCAGACAGCGTGGCCTGGCATACCCCCGCTGAGACCAACCGCCTCCTGTCCCTCATGTCGCCGGTCAACCGCGCCAAGGTCCAGGCCGCCCAACGCGCCGGGCGCCGGATGGTCGGGGGCGTCTACCGCCGCACCCGCACCGACGCCTCGGGCCATAAGGCCCAGCGCGCCGAGGTCCGCTTCGACGATGTCGCCGGCTGCCTGCGCACCCCTTCGGGAGGGTCCAGCCGCCAGACCATCCTCGTCATCGACGGCCCCTGCATCCGCTCCCGCCTGATTTCGGCGCGCGAGACCGCCAGGCTCATGGGTCTGCCCGACAGCTACGTCCTGCCCCGCAGCTACACGGACGCCTACCACCTCACCGGCGACGGCGTCGTCGTCCCGGTGGCCCGCCACCTCGCCCGGTATCTGTTCGAGCCACTGGTCGGGTCGTCAGCGGCCGCCAGCAAGGCCGCCTAGCGCCGGAAGACGCCAACCAGTTCGACGTGGGCCGACCACAGGAACTGGTCAACCGGCGTGACCGTCTCCAGCCGGAACCCGGCGTCGATCAGCACCCTGGCGTCCCGCGCGAAGGTCTGCGGATTGCACGACACCCCGACCACGACCGAGGCCTTCGTGTCCTTGACCTGGGCCGTCTGGTCGATGGCCCCGGCCCGGGGCGGGTCGAACACGATCGCCTCGCAGCCCTTGAGGTCATAGGGCGACAGCGGCCGCCGGAACAGGTCGCGCGCCTCCGCCGTGATGGGCTTCATCCCCCTGGCTGAGCCGATCCCCTGTTTCAGCGCCGCGATCCCCGCCGCCGAGGCGTCCGCCGCCAGAACGCTCGCCACCGTCGCCAAGGGGAAGGTGAAGGTCCCGGTCCCGCAGAACAGGTCCGCCACCTTCCTGGCCCCCTTCACCGCCGCCACGGCCCGCTCGACCATCGCCGCCTCCGCCTCCGGCACAGCCTGCAGAAAGCCCCCGGTCGGCAGGGGCACGGTCGCCGGTCCGAACTGCACCCGGGGCTGGCGCGCCATCATCAGTGTCTCACCGGCCATGCTGAGCCGCGCGACATCCGCCTCCCGGGCCGCCCGGATCGCCTGCATCTGGCGGTCCGCCGACAGCCCGCCGGACTTCCGCTCGATCCCGGTTACATCGATGTCCAGCCCGTCCAGCGACCAGGTCACATGCAGGGTCGGGGCCGACTTCGGATGCTCCAGAAAAGCCGCCGCCACCTTCGCCAGAGCCGGAAAGGCCGCCACCAGCCGGGGATCCGCCACGGGACAGGTCGAGACCTCCACCAGCCGCCACGACTTCCTCGCCTTGAACCCCAGTACGACCCGCCCGTCCTTTAGCCGCCGCGCATGCAGAGCCAGCCGCCGCCGCGTCCCCGGCGGCACCGCCACCGTCGCCTCGACCTCGGTGTCGATCCGCTGCCTCGCCAGAGCCCCGACGACCTGATCCCGCTTCCAGTCCAGATAGGGCCCGCTCGCCCAGTGCTGCAGCGAACACCCGCCGCAGTCCCCGTAATGGGGCGACACCGGCGCGATCCGGTCCGGGCTGACCTCCAGGATCTCGGGAGCCTCCATCCGGCCATCGATCACCACACCACGTACCGTCTCGCCCGGCAGGGTCAGGGGCGCGAACACCGGCCCGCCCGGGGTCTCGGCCACGCCGTCCCCTTGCCCTGCCACCCGGGCGATCTTCAGCGTCATGGTCATCGGCGGCTTCTAGGCGGTCTGACGAAAATCCGAAACCTGAACGAAGATGAACGACCCGCTCAAAACGCGTTCAGGTTCGGTGGCCCATACGTGGATCCAACAAGACGCCGGACCTCCCCGGCGCCGTACAGGGGTTCTCTCTTATGACCGCCTTCGTGAAGTCCGCCGTCGCCGCCGCCGCTCTTGCCGCCGCCGCGACCCTCGTTCCCGCCGCCGCCTCGGCCCAATCCTATGGCTACGGCAACGGCTACAATCAGAACCAGGGCTACAACCAGTCCTACGGCTACAACGACCGGAATCAGGACCGTTGCCGGACCCTGGGTCAGGGCCGCACCGGCTCGGGCGCCCTGATCGGCGCAGGCATCGGCGCCGTGGCCGGCTCGCAGGTCGCTGCTCGCGGCAACCGCACCGAAGGCTCGATCATCGGCGGCGTTCTCGGCGCCATCGTCGGCGCCCAGGTCGGCCGCGCCTCCAACGACCAGTGCCGTCCGAACACCACTTACTCGCAGGCCCCGACCTACTACAGCCCGAACGACCGCTACAACGACCGGGCCTATTCGTCGAACCGGTACGACGACCGCGGCTATCGCGACGACTATCGCCGCGACGATCGTCGGGACAACCGTCGGGACGATCGCCGCTACGAGGGCGGCTACGAGGTTTCGGCCGACGGCCACTACTATTTCGATCCGCGCCGCGGCTGGCTGCCGCGCTGATCCAGGGCTTCGCGGCATCGATATTTTTCAGCCCCCCTGTCGATCGATGTCGCGACGGGCCGCCGGTGGAGCAATCCACCGGCGGTTTCTCTTTGTCTCAAGGGTCGCTAACGCTCGCGCTGCGGTCGCTCGCTGCTTGAGCGACGGGTCGGATCGCTATCGGGTGCGTCGGGCCCAGAGCAGGAATTCGATGTTGCCGTCGCCGCCGGTGATCGGGCTTTCCGTCGTGGCCTGGACGGTCCATCCGACAGTCGCCAGCCATGCCGACGCGCGGTGCACGGCGTCGAGGTGCGCCTGTGGGCCCTTGACCACCCCCTTCTTGCCGGCCTCCTTGGGGCCTTCGCCCTCGAACTGGGGCTTGACCAGGGCGATCAGATCGGCGTCTTCGGCCGCGAGATCCAGCGCGGCCGGCAACACCTTGGCCAGGCCGATGAAGCTGGCGTCGCAGACGATCAGGCCCGGCGTTTCCGGGATCAGGACCTCGTCGAGCGTCCGGGCGTCGGTCTTCTCCAGGTTCACGACCCGGGGATCGGCCGAGACCTTTGGATGCATCTGGCCCTGGCCGACGTCGACGGAGAAGACCTTCGCCGCCCCGCGCGCCAGACAGACCTCGGTGAACCCGCCGGTCGAGGCGCCGACGTCCAGCACCACCCGACCTTCGACCGCCACTGGCCACAGGGTCAGGGCGTGATCCAGCTTCAGCGCTGCGCGGCCGACCCAGCCATGGGGCTCGACGACGGTCACCACAGCGTCCTCGCCCACCCCCTGCGGAGCGGCGCGCGCCGGTTGGCCATCGACGGTCACGCCCCCGGCCTCGATCGCCGCCTTCGCCCGCGAACGGCTTTCGACCAGGCCGCGTGCCACCATCAGGTGGTCCAGCCGGATCCGGGGTCCGAAGTCAGCCAAGATCGGCCAGCCGGGCCAGAGCCGCTTCCAGCCGCACCTTGCCGGCCTCGGCCTCGGCCAGCTTGGCGCGCTGCTCGTCGATCACGGCGGGGGCCGCGCGTTCGACGAAGTTGGGGTTGCCCAGCTTCTTCATCACATGGCCGACGTCGCTGTCGAAGGCGGCGATCTCCCGGGTCAGGCGGGCGCGCTCGGCCGTCAGGTCGATGATCCCGGCCAGCGACAGGGCCGCCGCCGATCCGCCGGACACAAAGGTCACCGCCCCGGTCGGAGCAGCATCGGCGGTCGCAACCTCCGACACACGGGCGAGCGTCAGGATCAGGTCACGGTGCCGCACCGCCTTGTCAGACGTCGACGCGTCCGGCGCGACGAAGGTCAGCGCCGGCTTCGCTCCCGGCGGCACGTTCATTTCGCTGCGCAGACCACGAACCTCGCCGACCAGATCGACCAGCCAGCCGATCTCGGTCTCCGCCTCCGCGTCAACGAAGGCGTCAGGCAGCACGGGCCAGGCCGCGCCGATCAGGGTCGCCTCGTCGCGTGGCGCGCCCTCCTTGCCGAGCTCGGCCCATAGTTCCTCGGTGATGAAAGGCATGACCGGGTGCAGCAGCTTCAGTGTCTGATCCAGGGTCCAGGCCGTCATCGCCCGCGTCTCGACCTTGGCCGCCTCGTCCGACCCCTGGAACACCGGCTTGGCCAGCTCCAGATACCAGTCGCAGAAGACGTTCCAGACGAACCTGTAGAGCGCCGAGGCCGCGTCGTCGAAACGACCGCCCTCGATGGCTTCCGACACTGCGCGCTCCGTCTTGGTCAGTTCGCCGCGAACCCAGCGGTTGATCGTCTGTTCGACGGTCGTGGGGTCGAAGCCCTCGACGCGCCGCGCCTCGTTCATCTCGGAGAAGCGGGCTGCGTTCCACAGCTTGGTGCCGAAGTTGCGATAGCCCTCGATCCGCTGCTTCGACAGCTTGATGTCGCGCGTGCCCGACAGGATGGCCATGGTGAAGCGCAGGGGATCGGCGCCCAGCTCGTCGATGATCACCAGGGGATCGATGACGTTCCCCTTGGACTTGCTCATCTTCTGGCCCTTCTCGTCGCGGACGAGGCCGTTGATGATGACGCGCCTGAACGGGACCTCGTCCATGAAGTGCAGGCCCATCATCATCATCCGGGCGACCCAGAAGAAGATGATGTCAGCGGCCGTCACGAGGTCGCTGGTCGGATAGAACCGCGCCAGATCTTCCGTCTTCTCCGGCCAGCCCATGGTCGAGAACGGCCACAGGGCCGACGAGAACCAGGTGTCGAGGACGTCCTCGTCCTGTGTCAGGGCCTTCCCGCCCGCCTGCGCGATGGCTTCCGCCTCGGTCTCGGCGACGTAGATCTTGCCGTCGGCGTCATACCAGGCCGGAATACGGTGACCCCACCAGAGCTGGCGGCTGATGCACCAGGGCTCGATGTTGCGCAGCCATTCGAAATAGATCTTCTCGTAGGACTTCGGCTCGAACACCGTGTCGCCCTGCTCCACCGCCTTCAGCGCCGGCTGGGCCAGGGTGTGGGCATCGACGTACCACTGGTCCGTCAGCCACGGCTCGATGACGACCCCCGAGCGGTCACCGTGAGGAACCACGTGTCGTGTCTTCTCGATCTCGCGCAGCCAGCCGGCCTCTTCCGCCAGGGCCACGATAGCCTTGCGCGCCGCGAACCGGTCCATGCCGTCGTACTCGGCCGGGATATCGGTCGTGTCGGCCGTGGTGATCCGGGCGAAGGCGTCCAGCACGTTGAGGGCAGCGAGCCCCGCCCGCTTCCCAACCTGGAAGTCGTTGAAGTCGTGCGCCGGGGTGATCTTGACCGCGCCCGAGCCCTTGGTCGGATCGGCGTAGTCGTCGGCGACGATGGGGATGCGCCGGCCGGTGATCGGCAGGATCACCGACTTGCCGATCAGACTCTTGTAGCGCTCGTCATCCGGATGCACGGCCACGCCGGTGTCGCCCAGCATCGTCTCCGGGCGTGTCGTGGCCACGACGATGAAGTCGCGGGTCTCGAAACCGGTCGCCACGCCCTCGTCGTCGAAGGCGATCGGATGTTCGTAGGTGACGCTGTCGGCCAACGGATAGGCGAAATGCCAGTAGGCGCCCTCGACCTCCCGCTGCTCGACCTCAAGGTCGGAGATGGCCGTCTGGAACTGGGGATCCCAGTTCACCAGACGTTTGTCGCGATAGATCAGCCCGTCCTGATGCAGCTTGACGAAGACTTTGCGCACGGCGGCATTCAGACCCTCGTCAAGCGTGAAGCGCTCGCGCGTCCAGTCGCAGGACGCGCCGAGGCGACGAAGCTGCTGGACGATGGTCCCGCCCGACTCGGCCTTCCACTCCCAGATTTTGGCCACGAAGGCCTCGCGGCCCATGTCGCGGCGGCCGATGTTGCCGGCGGCGGCCAGCTGGCGCTCCACAACCATCTGGGTGGCGATGCCGGCGTGGTCCGTGCCGGGCAGCCACAGGACGGCCTTACCCTGCATCCGGTGATAGCGGGCCAGGATGTCCTGCAGGGTGTTGTTCAGCGCGTGGCCGATGTGCAGAGAGCCCGTCACGTTTGGCGGCGGGATGACGATCGAATAGGCCTCGGCGGCGCCATCCGTCTTCGGAGCGAAGGCGCCGGAGGCCTCCCACGCGGCATAGAGGCGGGGTTCGGCGGCCTTGGGGTCGAAAGTCTTGTCGAGCATTGGGAGGTCCGGAAATGCGAAGGGGCGGCCCGTGAGAGCCGCCCCTGCTGGTCTTAGTCGCCGGTGGCGAGCGGGGCTAGCCCGCGCTGCGGGCGATGCGTTCGACTTCCTTCTTTACCGCCGCCTCGACGATGCCGGGCAGATTGGCGTCAAGCCAATCCTTCAGCATCGGACGCAGCAGACTGCGGGCCAGGTCGTCGATGGTTGGGCCGACGCCGCCGGTCGGAACCGGCTCGGGCTGGCGGAACGCAGCGGAGAGGCCGGCGAAGGCCGAGGCGGACGCCGCCGAGGCGCTTTCGCCGACGAGCGAATCATAGGGCACGGACGAGGCGCTGGGCGCCGGCTCCTGGGCCACGGGACGCTCCGGCTCTGCGCACGAGGTGGGGAAGGGTTCGGGTTCCGGCTCGTCGGCCGGGGCGATGACGTCGAGGTCGCCGATCGTCTCGGCCGCCGGGGCCTCGTAGCGGTCGGTCAGGTCGAGGATCTCTTCCTCTTCCTGCGGCTCGGGCTCCTGCATCGACGGGGTCTCGTCCATCAGGGCGGGCGACGCCGCTTCGACGGGCTCGGGGGCCGGGGCCGATTCGGCGGCGGGCGCGTCGTCTTCGGAGATGATCCGGCGGATCGACGCCAGGATCTCTTCCATCGTCGGCTCTTGGGCGGTGGTGTCGGTCATGATCGGGCCTTCGAAGAACCTGCGCCGGCCGCCTTGGGCCCACGGGTGACGAACAAAGAGGGTCGGAGCCGACGTTCAGCCCTGCCCCAGTTCATTTCGTCGCATCAACGCCCGTGGGAATCAACGGGCGTTTTTCGCCTGGCTGGTTAATCCGCAGGCGTCAGTTCGAGTTCGGCGCGGTCCGAACGATCTCGCCGTCAAGCTGGGTGTCGATCGGCGCGTTCTCGGTCTCGTTCGCCGGAGTGATCAGGGGGGCCGCGATACGGTCAAGCGTCTCGACCAGACCGTCCCAGGGCACGGCGCCGCGCAGGCGGACGCGGTCGGCGTTGACGGCCGGATCATAGACCTCGAGGCCCGGGTTCAGGTCCTCGCCGCTCAGACGACCCATGGAGGTCAGCAGCGACGCCTGGGCGACGTAGAGATTGCGCTTGGCCACAGCCAGGTTGATCTCGGCGTTGCGCAACTCGAGTTCGCCGTTCAGCACGTCGAGGGTCGTGCGCAGACCGACCTGCTGCTCCTGACGGACACCCTCGGCGGCCACGCGGGCGGCGCTCACACCGGCGACGCCTGCCTCCAACTGGGAGCGGTTCGAGACGACCTGGGCGTAGGCGCTCGAGACACCCTGCAGAACGGAGCGCTTCTGGCGGTCGATTTCGATCTTGGCCGCGTTGGCCTGTTCCAAGGCCTGTGCCACACGCGAGCTGTTCAGCCCGCCGGTGAACAGGGGCACCGAGACGCTGACGCCGGCCTGGAAGGTGTTGGTGCGATCCGACAGGTCGAAGCCGGAGATCGGGGTCGAGCCGCCATACGAGCTGGAGAGACCCACGGACGGCAGATAGGCGGAGCGGGCCTGGGCGTGACGCGCCTCGGCCTCGCGCAGTTGATATTCGGCGGCCAGCAGGCTGGGGTTCTCGGCCAGGCCGATGTCCAGGGCGGCGTCGAAATCGGTCGGCACGCCCGGCAGCGCCGGCGGATCTTCCAGATTGGCGGGCGCCTGGCCGACGACGGCGGCATAGGTGGCGCGCGAGACCGACAACTGGGCCTGGGAGCCGGCGAGGTCGGCTTCAGACTGGGCCAGGCGTGCCTCCGACTGCGAGACGTCGGTGCGGGTGATCTCGCCGACCTCGAAGCGGGCGTTCGATTCGTCCAGCTGTCGGCGCAGGACGGCCAGGTTGGCCTCACGGATGCGCAGGATTTCGACGTCGCGCTGGACATCGACATAGGCCTGGATCACGGCGGCCAGCACCTGTTGCTCGATACTGCGCAGGCCCTCGCGGCCGCTCAGGACCGACGCCTCGGCGGCGTCGATGCCACGCGCGATGCGTCCCCCCGAGTACAAAGTCTGGTCCACGCCGATGCTGGCGCCGACCGAATCGGTATCGGTCGAATTACGCGAGCTCGGTATATCGACGATCCCGTCGCCGTTGAGGTCGATCCCGGGCTCACGCGAGTCAATGTTCCTGTAGCTGGCCGACCCGCTGACGGTGAGTGTCGGGCGAAGGCCGGCCCGGGCCTGGGGCACCGCTTCGTCAAGGGCGCGCTGCTGGGCGCGCTGACCCTGCAGGGTCGGATTGGTGCGGTAGGCCAGGGCAATGGCCTCCTGCAGGGTCTCGGCCCAGGCAGGAGCGGCCAAACCGGCCGTAACGGCGATCAGGGCGACGGAGGCGAGCGCGCGCGAGCGTTTGAACATGACAGTATCCCGATGGGCGTCGCGAACGGCGCCGGTATCTCTTCACAGGCCTAGTGCTTGAGGGCCTACAGCTACGCCAGTTAAGTTTTATTCACGCGACCGCTACCCGGCTCCGTCGAAATGGCGGCAAATCAGAGGGCGAAAGCGGGGGCCGGTGTCATTTCGGCCAGCACCGGTGGCGCAGCGTCGAACAGTTCGCGACGCGAGACGCCCTCGCGACCCTTCACATAGAGCACCGCCCGGCCGTTCGGACCGGGGCGCTCGACCACCGCCAGACGGCCGCCGACACGCAGCGCCGCCAGCCAGGCGGTCGGACGAACCGCGACCGCGCCTTCGGAGACGATGATATCCCAGTCCTGGCCCGTCGGTTGCGACAGGGGCGCGACGACGGTGGCGACGCCCGCGTCGGCCAGGGCCGGTCCGACGACGTCGAGTACGGGGCGTTCCGCTTCCTGGGCGGTGACGGACACCTTCATGGCGGCCAGCACGGCAGCGGCGTAGGGGCCGGCAATCGCCAGGGCCGTCTCGCCCTCGCGGGCATCCAGCGCCTGGATCAATTTGGCGACCTCGCGCGCCTGCATGAGACGGCGCCCGGCGGCAATCTCGACCTCGACCTCGCCATAGGCGGCGAAGGCCTGGTCCGGGGCGCAGAAGTGTTCGCGAGGAACGGCCATCAAGGCGGCCTGAAGGCCGCGGTCGGTGACGTCGTTCACACGGACCTGGGAGTCCACCATGACCTTGCGAGCGGCGGCGTAATCCATGTGACGCGGAATCCTTGAAGCGAAGCGACCGGCCAGGCCGGAAATCTGGCGCGCTTATAGGTCCGTGCGTCTCCGGCGACAATCGCGTTGCAGCCACGAAGCCAATCTGATAGCGAACGCCCCTCGCGATCTGGGGCATCTCAAAAAGCCCTGTGGCCTGATGGCGGAGTGGTGACGCAGAGGACTGCAAATCCTTGCACCCGGGTTCGATTCCCGGTCAGGCCTCCATCGCGATCTCGTTGAGATCGATGATGATTTTTAGATCGGCGCAGTCAGCCAGCCGATCGCGCCGGCGCCGCCGACAGCCGCGGCCACTACGGCAATCGCGACTGCCATCCGCACGTTTCGGCTCATGAACCCCAGAATACCAGCCATGTCGTCCTCCCCGGACCTCCATAGCGTCATGAAAATCGGCGTTCATCAAGGTGCATGAAACGTTAACGCGCTGAAATCACGCGACTGTCAGCGAATCGACACGGCTGTGACTTGGTACAGGGCGAGGGCGCTGGTCACAGCGACGTTCAGGGAGTCGAATCCCCCCGCCATAGGGATGCCGACGGTCCTGACCAGCGCCATGATCTCCGCCGGCAGGCCCGGCCCTTCGGAACCGACCAAAACGGCCTTGCGACCCCCGCCAGCCAGCCCGGACAACCGCTCGCCCGCACCGGGCGACAGGGCGATCACCTCGAACCGCGCAGCCTGAAGAGCGATGATCAACTGTTCCAGCGAGGCAGCGCGGGCGCTCGGCGTCCTCAGCACCGCGCCGACCGAAACCCGGATGGCCTTGCGATAGAAGGGATCGCAGCAGCGTTCGTCCCTGAGCACCGCCGCCGCCCCGAACGCCGCCGCATTGCGGAACAGGCCGCCCATATTGTCGTGGTTGCCGATCTCTGCGCAGGCAAGCACCACACATTCCTCCGGCAGATCCGCCAGTGTCTCGGCGACGGTCCGCTCGACCGGCTTCTCGCCGAGGGCCAGCAGGCCGCGATGCAGGGGGAAGCCGGCGATGGCGTCCATCACCGCCTGCGACGCCGCATAGACCGGCGCCTCCCCCGCCGCCGCGACCAGTTCGCCCTGGGCGTCGAGTCGATTCGCAGCGATCAGCAACGAACGGGCTCTGCACAGAGACGTCGGCGACAGCAGGGTGCGGATCACCACCTCCCCTTCCGCCACGAACAGCCCTTCGCGGCCGGTCAGGTCGCGTTCGCGGATATCGCGATAGGCGGCTACGCGGGGATCGGCGGGATCGTCGATGAACTGAATGGCGATGGCTGACATTTCCCGTTGCACAATCAAGAAGGCCGCTGCTATAGGCCCGCCTCCCGAGCCCCTGTTCCGCGGTAGCTCAGTGGTAGAGCAGCCGACTGTTAATCGGCTGGTCGTAGGTTCGAATCCTACCCGCGGAGCCACTCGGCGCTTTAGCCCGATTTCGACAAGGCGATACCGCCTTTCGGCGGCGAGCCCCCAGGCCAAGACAGACCATCAGCGCCGTCCCGGCCGCAACCGAGGCGCCGCTCATGATTCTGCAATCCGCGACGACGATCGGGATCGACTTCGGCACCACCAACACGGTCGTCGCCCTGACCAGCGGCGATGGCGAGGCGGTCGTGATTCGCTTCGAGGCGCCTGGCGGCGATCTGGCGACGTTCCGCTCGACATTGAGCTTCCAGCTTCACCCCGGCGCCGACGGCCGGACGCCCGAGCGAGTCGTCGAGGCCGGTCCGTGGGCCATAGAGGCCTATGTCGAGGATCCACTCGAAACCCGCTTCATCCAGTCGTTCAAGACCTTCGCCGCCAGCGCGGCCTTCACCGAGACGGTGATCGACAACCGGCGCTACAAGTTCGAAGACCTGCTGGCGGCCTTCCTGCTGCGCCTCCGGCATCACGCGGGCGAGACGATGGACGCCCTGCCGCCTCGCGTCATCGTCGGGCGACCTGTGACCTTCGCCGGCGGAGCGCCCGACGCGGACCTCGCGCTTTCGCGCTACCAGACGGCCTTCGCCCGGCTGGGCTTCACCGACATCCGCTATGCCTATGAGCCTGTCGGCGCGGCCTTCTTCTTCGCTCGCAAACTGACCGAACCGGCCAATGTGCTGGTCGCGGACTTCGGCGGCGGCACCAGCGACTTCTCCATCGTCCGCTTTGAGCCGTCGCCCCAGGGGCTGCGCTCCACGCCGCTCGCACGATCCGGCGTCGGCGTGGCCGGCGACGCCTTCGACTACCGGATCATCGACCAGCTTGTGTCGCCGGCGCTCGGCAAGGGCGGCTCATACCGGACGCTCGGCAAGACCCTGCCCATCCCCCAGCGCTACTATGCCGCCTTTGCGCGCTGGGATCAGCTGGCCCTGCTGCGCGCCTCGCGCGACATGAAGGACATCCGGGCCATGGCCCGGATCGCAGAGGAACCCGGGAAGGTCGCGCGGCTGATCGAGGTGCTCGACGACAATCACGGCTACGCCCTCTACCAGGCGATCTCGCACCTGAAGATGGACCTGTCGCGCGACGAGAGCGCGACCTTCGTTTTCGACGCCGGATCGATTCGTCTGGAAGCGCCGGTCGCCCGATCGGAGTTCGAGGCCTGGATCGCACCCGAGTTGGCAGCCATCGAGGCGGCCGTCGACAGGGCAATCGAGGGATCCGGCCTGCGCCCCTGCCAGATCGACCGCATCTTCCTGACCGGCGGCACCTCCTTCGTCCCGGCGGTGCGCGACATCTTCAACCGGCGATTCGACCCTGCGAAGATCGAGACCGGCGGCGAGTTCGAGTCCATCGCGTCAGGCCTGGCCATGATCGGGCGGGAAACGGACCTCGATCTCTGGACCGAAAGCCGCTGACGAGACTTCGCCGGTCTCGCCCGATAGGATCGGTGCAGATATGACCGAACAGCTTTCGCCCGCCCTCGCCCGACGCATGGCCCTGGCCGCCCAGGGCTTCGGCAAACCCCATCCGACGAGCGCCGGCACGCGCCAGTTCCGGGACACAGCCCGTCGCCTGGGCGTGATCCAGATCGACAGCGTCAATGTCGTCAGCCGCACCCACTATCTGCCCGCCTTCTCCCGCCTCGGCGCCTATCCGCGCGACCTGCTTGAGACCGAGGCCTGGGGCAAGAAGCCGTCCTTCTTCGAATACTGGGGCCACGAGGCCTCGCTGATGCCTCTGGAGATCCAGCCCCTGATGCGCTGGCGGATGGAGCGGGCGCGCGACGGGCATGGCGCCTGGCCTGGGATCAATCGCTTCGGCCGGGAACGTCGCGACTATATCGACGGCGTCCTGGCCGAGATCGAACGACGCGGCCCTGTGACAGGCGCCGACTTCGCCACTGGCCCGCGCGGCAAGCCCGGCTGGTGGGAGTGGTCGGACGGCAAGCGCGCGCTGGAGTGGCTGTTCTGGGCCGGACTGATCACGACCAGGACCCGGCGCGGCTTCGAGCGGGTCTATGACCTGACCGAACGGGTCATTCCCCCAGCAATCCAGAGCCTGCCGACCCCGTCCGAACCCGACGCCCAGCGCGCCCTGATCCGCATCGCCGCCGAGGCCATGGGTGTGGCCACCGCTGCCGACCTGCGAGACTATTTCCGCATGCCGCTGCAGGACGCGCGCGATCGCATCGCCGAACTGGTCGAGGAGGGCGCACTGACGCCCGTCGGCGTCCCGGGCTGGAAAGGCTCGACCTATATTGCGCCGGACGCCCGCCGCCCTCGGAAGGTGCAAGGCGCCGCTCTGCTCTCCCCCTTCGACAACCTGATCTGGTTCCGGGATCGGACCGAGCGGCTGTTCGACGTGCGCATCAGGCTGGAAATCTACACCCCGGCGCACAAGCGGGCGCACGGCTACTATGTCCTGCCCTTCCTCGAGGACGAGGCGATCACGGCTCGGGTCGATCTGAAGGCGGATCGCCAGGCGGGCGTCCTGCTTGTCCAGGCGGCATGGCGCGAGCCGCTGGCGACGCCGGAGACCCCCTCGAGACTGGCGGCGGAACTGATCCGGATGGCGGACTGGCTTGGTCTGGGCCGGGTCGGGGTCAAGGAGCTCGGCGATCTCGCTGCCGATCTGTCCGACGCTCTCTCGCGCTGACGCCAAAGAAAAAGCCCGACGCGGGCGCCGGGCTGAAGAGGTTCGGTGGTGGGTGTCCTCTGAGAGAACGCTGTATCGGTGAGCCGAATTGGTTAACGAGCCGTTGCAGGCTTGTCGGGGAACCACGTCGACTGGCGCCCGCCCCCCGGGCTCGACCAGGCGATGCTCCATCCCGCCCCGGCCCGATGCAGGTTACCGGGCTCCGCAACCGCACCCGGAGCCGGCGCATAGGCCCGTCCGTCGATCGTGATCGGCGTCGTGCCGTCGCCGGACCCCGCCAGCCGCCAGCGCCCCTCCTCGTCCGCCGTTACCGTGCTCTGGACGCTCCCTTCGATGACCACCCCGGTCCCGGCAGTCGACCTTCCCGAGACGAAGACCGCCCGTCCGTCGGTGTCGACGGCGTCCAGGCCGAGGCCAGAATCCAGTCGTTGCGTGGGCGCACCGATGGCCAGAAGCGCGATCGGCGCCGAGGGGTCAGCTCCGATCAGAAGACGATAGGGCGCCGGAAAGCCGGCCTGGCCCGCGCGCGCCTCGACCAGGAACAGGGTGTCTTGGGCCGGGCGCGGCACGCGCAGCTCGAACCGCCCCTCAGCGTCGGCGCCCACGGCATAGGCCAGACCCCCCGCGCCGCTGACCACGACCCGCCCCAGGGGAGAGGCCTGTCCGCGAACGATCAGCTCTCGCCCGCTCGAAGCGACCGCGTCGATCTCGGGCGGCATGATCCAACCCGTTTCCTGGGTCGCGTCTGCGGCCGGTTGGGCCTGTTCGCCGCAGGCAGAGACGCTCAGCGCAATGGCGCAGGTCAGGGTCGCTGAAAGCCTCGATGCGATCGGTCGTTTCATCCTGTCCACCGGGTCTGTAGGACTGTTCGCCCAGATAGACCGGCTCGACCGGCCTGTCTCCAATCTTGCGTCTCGTCTCGAGGGTTCATGTCGGCGTCAATCCCCACCATCGCTCCGTTCGACGGTCAGTCGGTCTGCCTGTTCTGCGGATCGTCCGATGCGGCCGATCCGATCTTCACCGCTGCGGCCGCAGCGTTCGGCGCGGCGACAGCGCGCGAAGGCTGGCGTCTGGTCTATGGCGGCGGCGGCGTCGGCCTGATGGGCGCCTCGGCCCGGGCGGCGCACGAGGCCGGCGGGCGGGTCGTCGGCATCATGCCGGCCTTCCTGCGCAGCCGCGAACGCCTGTTCGACGAGGTGGAGACCATCGTCGTCACCTCGATGCACGAGCGCAAACAGCTGATGTACGACCAGTCCGACGCCTTCGTCGTCGCGCCTGGCGGCATCGGAACGCTGGAGGAGGTCGTCGAACTGCTGTCGTGGAAACGACTGGACCTGCATGGCAAGCCGGTGATCTTCCTCAACATCAACGGCTTCTGGGAGACCTTCTTCGCCCTGATGCGCCAGAGCGTTGAGACCGGCTTCACCCCGCCCTCCTTCCTGCAAGCGTGGGTCGTCTGCGACACGGTCGAGGAGGCAATCGAGGCGATGCGACAGACTGACGCCTCCCCTGTCTTGAAACATGACCAGCGATAAGTAATCATTGGTCAGTCAGCTCCGAAGTCCGTTCCGTTTGAAAACGCGGATTGACAGTTTCGAATAACAACGCACTATGTCGGTGTTGACGCTGGACCCTGTCGGTCCGTTCCCTGCACCGGAGTTTCCCCATGCGCGCCGTCCTCCCCCTGCTCGCCCTCTGCGCCGCCTTCGCCGCGGCTCCCGCCGTCGCCCAGGCCCCGTCCTCCGCCGCCACCCGCGTCGTCCTGGCCGACGCCTCGCGCGTCCCGACCCGCTCCACCGTCATCGACGGCGCCAACTGGCGTTGCGAAGGCCAGACCTGCACCGCTTCGGGCGGCGCGGATCAGCCCGCCCCGCGCGCCTGCCGTCGCGTCGCCGCCCGTCTGGGCCCGGTGACGGAGTTCTCGTGGAAGGGCACGGCCCTGTCGGCCGAACAACTGGCCGTCTGCAACGCCTAAGCAAAAGGGGCGGCCCAGCGGGCTGCCCCTTTTCTTTGCCCCCTAGGCGACTTCGCCCTTCAGCCGCTTCTCGATCCGTTCGCGCCCGATCAGCGGCACGATCGTCGCCATGTCCGGCCCGTGCGGCTGGCCCGTCAGGATGTGGCGTAGCGGCATGAACAGGGCCTTGCCCTTGGCGCCGGTGCTTTCCTTGACCGCATTGGTCCATGCCGACCACGCGCCCGCATCGATGACCTTCGGCAGGACGGCCAGGGCCGCCGCCGCGAAGGCCGGATCCTCGATCACCGGCGTCACTGGCCCACGCACCATCCGCGCCAGATCGACCACGTCGGCGAACTTCGTCAGGTTGGCCCGCACTCCGTCCCAGAAGCTCTCGCCGAGGTCGCAGTCGAGAGCCTCCAGCCGCCCCTTTGCGGTCGCATAGGGCATGGCGTGCAGGGCCTGGGCGTTTAGCCGATCCAGATCCTCTGTGTCGTAGCGCGCCGGCGACCGGCCCATCTTGTCGAAACTGAAGCCCAGGCCCAGGGCATGGATGTCGGCCGCGACCTCCAGCGGATCGGACGTCCCGATCCGGCCCAGGTGGCTGGTGATGGCGATGGGCTCATAGCCCTGGTCGCGCATCTCCGCGACCGACAGCGACCCCAGCCGCTTGGACAGGGCCGCCCCGTCCGCGCCGACCAGCAGCGGCATATGGGCGAAGTTCGGAACCGTCGTGCCGAGGCCGGCAGCAATCAAGGCCTCGAAGATCTCGATCTGGGCGCCAGTGTTGGTCGTGTGGTCCTCACCCCGGATGACGTGGGTGATGGCCATGTCGATGTCATCGACGACCGACGGCAGGGTGTAGAGATACAGGCCGTCCTCGCGGATCAGCACCGGGTCCGACATCGAGGCGGTATCGACCTCTGCGTGACCGCGCGACAGGTCCTCCCAAGCGACCCGGCGGCCATCCAGCTTGAAGCGCCAATGCGGCTTGCGACCCTCGGCCTCGAACGCGGCCTTCTCCTCGTCGGTCAGGGTCAGGGCGGCGCGATCGTAGATCGGCGGCAGACCACGCGACAGCTGCACCTTACGGCGACGATCCAGGTCCTCGGACGTATCCCAGGCCGGATAAAGACGCCCGGCCTTCTTGAGCCGTTCGGCCGCGTCGTCATAGCGGTCGAACCGCTTTGACTGGTTGTACCGTTCGTCCCACAGCAGGCTGAGCCAGGTCAGATCGTCCTCGATCCCCTGTTCGAACTCCGGCGTCGAGCGGGCCAGATCGGTGTCGTCGATGCGCAGGACGAAGGATCCACCCTGCCCCTTGGCGAACATCCAGTTGACCAGGGCGGTGCGGACGTTTCCGACATGCAGCTTGCCGGTAGGCGACGGGGCGAAACGGACCTTGACGGACATGGATAGGGAGACCTTGAAAGCGAGGCGCGTAGGTCGGTCACGCGCCGCCCCAAGTCAAGGACAGCCGCGATCCGGCCGTTCGGTCGCTTTTCGGCTTTTCCCGCAACGATCTTGCGGCATAAGGCGTCAATGACCGCGCCCGCCTCCCTGACCGTCGATCTCAACGCGCTTTCGCACAACTTCCATGCGCTGGAAGCGGTGTCAGGCGTGCCCGTGCATCCGGTAGTGAAGGCCAATGCCTATGGCCTCGGCGCCGTTCCGGTGGCCAGGCGGCTGCTGGCAGAGGGCGCGCGGACTTTCTTTGTGGCGCGAACAGACGAGGCCGTCGCCTTGCGCGAGGCTCTCGGGGCGGGACCAACCATCTATGTGCTCGACGGCTGCGTGGGAGACGCAGCTGCGGCGCTGAAGGCTGCGGACGTGCGCCCGATCCTCAACCACGGCGACCAGATCGCGTCCTGGAATGCGGCCGGCGGCGGCGCCTGCGGACTCCAGATCGACACCGGAATGAACCGCCTGGGCTTCCGCCCGGATGACGCGCCGGAGCCGTTCACCGGACTCGAACTGGTCATGAGCCACCTCTCCTGCGCCGACGATCCGGCGGAACCGATGAACCGGCGCCAACGCGACGCCTTCGCAAACGTTTCAGGACGTTATCCCGATGCGCTGAAGTCCTTCGCCAACTCCGGCGGCTGTTTCCTGGGTCCCGACCATGTCTTCGACGCCGTCCGACCGGGCATCTGCCTGTACGGTGGTGGTCCCGAGGGCCGACCGGACGACCGACTGAAGGCCGTCGCGACCCTGACCGCCGAAGTGCTCCAGATCCGCGACCTCCCCGCCGGTGAGAGTGTGGGCTACTCCCGCGGCTTCATCGCCGACAGACCCCGCCGCATCGCCACCTGCGGCGCCGGCTACGCCGACGGCGTGTTCCGCAGCTCAAGCCCGAACGGACAGGTCTGGATCGCAGGTGCCCTGCGCCCGCTGCTCGGCCGCGTGTCGATGGACGTCATCGCCGTGGACGTCACCGGCGTCGAGGTCTCGGTCGGCGACAGCGTCGAACTGTTCGGCGCCAACCGCCCGGTCGACGACGCCGCCATGGCCGCCGGGACGCTCAGCTATGAACTGCTGACGTCCATCGGCAACCGCTGCGAGCGCCGCTACCTCGGTCAGGCCTGAGCCGCGATCCAAGCCGGCTGTTCGGTCGGCGGGGTGGTCGGGAAGTCGTCCACGGGATCCGGCAGCTCGCCGTCGGCCCCGATCGCCCCGCAGTCCATGTGCCACTGGCGAGCCAGCACCAGCCGCGCGCCGTCCCAGCGCCATTCGGCGCCTTCGGCGCATCCCGTCGCCTGGAGCCGGGTCGATCCTGCAAAAGTCCTGGTCGCAGCATCCCATGACAGGTTCGACATCGCGTCCCAGGTCATCCAGCCGTCCGCGCCTTGGTACTTGTAGAACGGCAGAGGGACATGGACGGGCGCGCCGTTGTCCTCGGAAACATAGACCCGGCTCCACTGGTCCGCCGTGCCGGTCGAACAGACGACGAGCACGGCGACATCACCGCCTCCAAGGTCGACGGCCTCCACGGTGCGCTCGCCCTCCATCGGCTCGGGCAACACGCAGTCCTCATCCGCCTTCACCATCGTCAGGGCGGAGGCCTTAAGGGCTTCGAACCTGGCGGTGATCGCATCGTCCGGAGCCGAGCCGGCGTCCGTCGCAGTCGGCGTCTGTTGTTGACAGGCCGACAGCAGAGCCATCGCGGCCACGCCGCAGATCATGGATCTGTTCATGGGGTCTCTCCGCCTAGACAGGAGTGGCGAGCGGGGTCGGGTCGGTCTTGCCGGCCGCGGGCCAGCCGGTGACCTCGCCGGTCGCAGGCGCGCCAGGCGTCGCATGGGTCACGCGGACCGCGCCCAGCATCGCCAGCCTGGACCCGTCCCAGCTCCAGCGCATGGTGCGCGTCTGGGTGGACGTCTCGCCATCGTTCGGCCCGACCGTGTCGGACCAGACGAGTTCCCTGGCCGCCGTATCCCACGTCGCCTGCGACGTAAGGCTTGGCTCCCAGTCAAAGCCTTCGTCGAACTCCGCCTCCGGGCCATTGAAGAGGATCAGCGACTGGGATTTCAGCACCCCGTCTACGCCCTGGGTGTGCAGGCTCTTCCAAGGCGCCTTCCCCTCCTCGGTCGGGTAGCAGTCGGTCAGGACCGCGAAGGCGCCGCCGCCCAGATCGATGACCTGGTTCGCCGTCGGGGTCGCATGACCGGGCCAATCGCTTCCGCACCGGTCCGCCACCGGCATGGCCAGAATGCGCGCCACAGCGGCGTCCGAACCGGCCGGCGACGGACTCGCCGCCCCGGCCGGAGCCTTGGTTTCAGCCCCCTGCTGGCACGCGGCCAGGGCGAGCGCGGCGATGGCCGCAATGCAGATGCTCTTCATGTCTTCCCCCAATATACTGGAGGCAGCGAACGGCGTTTCGGCCGCCCGCGCAAGCAGTCAATCCTGACGGTCCCCGCCCACGTCTGAAACGGTCGCAGGCCTGAAACCGCCCCCTGCCCCGCCGCTCGCGACTCCTGTAAGCCGTCACTCATGGCCAGAGACGGTGCGATCTATGTTTGTCAGTCCTGCGGGGGCGTCCACGGCAAGTGGTCGGGCCAGTGCGGGTCGTGCGGCCAGTGGAACACCATCGTGGAGGAGGGCCGCTCGGCCTCGCCTCCCGGAGCCCTGAAACCCGCATCGACGGCCAGGGCGCGGGGCCTGCAGTTCGAATCCCTGCTGTCCGAAACGCCCGAGCCGCCGCGCATCGTCACCGGCGTGACCGAGTTCGACCGCGTCTGCGGCGGCGGCGTCGTGCCCGGCTCGGCCATCCTTCTCTCGGGCGATCCCGGCGTCGGCAAGTCGACCCTGCTTCTCGACGTCGCCGGCCGCGCCGCCCTTTCGGGCGCCCGCGTCGCCTATATTTCCGGCGAGGAAGCGATCGAACAGATACGCGCCCGCGCCAGACGGATGGGGCTGTCCGAAGCGCCTGTCCAGCTCGCCTCCGCCACGGCGCTGCGCGACATCCTCGCCACGCTGAAGCGCGAGACGTTCGACATCGTCATCGTCGATTCGATCCAGACCCTGTGGTCCGACGCCCATGAGGCCGGGCCAGGCTCGGTGACCCAGGTCCGGGCCTGCGCCGGCGAACTGGTGCGACTGGCCAAGGCCGGCGGCCCGGCCGTCGTGCTCGTCGGCCATGTCACCAAGGACGGCCAGGTCGCCGGCCCGCGCGTCGTCGAACACATGGTCGACGCGGTCCTGAGCTTTGAAGGCGAGCGCGGCTACCCGTTCCGCATCCTGCGCGCCGGCAAGAACCGCTTCGGTGCCACCGACGAGATCGGCGTGTTCGAGATGGGGGACGCAGGCCTGCGCGAAGTCTCCAACCCGTCCGCCCTCTTCCTCGGCGAAGGCAAGGATCGCGCACCGGGCGCCGCCGTCTTCGCGGGCATCGAGGGCAGCCGTCCCGTCCTGGTCGAGATCCAGGCCTTGGTGTCCAAATCCGCCTATGGCACCCCGCGCCGTGCCGTCATCGGCTGGGAGACCGGCCGTCTCGCCATGGTGCTGGCGGTGCTCGAGGCGCGCTGCGGCTTCGGCTTCGGGGACCAGGACGTCTATCTGAACGTCGCGGGTGGTCTGCGCATCAATGAACCCGCCGCCGACCTCGCCGCTGCGGCGGCCCTGATCTCCTCGGCCACCGGAATGCCCCTGCCCCAGGGCTGTATCGTCTTCGGCGAGATCAGCCTGTCGGGCGAGGTCCGCGCCGTGGGCCGCGCCGAAGCCCGGCTGCGCGAAGCCCGGAAGCTTGGCTTCGACCAAGCCCTTTCCCCGCCCCTGACAGTCAAGAGCGGCGACGTTTTGATCACAGGCGTCAGCCGATTGACGGAAGCCGTCGAAAGAATCTCGCAGAACAGGTATTGAGCCTACGTCACCTCTCCATCGCAGACGGGGAGGTGACTCGTAGCGAAGCAAAAAGACGGAGGGGTTCTTTTTTGAAACGATCGCCGTCTACCAGGCTTCTAAAACCCCTCCACTGCTTCGTGGTCCCCCTCCCCATTTGCGAAGGCGCGAACGGGGAGGAGACATTTGCATGACCGGCTTCGACGCCTTCGCGATTATCGTCATCCTCGCCTCAGCCGCCGCCGGCTGGGTTCGCGGCGGTACGCGCGAGATTATCACCCTGCTCAGCTTTGTGCTGGCGGCGTTTCTTGCCCTGGTCGCCCTGCCGCTGACGGCGCCGCTTGGGCGGGCCCTCATCGACCCGGACTGGGCCGGCTCGATCGCCGCCGCCATAGCGTCCTTCCTGCTGGTCTATTTCGGCATCCGCATCTTCGGCTCGATCCTGTCCCGGCGGGCCCAGGCCCATCCGACCCTCGGCGGCGTCGACCGGTTCATCGGCATCCTCGTCGGCGCCGCACGCTCGCTGGTCTTGCTGGGAGCCATCCATCTGGTGATCGTGGCGGCCATGCCGGGCGAGCGAACGCCGCGCTGGCTGTCGGAGGCGACATTGCGTCCGGTCAGCGCCGGGGCCGCCCGCGCCATCCAGTTCATCCTGCCCGGCATCGGACGCGGCGCCGACGCCATCAGCCCCGTGGTCGATTCGTCCGTCCGCAGAGGCTTTTCCGGCGATCAAGCCTTGCCCTTGCCCCAAACCGGCCCTAACTCGCGCCCGTCCGCCGCCCAGTAAAATTTCGCCTGTCATCGGAGCCCCCACGATGCGCAGCTTGCCTCACGACATCCAGCCCCCGGTCGTTCACCGGGAGCACTATCGAGACGCAGATGATGATCGTCCGCGCCTCGAATGCGGCGTCTGCGGCGTCTGGGGCGCCGAAAAGGACGAGGCCTCGGGCATCGTCGCACTTGGCCTGCATGCCCTGCAGCATCGTGGTCAGGAAGCCTGCGGCATTGCCTCGGTCAATGCCGAGCGATTCCACACCGAACGCCACATGGGCCATGTGGGCGAGGCGTTCGGCGGCACCGACCTGGCCAAACGCATGCCGGGCTCGGCGGCCGTCGGCCACACCCGCTATTCGACCGCCGGCGGCAGCTTCCTGCGGAACATCCAGCCGATGTTCGCCGATCTGGACCAGGGCGGCATCGCCATCGCCCACAACGGCAACCTGACCAACTTCCACTATCTGCGGAACCAGCTGGTCGGCGAGGGTTCGATCTTCCAGTCCACCTCGGACTCTGAGGTCATCCTCCACCTGATCGCCCGCAGCCGTAAGGCCAAGATCGTCGACCGCTTCATCGACGCCCTGGCGCGGATCGAGGGCGGCTATGCCCTGGTCGCCCAGACCCGCACCAAGCTGATCGGCGCGCGCGATCCGCTGGGCATCCGCCCGCTGGTGCTCGGCAAGATCGGCAACGCCTGGGTCATGGCGTCGGAGACCTGCGCGCTCGACACCATCGGCGCGACCTTCGTGCGCGACGTCGAACACGGCGAGGTCATCGTCATCGACCACGAGGGCCTGCGCTCGCTGAAGCCCTTCCCGGCCCGCGCGGCCCGGCCCTGCCTGTTCGAATACGTCTACTTCTCGCGCCCGGACAGCGTCGTGAATGGCCGCTCTGTCTATGGAGTGCGCAAGCGGATGGGCGAAGGCTTGGCCCGCGAGTTCCCGATCGACGCCGACGTCGTCGTCCCTGTCCCCGACTCCGGCGTCCCGGCCGCGCTCGGCTACGCCCAGGCCAGCGGCATTCCTTACGAGATGGGGATCATCCGCAGCCACTATCTCGGCCGCACCTTCATCCAGCCGAGCCAGGGCGCCCGCCAGAAGGGCGTGGCCATGAAGCACAGCCCCAACCGCTCAGTGATCGAGGGCAAGCGCGTCGTCCTGATCGACGACTCCATCGTGCGCGGCACCACCTCTGTGAAACTGGTCCGCGCGGTCCGCGACGCCGGGGCGACCGAGGTCCACCTGCGCTCCGCCAGCCCGCCGATCCTGTGGCCCGACTTCTACGGCATCGACATGCCGGAGCGGGACCAGCTGATCGCCGCCAACAAGACCGTGGAAGAGATGCGCCAGGTGCTGGAGGTCGACTCGCTCGGCTTCCTGTCCGTCGATGGTCTCTACAAGGCCATGGGCGAGACGGGCCGCAACGACGCCGCGCCCCAGTTCACCGACCACTATTTCACCGGCGACTATCCGACCCGTCTGGTGGACCGCGAGATCGAGGAAGGCGGCCGCGATGCGGTCGGCCGGCAACTTTCCCTGCTGGTCAGCGCTTAGCAGGCGCGATCCCGAGACAGTGGACGCCGGTTTTCGGACAGGATCGCGCCCAGGCAAGGAAGCCATGATCAACCTCGGCTACTTCACCCTCGACACCGTGGACATCGCCAGGGCCAAGGCCTTCTACGGCGCTCTGTTCGGGTGGACCTTCGACGACGACGCGTCGAGGTCGACCTACGCCCACGTCGCCGGCAGTAATCCGCCGTTCGGCTTCACCAAGGTCGAGCGCGCCCGCGACTACGCCAACCTCTATTTCCGTGTCGACGACATCGCAGCGACCTGCGCGCGGGTGAACGCGCTCGGCGGCAAGTCCGCGATCCCTGCCGAAAGCCCTACCGGCCTCAGCTGCGCCGTCCACGACGATCAGGGCGCGAGCTTCAGCCTGTGGCAGGCGGGAGAAGGGTTCTGAACCGTCTTCCGCCGGTTCCGTCGGCGCGCTATCAGGCCCGATGACCGACGCCCTCCCGCTTCAAGACCGTATCGCCCTCGTTGTCGGGGCCTCGCGAGGGATCGGCTATGAGGCCGCCCTGGCCTTGGCCGTCGCCGGCGCCCACGTCGTCGCCACGGCGCGGACACAGGGCGCTCTCGAGGAGCTGGACGACGCCATCTATGCCGCGACCGGCCGTCACGCGACGCTTGTGCCCTTCGACCTGATCGACGGCGGCGGCATCGATCGTCTGGGCGGCGCCATCTTCGGCCGGTTCGGCAAGCTCGACATCTGGGTCAACGCCGCCGCCACCTTGGGCGCGCAGGGCCTGACCCCCGTCAGCCACATCGACCCGCGCGGCTTCGCCAAGATCGAGAAGACCAACTTCACCGCAACCTATCGCCTGATCCGCTCACTGGAGCCCCTGTTGCGCGCCTCCGACGCCGGGCGCGTCATCCACCTGACGACCAGTCTGGCCCGCGAGCCGAAGGCCTTCTGGGGCCTCTACGCCGCGACCAAGGCCGGCGCCGAGGCCCTGATGCTGGCCTGGGCCGACGAGATCGAGAGCACCAACGTCCGCATCAGCGTCCTCGACCCGGGCCGGATGCGCACCCAGATGCGAGCCCAGGCCTTCCCCGGCGAGGATCCCATGACCCTGCCCGCCCCGTCCGAACTCGGCTCCATGATTGTCGAACTGGCGCGCGGCGATCTGACGCCGCCCAGCAAGGTGTCGTTCAAGGATTGGAAGACAGAGCTACCGGCAGGCGCGCTGATCTAGGGCGCTCGCGGGATGGGAGGCTACGATCGGTCGCCCGTCCCCCAGTCCCCGTCCTGGATTTCGACGCCTGCGGTTGTCTGGATCATCGGCATCGGAGAGGGACGGACAGAGGGCAGATCGCCCCATATCATCGCCCTCGCAGAAGCGGCCTGACCAATCGAGTCGCCTTTGGTTTCACGCAGGCTCGAGGCCGGTGGCGAGCGCACAAGTCTCGGGCGATGCGGGCTGCCGTGCCCTGCTCGGCCCTATTCAGGGATGGCTTGCGCGAAGGGTTCAGGCAAGATCGGCGGCGTGGAGTCCCAATAGCTGAGATGGTCGCGCCAGATGACCCGGGTTCGCTCCAGGGTTATGTCGGTCATGCAACTCAGGAACATCGCCGTGTGGATGGAGCCATCCTTGAAGCTGTCGTCGACGCCCTCGCAGACGATGCGCGCATATGCGGTCCAGGCGGCCTGTGAGGCCGCCAGATAAGCACGCTGCGCGCTTGGCCCGCCGAAGGCACGCGGCAGTTCATCGCTTGACCTTGCCTGTTCCCGCGCAGCAGCCAGATACCGATCCATCCGAGCCTCCTCCGCCGCGAGGTCCTGCGCGAGGCAGGCGTTGATCTGCGGGGTGGAGCCGTCTCTGACGCAGTCGAAAGGGCGGGCCGGATGCGAGGACGCTGCGGATGCGGCTGCAGCGTCTCCGGCGGCGGCAGCAGCCGATTCAAGGGAGGCGCGGTTCAACGCCTCCAGCTCGGCGGCGGATGGGCCCGTCACCTGCATCAAGATGGACATGACGAGGGCGGCGATCATGGTGTGTGTCGTTCCCGGAAACCGCGAAATGAACCCGATCGACGCAAACCGTCAAACGGCAAACGCCCTACTTCTTCGGCGCGTGCTTCTGACCGGTCCGCACACGTCCCGACCGCGAGACCTGCCTCGCCCCTCCGCGCGCGCCCTTCTGGACGGCGACCGATGACCCGGCCTTCTTCGACGCGCTGTTCTTCACCGCACCGATGATGCGCGGCTTGGCGACGCGGGTCTTCTTCTGCTCCAGCGCCTTGCCGGGCAGATGCGATTCCTCTTCCGCCTTCTTGCGCACAGCGCGCGGCGCGGTCTTGGCGTCGCCCTTGTAGCGTTCCGGCCCCGACTTGGCGCCGCCCGTCGCATAGGGGTTCTCCGACCCGCCCTTGACCGTCAGGCGGATCGGCACGCCGGGCAGGTCGAAGCTCTCGCGGATCGAGTTGGTCAGATAGCGGATATAGTGCTCAGGCAGATTGCCGCCCCGGCTGGCGAACAGCACGAAGGTGGGCGGGCGGGCCTTGGTCTGGGCCATGTATTTGGTCTTGATCCGCTTGCCGTCGACGGCGGGCGGCGGGTGCCTCTGGGTCGCCAGGGACAGCCAGTCGTTGAGGTCCTTGGTCTTGACCTTGACCGACCAGGTCTCGTGCGCCTTCAGCACCGCCGGCATCAGCCGGTCGACGCCACGGCCCGAGTGCGCCGACAAGGCGACGAACGGCGAACCCTTCAACTGAGGCAGCTTGTCTTCCGCCAGATGCTTCAGCTCGGCCATGCGCGCCTGGGGGTCCTCTTCGAGGTCCCATTTGGCGGCCACGTACACCAGTGCCCGGCCCTCGCGCTCGACCAGGTCGGCGAGTTGCAGGTCCTGGACGTCGAAGGCGTTGTCCTTGTCCATGACGAGGACGACGACCTCGGCGAAGGTGATGGCGCGGATGGTGTCGGCGACCGACAGCTTCTCCAGCTTCTCCTGCACCCGGGCCTTGCGACGCATCCCGGCCGTGTCGACGAGGCGGATGTTCTGGCCATCGTATTCCCAGTCCACCGAGATGGAATCGCGCGTGATCCCGGCCTCGGGGCCGGTCAGCAGCCGGTCCTCGCCGATCAGGCGGTTGATCAGGGTCGACTTGCCGGCGTTCGGGCGGCCGATGATGGCGATGCGGATCGGCTTGTCGGGCTCGTCGACCTCCTCGATGTACATGTCTACCGAGGCGTCGCGGATCGCGGCATAGAGGTCGGCCATGCCCTCGCCGTGCTCGGCGGAGATGGCGACGGGCTCTCCGAAGCCCAGAGAATAGGCCTCGCCGACACCGCCTCCGCTCTCTCGGCTCTCGGACTTGTTGGCCAGCAGGATGACCGGCTTGTGCTGTTTGCGCAGCCGCTCGGCGAAGATCTGATCCAGCGAGGTCACCCCCTCGCGCGCATCCATCATGAACAGGATCAGATCGCCGTCTTCCAGCGCCAGCTCGGTCTGCTCGCGCATCCGCGATTCAAGGCTGTCGTCGTTGACGTCCTCGTAACCCGCCGTGTCGATCAGCGTCAGGTCCATGTCGCCGATATTGCCGTCGGCGTAGCGACGATCACGGGTCACGCCTGGGCGATCGTCGACCAGCGCAAGGCGCTTGCCGACCAGCCTGTTGAACAGTGTCGACTTGCCCACATTGGGGCGGCCGACGATGGCGAGCTTCAGTGCCATGTCGGCCTTCTAGCGTGTTTCGCGGTTTTTGGTCAGCGAATGCTGATCAGTTCGCCGTCGTTGGTCAGGACGTAAAGCGCGCCGTTGTAGGCGGCCGGAGCAATATAGGCGGGCGCGCCGAGGTTCAGCGTGGCCGTCAAGGCGCCGGTCTTTGGATCGAAGGCCACGGCTTCGCCGTCCGAATTGACCAGGACCAGCCGGTTCGACGCCAGGATCGGTCCGGACCATTCCGGTCGCACGGTGCGGTCGAAGAAGCCCAGGAATCCGCCTTCCTGACGCACGCGACCCTCGTTCAGGTCGCGCGTCCAGTAGACGGCGCCTGAGTCGCGATTGATCAGGGTCAGCTCCCCCGACTTGGACACGACATAGACGACGTCGCCGGCCGGCAGGGGCGCGTTAACGCCCGCGACCGGCAGGGTCCATTTGGGCTGGCCGGTGCGGATGTCCATCGCCTGCAGCACGCCCGAGTGGCTGACCGCATAGACGAAGCCGCGCGAAATCACCGGGCGACCGGCGATGTCTCGGATCTCCGACAGGGCGCTGGTGCGGCTGGTGCGCGACAGCACCTCGTTCCAGACCGGCTGGCCGTTGGTGGCGCGCAGGGCGACGACCTCACCGGACGAGAAGGGCGCGATGACCGTGTCGCCGCTAACCGACGGGCTGGACGCGCGCATGACGCGGGCCGGCTCGGCGATACCGCGATAGGACCAGTCCTGCAGGCCGGTCGTGGTGTTGAAGGCGATGATCTGGTTGTCGACGTCGATGACATAGACCCGGCTGCCCGCGACCGTCGGCGCGCCGTGGATCGGCACATCGACCGGCTGCGTCCAGACCACGGCGCCTGTCGCGGCGTCCAGCGCCGTCATGGTGCGATAGCCGGACGCGACGAAGACCTTGCCGCCGCTGACGGCCACGCCGCCGCCGAACCCGCCGCTGAGCGATCCGCCGCCCTCGCTGACGAAGGGAATGGGCAGGCCGAAGGCGGAGACGCCACCGGCCGCTTCACGTCCGGTCGGTTTCACATCGACCTTCCAGACCACCTCGCCCGAGGCGGCGTCCACGGCCGTGACTGTCGATTCGCCATCCATGACGAAGACCTTGCCGGCGTCGGCCACGACCGGCGCCATGACCTGACGCGTGCGCGTCGAGCCGGAGCCGATGCGCCGGCGCCAGCCGATGGTGAACTGCGGCGCGGCGATCACATGCTCGATCGAGGCCTCGGCGTTTCCGCCAGGCATCGGCCAGGACGTCGCGGCCACGGGCCCCGGGAGGAAGAAGTCGCGACCGGCCAGCCCGGCCGCTGGAGCCAGTTGCTGATCGAAGGCCAGGATGGAGACGCGCTGTCCTTCGCTCGCCGTCGCCTGGGGCGATTTGTCCTCGCCCAGCCCGAACGGCAGGATGCGCCGCGCCGAGGCGCAGGACGCCAGAGAGGCGGCGAGCCCCAGGACGATGGCGGTCTTCAGCACGCGCGTCACGGTCGTCATCCGAACTCCGGTCGTCATCAGGCGGGTCTTCACGGTTGGGCAGCCTGGGCGGCCTGGACCTGCGCGGCCTGGGCGAGTTGGTCGGCCGTCGGGGCGGGAGGGGCCGGCGGCGTCACGGCCTGCGCCGCCACGATGGCCGGCAGGCCTGCGGCGACGCCGGTATCGATCATACCGATAGCGGCCTGCGCGCGTTGGCGCACCGAATCCGGCACGTCCTGGCCGAGCGTCAGCAGCACGAAGACCTCGCGGGCCTCGGCGGGCTTGTTGAACTGCAGGCGGGCCATGCCCAGGGCTTCCTGGGCGAAGGGCAGCATCGGCCGGCCCTCCTTGGTCAGGGGCTCCAGCTTCGCTTCCAGCGTTTCAAGGGTGGCGCCGTTGTCCATCATCAGCAGCGCCGACTTGTAGACGGCCGTATCGTGCAGGATCGGATCGCCCGAGGCCTTGGCGGCGTCGTCAAACAGCTGGATGGCGTCCGGAATGCGGTTGGCGGCGACGGCCAGGCCGGCGCGCTGTTGCAGGGCCAGAGCCTTGTAGGCGCCGTTGCCGGCCTTCTCGGCCTCGGCGAAGGCCGTCTCGGCCCCGGCGGAGTTGCCGGTCTGCAGGGACTCGAGGCCGCGCTGATAGGCGATCGAGCCCGCGTTCGCGCGGCTGGTCTGGAAGCTCTGCCAGCCCCACCACGCCAGGGCGGCGATGAGCGCGACGAGCAGGACGCCGCCCAGAATGGGAAGCCAGTTGCGCGCCAGGCGCTTGAGGCGTTCGGAGCGAATCTCCTCCTCGACCTCTTCGAAGACATCAGTCACTAGCGGAGCCGCCCCAAAAAACGCTGAAAAGCCAATCGGCGCGGACCCTAGAGGGTCGCCCTCGCCCTCGCAACGCCTCTTGAAGACAAGACGGGGGCTACGGCAGAGCCGACTTTTTGGAGAAGTAGGTCTCGACTTCGGCAGGAAAACGGCGGGCCCTCACATCGGCAGCATAGGTTTCGACCGCGCGGCCGATCTCTGCGCGCAGATCGGCGTATTTCCGCACGAATTTCGGGGTCCAGTCGAACATCCCCAGCATGTCGGGCGTGACCAGCACCTGTCCGTCGCAGGCCGCCGAGGCGCCGATGCCGATGGTCGGCCTGGCGATCGCCTCGGTGATCTCGCGGGCCAGACCTTCCGCCACGCCCTCGATGACCACGGAGAAGGCCCCGGCGTCGGCCGTGTCATGAGCGGATTGCAGGATTCGCGCATGCTCCGCCGCTTCCCGACCCTTGGCCTTGAACGACCCGTCGATGTTGATCGACTGCGGCAGCAGGCCGACGTGACCCATCACCGGCACGCCGCGCTTCACCAGATATTCGATCGTGGCGGGCACTTCCGGGCCGCTCTCGACCTTCACCGCCTGGGCGCCGGTCTCCTTGAGGATGCGGACGGCGTTAGCGTAGGCCTGTTCGACCCCGGCCTCATAACTGCCGAACGGCATGTCGATGACCACCAGGGCCCGTTTCGAGCCCCGCATCACCGCCTGGCCGTGCAGGATCATCATCTCCAGGGTAACGCCGACCGTCGAGGTCATGCCGTGCACCGCCATGCCCAGGCTGTCGCCGACCAGAAGCACGTCGCAGTGAGGATCCATGATCGCTGCCGTCGGCGCATCATAGGCGGTCAGCATCACGATCGGTTCGCCGCCCTTGCGTGCGGTGATCTCCGGGACCGTGATCCGTTTCACGACTTCCTGTTTCTGGCTCGACATGGATGCTCCGCTGATGGCGGCGGAGAGATAGGGGGTCGGGCCGGTTCCGTCGACCCGCCCCCTTCTCGTCATGCCCTCGATCAGACGTCTTGCGACAGCCTCACCACGCCCGCCGCCGCGATGGCGATCAGGGCGCCGGCGGCGATCCAGAACAACTGCATCCCGCCCATCGAGCCCAGCGTCAGGTCCGATAGGCCAAGCTGCGACAGGCCGGAGCCCACCGCGCCCTGGACGTTCAGGCTGGCGGCCTCCAACCCCTGTCCGATCACCCGGCCGGCCACGGGGGCCTGATCGTTCGACAGATGCAGGTTCAGGTTCATCGATTCCCTGACCGCGATAACCCCGCCGATCAGGCCGGCGACGGTCAGGGCCAGGGTGCGCACCCGACTGGACGAATGCAGTTTCGTCTCGACCTCGACCGCGAACAGGCTGGCGTCGGCCATCTGGGGCGAGCGCGCGAACAGCCGCTCGATCATCGGATCGAATTCATCAGCCGACATGGGTCGACCTCCCCGACTGTCCGACATCCGGCGAAAGCCGGGCGCGGAGTTTATCCAGACCACGTTTGACATGAGACTTCACCGTTCCAAGCGGCAGATTCATGGCCGTGGCGATCTCGGGATGAGACAGCCCCGCGCCATGGCACAGGGAGACGCAGAGACGTTCGGTTTCGTTCAACCCCTTCAACGCCTCGTCGAGGTCGACCAGCCCCGCCTGATCGCGTGCGGGAGCCGCATCGTCCTCGCCCGGTTCAACTTCCGCGACGTAGCGGGCGTCCCTCGCCTTGCGCTTTAGATAGAGGCGCGCGGCGATCCGCTTGACCCAGGCGGCGAAGGTGCCCTCGCCCCGGAACTCCGCGCATTTCTCGAACGCCTGCAGGAAGGCGTCCTGGGCGACGTCGTCGGCCTCGGCGACCTGCGCTCCCATGCGTCGCAGCAGGAACCGCACGGCCGAGCCGTGGCGGCGGACCAGTTCGCCGAACTCCCGCCGTCCACCCGCCGCCGCGAGGGCGGCGAGTTCGACGTCGTGGTGGTCCAAAAGGGCCTTGGGCATGACAGTTCCCCCCAACTTTCCTGGAGATGCCTGACCGTGCTCAGTCCTTGTTCTTGTTGAAGAAGCTCAGGACGATGAAGGCAAGGCCGATGGTGATCGGGATCGCCGCCAGGCCCAGCAGCCCGCCATCGAAGTTGGGGCCGTCGTTCCAGTCGTCACCAAAGCCACGCAGGTCGTTGATCAGGCTGAAGGCGGCCATGCCGATGCCGACGGCCAGCCAGATGATGCCCCGGCGGATGTCGCGGCTTCGCGACGGAATGTTCTTCGTCGCTTCCGTGCTCAGCGCGTCGATGACCTCCGGCGGCAGGGGCTGTCCCTTGTCGATGGCGGCGCGGACAGTCGCCTGCATCTCGCGGCGTTCACGGCTCTTGAAATAGGTCGGGCCGACGATGATGGCCGTGATGGAGCCGAAGACGGCGAAGATGGCGAAGATCGGAATGAAGTCTTCCATGGGATATCCCCTCTTTCGATGATGGGCCGGAGCCTGATGCCCGAACCTTCTGATCACAAGAGGCGCCGGCGACGCCCAACGGATGCGATCAGCGACGTGAATTCTTCGTAAGGTGACGCCTGACCCATTCTGACGCGCTCCGTCCGGAGATGGCGGATCGCGGGCGAACACCGTAGCGTCTCTTCAAGATCAATCAGATCGCAGGATACTTCGTATGCTTCGTCGCCCTCAGCTTCTGACCTTCGTCTTCTGTGCAGCCCTCGCGGCCGCCTGTTCTCCGAGGACCGAAGCAACGGCTGAAACCGAGACGGCCGAGCCGCAGGCCCTGACCGCCGCACACGTCGCCGACCTGATCGCAGCCGACGGAGCGGCCCACACCGTCGCCGTGCTCACCGGTCCTGCGGACCCTACCGGCATTCAGAAGGTGTTCGACGGCATGGCCACCGGCGACCCGGAATGGTTGGCGCTCGTTCCCGCGATCGCCCCCGAGACCGACGGCGAATATGCGGAGGGCCTCAACTACGCTCTCAGCCAGGCACTGGTTTACAACGCGGCAGGCGTCCTCGCTCTGATCCCCGAGCATGGCAGCTACTATTTCGTCTGCGCCGACGCTGACCACGAGACGGCGCGCCCGCTCGTCGCCGCAATCACCGAACGATCTCTCCGGGCGTCACGCGACCTCTGCCTCAAGTATATGGACGCCGACGAGCAGGAGCTTGAGGCGCTCGAAGCCGCCTAGAGCGGCCTCAGCCGCTGCGCCGACGCCGTCAGCACGACCACGCCCAGCCCCGTCAGCATCAGGATGGCGGTGGCGGGCGCCAGGGTCTGGCCCATGCCCTCGACCACCGGCGCCATCATCGGTCCGACGGCCCAGCACAGCACCATGGCCGCGATGGTCCACGGGATCAGGGCGACGACGGTGGCGACCGCGCGCCGGCGAGCGACCCGCTCGGCGACCCCGGCCTGAAAGCCCAGGTCGCGCGCCGCCGGCGTCGCCTCGGCGAAGAATGCGTTCAGCCGTTCCTCAGGCGTCATCGGACCCTCCCGTCAACGCGGCCAGCAACCGCGCCCTGCCCCTCGCAACATGGGACTTTACGGTCCCGAGCGGCAGGCCCAGCGCTTCGGCTGCGTCCGAATGCGACCAGCCGTCTGCGAGGCAAAGCGCGACGCAGGCCCTCTGGTCCGCCGGCAGTCCGGCCATCGCATCGGCGAGGGCCAGCCGGTCCTCTTCCGAGATCCCGCCCGTCGGCGCCGTCTCGTCCAACTACGACCGGTCGCGCGCCTGCGATCGCAGGCCCGACCGAATCCGGTCCTGCCCCTTGCGCCAGGCGATGCCGAACAGCCAGGATCGCACACCAGCCGGATCCTTCAGCCGCCCCAGGGAACCCCAGGCCGCCACGAATACATCCTGGGCCAGGTCGTCCGCCTCGTCCCAATTGCGTCCCAGCAGCCGCCTGAGAAAGGCCCGCACCGGCGCCTGGTGCCGTTCGACCAGCCGCGCGAAGGCGGCGTCCGAACCGGCGCGCGCGGCCGCCACCAGCCCCACATCCACTGAGGCGCCGTCCATCCTCATGCCCCCCACGGACCGACATCAGTCCCGGCGGCGTCGACGACCGAGAAGGCTCGAGACCAGCGAGGCCGCGGCCAGGGCGCCCATCACGAAGGCCACGATCAGGAAGGCGTCGCCGGCCCCGTACATGTTCGACCAGCTGGCGTAGCCGAAGCCCACGGCCATGATCCCGAACAGCACGACCGAGAAACCGTTGCCGTCGTCCATCCGCCTGTTCTGCGTGTACTCGTGGCGATCGTCGATCGGTTGCTCCACGATCTTCAGCAGCGCCTCGGGCGGCTGTTCGCCCCGGTCAGCGTAGGTCTTGATGATCTTCAGCACGTTCTTCTGGCGGTAGTAGTTCACCATGGCGTTGAAGCCGCCGAAGACGAACCAACCGAGCGGGAACAGAAGCCACCAGAAGGATTGGAACAGTTCGACCATCGTCATTCACCTCTTGGGCGCCGGCCCATCGCCCGCGCTTTCGATGAGTGGTCGGCGCCGACCATGTGAATGGATGCACGTCGGCGAAGAAAATGCCATCAAGGCCGAAATCCCCCACCGGAGTCGCATCATGAGCCATGTCACATATCGCATCGTCGAGCACGACGGCGGCTGGGCCTACAAGGTCGGCGACACCTTCTCCGAGACCTTCCCCGATCACGACGCCGCCAAGGCCGCCGCCGTCCGCGCCGCCCGCGAGCAGAAGGTGTCCGACGACAACGCCATGATCGAATACGCCGACAGCAACGGCGACTGGATCACCGAACGCGCCGACGGCCACGACCGCCCGGAGACGGACGTCGAGGGGTAACGTCCCCACCCTCCGATCATCCCCGCGGAGGCGGGGACCCAGTTCTTTGGGCGCTCGGCGCCCGCCGGACTTTGCACTGGTATTGATCCCACGCACCGTGCCCAACGAAAGCACTGGGTCCCCACTTCCGCGGGGATGAGCGGGATTCTTGAGGTGGTGCGGATTTATTTCCTATCCATGCCTTGCGCCCGTGAAGAAGGCCCACCATCTCCGCGGGACGGTCTTTGACACGTCCAACATCCGCCCGCTGTTCGGACGAATCCGATCGGCCCCATCCGCAAGCCACCTCTGATTTTCCAGACGATTTCCCTCGATTTCGTCCGTTTCGTCCGGTTCGTCAGGGTGTTTTTCGTCCGGCCCAACCGGACACGGCTCAGGCCGGGAAGGCAGCCTCATAGAAAGCGGGCTTGAATCCGACGATCGTCTGGTCGCCCAGATCCAGCACCGGCCGTTTGATCATCGACGGCTGCGCCAGCATCAAGGCGGTGGCCTTGTCGGCGTCCAACCCTTCCTTATCGGCCGCGTCCAGTGCCTTGAACGTCGTGCCGTTCCGGTTCAGCACGACCTCCCAGCCATGCTCGGCGACCCAACCTTCGAGCGACGCCCGGTCGATCCCGACCTTCTTGTAGTCATGGAAGAGAAAAGCGCGCCCGTGCTGATCCAGCCAGACGCGCGCCTTCTTCACCGTGTCGCAGTTGGGGATGCCGTAGAGGGTCGGGATCACCGGAACTTCCTCAACCCGCGCGGTCCCATACGACCCGCCCCGGCGCGCTTGCCCAGCCAGTCCTTCCAGTCGGGCCAGTTGCGACGGCGTCCGCCGCCGTCGACCCATTCCGGCCCGACGTCGCCGATGAAGACCGCGATGTCGGTCAGGCCGCCCTGTTTGAAGGACTGCAGCTTGACGCCCTTGCCGCGGCCCATCTCGGGCAGCTCCTCGGCCTTGAAGATCAGGGTCTTCAGATTCTCGCCGATGGTGACGATGTGGTCGCCGGTGACCCGGATCACGGCCAGCAGGTCGCCGTTCAGCACCTGTTTCCCGCCGCGCTTCTGGGCCAGCAGCTCGTCTTCCGGCGCGATGAAGCCGTAACCGGCCTTCGACGCCATCAGCAGTTTCGAGCCCGGCTGGTGCGCCAGGACGGCGATGATGCCCGCGCTCTCCTCCAGCTCGATCATCAGCCGTAGAGGCTCGCCATGCCCACGCCCGGAGGCCAGCTTGTCGGCCCCGACCGTAAACACCCGGCCATCCGAAGCCGCCACAAGCAGCTTGTCGGTCGTGAAAGCCGGCACGAGGAAGCCGAGACTGTCCCCCTCCTTGAACTTCAGCTCGGAAGGATCGTCGACCTTGCCCTTTACAGCGCGAATCCAGCCCCGCTCGGAGAGGATCACCGTGATCGCTTCCTTGGGAATGAAGGCCTCGGCGGTCACGAAGGCCGAGGCATCCACGGCCTCGGCGATCGTCGTCCGGCGCGGTGAGACCATGGCCTTGCGCGTCGCGGCCAGCTCCTGTCCGATCTTCTTCCACTGTTTGGCGGGCGAGGACGACAGTGTCTGCAGATTCGCAAGTTCCTCGGCCAGAGCCTTGTATTCGTTCTCGATCGCCATTTCCTCGATCCGCGCCAGCTGACGCAGTCGGGTGTCGAGAATGTAGTCCGCCTGCATCTCGGTCAGGCCAAACCGGGCGATCATCACAGCCTTCGGCTGTTCCTCCTCACGCACGATCCGGATCACCTCGTCCAGGTTCAGGAAGACGATCCTGAGCCCTTCCAGCAGGTGCAGACGCTTCTCGACCCGCTCGATCCGCCACTGCGACCTGCGGTTCAGCACCTCGCGCCGGTGATCCAGGAAGGCCTGCAGACAAGGCTTCAGACCCATGACGTGCGGCGTGCCGGTCGCGTCCAGCACGTTCATGTTGACCGGGAAGCGGATCTCCAGGTCCGACAGCCGGAACAGGCTCTCCATCAGGCTCTCGGCGTCGATGTTTCGGCTCTTGGGCTCGATGACGACGCGGATGTCCTCGGCTGACTCGTCGCGCACATCGCCCAGCAGCGGCGCCTTCTTCTGTTCGATCAGCTCCGCCAGGGCCTCGATCAGCTTGCCCTTCTGGACCTGATACGGGACCTCGGTGATGACGATCTGGTAGCCGCCCCGGTCCAGCGGCTCCCGCTCCCAGCGCGCCCGCAGACGTACGCCGCCGCGCCCGGTCTCATAGGCCTCGAGGATCGAGGCATGGCCCTCAACGGCCACGCCGCCGGTCGGGAAATCCGGTCCCGGGACGATCTCGCCCAGCTCCGACGTCGTCGCCTCCGGCCTGTCCAGCAGCAGCAGACAGGCATCGATCAACTCGCCGACATTGTGCGGAGGGATCGAGGTCGCCATGCCCACGGCGATGCCCGACGATCCATTGGCCAGCAGGTTCGGGAACCCGGCCGGCAGGACCACCGGCTCCTCGTCCTGGTCATCATAGGTTGGGCGGAAGTCCACGGAATCCTGATCGATTCCGTCCATCAGCAGCACTGCCGCCGCCGTCAGCTTGCACTCGGTGTAGCGCATGGCTGCGGCGTTATCGCCGTCGATGTTGCCGAAATTCCCCTGCCCGTCGACGAGCGGATAGCGCTGGGCGAAGTCCTGGGCCAGGCGGACCAGAGCGTCATAGATCGAGGCGTCGCCATGCGGGTGATAGGTGCCCATCACCTCGCCGACGACCTTGGCGCATTTCCGCGCTGCGGCCTGCGGGTTCAGCCGCATCTGGTGCATGGCGTACATGATCCGCCGGTGCACCGGCTTGAATCCGTCGCGCACGTCCGGCAGGGCCCGGTTGGTGATCGTCGACAGGGCGTAGGCCAGATAGCGGCGCGACAGGGCCTCGGCCATCGGCTCGTCGACGATACGGCCGCCTTCGGGCGGAGGGGTGTGGATGGTCATGGGGCTGCGAATCACTCAGGCGAAGGTCGAAGTCTAGCCGCTTCCGGCCCGGTGCGGCTCAGTCGAGAGCCCGGAACCAGCGGTCGATCAGAACGGCCTCGGCGCGACGTGCGGCGGTCCGCTCTTCGGCCTCGGCGTCCACGCCCCACTGACGCTCCTGGAAGGCCTCGTCGATCCGGCTCAGTTCGAACGCCGCCTCCCCGCCCAGCGCGCCGCGTTGCACGGCCAGGCCGAGGAGCGCGCTGCCCAGCAGGGGCACGGCCATGGCCAGGGCCGTCAGGGCGAAGTCGTCCAGTTCCAGGGCCAGGTCGCGCACCCGGGCGATGCTCTGCGGCGGCTGGGCGCGGTGGATGATGCCCTGCGTCGCCACGACGACGACGCCCAGCTCCCGCTCGGCCCACTCGCGCCACGGCGTCCAGGCGCGGGTCTGTTCCGCGACCAGCGGCGTCGGGTGTTCGGCGAGATAGCAGAGCAGGTCCGACCCGACGTAGGCGGCGATCTCCTCGGCCACCGGCTCGCGCGTGACGGCGACGCGGTCGATGGCCGTGGCCGCGATCCGCGTCGCCGGCATGGTCCCGGGATCCAGGAACTCCCCCTGCGCCGCCCATTCGTCGGCGACCATCCGGGCGGCGGCCTCGGTCGACAACAGGAAGCGGTTGTGCGCCGGCGTCTTGGGCGCGCGGCCATCCAGCAGGACGATCCAGCCGCCTGCATCCCCGGCGGAGACGGAGGCGTCCTTCCAGAAGCGCTTCAGCCGCTCTTCGGATTCGCGAAAGCCCTTCCTGGCGGCGACCATCGGGTCCAGCGGCGGGATGTGGCTCATGCGAAAGCTCGTGCGGCGAAACGGTCGAGGGCGGCTTCCAGATCGTCGAAGTCCTTGGCCACGTGAGCGGCGCCGGCTGCGGTCTGTTCCTGCGGCGTATGGAAGCCCCAGGCCACACCCTGAGGCATGACCCCCGCCGCCACCGCCATCGAGATGTCGTGAGCCGTGTCGCCGATCATGACCGTCGAGGCGGGCTCGGCCGACGCGGCGGTCATGGCGGCGTGCAGCATGGCCGGGTCCGGCTTGCCCGGACCATCCTCGGCGCAGTGTGATGACACAAACAGCTCCGCCCACCCGGCTCGGGCCAGGTTCCGCGCCACGCCGCGGCGGTTCTGGCCTGTCGCCAGCGACAACCGCCAGCCGTCCCTGTGCAGTCGACTCAGGGTCTCCATCGCGCCGGGATACAACGGCTCCTCGTGACCCGCATCGAACATCCGGCCGAAGCTGGCTCGGAAGGCGGCGGTGAACCGCTCCAACTCCAACGGCGTCAGGTCTGGCTCAAGCACCGCCAGCGCATGCGGCAGCGACAACCCCACGATCTGACGGACCCTGTCGTATTCGGGATCGGGCAGCCCGAGCTCCCTCGCCGCATCCGTCGCGGCCTGAAGGATCGAGGCGCGGCTATCGACCAGCGTCCCGTCGATGTCGAAGACTGCGAGCGGACGGCTCATCGCTGACGCTTCACGCCTTCGAACGGATCGTAGTCCGCCTCGCCGTCGTCGAACCCAAAATGCTGGAAGCCGGCGCGCAGTTCGGCGCTGATCGGCGCCTCGACGATCAGTTTTCCGCCCGACGGATGGTCCAGCTCGATCCGTCGTGCATGCAGTTGCAGCTTCAGCGGCCCGCTCAGTTCGGTCGATTTCTCGTCGCCGTATTTCGGATCACCCAGAATGGGATGACCGATCGCCTTCAGGTGCGCACGCAACTGGTGCGTTCGCCCGGTGAACGGCCGCAGAGCCATCCACGACGCTCGCTGGCCCGCATGGCTGATCAGGGCAAAGGCGGTTTCGGCCGGCTCCGCCCCGTTCTCCTTCGGATCGGCCGGGCGCATGATCTCGTAGTCGTTGATACCCGACTTCTTCAGATGCATGTCGATCTGGCCCGCGTTCGGCTTGGGCAGGCCCATGACGATAGCCCAGTAGGTCTTCTTGGCCTGACGTCGCGCGAACGCCCCCGCCAGCCGCTTGGCCGCCTCCGGTCCCTTGCCGAGCAGCAGGACGCCGGACGTATCCCGGTCCAGTCGATGCACCAGACGCGGACGGTCCATTCCCTCGCCCCAAGCCGACAGCAGTCGGTCGACGTGGCGCGTCGTCTTGGTCCCGCCCTGCACGGCCAGGCCCCAAGGCTTGTTCAGGGCGATAACCAGGTCGTCCTCATAGATCACCATCGACCTGGCAAAGTCGATCTCTGCGGGCGTCAAGGCCATGTGCTCGCCGGGCGCACGGACGATCGGTTCGGGAATCGGCGGCACGCGAACGGCGGCCCCTGCGGTCAGGCGGCCTTCCGGCTTGATGCGGGCGCCGTCGACGCGGATCTGGCCGCCGCGCGCCATCTTCTGCACCTGGATGTTCGACAGGTGCGGCCAGCGCCGGCGGAACCAGCGGTCCAGCCGGATTCCGTCCTCGGCCTCAGCGACATAGAGGATCTGGGCCTCGCGGGCGCCAACCGGGCCCTTGGGCGCCGGGGCTTCCGGCGCGTCTTCCTTGGGGTCGTAGCTCACAGGGCGTCTCCGAATGCGCGGCGGGCCAGCATCAATCCGGCCATCAGGGCCGCCACGGCCAGCACCACCGACAGCAGAACATAGGCGCCCGCCAGACCGTATTCACGCCGCTCGATCATCAGCGCCGTCTCCAGCGAGAAGGCGCTGAAGGTGGTGAAGCCGCCGAGAACGCCCACGGCCGCGAAGACGCGAACCGTGTCCTGCCCTGCCCCTGCCTTCAGACCCATCCAGCCGACCAGCAGACCCATGGCCAAGCCGCCGACGATATTCACCGTCAGCGTGCCCCACGGCCAGGTGGAGGCCGGAAACAGGCGAGCGGCGCCCAGTCCCACGCCATAGCGCGCCATTGAGCCGAGGGCCCCGCCGATGGCGACGAGCAGAAATCTTGTCATGATCGGGGCCTTATACCTTCACAGACGCCTGCGTCACCTGACCGAAACTTCACTTGCCGCGTTATAGGGTTAACGGCGATACCCAAGCTTCGCGTTGGGAGAGAACCCGGTCGGTCCGCCGACGGATTCTGCCATAGTGCCGGGTCAAGGTCGCAAGGGTTACACCGTCCGCCATGTCGCATGACGATCATCATACCCCAGAGCCGGGTCCCGGCCTGACGATCCCGGCGTCGTCGGCGGCGCCGCCGTCGGGCGCGGCCGATATTCCCGACCGGCCGATTCCGGCGGCCGCGCCCGCCCCGGCGCCCAAGCCGATCACGGCCCAGGAAGGCATCCTGCGTCCGATCCAGGAAAGCGATTATTTCACGCTGGATCCGGAGGCGATCCGGATCATCTCGGCCAATATCGACCAGTATTTCAACCAGGCGCTCGATATCTTCCCGTTCTGGGAGACCGAGAACAAGCCGGACCGGTTCCACGTCCTGTTCACACGTCAGATCGAGGAACGCTTCCCCGCCGACGAGGATATCCGGGGCCGTATCCACGGGTATGGCCGTCGCGTCTTCAACGCCTTGCGCGTGCATGTGATCACCAAACGTCTGACCCAAGGTCTCTCCCTGATCGCATTCGCGGCCATGGCGGTCCTGGGCCCCGGGATCTTCGCAGACTGGACCGGGGGCCAGCCCCAGGGTCTGGGCCTGGCGGTTCTGGGCATGCTGATCACCGTGGGCATCTTCTTCGGCGTGTCCTCGATCCTGTTCGTCCAGTACAGGTTCCGGCTGGAGAACGATTCCTACGAACTGTCGCGCGAAGTGGTTCAGCGGACGCGCGAGCTGCAGAACCTGTTCACCAACGCCCGGGCCCTGTCAGATCAGGCCGAGACCCAATTCCAGATGGACGGCAAGGGTTGGGGCCAGCGCGCCTTGTTCCTCACGCGATTGGTGATGTGGATCGCGGCACGGATGGAATATCTCGAGAAATTCGCCCAGATGGAGCTGTGGCGCGTGCGCCGCGAGCGCTACTGGATGCGCTGGGTTGCGCGGATCACGACGCCTTTCGTCCTGCTGGTCTGGCTAGCCATCTTCGCCTTCTGGCCCGCCCCTGCAGCCAATGAAGCGGGCTTCCGGATCCTGCAGCTGGTCGCTCTGGGTATGGGGCTTCTGGTGTCCTGGCTGTCCTACTTCAACTGGCGGACCCCGACTGCGGCGGTCAAGGACAAGCTGGGGGTCGAGGGATGGGTCCGCTACGCCTCGCTGGACGTCGACAACACGATCGGCGACCAGGTGCGACGCGACAAGGAACGCCTCGTCGAATACCGAGCCCTCACTCGCGGCCGCTGAGCGAGTAACGCACCTCCCGCGCCTCATAGGCCTCGCCCCGATCGGGGCGGGCGCCTCGGCCCAGGCGGATTTCCAGAACGGTCGAGGTCGCCGACGGCCCTTCGAAGTTCAGGCCCACGCCGACGCCCACGCCGGAAGACGAGTATCGGCGACCGCCGTAGCGGCCCGAGCTGCCACCGTAGCCGACCGAGACGTTCGGACGGACGCCGCCGGCGCTGTCCGGCCGCCCGTCGATATAGCGCTGGGTCACCTCGAACCAGTCATAGCCCTGCTCGACGGTCAGATCGGCAGCGCGCAGCAGGGCCATGTCCGCGACGGGTCCGGGCGCGCCGACGCCATTGTAGGTGACGCGATAGCGGTCGCTCTCGATCCGCTGTTCCGAATAGCCCTGCCCGTTCGGGCCCCGCTGGGCTCCATAAGGGGCGAGGCTGGCGCAAGCCGCCAGCGACAAAGCGGCCGTGGCGATGACGAGGGTGCGGATCATGGGCGTAGTCCTTTCCTACGAGTAAGCGCCGCGGGCGGGCGAGCCGTTCCCGATGAACCCGACTCCGGAGAATTCAGTGCAGATAGTCCATTGAGTCTGGCCGGCCCGAATCCGAGAACTCCGTCCGAAACGTTCGCCCATGGTGATCCTCGCCGCACGAAAGGGATCAGTATGGGAGCGTTTCAGGGGGTGATGGATAAAAGACCTCTCGTTAAGGCCGAACCTTGATTTGATTGAGCGAATCGACGCGTCCGTTGATGGGTATCGCCTGTCTTCCTTCTCCCCCTGCGGGAGAAGGGTTTAGATCTTGAGCCCCATCGCTTCCGCCAGCGCTTTAAAATCCTCCGGCGGTTCAGCCGTCACCGTGCGCTCTCCACCGTCCGGGTGCGGGAACTTCAACGACGCGGCATGCAACATCAACCGGGGCGCGCCCCGGCCCGCCGCTGTCAGAGCGCCTCCATAGCGGACATCCCCGACCAGAGGCCGTCCGATGTGGGCCATGTGGACGCGCAGCTGGTGCATACGACCGGTGAAGGGCTGGAGCTCGACCAGGGCGCCGTCCTCGCTGGACGACAGGGTGCGGTATTTGCTGCGTGACCCCTGCGCGCCTTTCGCGTCGAAGGCGGCGACCCGCATGTAGCTTTCGCGGCCGATCTCCTGGCGGACCAGGGGGACATTGATGTCGCCGCTGGGCGGCTCGGGCGCGGCCGAGACCAGGGCCAGATAGGTCTTGGTGAGCTTGTGGGCCTGGATCGCCTTGCCGAGGAAGCCGGCGGCCGGCTTGGTCTTGGCGGCGAGGATGACGCCCGAGGTGTCTCGGTCCAGACGATGCACGAGATCCGGCCGCTTGCCGTTCGAGCGGGCGAAGGCCCACAGCAGGTCGTCCAGTGTGTGCGCCTGGATGCGGCCGCCCTGGCTGGACAGGCCGGCGGGCTTGGCAAACGCAATCGTCGAGGCGTCCTCGTGGATGACCCACGAGCGGACGGCGGCGATCTCTTCGGGTGACAGGATGACGGGGATGCGGTCGGACACCCCCGGTCCTTAGCGGTCCAGGCAGGCGGCGTCAGCAGCCATAGCACTCGCGCAATCCCCAATCCGATAACTTTCTCGTTAAAACAGTCACTTAGGGGCCTCATCAGACATCGTCTGACAGCCTGCACCGTGTCAGGAGTGAACTACGAAAAAACAGCGTCAAAAGAGTGCAAGTCATTGTTCTTGCTGCTTTTCGATTTCACCCATCGGACTCAGGGAGTCCGATGGATTTCAGCGGAGCACGCCTCGCCGGCTCATGGCCCAGGCGTACCAGAGCAGGAAGGCGGCGATCGCGGCGATGACCCAGGGCATCCAGGCCATGACGGCCATTTCAGGCGGGAGGCCGGGCATGGGGTTCATCAGGCCGAAGATCAAGCTGGTGACCGCGCCGATGACCGACAAGGCGAAAGCGTGCACCGCCCATTTCATACGCAGCAGCAAAAGGATCGACCCGGCGATCGCGCCCCACACGCCAAAGGTCCACGGTACATACATCCAGGTCGGCATGGCGTTGAAGTAGTCGATCATGGGCTGGGTCATGCCCGAGGCGCGCAGATAGGTTTCGCCCTGGGTGTTGGTCATGATGAAGTCGTAGCCGCCGTAGGCATTCCACAGCAGGCTCAGCACCCCGACCATCCACACGTGCCAGGGCGTCTTCGTTAGGTCAGTCATCGTCCCCTCCCAAGGATTTGAAGGGCAAAGCTATGCCGGAGACGGGCGTTCGACAATGAACGGCGATCACTCAGGGGCTGACGTATTCCCACTTTCGTCATCCCAGGCGCAGCGCAGCGAAGACCGGGGGATGAAGAAGGTGAAGAGGTCAGACGTCTGAGGCTTTGCCCGCGATCTCCGCCCGCATCTGCGCCCAGCGTTCCAGCCGCGACTTGATCTTCTCCTCGTGACCCTCGCCCCTGGGCGAATAGAAGGTCCGCCGCTCCATCTCGTCGGGGAAGAAGTTCGCGCCGGAGAAGCCTTCCTCCGTGCTCGGGTCGTACTGGTAGCCCTTACCGTAGCCGAGCTGTCTCATCAGCCTGGTCGGGGCGTTGCGGATATGGGCCGGCGGCATCAGGGAGCCCGTCTCGGCGGCCGCCTTCTTCGCCGCCTTGAAGGCTTCGTAGACGGCGACCGACTTGGGCGCGGTCGCGAGGTGGACCACCGCCTGGGCCAGGGCCAATTCGCCCTCGGGACTGCCGAGGAAGTCGTAGGTATCCTTGGCGGCGTTCGCGACCATGATGGACAGAGGGTCGGCCTCGCCGATGTCCTCGACCGCCATCCGCACGATCCGGCGCGCCAGATAGAGGGGATCCTCGCCGCCGTTCAGCATCCGCGCCAGCCAGTACAGGGCCGCGTCCGGGTCCGAGCCGCGCACGGATTTATGGAGCGCCGATATGAGGTTGTAGTGTTCTTCTCGACTCTTGTCGTAGGCGGGGGCGCGGCGTTGAAGGGTTCCTGCCAAGGCTTGGACGTCCAGCACCGGCTCGGCCGGCAGGGCGAACAGGGTCTCGGCCATGGTCAGCAGATAGCGGCCGTCGCCGTCGGCCAGGGCGGTCAGGGCGTGACGCGCCTCGGGCGTCAGAGGCAGGGCGTGACCCTCCTGCGCCTCGGCCCGCGTCAACAATTGATCCAGAGCCGCGTCGTCGAGACGCTTCAGCACGAAGACCTGGCTGCGCGACAGCAGCGCCCCGTTCAGCTCGAACGACGGATTCTCCGTCGTGGCCCCAACCAGGGTGATGACCCCCTCCTCCACGAACGGCAAGAAGCCGTCCTGCTGGGCACGGTTGAAGCGGTGGATCTCGTCGACGAACAGCAAGGTCGACTGACCGGCGGCGCGACGCACGCGGGCCTGTTCGAAGGCCTTCTTCAGATCGGCGACGCCGGAGAAGACGGCCGAGATCTGCTGGTACTGGTAGCCGGCGGCCCTGGCCAAAAGGCGGGCAATGGTGGTCTTGCCAGTGCCCGGCGGCCCCCACAGGATCATCGAGCCCAGACGTCCGGCCTCGACCATGCGCCGGATCGGCCCGCCCTCGCCCAACAGGTGATCCTGACCCACCACCTCGTCGAGCGTGGCAGGGCGCAGGCGGTCGGCCAGCGGCGCGTCGGGGGGATGGATGCCGGAGGCTTCGAACAGATCGGTCATGGACGGTGAGGTGTAGGCGTTCGCACGGGCGATTTCACGCGTTACAATGGCCCTGAATCGAGGAGATGACATGGAACAGGTCGATGCGCCCCGGCCGCTGACCGGCATCACGCCCTATCTGAGCATAGCCTCGCGCGGCGGCCAGGCGGCGGTGGAGTTCTACGCCCGCGCCTTTGGAGCGGTCGAGGTGCGACGGATGCTGGCGGATGACGGCGAACGTATTATGCACTCCCATCTGCAGATCAACGGCGGCAGCGTGATGCTGTCGGACGAGTTCCCGGAAATGGGCGGCGAGGTCGACGTCGTGCCGAAGTCGGTGACGCTGCACCTCTATGTCGACGATGCGGACGAATGGTGGAACCGCGCCATCGTCGCCGGAGGGGCGCCTGTCCATCCCTTGGCCGATCAGTTCTGGGGCGACCGCTATGGGGTACTGAAAGACCCGTTCGGCCATTGCTGGTCCGTCGGGTCGCCGATCAAGGGCTAGAGTATTCGACGCGCGAGTTGCGGCGCACTTGGAGGGCGGACCTCCAGGTCCGCTCTTCAGCGGCGAAAAGAGCGGACCTGGGTCCGCGCTCCTTCAAGTGTTTTCGACCACCGAACGCTCTAGCCGACGACGCCAGTCATCCGGCGGCCCTGACGTTCGATGGTGATCTCGGAGCGCCCGATGCGCTGCAAGGCGTCCGGCGAGCGGACCGGGCGACCATTGATCTCGCGCACCAGATCCCCGGGACGCAGGCCCGCGCGAGCCGCGTAGCTGCCGGGTGCGACATTGGTGATCAGCAGACCCTGGGCGAAGGGATCGCCGCCCAGACGATCGGCCAGAGCCGGGTTCAGCGCGGCGATCTGGGAACCCGAGAAGGGGCCCTGCTGGATCAGCAGGCCGTCAGTCTTCGCGTCACCCGGAAGGGATTGGACGCGGGCGTTGATGGTCTGGGTGCGGCCGTCGCGCAGCACGGCGACCGCCACCGTCTCGTTCGGGCTGCGGGTTCCGACGCGGAAGTTCAGACCGGCCTGGTCGTGGACCTCGGCGCCGTCCAGCGCGGTGATGACGTCGCCTTCGCGCAGACCCGCGCGCGCACCCGGGCCGCCGTCGTAAACGTCGGTGACGATCAACCCCTGGGGCCGCGCCATGCCGAGCGAGCGCGCGATCTCGGCCGAGACCGTGTCGCCCTTCACGCCCAGCCAGGGGCGCACGACGGCCGTCGCGCCTCCGAGGGCCGAGTCGACCACGCGACGGACCATCGAGGCCGGGACGGCGAAGCCGACGCCCGAGGACGAGCCCGAGCGGGAGAAGATGGCCGTGTTGATACCGATGACGTCGCCGTCCATGTCGACCAGGGGCCCGCCGGAGTTGCCCGGATTGATCGCCGCGTCGGTCTGGATGAAGGAGCCGGAGTCCGAAATGCCGGTCTCGGTTCGGTTGAGGGCCGAGATGATGCCGTTGGTCACCGTCTGGCCGACGCCGAAGGGGTTGCCGATGGCCAGCACGAGGTCGCCGACCTCCTGTTCCTCGCGGTCGTCGATGGCAAGCACGGGCAGCTGTTCGGTGACCCCCTGAAGCTTCAGCACGGCGATGTCGCTGCGCGCATCGGCCAGGATGACCTCGGCCGGGTATTCACGACGGTCATTCAGGACCACGCGGATCTGGGTCGCGCCCTCGATGACATGGTTGTTGGTGACGACGATTCCGTCGGAGCGAACGATGACGCCGGAGCCGGCCGATTCCGCGACCCGCTGCTGGGGCATGCCGCCGCCGAAGAACTGGAAGAAGGGGTCGGCCTGGACCCGCTGGATCGACCGGGCCGAGATGTTGACCACGGCGGGCGCCGCCTCGCGCACCACGGGGGCGAAGCTCTGCTTCATCGACGTGGAGTCGGTGGGCACCTGGCGCTCGTTGGGCTCGGCGAACACGCCGTCCTGGGCCCTGGAGGAGTTGGCGTTGCCGCAGGCGGCCAGCGTCAGGCACGCCGCGAGGGCGATCATCGAGATCTTCATTGCAGTCCGGAAGTGAGCCATGTCGTGGCCCCTATATCTGTCCCGCTTTCGGGCCGGATCAAGGCGTCGCGGCCCCGCGGCTCCCGAGAGCCAGCATCGACAGGGTCCGGCGGATCCCGCCGATGGATCGCGAATTGTCTCCGCGACGGCTCAGGATAGCCGGTCGCGGAAGTCGGGATAGTCGAACCGGCGAACCACCCGCAGGGCGTCGGTGTCCGAGTTCCAGAGGGCAATGGCCGGCAGCGGCACCCCGTTGAATGTCGTGGTCTTGACCATCGAATAGTGGGCCTGGTCGAGGAAGGCGATGCGCGTCCCCGGGGTCGGCGGCGAGGCGAAGCGGTAGTCGCCGATGATGTCTCCGGCCAGGCAGGACGGGCCGCCGAGCCGGAAGGTGACCCCCTCGTCAGCCTCTCCCAGCATCGCCGGGCGGTAAGGGGCCTCGATGACGTCCGGCATGTGGCAGGTGGCCGAGATGTCCGTGATGGCAACTGGCAGGCTGTTCTCGAAGGTGTCCAGCACCTCACCGACCAGTATGCCGGCGTCGAGCGCGATGGCCTCGCCGGGCTCGATATAGACCTCGATGCCGTGGCGTTCGCCGATGCCGCGCAGCAATGCGATCAGGCCCTCGCGGTCATAGTCGGCGCGAGTGACATGGTGGCCGCCGCCGAGGTTCAGCCATTTCAGCGAGGCCAGGGCGCCCTCGATCTTCGGCTCCAGCGACGCCCAGATGCGTTGCAGCGGTTCGAAGCCCTGCTCGCACAGGGCGTGGAGGTGCAGGCCGTCAACGCCCTGCAGATGTTCGGGCCTGAGCTGAGACACGGGGAATCCCAGCCGCGACCCGAACTGGCAGGGGTCGTATTTGGCGACCTCGGCCTCGGACTGTTCGGGGTTGAGGCGCAGGCCGATGTCGAAGGTCTCGCCGGCGGCGCGAGCCTCGGCGATCAGGTCGGCGAAGCGCGCGATCTGGGCCGGGGTGTTGAAGATCACCGAGTCGGACAGGCGCAGGATTTCAGATAGATCCCCGGCCTTGTAGGCGGGCGAATAGGTGGTCAGGTGGCCGCGATAGAACTCCCGCGCCAGCCGCGCCTCCCACAGTCCAGAGGCGCAGACGCCGTCGAGGTATTCCCCGACGAGATCGGCCAGCGACCACATGGAGAAGGCCTTCAGCGCCAGCAGCACGCGCGCGTTCCCCCGCGCGCCCACGTCCTTGAGGAGGGCGAGGTTGCGAAGGATCGCCGCCTCGTCGACGACGAAGGCGGGTGACGGCACGCGGTTCAGGTCGAAACGGGCGAAGGCGCCGGGGCCCCCCGCCCTGGTTTCCATGGCGTCGGAAGGAGTGTGCATCGATCAGAACGCCAGCGGGGCGTCCAGGTCCTGCACCTTCCAGGGCAGGCCGTGCTTGTTCAGCATGTCCATGAAGGGATCCGGATCCAGCTGCTCCATGTTGAACACGCCCGCACCCTTCCACTGGCCGGTCAGGATCATCGCGGCGCCGATCATGGCAGGCACGCCGGTGGTGTAGCTGACGGCCTGATTGCCGGTCTCGGCATAGGCCTCTTCGTGGTCGCAGACGTTGTTGACGTAGACCGTCTTCTGCACGCCGTCCTTCAGGCCGGTGGCGATGGTGCCGATGTTGGTCTTGCCCCTGGTCAACGGACCGAGCGACGACGGCTCGGGCAGGAGCGCCTTCAGGAACTCGATCGGGATGATCTCGCGGCCCTGGAACTGCATCGGCTCGATCGAGGTCATGCCGATGTTCTCGAGCACCTCGAGGTGTTTCAGATAGGAGTCGCCGAACGTCATCCAGAAGCGGATGCGGCTGATTTCCGGATAGAATTTCGCCAGCGACTCCAGCTCCTCATGGTACATGAGGTACATGTTCTTTTCGCCCACCTGGTCGAAGTCGAACACCTGTTTGCGAGTCAGGGCCGGGCCCTCGATCCACTGGCCGTTCTCCCAGTGACGCGACGGGGCGGTCACTTCGCGCAGGTTGATCTCGGGATTGAAGTTGGTCGCGAACGGCAGGCCGGTATCGCCGCCGTTGCAGTCGAGGATGTCGAGCGTCTCGATCGAATCCAGCAGATGCTTCTTCGTGTACGTCGTGAACACCGAGGTCACGCCGGGATCGAAACCCGAGCCCAGAAGAGCCATCAGACCGGCCTCCCTGAAGCGGTCCTGATAGGCCCACTGCCACCTGTATTCGAACTTCGCTTCCTCGCGCGGCTCGTAGTTGGCGGTGTCCATGTAGTGGACCCCCGCCGCGAGGCAGGCGTCCATTACGTTCAGGTCCTGGTACGGCAAGGCCAGATTGACCACGAGCGCGGGCTTCACGGCCTTGATCAGGGCCGTGGTCGCGGCGACGTCGTCGGCATCGATGGCCGCCGTGTGGATGACGACGCCGGTGCGTTCCTTTACCGAGGCGGCGATGGCGTCGCATTTGGACTTCGTCCGCGAGGCCAATGTGATGTGGGAGAAGATGTCGGCGTTCATCGCCATCTTGTGGACGGCGACGGAGCCTACGCCCCCCGCCCCGATTACGAGAACCCTGCTCATCTCATGCACTCCTGAAGTCTGCACCGCCTGAAACCCGTCACATCGACGCGTTGGGTGGGGTCCTATACGAGGATGGGCCTTCCCGTAACCGTCCCGGCCGGTGTTTTGCGTTGCCAGGCGTCCTTATTTCGATCGCCCGAGGGACAGGACGCGCCCCGCCGATCCTGTCGGAAGCTTAATCCTCCACACGCTTGCCGAGCGCGATTGGCCGGGCGATGGTCGGGCATGACCGCAGTGATCGAAACCCGGAACCTGACCAAGACCTACGGCGCAGTCCGTGCGCTGGACGGGCTCAGCCTCTCCATTCCGCGCGGCGGGGTCTATGGCGTGCTGGGGCCGAACGGCGCCGGCAAGTCGACCCTGTTTCGCATCCTGCTGGGCCTGATCCGGCCGACCGACGGCGAGGCCTCGGTGATGGGCGGGCGCATCGGCGACGTCGCGGCGTCGCGGCGGATGGGCTCGATGATCGAGACCCCGCGCTTCCCGCCCTTCATGACAGCGCGCCAGGTGCTGGTCTGGCTGTCCGCCGCCCACGGGCTGACGCCTGACGCCGCGCGCGTCTCCGGCTGGCTGGAGCGCGTCGGTCTGACCGAGGCCGCCGACCGCAAGGTGCGCGGCTTTTCCGTCGGCATGATGCAGCGACTCGGCGTCGCAGGCGCCCTGATCACCGATCCCGAGCTGGTCATCCTGGATGAGCCGACCAGCGGCATGGACCCGCCCGGCATCCAGGAGATGCGCGCCCTGATCCGGTCGCTGGCCGAACGCGACGGGATCACCGTCATCCTGGCCAGCCATCAGTTGCTGGAGGTCCAGCGCGTCTGCGACCGTGTCGCCATCCTGAACCGGGGCAAGCTGGTGCGCGAAGGCGCCGTCAGCGAGTTGACCGCCTCGGGCGAGCGGCTGCGTCTGTCGGTGACGCCGATCTCGAAGACGCTGGAGATCGTGTCCGGCCTGCCCGGGGCGTCGGGCGTGCTGGAAGGCGACGCCGTCATGGCCACCCTGCCCCGCGCCGACACCCCCGCCCTGCTGCGCGCCCTGATCCAGGCCGGTGTCGACATCGACGAAGCTCGCTGGATCGGCGCCGATCTGGAGAGCGTCTTCATGTCCGAGACCGGCTCCGTGCAACATCCGGAGACAATCATTCAGGAGGTCGGACATGCTGGCTGATTCCGTCCGCTCCGAGCTGTATCGCTTGTCTCGCAACCGCATGGCCGTCTTCTGGTCGGCCCTGTTCGTGCCGCTGCTCTTCGTCGTCGGCGGGGCCGCCTTCCACCTGATCACGAAGTCGAAGATGGCGGAGGTGAGCGGCGATCTGGCGCCCGGCGCGGCCGCCTCGATCGCCGTCACCAACCTGGGTCAGGACCTCGTGCAGGGTGCGGGCATCGTCGCGAACGGCGCCGTCCTCGTCTTCATGCTCATCGGCGCGGCGACCCTCTATGCGGGCGACTACCGCTGGGAGACGTGGCGGCTGATCAGCGCGCGCAACAGCCGGCTCAACCTGATCCTCGGCAAGGTCGGAGCCTTCAAGGTCCTGACCCTGACGGCCATGGTGGTCTTCCTGATCGCGGGCCTGGTCTTCTCGATGAGCGGGGCCCTGATCAACGGTAACAGCATTACCTTCAGCTTCGACGGCGGCGACGCGGCCGACTTCGGCCTGCTGCTCCTGCTCGGCTACATCCGCATCATCCAGTACGCGATGGTCGCCCTGCTGACGGCGGTGCTTACCCGCTCGTTGCTGGCCACCCTGTTCGTCCCGGTGGTGCTGGGCTTCGGCCAGAGCCTGCTGGGAGGGCCCGGCCTCGCGATCCTGCAGTGGGAGCCGACGGCCTGGCAATCACAACTGCTCCTGCCGGGCCTCGCCTTCGACGCCCTGAAGGCCATGGTGACCGCCGGCGTCGGCGCCCCGCCCGCGCCCGACGGCTTGATGCTCAAGGCCATCGTCAGCCTCGCCCTTTGGCTGCTGGTCCCCCTGGCCGGCGCCATCGCCTGGTTCAATCGCCAGGACCTTTCGAAGGAATAGGCGGAGGCATCCCGTTTGCTTGGCCGACGGTCGTAGTTATTCAGGCGTAGTTCTACCGTCGTAGTTATACCGACGTAGTTATACCGACGTAGTTATACCGACGTAGTTATACCGGCGTAGTTATACCGGCGTAGTTATACCGGCGTAGTTATACCGGATAGCCGCCGCGAGGGGCGAGGCCTACGGCTCATGCCAGGAGAGTGTCAGCAAGCCTCTGGCGGCGCCATCTCCCGCTCGGACCCGCACGGGTCTGGCAGCCGTCGCCAGGGAGTCCTGTCATGCGTGTTTCCGGCCTGTTGCTCGGCTTCTCCGTCGGCGTCTACCTCATGTGGAAGGTCGCCGTACCGGCCCCGGACGCGCCTCTCTCCTGCTCCGTCGCTCCCGATTGCGCGGTTGCGACCGGCGACTCCCCGGATGCAACCCCTGCAGCGCAGCCGGGTCTGCGAGTCGTCGTGTATGATCCCGCGATCGAACCGCGCGACAGGGCCCATGAGGGGCCGCACAGCCCTGGATGGACATCGGCCGAGGACACGTCTCTCGCCGACCGCCCCGTGGTCCCTCCAGCGGCCAATGTGATTCCCCTCCCGAGATTGCGGATCGTCGGCCTCGATCAGGCCAACGCCCACGGGGCATGCGCGGTTCTCGGCGAAAGGAAACTCGGCTGTTTGGGACTGACTAACCTGGGCGAGCAATAGGGAACCGCTTTCGATCACGTGCGTATGATCGAGTGAGTCGGGTATACGACTTATCCTCGCGAATCCGCGGTCACGGGCGTCAATGCATCACAGGGCTTTCGATCGAATTGTCCATATCGTCGATGCTGACGCGGCTGCAAGACAGCATGGCGCGGCGGTCCTGCGCGCTTCGGACTACGAGGTTCAGACCCACGCTTCCGGTAGCGACTTTCTTCTCACCCACCCTGATGCACACCCGGGCTGCATCCTGCTCGACATCCAGATGCCCGAACCCGACGGCCTCGACGTTCAGGACAAGCTGATCCAGGCCGGTCAGACGATGCCTGTCATCGTTTTCACCGGCGAGAACGCATTGGATATCGCGGTGCGCGCGATGAAGGCCGGCGCGCTGTATTTTCTCGAAAAACCCTATCTGGACGCCGATTTGTTGCGCATGGTCGCTGAAGCGCTTGCGCGCCAGGAGGCGACCGAAGACAGCGCGGATTGCAAGGCGGACGCGACGGCCCGGCTCGACTCGTTGTCGCCTCGTGAAACCCAGGTGATGCAGGGACTGGCGGAGGGCTCGCCCAGCAAGATCATCGCGCATGAGTTGGGACTCAGCATCCGGACCGTCGAGATGTATCGAACCCAGCTGATGGAGAAACTGGAGGCGCGTAGCCTGTCGACCGTGCTCAGACTCTGGTTCGACGCGGGCCGTTAGGCGACCGCCCCGGCCCCCGGTATAACTACGATATCCACCCCGAGGGGCCGTCGGGCTACACCCTGCGAACAGGCAGGATCATGATTAACGCACAACGTGGAGTGAAATCGGTTTTCAGGGGTCAGTCGGTGCCGATCTTCGGCGCGCTCGGGGCGACACTGCTCGGCGCCGGGGTGGCGCTGGAGTTCGACCGCCTGGTCGCCGTCGCCGACCATCTGATGCTTCCCGTCGGCCGGGAGGTCTTGATCGGGGCGGTCACCACGGCAGGTCTGACAGGCTTTCTGGTGTGGGTCGCCAGCGCGCTCATCGCACGGAGCATCATCAGGGTGACGCTTGAACCCTATGACACCCTGACCGAACAGCTCGAAGGTCTGGCAGACGGAAGGACAGGTACCGACCTCGCTCTGCAGGGCGCGGCCCAGGGGATTCAGCGCCTGGCCCGCGTGATCGTGACGTTCCAGACCAGGCTGGTCGAAAGCCAGCGCTCAGAGGCCGCGCTCCGCGTTCGGTATGACGCTCTTTGCCAGGCGAACGATCATGAGCGCCAGAGCCTGATGGCAGTCCTGCTGGACCGGTCGACGACTGTCACAGTGAAGGCTGCGCCGGTAATCGATGTCGAACCGTCCTCGGGATACGATATCCCCGAGTATTCCGCCGAAGCGCTCGAGGCTCAGTCGCCGGATCCGATCGGGGAGGTCATCGACCTGACGGACCAGCTCGGCCCCATGACGCGGCCCCCTGCATCGTGCGAGGCGACGAGCCATTGAGGCAGACGTCAGGCGGCGTTCCAGCAAACGGGCGGTCCCGGACTGACAGACCCTTCCGCGACCAGCCAGTCACGGAAGGCGTCGACGGACCGGTCCGGGCGGCTCTCCGGCCGCAGGAAGACGAATTTCGACGGCCGCTCGGCAAAGCCGAACGGCGCGACCAGCCGACCGGCCGTCACGTCGGGCGCAACGAAGGCCCACGGCGCGATGGCCGCGCCCATGCCAGCGGCGGCGGCCTCGATCATCGAGTTGTTGTGCTGGAACTCTCGCTCCTGCGGGGCGGCAGGCAGCCGGACCCCGACCAGTTCGCTCCACACGGCCCAGCTTTCGCGGAAGGTCGAGGCGTGCAGGCGCGGCAATCGGCCCAGGGTCTCGATGCTCATTCCGGGCGGCGTGACGGAGGGAGCGCCGACGGGGCCCTGATACTGGCGCAGGAACGGCGTCGCCTCCTGGCGAGCGGGAGCCTGTCCCGGATTGAAGATGCGAATGGCGCCGTCCAGCCGGTCACGGGCGAAATCGACGGCGGCATACGACTCCGACACCTTGACCCGGATGTCTGGATGCAGAGCCATGAACCCGGGCAGGCGCGGGATCAGCCATTTCAGGGCGAAGGTGCCGAGGCAGGAGATTTCGATCTCGCGCCGTTCGTCCCGCCGGGCCGCGTCGACGGCGTCGGTAATCGTCGCGAAGGCGACGGACAGGCGCGCCGCCAGTTCTGCTCCGGCGGGCGTCAGGGTCAGGCGGTGACGCGGGCCGACAACGAGGGCGACGCCGAGATGTTCCTGAAGCGCGGCGACCTGACGGCTGACCGCGCCGTGGGTGACGCAGAGTTCCGTCGCCGCCGTCGTCATGGCGCCATGGCGCGCGAACGCCTCGAAGGCACGCAAGGCGTTGAGCGGCGGCGGGGCGACGGACTTCATGTGATCTCAGCTCACAGATTGCCGCCGGTTTAATCGATTTCGGCCCGGAGGCAATTCGGATTGAAGCTGATCGATGCTGCAGTTCGACAAAGACCCGCCCCCGCCGCGCCGGACCCTCTGGGACCGCATCCTCTATGTCGTGGCCGCCGTCGCGATCTGGGCGGCCGTCTTCTACTGCGCCCTGGGTTAGTCCTGGTCGGGAGCGCCGAGAGGGAAATAGTTGCGATATGGCCGTGCCTCATCGAGCGCCCGCGCATAGGACGGCCGGGCCAGCAGGCGACGGCGATAGGCCCATAGATGGATGTGGTTCTCGGGGATCGCATGGGTCCAGTGGGCGTAGAGCAGGCCCGGCGCCGCGCCGCAGTCGGCCAGGGTGAAAACCTCGCCCGCCGCCCAGGTCCGGTCGGCCATGACGTCGTCGAGCCAGGCGTAGGCGGTCTCCAGTTTCGCCCGCGCCTCGGCCTCAGCGATGGGGTCCCGATCGGCCTCGGGCCGCAGGGCGTTGTAGATGATCCTCTGCTGGTTCGACTGGACGTGGTTGTCGAACACCCGGTCCATGAACCGCGTCTCCAGCGCCAGGGCGGGATCAGCCGGGATCAAAGGGGTTGCGGGGGCGATCTGGTCCAGCCGCTCGATGATGATCGAGGCCTCGGCGAAGCGGCGGTCGCCGTCCTTCAGCACCGGGAACTGACCGAAGGGCCATAACGCCGCGAGTTCGACCATCGCGCCTTGGTCTTCCAGCATCCGCTGCTCGAACGGCAGGTCCTTCTCGTAGAAGGCGACGATGGCCTTCTGGCAGTAGGACGAGAACGGGTGGCTGTAGAGAACGAGGTCGGTCAAAGGCGTTTCTCCATCCAGACATTGCAGCGGGCATAGGGAGTCGGTTGCGGCGGCAGATCGACGAAGCCGAACCTGCGATACAGAGCGATGGCATGCGTCTGGGCGCTGTTGGTCTCGAGATAGAGGCGCGGCGCGCCGGCCGACCGGGCGTGGGCCGCGCAGGCGTCCAGCAGTCGACGCCCGAGGCCGAGGCCCTGGCCGTCCGCCGCCACAGCCATCTTGCCGACCTCGTAGCCGCCGTCCGGCATGAGTATCAGCGAGCAGCAGCCGATCGCCTCACCATCCCGCTCGGCGATGAAGATCACGCCGCCCCCGGACAGGATCGACCCGTCCGGATCGTCGAGCACGAGCCGGTCCTTGGCCTCGATGGCGTAGCCACCGTCCAGAATCCAGTATTCGTTGAGGGCGATCCAGGCGGCGGCGTGATCTGGGCGGTAAGGGAGGATTTCGATGCTCATCAGCCTTACCGTGCACCGGCGCGCGAAAAAGCAAAAGAGCGGCCCGATCGCTCGGGCCGCCCTTTCAATAGCTCAACCGTGGCGTCGAAGCTTACGCTTCGTCGTCGCCCTCGATCGCATAGACCGGACCAGAGTCCAGGCCCTTGGCGTCGACGTCGCGATCGACGAACTCGATCACGGCCATCGGGGCGTTGTCGCCGTGGCGATAGCCGGCCTTCATGATGCGGATATAGCCGCCGTTGCGTTCGGCGTAGCGCGGGCCGATCGTTTCGAACAGCTTGCCGACCTGGGTCACGTCACGGACGTGGCTGATGGCCTGACGACGCGCATGAAGGTCGCCCTTCTTGCCGAGCGTGACCAGCTTTTCGACGAAGGGGCGAAGCTCCTTGGCCTTGGGCAGTGTGGTCGTGATCTGCTCGTGCTTGATCAGAGACGCAGCCATGTTGGCGAACATGGCGGTCCGGTGGCTGGCCGTACGGCCGAGCTTGCGATAGGCGGCGCCGTGGCGCATCGGGGTCTCTCCTACTCCGGCCCTGGTTTCCGTCTTACCGGACCCGTGACCGCATTATTCTAACCGCTCCAATGACCAACAAACGGTCCGGGCGGAGGGTTGAAACTAGATTTGGTCGTCAAACTTCTTGGCGAGGTCTTCGATGTTTTCCGGGGGCCAGTTCGGCACATCCATGCCGAGCGACAGACCCATGGAGGTCAGCACTTCCTTGATCTCGTTCAGCGACTTACGGCCGAAGTTCGGGGTGCGAAGCATTTCGCCCTCGGTCTTCTGGATCAGGTCGCCGATGTAGACGATGTTGTCGTTCTTCAGGCAGTTGGCCGAACGCACCGAAAGTTCCAGCTCGTCGACCTTCTTCAGCAGGGCCGGGTTGAACGGCAGATCGGGCTTGCCGTCAGTCGCTTCCACAGCCTTCTTCGGCTCGTCGAAGGTGATGAAGATCTGCAATTGGTCCTGCAGGATGCGCGAGGCGTAGGCCACGGCGTCCACAGGCGACACGGCGCCGTTGGTTTCGACTTCCAGCACCAGCTTGTCATAGTCCAGCGACTGACCCTGACGGGTTGGCTCGACGCGATAGGCGACGCGCTTGACCGGCGAATACAGGGCGTCGACGGCGATCAGGCCGATCGGGGCGTCTTCCGGACGGTTGAACTCCGAAGCGACATAGCCCTTGCCGTTCTGGACGGTCAGTTCCATGCGCACCGAAGCGCCGTCATCGAGCGTGCAAATGACGTGGTTCGGGTTCAGCACCTCGATATCCGCAGGGACGTCGATCTGGCCGGCGGTGACCGGGCCTGGGCCGGTGGCCTTCAGCGTCATGCGCTTGGGGCCCTCGGCGTGCATGCGCAGCGCCAGTTGCTTGATGTTCAGCACGATGTCGACGACGTCCTCACGCACGCCTTCCAGCGACGAGAATTCGTGCACGACGCCGTCGATCTGGATAGCGGTGACAGCGGCGCCTTGCAGCGACGACAGGAGCACGCGGCGCAGGGCGTTGCCAAGCGTCACGCCGAAACCGCGTTCGAGGGGCTCGGCCACCAGGCGCGCCTTGCGCTGGGCGTCAGAGCCGAATTCGATTTGCGGCTTCTCGGGACGAATCAGTTCTTGCCAGTTTCGTTCGATCATGGGTGTCCCTCGAATGGAGTTCGCCGGCCCCTCGCTACCTCGTCAGGTGCGTCCAGGGCCGGCGGAGAATAGGGTCGGCGTAGGCGGTGTTCGCTTAGACGCGGCGGCGCTTGGGCGGACGGCAACCGTTGTGCGGCATCGGCGTGACGTCGCGGATGGTCGTGATGGTCAGGCCGACCGACTGCAGGGCGCGGAGCGCCGACTCACGACCGGAACCCGGACCCGAGACGTTGACTTCCAGCGTCTTGACGCCGTGTTCCTGGGCCTTCTTGCCGGCGTCTTCGGCGGCCATCTGGGCGGCGTAGGGCGTAGATTTGCGCGAACCCTTGAAGCCCATGTGACCCGCCGACGACCACGAGATCGCGTTGCCCTGGGCATCCGTGATCGTGATCATGGTGTTGTTGAAAGACGCATTCACGTGGGCGACGCCCGAGGTGATGTTCTTGCGCTCGCGCTTCTTTACGCGACCCGGTTCCTTGGCCATGTGTCTGTCTTACTTCTTCTTGCCGGCGATCGGCTTGGCGGGACCCTTGCGGGTGCGGGCGTTGGTGTGCGTGCGCTGGCCGCGGACCGGCAGGCCCTTGCGGTGACGCAGGCCGCGGTAGCAGGCCAGGTCCATCAGACGCTTGATGTTCATCGACGTCTCGCGGCGCAGGTCGCCCTCGACGGTGTGATCCTTGTCGATGGTCTCGCGGATCTGCAGGACTTCGGCGTCCGTCAGTTGGTTGACGCGGCGGGCGGCTTCGATGCCCACCTTGCCCACAATGTCCTTGGCGGCGGCGGGGCCGATGCCGTGAATGTACTGAAGCGCGATTTCCACGCGCTTGTTGGTCGGGATGTTGACGCCAGCAATACGGGCCACGTAGCTCTCCAGATGCGCATGATCAGACGCAGAAACCGCTCCGGTCAACAGACCAGGAGCGTGCGCGTCTTTCGCGGAAGCCGACTTTATACAGGTGATTCAGCTTCCGTCAACCAGCGCTGTGACGGGTTCCGCCTCGGGGGCAGCCGGAAACGCGATGGCGACGATTTTCCAGCGTCCATCGACGGGTCGCCCACCCTGCTGTGGTGGCAGAAAGCGAAACTCGCGCGATCGCAGGAGGGCGGCTCTGCGATAGCCGGAGGGGCGCGGATGCTCTCCTATCACGCGGCAACCCGTCAGCCGCTGATCTAGACGTATCCGGCAACGCAGAATGACATGAGACTGACCGGCTTGCACCAACGCGGCCGACTGCACGTCCTGGGTGATGACCGCGCCGGCGGGTCCCTCGATGAGGACCGCATCCCTGCTCCCGGCCGCACCAGGCCCTGGTCCGGCCCCTATGCCGTCGCCGCTTACCGTCCCCGCCCCCGCCGATGACGACGGGCTGATCAGGGGCGCGAAGCCCAGCACCAGAGGCTGGAGGGGCGCGGGTTCAATAGGTGCGGTCAGCTCCACCGCATCCAGACGGGGTTCGGGCGCAAGATGGAGGGTCGAGGGTGCGGAGGCCGCGCCGCCACTGGAGGTCGGACTGTCGGAATCGGGGTTCGGCTTCATCGCGGGTCGCATCAGGACAACGTCGAATGCCCGGGTCGTCACCTCCGGGAGGACGGGAACCACACTGACGCCCAGCCAGATCAGCACGGCGACGTGAAGGGCCGTCACGGCGGCGCCGATTGCGGCTCGCCTGCGACGCTCGACATTGACCGCCCCGTTGACCGCCGCGCCGCCGTTCATCGCGCCCGTCCCTTAATTCCGAGAACGCCGGATGCTGGATCTCGGCGGCGAGACGGTCAAGTCCCCGGTCAGCAGTGCCAACAGGCCTCCGCACCTATCGGGCTGCCCGGTGGCGTGGGAGTCTCGACCCGGTTTGCCTCCAGCAGTTGATCCAGGCGTTCGCGATCCTGCAGCAGGGCGCCGAGCCAGCGGTCGTGCGCCCGCTGCACCGGATCAGCGGCGCGGGAGGCCGCCAGACGCCCGGCCAGCGTTTCCAGCCGGTCGGCGACCACGGCGGCCGTGGTCGCCGACACCGCACCGGACCGCAGCAGACCGGCCAGGGTCAGGGCCGTGCGAGCCTGGACACGGCGCGCGGGCTCGCCAAGGCGACCGGGAGCGGGCGCGAACACGGCCGTGGTCAGGCTGTCGATCGTCTCGGCGAGACCCAGGGCGGCCGGATCGCGGCGCCCCATGTCTGTGAGCCGCTCGACGCGTTGGGGCGCGAACAGGGCCTGGAGGGTGACGTCCGCCGCCGCCTCCGCCGCGCTGCCGGCGTCGAAGTTCCGGCCCTGGCGCGAGGCGAAGACCTCGATGTCGTGCTGCGGGTCGCTATCGCCCGACTGCTGGGCCGCCAGCAGGGCCAGAAGCGGGTCAGGCAGGTCGAGTTCAGCGGGCGACAGGGTCCCGATCAGGCCCGCCAGGGCCGCGCGCTGGATCGCGGCCGGAACCGCCGTCGCCGCTTCATGCCCGTCGCCGACGATGGGGTAGGCATAGTCCACGCCCGCCACCAGCTTGGCCACCGCGTCGACCTGGTAGCGGTGATACAGATAGATCGGCACCAGCCGCCGCCTCAGATCATTGACGGCCGAGCCGGCGGGCAGGTTGTCGAGTCCGAAATGTTCCAGGGCGACCCGGCGGACCTGCATCAGGTGATCCAGTTCGGCGACGGGGTCGGCGCCGTTGTCCCACAAACTGCCCCAGGCCTGGGCATCGCCGCCAATACGGGCGTCCGGATCGGACACGAAACGCCAGGTCGCCGCCCCTGCTGCGGCCCGGCGGTCCAGTTCAGCCGGACTGACATCGGCGTAGAGCCAGTCGATGGCGAACCGGTCCCAGCCGCCCATGCCGACCGAATAGGCGTCCGTGAAGTCCAGGCGGTCACCGTTCACCGCGACCTGGGGAACCGGATAGTCCATCACCGAGGCTCGATCCTGCGTCGAGGCGGCGAAATTGTGCAGCAGGCCTATGGCGTGGCCCACCTCGTGCGCCGACAGCTGGCGAATGCGGGCGAGCGCAATGGCCTGCGGATCGTTGGGGCCGCCCGCGCCGGTCTGGCCGGCGCCGACGAGACCTTCGAAGATCAGCATGTCCTGGCGGATGCGGAGGGAACCCAGAAGAACGCTGCCCTTGACGATCTCGCCCGTGCGCGGATCGACGACGCTCTGGCCGTAGGACCAGCTGCGCGTCGCGCGGTTGACCCAGTTGATGACGTTGTAGCGGGCGTCGAGCGGATCGACGCCCTCGGGCAGGACCTCGACGCGGAAGGCGTCGATATAGCCGGCTCGGTCGAAGGCGTCGGCCCACCACATGGCCCCCTCGACCAGGGCCGAGCGGATCGGCTCGGGCGCGGCGCGGTCGACGTAGAAGACGATGGGCTCGACCACGGTCGAACGGGCCGCAGACGGATCGGTCTTCACCAGCCGGAAGCGGTTGGCGAGGCGGCTGACAATCGGCTCGTCCAGCGGCGCGGAGAAGTCGGTCACGATAGTGCTGATCGCACCGGTGCGCGGATCATAGGGGCGCGGCGCATAGCCAGCGTCGGGCAGGCGGATGAAACTGTGGCGCACGGTGAAAGTCACCAGCCGAGCATCCGGCGCGATCTGGCGCAGCACCGGGCCGGGGCCATCGACGGAGAAGGTCAGCCGGGCCTCCATCTCGACATTGTCGGGGAAGGACTTCGCCTGCGACGCATCGACCATCGTCAGGTCGGCGACGGGACGCAGCGTCCCCTGCCCTGCCAGCCCCTGGACGATGCCGTGGGCGTCGCGGGTCACGAAACCGGAGATGTCGATGAGGACAGAACCGTCGGGCGCCGTGGCGACCACGTCCCCCGCCCAGATGGTCGAGCCGACGAAGGCGTCGCGCGCCGCCGCCTGCTCCTCGGCCGAGCCCGCCGGCGCGCGATAGCGGGGGTTCTCGAATTCGGCGACGACGCGTTTGCCGACACGGCGGAAGACAAGGATGTTGGTCGCCCCGATCTGTGCCCGGTCCAGCCCGGTTACGGCCGAGCCGACGCCGGTTCGCAACGCCGTGTGATGGATAACGCGCGCCAGAGTCCCGTCCGCTCCGGGCGCGGGCAGTTGCAGCAGAAGCTTGCCGGACGCCGCATCGGTGAACAGGGTCAGGAGGCCGTCCTGCCGCGTCAGGCCCTCGACACTCTCGGCATAGCTCACGGGGGTCGTTTGGGCGATCACGACCGAAGGGGCCATGCCGCCCATGGTCAATACCAGAGCGATCGCCGTCGCCGTCCCGCCGAACCTGAAAGTCATGGTCGCCCCCAACGCAAAATCTGCGCCCCATCTGGGGGTGATTGGGGAGCGGGTGTCAAACCGCCGGGGCTCTACTGGCGGCCGAAGTTGACCGTGACCGTCACGCGGAACCCGTCCACCGGCCGTCCCGATGCCGTCGTCGGCGGGCGGAAGCGGAAATGGGTCTCGGCGATCCGGACGGCGGCCTCACCGAAGCCGAAGCCGCCGGGAGATTCATCGACGACCCGGCAGCCCTCGAGTCGGGTGTCGGCGCGGATCACACAGTTGACCGCGCTTCGGCCCGACCGCCGCTGTCGCCGGGCTTCGGGCGGCACGAAGGCCAGGATCTCACCATTCGAGGCGCCTCGCAGGATGATCGGCCCCGAGCCCGAGCCCGGCCCGTCTCCTTCGCCCGTTCCTGATCCCGTCCCGGTCCCCTGCCCGCCCTGACCGAGGCCTGAGTTCAGACTGGCGGTAGGCGAGGCTCCGACGACCAGCGTCGGAGCGGCCGCGGGCGTCGGCGGGGCGACGGGCAGTTCGGGCGGAACCTCGGGAGGCTTGGGCGTGACATGGACGCGGGACGGCGCTGCGGGCGCGCCGCCGCCGGGAGCGACCTCGACCAGCGCGGGAGGCGGAGGCGGCGGAGGTGTGATGGGGCGGAACAGCTCGACGTCGATCGGCGTGCGCATGGGCACATCGATCGACTCAACCTGTCCCATGCCGACGGCGGCGAACAGGCCGGCATGGACCAGGACGACCAGCGCCACGGCGCCGGCCCGGGCCGCACTGCGGGCTCGCGGAGAGGATGGAGGATGTAACACGGCCGCTTCTACCATGCCCGGCTGAACGCGCAGGAATGCCGAAGGCTCAGCTCCGGTTCAGATCAGGACGCGTCGAGTGCGGTGTCGATGGCAATAGCCACCGTCTCGATCGAGCCCATGCCATCAACCTCGGTCAGCAATCCCTTGTCGCCGTAGTAGGGCAGCAGGGGCGCGGTGTTGCGGTTGTAGGCGTCCAGACGAACCTTGAAGCTCTCCGGATTGTCGTCCGGACGGCCTTGTTCGGCGAAGCGTTTGGAAATCCGATCCGTCAGGGCTGCGTCATCGACCTTGAGGCGGACAACCCGATCGATCTGCTTGCCCATCTTGGCCAACATGGCGTCGAGCGCCTCGGCCTGGGCGATCGTGCGCGGGAAGCCGTCGAAAATTGCGCCTCCGGCGTCTTCGGCTTCCTTCAGTCGGGCCTCGATCAGGGCGATGACGATGTCGTCGGCGATCAGACCGCCTTGCGCCATGATCTCCTTGCACTGCTGACCCAGTTCCGAGCCGGATGCGATCGCCTCGCGCAACATGTCGCCGGTCGACAGCTGGACCATGCCGCGCTGCTCGACCAGCCGCTTGGCCTGGGTGCCCTTGCCGGCCGCAGGGGGCCCGAACAGGATCAGGTTCATGTTCAGGCCCCTCCCCGGGCGCTCGGGCCCAAATCACGCAATGCGCGACAGCCCATCACAATGCTGGCTTAGCGGCGAACGGGCGTAGGCGCGCCTCGGCCGCCACGACCCCGCAGTCGGGCCTTCTTGATCAGGCCTTCGTACTGGTGAGCCAGCAGTTGAGACTGGATCTGAGCCACGGTGTCCATGGTCACCGACACGACGATCAGGATCGAGGTGCCGCCGAAGTACAGACTGTTGCCCATCTGGGCGACCATCAATTCCGGCAGGAGGCAGACGGCCGTGATGTAGGCAGCGCCGATCACGGTCAGGCGGGTCAGGACGTAGTCCAGATATTCCGCCGTGCGCTTGCCCGGACGGATGCCCGGCAGGAAGCCACCGTACTTCCTCAGGTTCTCGGCCGTGTCTTCAGGGTTGAAGGTGATCGAGGTGTAGAAGAAGCAGAAGAAGATGATCAAGCCGGCATACAGCAGCATGAACAGCGGCTGGCCATGGGTCAGCTGGGCGGTCACGAAGGGCAGCCAGCTCATCCATGCCGGCAGGTCGGCCGTGGCGGTCATCTGGGCGACCGTGGTCGGCAGCAGCAGCAGCGACGAGGCGAAGATCGGCGGGATGACCCCGGCGGTGTTCACCTTCAGCGGCAGGAACGAACGCTCGCCCCCGGCCATCCGGTTGCCTTCCTGGCGCTTCGGATACTGGATCAGAAGACGGCGCTGGGCGCGTTCCATGAAGACGATGAAGACGATCGTGGCCACGGCGAGGACGGCCAGGAACAGGAGGCCGAACGCTGAAATCTGACCCTGCTGGGCCAGTCCAAGCATCCGGGCGACGGTGCCCGGCAGAACCGCGACGATACCGGCGAAGATGATCAGCGAGATGCCGTTGCCGACCCCGCGCGCTGTCACCTGCTCACCCAGCCACATCAGGAACATGGTGCCGCCCGTCAGGGAGACGACCGTGGTGGCGATGAAGAAGATGCCGGGCTCGTCAATCAGGCCGGGCTGGGCGTTGAGGCCCGCCGCGATGCCGAACGACTGGGCCAGAGCCAAGAACACGGTCAGGTAACGGGTGTACTGGTTCAGCTGCTTGCGGCCGCTTTCGCCGCCTTCTTTTTTCAGCTTCTCCCACGGCGGATACACACTGCCCATCAGCTGGACGATGATCGAGGCCGAGATGTAGGGCGTCACATTCAGCGCGAAGACGGCCATCCGTTCCACGGCGCCGCCCGAGAACATGTTGAACATGTCCAGGACGCCGCGCTGTCCGTCCGGATCCTGGAAAAACTGCAGGAAGGCGGCGGAGTTGATGCCCGGGATCGGCACATAGGTACCGATGCGATAGACGAGAAGCGCGCCAAGCGTGAACAGCAGACGCTTGTGGAGCTCGGTCGCCTTCGCGAACGAGCCCATGTTCATATTGGCGGCGAGTTGTTCGGCGGCCGAAGCCATATGTCGTTACCCCGACTTGTCAGTACGCTGCGTCCGATCCGCTTTCGAATCCGACGCCTTCGTCCAGATAGGCGAAGGGCGGCCCCTTAGCGAGACCGCCCCCCACGCTTTATTGGGTTAAGCCTTGGCGGCCGTGCGGGTCGTGCGAGCCGAGATCTTGTTGGCATCGCCGCGCGGGGCCTTGGCAGCCGGAACCTTGCCCTTGGCGAGGTTGCGCTTCTCGACGCGCGCAGCGGCCTTGGCTTCAGCAGCGATCCGCTCCTGCACGACCGAGCCGCCTGCGGCTTCGATCGCCTTCACGGCGCCGGCCGAGGCCGACCAGACGACCAGGCTCAGCTTGGACTTGACCTCGCCGGTGCCCAGCAGACGGACGCCGTCCTTGACGCGACGGATCACGCCGGCGGCGACCAGGGCGTCGCCCTTGATCTCGCCCTTGATCTCCAGCTTGCCGCCGTCGATGGCGTCCTGCAGGCGCCACAGGTTCACTTCGGCCAGCTTGAGGGCGTTAGGATTGTTGAAGCCGCGCTTGGGCATACGCATGTACAGCGGCATCTGGCCGCCTTCGAAGCCGCCGATGGCGACGCCCGAACGGGACTTCTGGCCCTTGACGCCGCGACCGGCGGTCTTGCCCTTGCCCGAACCCGGGCCGCGGCCGACGCGCATGCGCTTCTTGTGGGCGCCTTCGTTGTCGCGAATTTCGTTCAGTTTCATGTGCCTGATCCTTTCGGGTGCTAGCGCCCGCTGTATCAGCGGACTCGGCTTGTTGGTCTCGGTCGTCTCCCTCCCCGTCCGGGGAGGGTGGTCGGCGAAGCCGACCGGGTGGGAACGGCAAGGCGAGCCGGGCCCAAATCTCTAAGGGACGCGCGCTATAGCGGCTCCCCCGACAGCAGTAAAGGCGGCTCGCCGAGCCGCCCCCACCCGGTCGCCCGAGGGCGACCTGCCCTCCCCCGAGGGGGAGGGAGATACAAACGGCTTACTTTTCGACGATCTCGGTCAGGTGGGCGACCTTGGCGATCATCCCGCGAACCGAAGGGGTGTCTTCCAGCGTGGACTCGCGGCCCATGCGGTTCAGACCCAGGCCCACCAGGGTGGCGCGCTGGTCGTTCTTGCGGCGGATCGGCGAACCGGTCTGCTTGACGGTGACCGTCTTGGCTTCTGACTTGGCCATGCTCAGGACTCCACGGCTTCAGGCGTCGAGGCGCCGTCGTTGCGGCGGCCCATCAGGTCGGAGACCTTCTTGCCACGCTTCGAGGCGACCTGGCGGGGCGAGGACTGAACTTTCAGCGCCTCGAACGTCGCCCGGATCATGTTGTAGGGGTTCGACGAGCCCGTGGACTTGGCGACCACGTCGGCGACGCCGAGGGTCTCCAGGACTGCGCGCATCGGACCGCCCGCGATCACGCCGGTTCCCGGAGGAGCCGCGCGCATCATGATCTTGCCGGCGCCCCAACGGCCGTTGCCATCGTGGTGCAGGGTGCGGTTTTCGCGCAGGGGAACGCGGATCATCGTCTTCTTGGCTTCTTCGGTCGCCTTGCGGATGGCTTCCGGCACTTCGCGCGCCTTGCCGTGACCGAAGCCCACGCGTCCCTTGCCGTCACCGACGACCATCAGGGCTGCGAAGGAGAAGCGACGGCCGCCTTTGACGGTGGCCGCGACGCGGTTGATGTGGACCAGCTTTTCGACGATGTCCGAATCCGGACCGTCGGCGGCAGGGCCGTTGCGGTTGTCGCGACGATTGCGGTCGTTGCCGCCGCCGCCGCGTTGAGGTGCTTGCGCCATCTGTGCGGTCCTTAGAAGTTCAGGCCGGCTTCACGCGCGGCATCCGCCAGCGCCTTCACCCGTCCGTGATAGATGTAGCCACCGCGGTCGAAGACCACATCGGTGACGCCCTTCTCGATGGCGCGCTGGGCGACCAGCTTGCCAATCGCGGCAGCCGCCTCGACGTTGGAGCCCTTGGACGTCCCGGCCTTGTCGCCTTCCAGCGACGAGGCGGAAGCCACGGTGATCCCCTTGAGATCGTCGATGATCTGGGCCGAGATGTTCTTGTCCGAACGATGCACGGACAGACGCAGGCGACCGTTGCCCATCGCCTTGAGCCGGCGACGGTTGCGATCGGTGCGGCGGACGGCTTTTTGCTTGAGAGTCGTTGCCATGACCTACTTCTTCTTGCCTTCCTTGCGCCGCACCTTCTCGCCCGAATAACGGACGCCCTTGCCCTTGTAGGGCTCGGGGGGACGCAGCTTGCGGATGTTGGCGGCCAGTTCGCCGACGACCTGCTTGTCGTTGCCGGAGATGCGGATTTCGGTCTGCTTGGGCACGGTGAAGGTGACGCCGGCCGGGGCCTTGACGTCGACTTCGTGCGAGAAGCCCAGTTGCAGCGACAGGTCCGAACCCTTCAGGGCGGCGCGATAACCGACGCCGACCAGTTCGAGCACCCGCTCGAAACCGTCCGTGACGCCGACGACCATGTTGTCGACCAGAGTGCGCGACAGACCCCACATCGCGCTGGCGCGTTGCGAGTCGTTACGGGCGACCAGGTTGATCTCGCCGTCTTCGAACTTGACCTCGATCTCGTCAGCGACGGTCCAGGAGCGTTCGCCCTTGGGACCCTTCACCGAGACGGTCTGGCCGTCGATGGTGACCGTGACAGCCTTGGGCACCGTGATGGTGCGTTTTCCGATACGGGACATCTTTAGTAGACCCTGCAGAGGACTTCGCCACCGACGTTCGCGTCGCGGGCTGCGGTGTCGGACATGACACCCTTTGAAGTCGAAAGGATCGAGATGCCCAGACCGTTCTTGACCGGCTTCAGGTCAGTGATCGCCGAATAGACGCGGCGGCCCGGCTTGGACACGCGAGCGATCTCGGCGATGACCGGCTGGCCGTCGAAGTACTTGAGCTCGATCTCGAACTGCGGGAATTCGCCGGGGTTCTGAACCAGCGAATAGCCGCGGATGTAGCCTTCGTCCTGCAGCACGTCGAGGACGCGCTGGCGCAGACGGGAGGCCGGGGTGAGCACTTTGGAACGCTTGCGCATGGCCGCGTTCTTCATGCGAGCGATCATGTCGCTCAGGGGATCGTTGATCATCATGTCTGTTCGCTCCCCTTACCAGCTGGACTTCGTCAGGCCCGGGATCTGTCCCAGGTTGCCGAGTTCGCGCAGCGCGATCCGGCTCATCTTGAGCTTGCGATAGAAGGCCCGCGGACGGCCCGTCACTTCGCAGCGGTTGCGGATCCGGACGGCGGCCGAGTTACGCGGCAGCTCGGCCAGCTTCAGGCGGGCGTCGAAACGCTCTTCCAGAGGCAGGCTCTCGTCGTTGGCGGTCGCCTTGAGGGCGGCCCGCTTCGCGGCATACTTCGCAACAAGGGCTTTCACCATCTCGTTGCGGTTTACGGCGCTTTTCTTTGCCATTTTGCTTTTCCCTTCCCGCTCAGTTCTTCACGAACGGGAACTTGAACTCGGTCAGAAGCGCGCGCGCCTCGTCGTCTGTCCTGGCCGTGGTGCAGACGATGATGTCCATGCCCCACATCTGGTCGATCTGGTCGTAGTTGATCTCGGGGAACACGATGTGTTCCTTTAGCCCCATGGCGTAGTTGCCGCGACCGTCGAACGACGTCGGCTTGAGACCACGGAAGTCCTTCACGCGCGGCAGGGCGATCGTGATCAGACGGTCCAGGAACTCATACATCTGGTCGCCGCGCAGGGTGACCTTGCCGCCGATGACCATGCCTTCGCGCAGCTTGAAGCCGGCGATGGAGTTACGGGCCTTGGTCGGCACCGCCTTCTGGCCGGCGATGGCCGTCAGATCCTTGAGGGCCGCATTGGCCTTCTTGGAGTCGGCGACGGCTTCACCGATGCCCATGTTCAGGACGATCTTGTCCAGACGCGGCATCTGCATCGGGTTGGTGTAACCGAACTTCTCGGTCATCACGCCCTTGATGCGGGTGTTGAACTCGTCCTTCAGACGAGGGGTGTATTTGGTATCGGCCATCAGATGACGTCTCCCGTCGTCTTGGCGAAGCGAACCTTCTTGTCGCCTTCCATGCGGAAGCCGACGCGGCTCGCCTTGCCGTTGGCGTCGGCGATCGCGACGTTCGACAGGTGAAGCGTGGCTTCCTTGTTCTTGATGCCGCCCTGGGGGTCGCCCTGGGTCGGACGCGTGTGGCGCTGGACCATGTTCACGCCCTGGACCAGGACGCGGTTTTCGGTCGGCAGCACCTTGGTGACTTCACCGGTGCGGCCCTTGTCCTTGCCGGCGAGGACGACGACGCGATCGCCCTTTTTGATCTTGGCGGCCATGACTACAGGACCTCCGGAGCGAGCGAGATGATCTTCATGTGGTTCTTGGCGCGCAGTTCACGGGGAACCGGGCCGAAGATCCGCGTGCCGACCGGCTCGTTCTGCTTGTTGACGATGACGGCGGCGGACTTGTCGAAGCGAATGACGGAACCGTCCTTGCGCTGGATGTCCTTGGCGGTGCGCACGACGATGGCGCGAACCACTTCACCCTTTTTGACGCGGCCACGAGGAATCGCTTCCTTGACCGAGGCGACAATAGTGTCGCCCACCGAGGCGTAGCGACGCTTAGCGCCGCCGAGCACCTTGATGCACATGACCCGGCGAGCACCCGAATTATCGGCTACCTCCAGGTTAGTTTGCATCTGGATCATAGTGTCAGATCCCTCTGATTACGACGCCGAGGCCGGGGTGTCCTTCGAGAGGACCTCCCAGCGCTTCAGCTTGGACTTCGGGGCGCACTCACGGATGCGGGCGATGTCACCTTCCTTGAAGGCGTTCGCTTCGTCGTGGGCGTGGTACTTCTTGGAGAGGCGCACGATCTTTTTCATGACCGGGTGCAGCAGCGTGCGTTGGACGACGACGACGACGGTCTTGTCGCCTTTGTCGGACACGACCACGCCTTCGAGGATTCGCTTGGGCATAGTGTTTCCTTACGAGGCCGACCGCTTCTCACGCAGAAGCGTCGAGATGCGGGCGATGTCTTTGCGCACTTCACCAACGCGGTGAGTTTTTTCCATCTGGCCGGTGGCGGCCTGGAAGCGCAGGTTGAACTGCTCCTTTTTCAGGGACAGCAGCTGGTCGCCCAGCTGATCGGGGGTCTGGACCCGGAGGTCGGCGATCTTGGTCATGCGCCTACGTGCTCCACATGGGCGACGCCGGCGTCGAGGCGGGTGACCACCTTGGTGCGGACCGGCAGCTTGGCGGCGCCCAGACGCAGGGCTTCGCGAGCCACGTCGTCGGCGACGCCGTCGATTTCAAACAGGATCCGGCCCGGGTGGCAGCGCGCCGCCCAGTGATCCACGGCGCCCTTGCCCTTGCCCATGCGGACTTCGGCAGGCTTGCCCGAGACGGGAACGTCCGGGAAAACGCGGATCCAGACACGGCCCTGACGCTTCATCTGGCGGGTGATCGCGCGGCGGGCCGCCTCGATCTGACGCGCAGTGATGCGTTCCGGCTCAAGCGTCTTCAGGCCATACGAACCGAAGTTCAGCGAGAAGCCACCCTTGGCGGCGCCGTGGATACGGCCCTTGAAGGCCTTCCGGTACTTGGTTTTCTTAGGCTGCAGCATTTTCCCTAGCCCTCACGGCCACGGCGGGGACCACGGTCACCGCGCGGGCCACCACGTTCGCGGCCTTCGTTGGACGACGGACCGGCGGCTTCCAGAGCCCAGCGCTTGTCCTGGGCCATCGGATCGTGCTCGAGCACTTCACCTTTGAACACCCAGACCTTCACGCCGATGATGCCGTAGGTCGTCTTGGCCTGAATGAAGCCGTAGTCGATGTCGGCGCGCAGGGTGTGCAGCGGCACACGGCCTTCGCGATACCATTCCATCCGCGCGATTTCGGCACCGCCGAGGCGACCCGACACGTTGATGCGAACGCCCTTGGCGCCGAGACGCATGGCCGACTGCATGGCGCGCTTCATCGCGCGGCGGAACGCGATACGGCGTTCCAGCTGCTGGGCGATGTTCTCGGCAATCAGCTGGGCGTCGGTTTCGGGCTTGCGGACCTCGACGATGTTCAGGTGAACTTCGCCTTCGGTACGGGCGGAGATGTCCTTGCGGAGCTTCTCGATGTCAGCGCCCTTCTTGCCGATCACGACACCCGGACGGGCGGCGTAGATCGTCACGCGGCATTTCTTGTGCGGACGCTCGATGATGATGCGCGACACGCCGGCGGCGTTCAGGCGTTCCTTGAGCCACGTGCGCAGCTTCAGGTCCTGGTGCAGCAGACGGGCGTAGGTCGGGCCGTCGGCGAACCAGCGGCTGTCCCAGGTACGGTTCACGCCGAGGCGGAAACCGATCGGATTGATTTTCTGACCCATATCAGGCGGCCTCGCCGGCTTCACGGACCACGATAGTGATCTCGCTGAACGGTTTCAGGATACGCGACGAGCGGCCACGAGCACGGCTCGCGAAACGCTTCATCACCAGGTTCTTGCCCACGAAGGCCTCGGACACGATCAGGTTGTCGATATCGAGGTTGTGGTTGTTCTCGGCGTTCGAAACCGCCGAATACAGAACCTTGCGGACGTCGTCCGAGATGCGCTTGCGGCTGAACTCGAGTTCGTTCAGCGCCTTTTGCACCGGCAGACCACGGATCGACTGGGCAACCAGGTTCAGCTTCTGAGGGCTGATCCGGACGTTCACCAGTTTGGCGCGGGCTTCGGTCGGACCGACGCGGCGTGTGTTGTTCGTCTTTGGCATCTTACTTCCGCTTCGCCTTCTTGTCCGCGGCGTGGCCGGGGAACGAACGGGTGGGCGAGAACTCGCCCAGCTTCATGCCAACCATGTCCTCGTTCACATGCACGGGGACGTGCTTGTGACCGTTGTGGACGCCGAAAGTCAGGCCCACGAACTGCGGCAGGATGGTTGAGCGGCGCGACCAGGTCTTGATCACGTCCTTGCGGCCCGACGTCGAAACGGCGTCGGCCTTCTTGAGCAGATACCCGTCGACAAACGGGCCTTTCCAGGAGGAGCGAGCCATCTTTAGCGAGCCTTCTTGAGGTGACGGCTACGGATGATGAAACGATCCGTAGACTTGTTCTTGCGGGTGCGCGAACCCTTGGTGTCCTTGCCCCACGGCGTAACCGGGGTACGACCGCCAGAGGTCTTGCCTTCACCACCGCCGTGGGGGTGATCGACCGGGTTCATGGCGACGCCGCGAACGTGCGGACGGAAGCCCATGTGACGGACGCGACCGGCCTTGCCCATGTTCTGGTTCATGTGGTCGGCGTTAGAAACGGCGCCCACCGTGGCCATGCAGCCGTCCAGAACCATGCGCAGTTCGCCGGAGCCGAGGCGGATCTGGGCGTAGCCCTGATCGCGACCGACCAGCTGGGCATAGGCGCCGGCCGAACGGGCCAGCTGGGCGCCCTTGCCCGGCTTCATCTCCACGCAGTGGATGATAGTGCCGACGGGGATGGAGCGCAGCGGCATGGCGTTGCCAGGCTTAACGTCCGTCTTTTCGCCGGCCACGATCGTGTCGCCCGCCTTCAGGCGTTGCGGCGCGACGATGTAGGCCTTTTCGCCGTCCTCATAGGTGATGAGGGCGATGAAGGCGGTGCGGTTGGGGTCATACTCCAACCGTTCGACGGTCGCGGTCTGGAACTTACGACGCTTGAAGTCGATCTTGCGATACAGGCGCTTGGCGCCGCCGCCGCGGAAGCGAACAGCGATGCGACCGCCCTGACCACGTCCGCCCGACTTGGTCAGGCCTTCGGTCAGCGACTTTTCGGGACGGCCCTTGAAGAGCTCCGAACGGTCGATCAGCACAAGGGCGCGACGGCCCGGCGAAGTCGGATTGTATGTTTTCAAGGCCATCTGATCAGAGCCCCGTGGTGACGTCGATCGACTGGCCGTCGGCCAGCGTCACGATCGCTTTTTTGATGTCGACCCGACGGCCCATGATGCCGCGGAAGCGCTTGGTCTTGCCCTTTTGAACCAGGGTGTTGACCTTCAGGACGTTGACCTTGAACAGGCTTTCGACCGCAGCTGCGATCTCGTCCTTGGTCGAGGTTCCGGCAACGCGGAACACGACCTTGTTTTGCTCCGACAGGATCGTCGCCTTCTCGGTGATGATCGGCGACAGGATGGTGTCGTAGTGTTTGGCGGTGGGTTGGGCAGCCATTACGCGGCGTCCTTCTCGGCTTGCTCGCGACGCGACGGCTTGAAGTCGGCGTAGCGGGCTTCGATGGCTTCGACGGCGGCCTTCGAGAGGACCAGCTTGTCGGCGCGCAGGATGTCATAGACGTTCAGGCCGGCGTTCGGCAGCACGTGGATCTGCGGGATGTTCCGCGAGGCCAGCGCAAAGTTCGCGTCGACTTCGGGACCGGCGATGATCAGCGTCCGGGTCCAGCCCAGCTTGCCGAAGGTCTCGCGCAGAGCAGCGGTCTTGGCGTCCTTGACCGTCAGGGCGTCGACGACGACCAGGTCGCCCGACTTCGCCTTGGAAGACAGGGCGTGACGCAGGGCCAGGGCGCGAACCTTCTTGGGAAGGTCGAAGCCGTGATCGCGGACGATCGGGCCGAAGGCGCGCGAACCGCCGACGAACTGCGGTGCACGGCGCGAACCGTGACGAGCGCCGCCGGTGCCCTTCTGCTTGTACATCTTCTTGCCCGTACGAGAGTTCTCGTTGCGGGTTTGAACCTTGTGGGTGCCGGCGCGGCGCTTGGCCAACTGCCAGTTGACGTAACGGGCCAGAAGGTCGCCGCGAATGTCGGTGATGCCGAAAACGGCGTCCGACAGTTCAACGTCGCCCAGGGCCTTGCCGTCGAGGTTGATGCTCGAAAGTTTCATGCTTCACCGCCTTCGACGGTCTCGACCGCTGCCGGCTCTTCAGCAGGCGTTTCGGCCGGAGCGGCTGCAGCGCCGCCCTTGGTCTTGAACGAGCCGGGGAACGGCAGGTCGGCGGACGGCTTCTTGTGCGCGTCGCGAACCTTGACCCACGAGCCCTCGTGGCCGGGGACAGCGCCCTTGACCAGGATCAGGCCGCGCTCGGCGTCGACACGGACGATGGTCAGGTTCTGGGTGGTGATCGTCTCGTTACCGAGCTGACCCGCCATCTTCTTGCCCTTGAACGTCTTGCCCGGGTCCTGGCGTTGGCCGGTGGAACCCAGCGACCGGTGCGACACGGACACACCGTGCGACGCCCGCAGACCGCTGAAGTTCCAGCGCTTCATGCCGCCCTGGAAGCCCTTGCCGATCGTCTCGCCCTGGATGTCGACCTTCTGGCCGACCACGAAGTGGTCTGCCGTGAGGGTCGCTCCGACGTCGATCATGGCGTCGTCCGACACGCGGAACTCCATGACGACGTGCTTGGGCTCGACTTCCGCCGTGGCGAAGGTCGTGCGTTGAGCCTTATTCGTATTTTTTGCCTTCTTGGCCCCGGCGCCCAGTTGCAGGGCGACGTAGCCGTCCCGCTCCTGAGTGCGTTGGCCGACGACCTGACAGTCGTCGAGCTGAAGCACAGTGACCGGAACGTGCGCGCCGTCTTCGGCGAACACGCGGGTCATGCCCAGCTTCTTGGCGATCACGCCCGTGCGCATATCGGATCCCGCCTTTGTTTCTTTAAATCTTGATCTCGACGTCCACACCGGCGGACAGGTCGAGCTTCATGAGCGCGTCCACGGTCTGCGGGGTGGGGTCGACGATGTCTAGGACACGCTTGTGCGTGCGGATTTCAAACTGCTCGCGCGACTTCTTGTCGACGTGCGGCGAGCGGTTCACGGTGAACTTTTCGATCAGGGTCGGCAGCGGGATCGGACCACGTACAGTGGCGCCCGTGCGCTTGGCCGTATTCACGATTTCGCGCGTCGAAAAGTCGAGGACGCGGTGATCGAAGGCCTTGAGCCTGATGCGGATGCTTTGATCCATATCGGTCGTATTTCCCAAGCAGGCGAACCTGCGTCCCTGTGAACCATTTCAAAGACCGGAGGCCTTCAGGCACGAATGCCTTCAGAGTACGCACGTCCGCAAAAACGATCGGCCCACGCAGTCGCCCGCGAGAGCCGTTGAAGTCCCAGGTCGCTGCAAAGAACAGGTCCGAGGTCGTTCCTGCGGACTGCGTCTGCGGTTTCCCGCACAGCCAGTCCAACAAGAGTTGGCGCTTATGACGATTGATTCCGTTTTGGTCAAGCGGCCCGGACCGTTACGGGCGACTTTCTCTCGTTTCGGAGACGAGCAGTTCGCCGGTCAACTCCCGTTTGATAGTAAGACGGCCCGGGCGGTTCCACTCGCCCAGGCCGCCTCCTTGTCAGCAGACTGAGTTCAGGAGGCTCAGTTGCCGATTCGCACTCGGCCGCCGCCCATGACGGATTGGGAGACCGAGCCCGTGACCCGGCCTACGCGGACGTCGCCGCCGCCCACCAAGCTGGCGTCCAGGCTGGCGACTGTGCCTGTGACTGTGATGTTGCCCGAGCCGGCGATGGAAGCGTCCAGCGGCCCGGCATCGCCCGTGATGGTGATGTCGCCCGAGCCGCCGACGGCCGCGTCGACCTCGCTCGGCCTGCCACCGTTGACACGGATGTCACCCGAACCGCCGATGGCGGCGTCGACCTTGCCCGTGGCGCTGGCTACGATGATGGTTCCCGAACCGCCGATGGAGGCGTCGAGGTTACCAGTCGCCCCGGCCGCGATGTTGCCGGAGCCGCCGATCGAGGCTTCCAGGCTGCTCGAGGTCCCGGCGCGGATACTGCCCGATCCACCGATCGACAGGTCGGCCGAGCCCGCGGTGTTGGCCACGGTCCAGTCGCCGCAACCGCCGCTGCCCAGTTCGATCGAGGTCGCGCCGCGACCGATCGAGCCGAACACGGCGGAGTCTTCGGTGGAGATGTCCACGGTGGGCGGTGTGCGGACGACGATCAGGGGAGCGGCGGACAGGTTGACCCGGCCGTGCTCGCGCACCTCCACGGACGCGCCCTCCCCCGGCTGACGGGCGTCGGCGGGGCCGCTTTCGCAGCGGCGGAAGGCGCGACGGCCGAGGTTGCCGTTGATGCGGACCTCGTCGCCGGAGCGGGTCACGGTCGGCAGGGGCAGGCCGCCCGAGCCCGGCTCGATCTCGACGGCGATGTCGGTGCGGTTTTCGACGATCACCACCACGCGCGCGGCGGCGTAGCGAATGCGAACTTCGCGGTCGGCCCTGGCCGAGGCCGGGGCTGCGGCGCCGAGGGCGGCCAGCAGGGCGACGGATGCGGCGGCAGTTACGAAAGCTCTCATGACGTGGTTCCTCTCCAAGGCTTGAAGCGAACCTGACCCCGGGATGAACGGAAGTCAGTTTAACTCGACGTCATGACCTCGAATTAATCCGGGCCCAAGTTTTCCCTCCCACTCGGGGGAGGGTGGTCGAAGCGTAGCGGAGACCGGGTGGGGCCGGCTTGGCGAGGCCCCCCGCACAGGGCTGCACTCGTTCGCTCTGCCGCCCCCACCCGCTCGCTACGCGACCACCCTCCCCCGAGTGGGAGGGAAAAGTCTGTCACGCACGCAAGGCCCCCGCCCCGTCGGCCGCGCCGACTTCAGGGGTGAAATCGCGCTCGAAATGCTCGATCCGGCTCTTGAGGCCACCGACGCGACGCAGGGCCAGAGACGCGGCCCAGCGGGCGGCGAGTTCGGGTGTAGACATGGCGTCGGTGAACCGCGGACGCCCTCCCCGGCTGCGGATCACGGCATTGGTGTAGATGGCCCCGTTGCGGAACCGCGTCGGCCAGGTCTGGAAATCCATCGACAGGCTGACGCAGAACCTGTCGAGATTCTCGACCCGGTGCGGCGCATAGAGCGGCCAGGTCAGGGCCTCGCCGGGCTCCAGATCCATGACCTGGGCGTCCGCCTCGAAGGCGCGGGTGTAGGGCAGTTCCTCGGTCGTCTGGCGGGCCACGACCTGCTCCATCGCCGTCTCCGGCAGATGGGTCTCGTCACCCGGATAGATGAAGAGGCGTTTGCGGCCGCGCAGGTGGAACAACACCACCCCGGCGGCGTCGAAATGATAGGGCACCCTAGCGACCGGCGACGAGATGATCAGCTGGCCGGCGTTGGTCACAGCCTTCATGCCGGGATAGGTGGCCTGGATCGTGGCGAACTCGCCCATGGCAGCCTGCCACAGGTCGGGACAGCCGGCCTCGGCCTGACGCAGGTTGACCCACAGACGCCCGGCCTGGACCGCCGCCAGAAGCTGGTCGCCCGACAGGCCGCCGCGCGCGCCGGTGCGCAGGCTGACCTGCCCCTCGTCGTCGTAGTCGTACAGGTTGATGTCGAACAGTTCGGCCGGATAGCGGTGCAGGATCTGAGCCAGCGCCTCGTCGGTGGCGAAGCCCTGGTCGACGAGGGCGTGCGGGTGCTTCTTCGCCTGATCGATCGGGCCGGGATAGCGGGTGCGCCGGGTCTGGCTGGGGGTCTGGCTCATGCTCATCTCGATCAGGCGGCCTGGGGGGCGCTCTTGACCTTCTTCATGGCCGCGCCGGCGGCGGCGACCGCACCCATCAGGCGGTTGGCGGATGTGGTCTCGCAGGCCTCAATGGCGGCCCAGCGACGCCGCACGCTGGTGCGCAGCCGCTCGCCCTGCCCACCCGCGGCGGTGTTCAGGAGGCCCACGGCCGCGTCAGACAGCATGGAGCCGACGCCTGGCTTCACGATCACCGCCTCGCGCACCGTCTGGGTCGCGTTGCAGAAATATTTCTTGTAGCCCTCGCCGCCGAAGCCGAAGTCGAAGACCCGGAACCCGGCATCGCAGCCCAGCCGCATCGTATCCATAGTCAGGAGAATGCCGGGCGAGCAGCGCGCCAGCGCAGGCTCATAGGCCGGGAACCAGAAATGGTAGCGGTCGCCGGCGTGCAGCGAATATTCGATGGCGGTCAGCCTGTCCCCGGCCCACAGCGCCGCCATCGAGGCGCCGAAATCCTCGTGCTCCGAGGCCATCAGGGCGTGCAGCAGATCACGCGTCCAGCCGCAGGCGAAGATGTCGTGCCGACCCGTGCGGGCATACTGGTCGCGCTTCAGCCCGATCAGCTGATCCAGCAGCGCCGGATCGGTCAGGCCGCGCTGGACCCGGATCGGCCCCAGCTCCGCCTCGAGGCTACGGCGCGCCCGTTCCTTGTCCTTGAAATATTTGCCCCAGGTCTGGCGACGCTCGACGTACCAGGCGTCAAACCCCTCCTCGGGCGTGACCGTCATCAGGGTCTCGCGCAGTTCGCCCGCGCCCGACGGTCCGACCCAGGCCGAGACGTTCAGCCGGGGCGCATTCAGCAGGGCCGCGACGGTGGCCAGGGACGGCGCCTCGCCCGGCATGGCGATGACGCCGTGATAGTCATTCATGGGCGCCCCGAGCGGCTGGATCGCCGATCCGCGCCGCTGGTGCGGGAAATAGCCGATGGTGCGCCCGCCCCGGCTGAAGATCGCCACGGCGGCGTCGGGGCTGATCCGGGCGGCGATCTCGGTGAACTCCCAGCGGAAATAGGGGCTGGACAGATCGGGGTTGGCCTCGACCATGGCGCGCCACAGCACCCGGTCCGCGACCGTCAACTGGTCCGCCTTTACGACCTCGATATGTAGCGTTCCGGGCATGCAAGTCTCCGACCCACGCCCATGAGCAAGGCGCGTTCCTGTCTCAGGTCTAGCCCACGTCCCGTTTCGCGACGGTGTAATGGCATGGTGAACAAAAGCCTGCCTTGGAGCCGCCGCGCGTCTGGGGCGTTGTGTCGGCCATCAGGAGCTTGAGCATGACCGACCCCGCCCGACCGCCGCGCCAGACCGAGGACGAGAACCAGCGCCCAGCCGGCGACGGCCAGCCGCCGCGGCCCGCGACCGAACCCGTGGGATCGAAGGGATCGAGCAACTCCGGCGAGACGGCGACGGATCCTGCGACGGGCAAGCCGAACGGGTAATGGCGTTACCGGGGCCCTGTCTTCTCATCGTCGCGTAGCGACGGGGAGGTGGATTCGGAGCGAAGCGGAGGAGACGGAGGGGTCCTCGCCGCACGAAGACCCCCTCCGTCCGCTCGCGAAGGGCTCGCGTCCACCTCCCCATCGCTACCCGACAGGGAGGAGAAATCCGCGTCGTCCACTTCGCGTGGCTTCACGCGCACCAACTCGCCATCCCGGGTGATGTGGAACCCCCTTACCGGGCCCTGGTCTTCGAGACTCTCCGCGAATTCAGAGTCCAGATAGTTCCTAGAGTCCGGCTCGGCCTCCTCGGCCTCGATATCGCGGGCGCGCTGGCGGATGTGGAACTTGCGGACCTCTTCCTCCTCGGCCCAACGGCGCAGTTCGGCCTCGCGGACCTCGATGATCTCGGCAACCTTGTGCCAGCGCATGAACTCGGCCGAATCCCCGCGCAGGACCGCGCGCATCATCCGCCCCTCGGCGACGCCCGACAGTTCGCCCCATTCGATCAGGTCGAGATTTCCGCAAATACGCTCTTCGAGAATACGGCCCTCGTCCCAGGGATCGAGCGACTGAGGCGGGATCCAGGGCTGGTCCGAGCGCCGCCAACCCTCGCGAGCCGCCCGGTTTCGCAAGGCCGACAGGCTCACACCGTGCCGCCGGCAGCAGTCGGGCCCCGACAGACCGGCGAGATAGTCCGCCTTCACCGTCTCCCAGACCTCCTCAGGAACGACCTGTCGGCCGGTGTTTGTCGCCTGATCATCCATATCCGTGCCTCCGCAAAAGGACCGGACAGTGTGAGGCCGTTTCAGGGGGTGATGGGTATAAGGGCTTTAAATAGAGCCGGGTGTTGTTTCGATTGAGGAAATCGGACCATCCGTTGATGGGTATGGCAGGTTCCCTTCTCCCCTTGCGGGAGAAGGTGGCAGCCGAAGGCTGACGGATGAGGGGTCGTACCGGCGGCTGACAGGAGGGTTGGCTGGGCCGACTTCGAGCATCAGCGTGACCCCTCATCCGCCCCTGCGGGGCACCTTCTCCCGCAAGGGGAGAAGGGAAAGAAAAAGGCCCCGCCGGATTGCTCCAGCGGGGCCTCATTCAACTCAATTCATCGCTGGACCGTCGTATTCGCTACTCGAGGATCTTGGCGACGACGCCGGCGCCGACGGTGCGGCCGCCTTCACGGATGGCGAAGCGCAGGCCCTGGTCCATGGCGATCGGGGTGATCAGTTCGACGTTCAGCTCGGCGTTGTCGCCGGGCATGATCATCTCGACGCCTTCCTTCAACTGAACGATGCCGGTCACGTCCGTGGTGCGGAAGTAGAACTGCGGGCGGTAGTTGGTGAAGAACGGGGTGTGACGGCCGCCCTCTTCCTTGTTCAGGATGTAGGCTTCGGCGACGAACTTGGTGTGGGGCGTGATGGAGCCCGGCTTGCACAGGACCTGGCCGCGCTCGACGTCTTCACGCTTGGTGCCGCGCAGCAGCACGCCGACGTTATCGCCCGCCTGGCCCTGGTCCAGCAGCTTGCGGAACATTTCCACGCCCGTGCAGGTCGT